>NZ_BSBI01000013.1:0-275112 GCF_034961445.1 Streptomyces yaizuensis
GGCGGGTGGGTGCGTCCCGCCGCGCGGCCCCCCGGGGCCGGCCGGGGGCGGCCGCGCGGAAGCCGGGCGCAGCAGCCCACCCCCATCCCTTCCCGCGCGCACCAGGAGTACATGTGACGCCCATCCCCGCCCCGGCGATCTGGCGTTTCGCCGACCACGACACCGTCCGCGACGGCGGCGGGCGCCTCTGGTACCGGGGCCTGCGGCACACGCGGCGGTGGGCCGTCCCCGGCGACGACGCCCCGGCCGGGGGCGATCTGGACGACGAGGCCGTGCGCGGCCTGCTGGCCGCCGACCCCCGCGCCGTCTTCGCACCCGCCTGGCTGGACGCGTACACGCCCCTGCCCGGCCGCGAGTTGACCGGTCCCGGCGCGCTGCGCCTGCTGGACATCCGCCCGGCCACCGGCGCCACCCTCCACCGCTGCGCCCTCGGCCGCACCGGCGCCTTCCTCGGCAGCGCCACCGGCAGCCCCCGGCCTCCCGCCCAGGGCCTCCGCCCGGCCGACGTGCGCGCTTCTCTCCAGGGCACCGCGGAGCGCCACCGTGCCGCCCGCATCACCCTGGACCGCGTCCACGGCCGCATCCACGCCCGCTACGCCATCGCCCACACCCTCCACACCCACACCTATGTCCTCACCACCTCCTGACCACGGCCGCCCCGGAGCCCGGGGCGGCCGGCCACCTCATCCGAAGGAGCACTCCCGTTCACCTGAGTTTCGCCGCCCTGGCCCTCTACCTGTCGGCGCACGCGACCGGCACGCTCGTCACCCCGTACGAGGTCCAGGAGATCCGCGCGCGGGCCGTCGGGCGGTACGGCTTCGACGGCCTGCGCGCCGAGGCGCTCAAACAGGGCGCGTTCCTCTCCGCCACCGATCCCGATGCGCACTGCGACCGCTTCGCGTGGGCCGGGGCGGCCGCCGCGTTCGTCGAAGAGCCCTACCACCACCCCTGACCCGGCCCGGCCACCCCCCATTGACTCTTAAGGCTTGCCTTATGACGCACACTTCTGTATAGTCTTAAGAGTCAACAGGGGGTGGCCGCCCCCTCACCGCCGACCGGCGCACCGCCGGAGACACTCCGACCGCAAGGAGCACCCGATGGCCCGCACCAAGCCCCACGGCCCGATCGACATCAACGAGCTCGTGGAGAAGCTGGACTCGGCGCGCAACTCCCTCGCCCACGAGGCCAACAAGGACTACTACCTGCGCCACCACGACGAGCGCAGCGGGATCGACAGCGCCTTCGACGACCTCGTCGACTGGGTCCGCGCGCACCAGAGCGCGGGCGAGCTGGCCGAGCTGGTCAAGCCCGTCTCCGACCCGGACCTCCAGCCCGGTGACCTCGTCCTCCTCGACGGCGCCCCCGCCACGGTCCGGGAGATCAGCATCCACAAGGCCCACACCCACCACCAGGACTCCAGGCTCCCTCAGCACCAGCCCGCCATGGAGATCGTCACCGGCAGGGGCAGCCAGTGGTACGCCCTCGCGCCGGTGATCCCCCGGGCCACCTGACCCGACCCCGGCCCCGCCCGCACCCGCACCCGCACCCGCACCCGCACCCGCACCGGAGGTTACCCATGGACAACATGAGCTTCGCCGCCCTCGCCCTCCACCTCTCGGCGCACGAGACCGGCGATCTCGTCACTCCGTACGAGGTGCAGGAGATCCGCGCCCGGGCCGTCGAGCGGTACGGCTTCGAGGGCCTGCGCGCCGAAGCCGTCAAGCGCGCGTTCTTCTCGTGCGTCGAGCCGGATGTCTACTCCGCCCGGCGCGACTGGGCACGGGCGGCCGCCGACTTCGTCGAGAAGTCGTAGAGCGGGGCCGTACGGACCCGGGCGCGGCACGGCCCCGGGTGCTGGCCGGGTGGCGCAGCACCCGGGCGGGGCGGCGGCTCCCGGCCCGCGACCGCGCCCGCCGGGGCCCCTCATCCCGGCCGTCTGCAAGCCATAAGAGACAGTGGAGCCATGGACACCCCTACCCCCGGCATCGACCTGACCCGGCGCACCGAGCCGCTCAGCCTCAGCGACATCAGCCGCGCCTTCGGGCTCAGCCGCAGCGCCGCCCAGAAGTGGCACAAGCCCCCCGCCCAGGCCGCCACCGGCAACAGGCCCCCCGCCCACCGGCCCGCCCTGCACGCCGTCGCCGAAGCCATCGGCGTCCCGCTCGGCCCGGACGTCCTCGACAGCACCCGGCCCCGGTATCCGGCGGACGTCGTCATCGCCCTGGGCAAGGCCCTCGGATACCTCGACCTCCGGGGCCGTCTCATCCAGGAGAACCAGGACAAGGGCAGGGGACGCTGGCTCCCCACGGACCCCACCATCGACCCCGCCACCCGGCACAACCGCTACTACACCAACCACGTGGCCGCCGCGCTCGGCGTCACCAACGAAGCCGTCGAGATGGGCCTGACCCGCGAGCAGCCCGGCTACCCCAGGCCCGACGGCACCGATGAGATGGGGCGCAGCTTCTGGTGGTCGCTCCCCGCGAAACCCGCCGCCGAGGAGGCCCGCCCCGACCCCCGGGCGCTGCTCGCCGGGATCCGGGCCTGGCTCGCCGGCAGGGACGACGTCGCCCGCGCCTGGGCCGTCCCCGGCACCACCGCCGTGGGCATCGAACTCACCGACGGCACCGCGCACACCCTCACCCTGGGCCCCGGAACCTGAAACCGGGCCCGCCGGCGAAACGGACCTCCCCCCGACGCCGTGCAGGGCAGCCGGGCAGCGCGCCGCGGCTGAAGCCCGCCGTGCGCGCCGTACGGCGCGCACGGCGGACGTCCCTCCCCGGGCCGCGTCAGGCGTCCGCGGCCCCGCCGGGCGCGCTCATGGCCTCCAGCCGGCGCACCAGCACGACCGCCGTCGCCAGGGATTCGTCCAGGTCCGCCACCGCCGCCGGATCACCGAGGTCGTCCCCGGCATGCAGGGCCGCGAGTTCCTCCAGGCCGCCGGCGGCCTCCCGCGCCGCGGCCACCACGGGTCCGGGGCCCTCGTACACACGCCCGTCGCCGAGGCGGACGAGTTCCCCGGTCCTCTCCTCCACATCCACCAGCAGCCCGGCCCGCCAGGAGAGTTGCCGCAGGCGTACGCGCGGGTCCGGATCGGTGCAGCCGGTGACGGCGTCGGCGCTCATGCCGGGCACTGTAGTACCGCCCCGGGAGCGGGTCCGGGCCGGACCCGCTTCCGGCGGGGACGGAGGAACGGGCCACGGCACACGGCCGGCGCCGGCGGGCCACGGAGCCCGGGAGCGCCGTACGGCAAGGGCGACCGGCCATACCGGACGCCGGCCCCGCCGGCCCGGGGGCGGGTTGCGGACGTTCCGCCCCGGGCGCCCCGGGCCGGGGCTACGATACGAAGGCACCACGGGCAACCGCGCCGCGCCCGGTCCACCACCACCTCGACGCCCACACCGTCGCCAGGGGACCAAGACGTCCGAGACTCGCGCGAACAGCTCCGTCATGCCCTCCTCCGAGGCGGCCGGCGCGTGTGGGGCACCAGGCCGGACAAGGACAGGACGACATGACCAACCCCCGCAACCGGGAACACGACCGCGCCGTACGCGCCTACCAGCGGGCACACCCCGGCACCACCCTGGAGCAGGCCCGGCGCGCCGTCGCCGACCGCTCCGGCCGGCAGTCCTCCCTCCCGGACCGGATGCCCGGCGCTCCCCTGCCCCGCCCCGCCGAGCGGCTCGCCGACTACGTCCAGCGCGTCGCCACGGCCGCCGGCGTCCAGCGGCACCGCGCGATGGAACTCCTCGGCCTCGAACCCGGAACCTCCGCCAGCCAGCGCCTGGACCACCTCGCCGACGGCCTGGACGACCACACCGTCCGGGCCCTCACCGCGGCCACCGGCATGACCCCCGCACAGGCCCACGCCCTCACCGCCCCGCACACCGCCGCCGACCGGATCCCGGACCTCGAAACCATGGCGCGGCAGATGGCAGTGACCAGGCGCATCGGGCGCGGGGGCGCGGGCAAGACCCGTACGGACGCGCGTGACCTCACCCGGCTCCTCGACGAGGCGTACGGATCACGAGTCCTTCCCGTCGACCTGCCCGTCCACGAACTCCTCCCGCCCCCCTACCGCCCGATCATCGTCGATCTGGACTGGCCCTTCGACGCCCCCAGGCCCGTCGACCCCGAGGTCTACGACGAAGTCGCCAAAGCCCTCGGCATCGGACAGGACACCGGCACCGACACGCCGCAGCCCGAGTAGCGGCCCGCGCGGCCCGCGGGCGGGGGCGGCGGCGGTTCAGCCGGCTGCGGTCTCCTCCGCGCGGGCGGCGGCGCACTGCTCCACGGCGGGCGCCGCGTGCTCGGCCACCACCTGCTCCAGCACCTCGCAGAGCGCGCGGGCCCGCTGGCTGCGCGGGCTGCCGAAGTCCTCCCGCCGGGCGGTCAGCAACATCAGCCACTGCGGACCGGTCACCCGCATCCGGGCGGCCGCCCGTACCGCGCTCAGCAGGCGCCGGTTCCCGGAGTTCTTCAGCGTCCCCTGCACCGGCGTCACCAGCTGGTGCGCGAGTACCCGCAGCCGCTGGCGCAGATGCAGCGGGACCTCCTCCCACGACGGGTCGTCCGCCCCGGGCTCCGGTCGGGCGGTCCGGACAGCTGCCGCTCGCCGGCGGTGGCGCAGGAGCCGGCACGGGTGTGGGAGGCCAGGTTGGCCGGCGTGCCGACGTACGCACACCCCGCACAGCGCACCCAGCCCGCCTCCCCGACCGCCGCCTGGACCACCGACCGCTCCGGGCCGAACCCCAGCGACACCAGCCGCCGAGGCAGCTTCATCCCCTCCAGCGCCCGCAGCGCCGCGGCCGCCGTGATGTCGTGCCCCCGCACGAACCACCGGCCGATCTCCGCCTCCCCGCCGCACCCGCAGAAACAGTCCCCCGTCGGCACCAGCCGAACTTTCCTCGTATCCGTCACGCCCCGGGACCCTACGGGCTCCGCCAGGCCCAGGTCAGGCGATCCACACCCTTGACCACAACCGGCCGGAAGCGACCACCAGACGAGCGCGACCGAACGGCACGTACCCGGTGCACGCCAGGCTGGCGTGATAGGTGGGCGCGTTGAAACAGTGCACTGTTCGAACGCGCTATGGCTGCTTGACCAGCTAGTTAGCTGCCTTGATGAGCTGCAACAGCGCGCAGTGGCAGCGGGCCGTGTTGACGCGCCCGGAGTCCGGGACCATCTGCGCGCCAAGGTGTCCCGCCGCTCCATCGAGCCATGCCCTCACGGCATGACAGGGGCTCGCACAGTGAGGAAGAACCCCGCGGTCGGCGCGGCAAGCCGGGCGGTCCGGCCAGCCCCAGCCCCGCAGCACCAGGACGATCGAGCCGCTCCGGCAGCCCGGCGGCGGCGCCCGGCTCCAGGCCCTCGTCACCGGCGGCGGGCCCGGCCGTCCCCACCGCCCGGCGGCGCGGCTACCCCTCGTAGACGTGACGCAGGACGACGGTGCGGCGCACTCCGGCCTCCAGCAGGGCCTGGCCCCGGTGCTGGCCGTTGATGTAGCCGCCCTCGCTGTCGGGCTGAATCGCATCCGCGACGCTGAACAGGCCGGCCAGCGCCTCGGTCTCCCAGCCGGTGGCGCCCGCCGCGGCCGCGTGGGCCACGGCGGACTCCTGCATGTCCTCGGCCTCCACCCCCTGCGCGCGGGCCCGCCTCAGGACGTCGAGCGCCATCACGCTGACCGCCCGCCAGCCACCGCCGTGGTACCAGCAGCACGACCAGGCGGCCCGGCGCGGCCGCATCTGCCGGGCCCAGCGGCGCCACCACCGCACCCCCGCCGGCATACAGCCGGGCTCGCGGAACGGCTCCGGCCGCCCGAGGCGGACCACCGCGAACTCCTCGAACACCATCCGCGGTTCCACCTCGGCAGGGCGCGGCACGTGGCCGGCGCCGCGGCCGGCGGCGACCTCGGCGCCGACCAGGTCCTCCAGTTCCTCGTGCGTGAGCGCCGTCCAGCACGGGCCGTACGGACGGTGGCCGTCCGCGCCGGTGAACACCACCCGCCGGTAGCGGGTTTCCTGTCGTGATCCTTCCGGCCACAGCTGCCGCTCCACCCACACCGGCGGCGCCTCCTCCTGCGGGCAGTGCCGCTCCCACACCGCGCCCGCGTACCGCTCCGCCCCGTTCATCAGCCCCGTCCCCTCGCTCGCGGCCTGGATGGCCACCGCGACCGGGCGCGCACCGGGCGCGGTGAACAGCTGCAGCCGGAACGTCCCCGGCAGGCCCGGGGCGGTGAACACGGGCTCGTCCACGACGAGCCGGCGCACAGCCCGCAGCGCGTGCAGCCTGTCCCGGCCGGCAGGGAGGTCATCGGGGCACGGCACCGGCCCGGGGGCCGGCACAGCGGGGAAGTCATTGCTCATCCCCCGATACATCCCCCGACCCGGACGGCGTCCGGGCGAGGTCAGCGGCGGGCAGCATGCCCCGGCCCGGCCGGCGACGACGCCCGGGCCGGACGAGCTGGGGCGCGGCGGCGGGCACGGCAGAACGTCCCCCCGGCCGCGGCCGGGCGCGGCGCCCCGACGGTGCGGCCATCGCCACCGCGCTACGCCGTCCGGATGGCGAAGCGGTCATCAGATGCCGTACAGGCGTGGATGAACTGCGGCGGGGGCGCCAGCCGTTCAACGGGGCCGTGCTCCCCGGAATCTATTACCGTGCGATTTCCAGATCCGCCCATGGACAGCCGCCCGCCCCCCTGGGAAATTGAGATGGAAAGCCGCCCGGCACTGGCCGGGTTTCCGGTTTCGATCACGCGAAATTCCATCACTGGAGGGATGTCGTGAAGATCCGCAAACGTTTCGGTGTAGGGGTGATCTCCGCCGTTCTCCTCGGTGGTTCCCCGCTCTTCGCTCCCGCGTCCCATGCGGACGACGTCGCGCCCATGTCGTGCTACGGCAGCGCGACCACCTACTCCAAGCCCGCGCCGGACGAGTACCTTCCGGCGGGTCGGACGTTCACGGCCACCAGCAACTGTTCCGGCATCAACATCAGGCCCCGGTCGGACCGTTACATCAAGGTGTGCGTCGAAAGGAACGGCGCCCCGGTTTGCGCATCCGATTTCACGTACGTCCCGGCGAACACATGGAAGGAACTCAGGGCGAATGTCGCTGATGGCACGCAGTTCTCCTTCCTGTTCCGCTCAAGTGCGCTTTCCAATGGGTCCTGGGCTGCCTGACACTGACGTCCGGCCGGGTCCTTCCTGTCTTCCGGCAGGAGATCAGGCCGACAGGGCGTAACCCCCGGCCCGGAGAGCGTCGGTGGCGGACCCGCGCTCCCCAGCCGGCTCCGTGGACGGCGGCGACCGGTACGCCGACCAGGTCCCGCAGCGTCTCGTGGGTGACCGCCGGGAACCCCGGGCCCCGGACCGGTACCGGCCCGCCGGCACGAACCGCGCACTCAAGACCCACGGGGCCCGGCCTTCCGCCGGGCGTGATCCTCACACGGACCCACACCAGCGGACGTTCCCCGCCCGGGCAGTACCGCTCCCCCACGGCGCCGGCCAGCAGTCCGGCAGCCGGCCCCACACCGACGCTCTCGCCGGGACCGGCCGCTGCCCCCGGACCGCCCAGGACACCGGCAGCGCTCCGGACGCGGTGAACAGCCCCGGACGGCACCGCCGCGGTGAACACGTGCCCGTCACCACGAGCCGGCGCCGCACAGCCAGCAGGCGCAGCCCGTCCCGGCCGGGCGGGCCGGGCCGGATGCCGGGCCGACAGGCAGGTCACCGGTCATCCCCCCGATCACCACCGACCTGGCCGTCGACGGCGGCGCCCGGGCGCCGTCCACCTCGCCCGGCCTCCACCGCCCGGGCGCCCCGGGGCGGGCGGGTGAGCAGGCGCGCGGCCAGGAACAGGACGCCGGGCTCCCGGGGCGGGCGGCGTCGCCGCCGGCCCCGGGACGGGAAGGCGGGGGGGCGCAGCCGCACGACGGCGCCGGTCAGGCCGCCCGGCGGCGACCTCCTGGGAGCGGTTCGCCGCGCAGCAGCCGGAGCCGCCGGGTGAGGAGCCGCGATCCTCGGCCAGCGCCGCGAGCGCCGCGTCGGCCCGCTGCATGAGCAGGTCCGGCAGACGCGACGCACGCCGTGCATCCGCCTGCGCGTAGCAGCCGGCCTGAGCCAGCAGGCCCCTGGCCAGCCACGGCGCCACAACCCTCCACAACGACGTCCCGTCCCGGTCAAGGACTTCCTCGTCGACGCCGTCCGGTACGACGTTGTGCAGATTCCCGGGATCGTCGTCGATCAGCCACTCCAGGAACTCGTGGCGGTACCACCAGCGGGCCAGATCCCTGTCCCTGCCAGGTTCCCTCTCCAACCTGCGGTCAGCAGCGGTCATCCGAGTCATGCGCCGAGCCTGGGAGCACCGCCCTGTGGACAGCAGCCCCGGGGCGGCCACACCCCGTCCCCGAGCCCGGCGTCCGCAACGGCACAGGCCGACACCGGCGGTACCACGGCCGGCGTCGTACGTCCCGCCTCCCCGGGCGCCGCATGTCCTCTGACACGGAAGCTGGATCCCTTGCAGGACGGAAGCAGGACCCGGAGCGGCATGGTGTGCCGAGCCACGACAGTGGTCACCTGGCCTCGATACCTGTCACTGCACAGGGCGCAGAGCAAAGGGCGGCGAACCGCGAAGATGAACACATGTCTGCCGTGCCCTTCGAACCTCGTCCGCTGAACGCCTCCGAGCATGCCGTGCTGGAACACATCCTCTCGGCCGGCTTCGTCGGCGCCGCGGCGCTGCGCGGCCAGCTGGACCGGACCGAGGTGGTAGCCACCTGGGGAGCCGGGTCGGCGAGCGTCGATCTCCGGGTGCGCGGGCTGGTACGGCATCCCGCCCCGGCGTCCGTACCCCTGCCGGTCGACGCCCTCGTCCACGACCGCGCCGGCGAGTACATCGGCGAGCTGCTGGTGTGGGCCGAGGGCGGCACGACCCTGTCGGCACTGGAGTACGCCTGGGTCACCGACGAGATGCCGGGCTCCCTGCCGTCCGTCGACCAGATCCAGCGCACGGCCCAATGACCAGCCCGCAAAGGCCGGGACGACCGGCCGGACTGAGACAGCTACCGATGCTGCCCGCAGTGCCGACGTACCGCCCACAGCACGGGTTGGTGACAAGCAGCCCGTCCCACTGGTGACAACGACCACGGCCCACGTCCCGGTGGACACCAGGTCGTACCCACCCGTCAGTGACACCTACCGCGTCCCGGCACACATAGGCCCGGGCGGCGGCCCGGGCCGGAGACCGACGGCGGGCCGACGAGGCGGGCGGGCCGGGCCTACGCGGCTCCCCCGGCGGCGGGCGCCCCGGGAGGCGTCCGTACCACCCCAGGGGCTCCTCGCGGACACAGCACAGGACAGCGGGCCCGGCCCGGCACCACCCCCGGCCGCGCACAGCCCCCGCACACCGGGAGACGTCCGGGCCGGCGGAGTGCAGCATCTGTCCGGGCGCGAGACCGGCGGGCAAGTCACCAGTCATCCCCCGATCACTCCCGACCCGCCCGGCGCCCGGGCCGCTCGCACCCTCGACTCCCACCAACCAGCCCCGGTCTTCTCCCCACGGCTGCGACCGGTTTCAGGTCGCCTTGCCGGCCAGCAGACCACTCAGCACTCCGGCCCCGTACGACACCCCCGGCATGAGAGCACGCACCAGGTGCCGCATCGACGCGTCCGCCGGGTAACGGAGCCGGCCGACGGACAGCTGCAGATCGAGCGGAGCCCCGGGCGGCAGAACACGGAAGCCGCCGGCCTCGTAGTAGGGGGCGAGGTACGGCTTATGGGTGTGGATGCCGCCGAGCACCGCCTCATAGCCCTGCCGGGTGTACGAGCGGACCAGGTGGTCGACGAGCCGGTGGCCCAGCCCTTGGCCGCGGGCACTGCCGGCCACGGACACCGCCTCCAGCTCGACCAGCGCCCGGGCCAGCCTCAGGCACAGCGGCCGGCCCAGGCCGGTTTCCATCAGCCACTGCACCGGCGGCATCGCGTGGGCCAGGCCGACGATCTCTCCCGTCGCGTGTTCCTCGGCGAGCAGCAGGGTCGCAGTGCCGTACTGCGGCGGCAGCCGCCAGCCCGTCCGCATCCGGTCGATGATCTCCTCCGGCATCGCCGGATCCATGAAGTCCACCGGCTCCAGCAGAGCGCGCACCGCCCCGGGATCGTCGCCGGGAGCGGCCGGGCGGATCACGTACCGCCCGTGCACCTGCGGTGCTCCGGTGCCCGCCGGCCGGGGCCGCTGCGGCGCGTTACGGCGCTCTGCCCGGCGCCGGGAAGCTCGTCCCATACCCCTCATCCTCCCCCAACCCCGGCCGGGACAACCAGTGATGACCATCCCCTGCGGCCTGACGGGCAGCGGACCAGGGCGCGGGCGCAGCCGCATCCACCGGCGGCCGACGCGACCGCCACGACCCCAGCCGTTCAGCAGTCACCGCCGCACGGCGGGGGCACGCGGCCGCCAGCACCCGGTGACCGGCACACCACACGGCCGGGGCCACGGCGTCTCGCCCTGCTCCCCGGCTTCCCGGGTCGGGGAGGCGGGGGCGCGGGCAGCCGGTTCCCCGCCGACAGGCCCCCCGGAGGCCCTCGGTCCGTACTACCGCAGGGGCTCCTCGCGGACACAGCGCGGGACAGCGGGCCCGGCCCGGCGCGCCCCGGCCACGCACGGCCCCGGCGCACCGGCCGGGGGCGAGGGCCGGAGGCGGACAACACACACACCCGGATCCGAACAGGTGTGGGGCAGGCACACGTCGAGCGCGCACCGGGAGACGTCCGGGCCGGCAGGGGGACACCACGGCAGCACAGCAGCATGCCCCGGGGCATACCGCGGGCCGCGGCCAGGACGCGAACCGAGGACCCGCGGACCTCCAGCAGCACGACGAGAACACCGGCCGGGAACCCGGCGCCGCCAGCGCGCAATTCGTCCCGGCCGCCGACACCCGGGCCGGTCAGCCGGCCGCCGGCGGCACCCGGCCCAGGTCCACCTCGCCGGCTTCGAGCAGGGCCCGGCGCAGCCGCGCGGTCCCGGCCGGCCGGACGGGCGCGGGCAGGACCTCGGCGGCCCGGAGCAAGGCCCGGGCATGGCGCCGTACGTCGCCGTCGCCGTACGCGCCTGCGGGGGCGGGGCGGGTGAGCAGGTACGCGGCCAGGAACAGGGCATCGGGGCTGCCCGGGTGGGCGGCGGCACGTCCCGGCCCCGGATCCACGGCGCGGCGTCGGACAACATCGGACAGCCAGTCCGCGGGGCTGGGAGGCGCGGACCGCCGAATTCGGCCGAACAACGCCGAACATCCCCGACCAACCCCACGACCAGCAGCAAGACGCGGCACGCCGGCCGGGAGCTGCGGCCGGCGCGCGGAGCAGGGCGGGGGCCGGACCCGGAACGGCACGGGCCCGGGCGGCGGACCGGCAGGCACAGCGGACGAGACCGGCGCCCGGCCCGAGACAGCGGACGATGCCGGGCAGTGTGCCCGGCGGCCCGGGCCTACGCGGCTCCCCCGGCGGCGGCCGCGTACGCGGTGGCGTACGACAGCTCCCCCGGGTTGTCGACCCACGCCAGGACACGGCGCGAGCGCTCGCGCCAGCCCGGTCCGGCGCTCTCCCGGGCGCCCCACCGGCTGCGGCCCTCCGCGCAAACCGTGCACTTCAGCCGGCCGCTGATCTCCCACACCTCCGGGTCGGCGGTGAAACAGGTCGGGCAGCACCCCTCGGACCAGGCCGGAGGGTGGCACGGCTCGGTCGCCCAGGCCGTGATGATGATGTGGCCGCCGTACGCGCACTCGATGCCGTAGAGGGTGTTGCGGTCACAGCGGGGGCAGTACTCGCCGACCGGGGTCTCCGCCGGGGCTCCGGCGTCCCCGGACTTCGCCGACGGGACGTCACCGGCGCCCTCGGCGGGCCGTGGACGGGGCGGCGGCGGGGGCGTTGCGGGTGGAGTCGCACGAGGTGGCCCGGCTCCGCCGCGGCTTGACCCGGTCAGCCCCCGACCCTGCCCGCCCTGCGACGCTGGCGTCTTCCCCGGCGGCCGGGCTGGTCCCGCCGCCACCACGAGGAAGCGTACCGACGGCCCTGCAGCGAAGCCGGCAGATGGCCGCCGGTCAGGTCACCGAGGCCGGCGCACGGTACGGCCCAGCGCGGTGGATGCCGCGAGTCCCCCCGCAGGCTGGCCGTCACCCGGCCGGGTCCGGGCCGCCTTGCGCTTCTCGTGGGTCCGGTCGAGGTACTTCCGGCCGTACGGCAGGGCCGGCGGCGCGTTCAGGTACTCCGCCCACTCACAGCCCGCTGGGTGCGGGCAGGAGTCGATGTGGGTGTTGCAGTACACACACAGGAAGCCCCTGACCAGACCGGTCGCGTGATCATGGTCGATCGACACACCGGGCGAGCGGCCACAGCCGTGACAGCCCGGACCGATCAGAGGCGTCAGGTAGTTGCGGATCCTCCCCTTCCACTGCTTCGGGTCGGCATACGAACCCCAGTCGCCGTAATAGGCGTTGACCGGGCAGCGCATCCGCGGCGCTATGAGCTCTGGCCGCGACTCCTCGCCGGTCAGCTCCACCTCCCACACTCCTACGCCCTCCAGATACTTCCACGCGTCCGGGTCCCCCACCGCCCCTCGCAGGTCGATCCGGAAGTTCACACCGTCGGTGAAGGCGTGGTACTCCCGCCGGTGCGCGATCGCCGACCCCTGAGGCGCTGGGGCGGGTGCGCCGGAGCGGCCCCAGTCCCGGTGGCCCGTGCACAGCATCCGGTCGCCGAGCCGCAGGTGCCACCGCCCGTCGTCGCCCTCCCAGGCCACAGCGTCCACACCGCGGGCGGGCCACGTCACCGAGCAACTCGCCCCTATCCGCCCACGCGCCTCGTTGAGACCGGCTTCGATCTCCCTGATCTCGGCCCCGGAGGGAGAACGCCCCACCAGCGCGGCACGACGGTGCCCGGGAAAATCCTGAAGAGTGATCAGTTCCTGTTCCATAACCGCAGCCTGGAACCGGATACCTGTGGACAGCGGACAGCCTCACACCCACCACCTCACCACCAGGCGCCGTCCGATACCGGTGCTGGCGGGCCTCCCGGGCCCTGGGCACCGCAGCGCCCTCCGTCACCGGCAGGAGGCGCAGCAGCCGGAGCCGAACCGGGCGTCGTCTTCTCGTCCGGCACGGCTGCCGGAGCGCCACTGGCCGGCCTCGCGTCTCGCACCCGTTCCCTCAGTCGGCCAGGCGCGCCGGAGCCCGCCGGGCGGATCGACCGTTCACCGGGTCAGTCGCTGCACACCGGACACAGGTCGGGCACGCCTTCCCCAGGCTGCTTGCCGCACCCCACGATGCCCTCGTCCTCTCCTTGGCGCCGGACCGCCGGGCCACGGAACCCCGCCCCCTCCGCGGCCCCGCCCGGGCGGAATCGGCCTACGCGGAGCCGCCCGGGACGGTCCGGCCGGTCCGGCCGTGACCTCACGGCCGGACCGTCGTTGAGCGTGCGCAGCCCTGCCCGCCCGCACCGCCGGAGTCACCCGTGCCAGCTTTCACAGCCCCGCCCGCGAACACACGGCCCGGCCTCACGCCCACCGGGGACCGCCGCCCGAGCGAACGGACCGTAGTGGACGGCGCCCGACGCCGGCCCCGGGACCCCGGTGCGCAGCGGCAGACGGCAGTATGGCGGCCCGGGGAGCCTGTACGCGGCGGCGGCCGACCACCCGGCCCACCCCCGCGACCGCGTCGCGCTCGCGCGCGGGCCGGACACCTGGTCCCGAACCGGGACCCTCACGCACCGCGCCCGCACCACCCACCGCGGCCGGACCGGAGTGCGCTCCCCCCTTCGGCGTCCTCGCCGGCGCCGGACAGGGCTGCCGCGGCAGCGGGGAGCACCGGGCCGACTGAGAAAAGAACCAGGGAAAGAGGAACGCGGTGCCCACGACGTTCACAACCATGACCCCCGGCGATCCGGCGAGCGAGGCGTACTCCCGGCTCATGCACGGCGCCGCCCTGGCCGACGCGGACCGGCTCGCACGAGAGGACGAGCAGCGCCGCCAGGAGAAGTTCTCGCCGGTCTGGGAGCGGCTGCTGCACAACGCCGGGGTGACGGCGTGGCTGGCCCCGGGGCAGGACCTGAGTTGGAGTGGCGGGACACCGCGGCGGTCCGTCCGCGCGAGGGGCGGCCGTACCTCGGATCTGGTCCGGCTCATCCCGTGGGTGCTGAGGGAGAAGGTCGCAGGGGACGTGGTCTACGAGGACGCGGCCCGGCATGAGGACCAGGTCACCCGCGGGCACGGCCTGGAACCGGGCGACGCCGCCAGCATCCGCTTCCGGAGCACGAACCCGGCCACCACCGACGGGCAGCCGCTACCGCCGGGCGGTGAGCGGGAGGCGGAACGGTTCCTGGAGCTGCAGGCGATACTGGCCGTCTACACCGCCGCGCCGTACTTCATGCCCGCCTGCGAGGCATTCGACGCCGTCACCGGCCTGCCGCCCGAGCCCGGGGCGTCGCTGCGGCTGACAGCCGAGGCCGTCCTGGTCTTCCACGACGGCGTCCCGCTGCCGGCCGTTATCGCCGACGACGAGGCCCTCCACGCGCACGCCGCCGGCCGCTTCGGCGCCGGCCACGACACGCTCTTCGAGGGCCACCCCCTCATCATGGGCGGCGTGCTGCTGGCCCACCCGGACGACGACACCGGCACCGCGCTGCTGCTCAACCCGGCCCTGGGCTGGCTGATCATCGCCAACCGCATGCACGACGGGCGGTACGCGTGGGCGATGCACGCGGTCCACCGGCTCGACACCAACCCGGGCCCCGCCGCTCGCGTCCTGCGCAACTACGCCGCCCTGAACGCACTGGAGAACTGGGACACACCCCCGCCGGTCCCCGGCCGGGCCCGCACCAGCGGCAAGAGCAGGAAGACGAAGTCCCAGGCCCCGGCTGCGCAGCGGCGCCAGCAGCAGCTGGAACAGGCCGCCCGAACCCCGCAGGCCCGCGCCGGCGCGCTCCTCGGCGTCCGCGTGCTCTCCTTCACCGCCCCGCCCCACCAGGCCGCTACCCCTCCCCTACGGGACGGCAACGCGGGCAGGGCGCCCGCGCAGTACCGCGACTGGCGGCGCGCGCACTGGACCCGCAACACGAGAGTGCACCTCCTCGACGAACAGGGCCGTCCGTCCGGACCCGTCTACGGCCCCGACGCCGTCGAAGGCGTGACATTCACCCGGCGCCGGACCCGGGTGAAAGGCGCCTGGATCAACGAACACCTCCCCCGCGGCCCGGCCGAGAGACGGTGTACGCGGTGGACCCGCAGCTGACCCGGACCACCACAGAGGTCTCCGCCCGCAACTGCCCCTGACCGCCCCCGGCCGGTGCCGGCGCCCGGCTGTTCACGCCCAGCTGCCCGGCACACCGGCCGGCCTCCCCCGCGGACTCGCAGGGCTGGCCGTCTTCACCACGGCTGCCAGCAGCCCGGGCGGACAGGGAGCAGCGGTACGCAACCGGCGCGACCGACAGCAGCGGGAGACGAGCGGCGGCGCATCCCGCCGCCGGCGCCGTGCGGCCCGGTCCCGGCCAGCGGTTCAGCCAGCACTCGTCTCCCCGGGCGCTGCGGGCGCGTGCTGCTGGCCTAGGGCCAGCGGCGGGTGCCCGGCGAGGATCTGCATGAGCACCCGGCAGAACGCGTCGGCCCGCGCGCTGCGCGGACTCCCCAATGCCTCCCGCTCGGTGGTCAGCAGCAGCAGCCAGTGTGCGCCGGTCATCCGCATCCGTACGGCGGCCCGTACCGCCGACAGCACACGGCGCTGCTCCCTCGCCTTCAACGGCCCAGCCACCGGCGTCACCAGATGGTGCGCGGCGCCCCGCAGCGCCTGGCGCAGGTGCAGCGGCACTCCCTCCCACGATGGATCGTCCTCCCCGGGCAGCAGCAGCCCCCGGGCGGCCCCCGCCTCCGCCCTCACCGGCGGTACGGACCCAGCCGCCGGGGACCCCGCTTCCCCGGGCGGTAGTCCCCGCGCGGCCGCGGGTTGCGGCATCACGGCGCCGGCGCCCTCGCCGCCCCGGGCCGAGGGGGACTTCCCCGCGGTACAGGAGCCGGTACGGGTATGGGCGGCCAGTCCTGCCGGCGTCCCGGCGTACACGCACCCCCCACAGCGCACCCAGCCCGCTTCGTTGACCGCATGGTCGACCACCGAACGCTCCGGCCCGAACCCCGCCTCGACCAGCCGCTGCGGCAGGCTCAGCCCTCCCTCGACGGCGCGCAGCGCACCGGCGGCCGTGATGTCGTGCCCGAGCACGAACCACCGGCCGATCCCCGCCTCCCCGCCACAACCGCAGAAACAGTCGCCCGTCGGCACCAGCCGCTTTTCCCTCGTCACCGTCACAGTCCCAGGACCCTACTGCCCCCGCAAACAGCCGGTCAGCACAGCCACGCCCCCGGACCGGAACCGGCCGAAAGTGACCGGACTACCGGCAGGTGTGACCCGCCGGGCATCGTTTGCCCGCTGGTTCCGCGCGTGGTGCGAGCGCGCCGGAGCAGCGCGCGGGCGGTGAAAGCTGGCAGGGCGTGCAGGACGTACACGGAGAACCCGGACACAGGTTGCCGCGAGGGAACAGCGCGCTATGGCAGCGTGCGCGGCACGCACGGCGGTGGGCCGTCCCTGGCCGCAAACACGGTCGGGGACGGGCTGAACGACGACGTGGTGCGCGGCCTGCTGGCCGCCGACCCTCGCGCCGCCTTCCCACCCGCCCGGCCCGGCGCCGCGAAGCCGAATGGAACGGTGCCGGGTCCCGGGCGGGGACGTACGACAGCGTGAGCGCGGCGGCCTCCGGCCGGGCCCGCGTACGGCGGTGCCGGGACTGCGACGGAACCGGCAGACGGCCGGCGGACACGGGCATTCAGGCGCGGGCGGCACTGACCTCTCCGACCTCGGCCAGTGCCCGGCACAGCCCTTCCGTCCGGCCGGGCCGCCGCCCAGACTCCGGCGGGACGGGGCGCGACGCGGCGTGACGTAGCGGCGGTTGCCGCGGCTGACCCGGACCGGTCATGCGGCGGAGCGATCGAGCGGGAGTCCGCGTGTCACAGAGCAACCGGCCGGTGGGTGTTGTCTGACTGGTCCAGCAGGATCGGCGACGGCGCCGGGCCAGGAGCGTCGAGGGCCCGGTGGGAACGGGAATCGACCAAGATTCCTCGCTCCCGATGCATCGAGCATTGTCTCCGTGCGCTCACCCGGGCAGGAGCGCCATGTCCAGATCCTCCCGGCACGCCGGAGGGTATTGACTGATGCGCGCGGGCGCCGGGAGGCGGGCCGCCGTCTGCCTTCAGTAGCGGTGGGCGTCCTTGGCGTCGGCCATCTGCACGACCATGCACGCCTTGCCGTCTACCTTCACCCCTTCCTGCACACCGACCACCACCCATTCGGCGCCACGCGGCATGAGGCGCTCACGCTCGGCGTTATCGAAAATCGACACTTCTGCGAGAGCAGCGCCCCGCCGGGTGACCGACTCGAAGACCACGCCGTAGTCTGCCCAGCCGGAGTCCGAAGTGTCGTCGGTGAATTCTGCTGCCACACGCGGACAATGAGTCACCGACATGTAGGAGTCGTCCCGGTAGCGGGAGCCTACCGCGAAGTTCTCCCGCACCCACGATGCCACCCGGCGTTCCCTGCGAACCTCCATGGGAGGTGTGAAGCCGCGGAAGACGTGGTGCTGGGTGTCGGAGACGCCTGCGGAGGCGATGGCGGAGTCCAAGTGGCCTGTTACCTCACGCATGGGCGTGGGGATTCCGCCGGCGCCTTCGTCAAGGCTTCTGCCCTCGTAGAGATGCTTGTTGATCGCGTGGTAGGACATGCCCGTGTAGGACTTCACCCACTTGCGCTGCTCCAGGGTGAGGCCGGCTGCCCACTCTTGTGATTCGGGGACAAGCCGGTCGGCCTGCTCTCCGTGCAGAACGTTCCGGTTCGGATTGTCGGTAAACCCGTGCCGCTCCCAGGGCTTCGCGGGACGGCAGGACCTCGCGGCGCGGATAATCTGCTCGGCGTGGTCAGCGGGTACGCGGTCGTAGATGACCTGGCCGTTCTCGACCCGGTACGGCCAGGGTGAGTCGGCCAGCGCTTGGTAGCGATCACGGTCGAGGCGGTGGAAGACGACCCTCGCGTGCGGAGCATCGTCGCCTGTTCCCGGGTAGACGGTGGCCGCCCCGCCGAAGTCCTTGTCGTTCCACGCAGCGGTCCGTCCTCCGTCCTCTCGGGGCGGCATGACCCGGGCGCGCCCGCCGATGCCGGCAGCGCCGGCGAGGGCGCGGGCCGTGCGGTCCTCCTCCGGCGGGGGTACGGGAACGGGCGCGTGCAGAAGAGTGTCGTCGGACGCGTCCGGGTACCGGTCTTTCGGGCGCTTGCCCCGCAGCAGGGAGCGGGTCGCCCTCGCGCACCGCTTGGCGTTGTCCGCGAACATCGCGGCCTTGCCGTCGTCGCCGGCCTCGATGGCCTCCTTGGTCCGGGCGGCCCATTCCTGGGCGTTACTGAAGGCGTTCTGGGCCGGGTGCCCTTCCCCGGCAGCGGCTACGGTTTCGCCGAGTTGCTTAGACGCGGCTCTCTTGGCCGACCGCATGGCCGGGTGGGAGGACGTACACCGCCTACCGCCCCTGGACTTGGACCTGCACACCTTGCTGGCTCCTCTCCCGCCGCTGCTCGCACGCGCGAGCAAGCCCCGAGCCTGGAGCGGGCAGCCTGTGGACAGCGGCCAGGGGAACGTCGGAGGGGCGGGGCGCCCCCCGGCGGGGGCGCCCCCCCCCCCCGCCCGGGGGGGGGGGGGGGGCGCCCCGGGGGGGGGGCCCCCCGCCCCTCCGACGGGAGAGAGGAGATCAGCCGAGGTAGTCGGCGACCCTCTCGGCGAACTGCTCCTCGTTGAGGACCGTGATGCCCAGCTCGTTCGCCTTGGCCAGCTTGGAGCCGGCGTTCGCTCCCGCGACGAGGATCGTGGTCTTCTTCGACACGCTGCCCGAGGAGGTCCCACCCGCGTTCTCGATGAGTTCTCTCATGGCGTTGCGGTTGGTGAACTTGGCCAGTGCTTCGCGCATGCCGCCGGTGACGACGACGATCTGTCCGGTGAGCGGTCCGGTGGCGGCGTCTTCGGTGACGGGCTCTCTCATGTTGACCCCGGCGGCGGCCAGCTTGTCGATGACCTCGCCCATCGCGGCGATGTGGGCCGCGATCTTGGGGGCGTTGGCTGCGGGGAGCTTCGGGACGGCGGCCAGTGCGTCGACATCGGCTGCGCGGATCGCGTCCATCGTGCGGAAGTGCCGGGCGATCTCGCGGGAGAGGGTCCGGCCGGTGCGCACGATGCCCAGCGCGCAGAAGACGCGGTTGAGGGGCTTCTCCTTGGCCGCGGCTATCTGCTCCAGCAGGGTGTCCGCGCGCTTCACGCTGCGGGCCGCCGCCACCAGCTGCTCGCGGGTGAGGGTGAACAGGTCCGCGACATCGCTGACCGCACCGTTCTCGACGAGGGCTTCCAGGAAGGTGACGCCCAGGCCGTCGATGTCGAGCTGGTCCCGGCTGACGGCGTACGTGAGGGCGGCCAGCAGGCCGCAGCCGCCTCCGGTGCCGTTGGCACACTCCCAGCGCTTGCCGGACTTGTCGATGTCCCCACCGCACTTGGGGCAGGTATCGGGGAGGATGATCGGCGTCGCGTCGGCACCGCGCAGGTTCACGACCGGGGCTTCGATGCGCGGGATGACGTCCCCGGCCTTCCACACCATCACGATGTCGTTGAGCATCATGCCGCTCTGGGCGATGAACGACGGGTTGTGCAGAGTGGCGTATCGCACGGTGCTGCCGTCCACCTCGACAGGCTCCAGCACGGCCCTCGGAGCGATGACGCCCGTGCGCCCGACGTTCCACTCCACGCCGATCAGCTTGGTCTGGGCCTCGGACGCGGGCAGCTTGTAGGCGATGGCCCAGTGCGGGTGCCGGGTGGCGAAACCGGCCGTCTGCTGCTCGTCGAACCTGTTGGCCTTGATGACCACACCGTCGATACCGAAGGGCAGCTCGGCGCGCAGGGCGTTGATCTCCTCGACGCGGGAGTGGGCTTCGGCCAGCGTCTCGTACACCCGCAGTCCCGCCTCGGTCGCGGCCGTGGTCTGAATGCCGAGCGCATCGACCTGGGCCATCACGGCCTCATGCGTCTCGCCTCGCAGGATGTCGACCCCGTCGAAGGTGACCGCTCCGTAGGCGAAGAACGTCGTCTCGATGGTGTAGTCGCGGGACTTCGCCCCGCGCAGGGTTCCCGCCGTCCCGTTGCGCGCGTTGGAGAACACCTTCGAGCCGTGCTCCCGGCGCTGCTCATTGGCGGCCTCGAACTGTGCCCGGGTCAGCAGGGCTTCACCGCGGACCTCGACGGTCGTGTCGACGGACAGCCGCTCGGGCAGGCCGACGATGCTGCCGATGGCGTGGGAGAGGTCCTCGCCGTGGATGCCGTCTCCGCGGCCGACGAGCTGGACCAGGCGGCCGTTGCGGTAACGGGCGGCGATCGCTGCGCCGTCGAGCTTGGGCTCGACGGCGTAGCCGCCGTGCACCGGGCCGGTGAGGCGGCGTGCCAGGGAGGCGCCCCACTTCGTCAGCCCTTCGGCATCGAAGACGTTGTCGAGGGACAGCATCGGGACGGTGTGGGCGACGTCGCCGGTCGGGGCTGCGCCCCCGCCGACCTTTCCGACCGGGGAGTCGGATCGGATGTGCTCGGGGTGGTGGTCTTCGTAGTCCTGGAGCTGGCGGATCAGCGCGTCGTAGGAGGGGTCGTCGAGGGCGCTGGTTCCGTCGGTGTAGTAGGCCGCGTTGGCGGACAGGGCGGCCTCCACCGCGGCGTTGTAGTCATCGGTGCTGGTCAGGGGTGCGGTGGGTGCGGTTGTCATGAGGTGATCCTTGCGTAGGGGTCTGACATTGCTGGCGAAGCCGGGCCAGGCGCGGACGGTGAGCGGAGTGTTCTGTGGGCGCTCGTCCCTGCTGGCGGGCGGTGGTCCGGCGTGGCGGGTGGAGGGGGTCCCGTAGAGCGTTTGGGTGGGTCTCCGGGGCGGGCAGGGCGGGCTACGCCGTGCGGAGGGCGGCGATGAGGGCTGTGCTCAGCGCGGTGGGGATCTCGGAGACTGCGGCGATGTCGATGCGGTGGGCACCGGGGAGTACGGCGGAGTTCGGGTCGAGGCAGAACCAGAGGACGTGGGCGCCTGCTTCGGTCAGGCGGTGGACTGCACGGGCACCGGTCTGCCGCTCGGCTGGCTCCCAGTGGCCGTCGGACACGATGACCAGGAGCCGGGCTCCGGGTCGGGTGGCCAGGCCCAGAGCGCCGTCGAGTGCGCGGGCTGCCTCCGTGAAGCGGTGCCGTCCGTCGTTGGCCTGGAACTCTGTGACCTTGGCGGGGGCCTGGCCCGGGCGGACGATGGGGGTGACGTCCGAGCCGAACGCGACCGTGGCCGATGTGCCGGCCACGGTGCGGGTGGCGTGCGCGAACGTCCACGCGGTCGAGGCGATCATCCTTGTGTAGGCGTCCATGGAACCGGATACGTCCACCGCGACGCCCACGAAGACCGGAGGGTTGTCGTGGGGCTTGCGCACCATCGTGCGGAAGGGACGTGCGGTGATGGGTAGTCCCATGGAGCGCTGGGCGGCTCCGAGCATCGCGTCGCGGCCGGAGAGCTGTCCCGGCGGGAGTGTGGAGGGTACGCGCAGGCGGGTCGGTTCGCGGAACTGGGCCTTGCGCAGTGCCTCGCCGAGCCGGCGGGCGGCGGCGCGCTCGGGCGCGGTGGGGGCGCGGCGGCCGCTGATCGGGCTCCGGGGCGGGATGCCCGCTGCCGATGGAGCGGGGGCGAACACGCGAAGGGCGGACTTCTGAGCGTCGTCGCGTGCTGTCGACTCGGCCTTGCGGTGTGCGGCCCGGCGCGCGGACGCCCGCTCGTTGCGGTGCTCCTTCTCCGGGTCGATGAGTGCCCCGGTCGAGATCTGGGCGGCTGTGGAGGCTGCTTCGACGACGGCGGTCACGAGGATGGCGAGCGTGTCGGAGGTGTTCGGGTCGTGCGGGGGCCGGTTGTCGGTATCGGCCGGGTCTCCGGCTGCGCAACCGGTTCCGGGGAGGTCCTGGTCCTCGTCGGCTCCGATCACTTCGACCCAGCGGCGGGCGATGTCCAGCAGTGCGTCCTGATCGCCGTCGGTGAGTTCCAGTGTCTCCTGGAGCAGGTTGGTGAGTGCTGCGAGATCGGAGGTGCCGAGGACGTTCTCCGCGGCCTCCCGGACCGGTTCGGCCTCTTCTCGGGTGAGGACGCCGGCCGCGACTCGTCCGAGGATCAGGGCTGTCGCTGTGGCGGCCTGCCAGCGGTTCCCGACCGGGGTGTGGTTGGACTGGACGGGCATCAGGATGTGGCGTGCCATGGCTCGCAGGAAGACCCGGTCACGGGGGCGTTCCTGGATGTGTCGTGCTTCGATGCGTGGTTCTTCCAGGAGGACGGCCGCCTTCATGAGGGCGCGTCCCGTCGTGTTGGGCCAGGTGTTCCAGCGAGTGCTGCGCGCGTGGCCAGCTTCGTGCGCGGTCATACCGATGATGACCGGGTGGTGGCGGCGGCCGGAGATGGTGAGCGGGTCGACGTCGTCGGGGTGGGTGTCGTCGTCGAGTGCGATCGATCCGTTGACGGTGACCCGGATCATCTGGGGGTTGAACCATGCGGCTTCGGCGGTCTCGGAGCGGTCCCAGACCATGTCCAGCAGGACGTCGTTGCGGTCGGACATCTCGTTGATGATGCTGCCGAGACGGCGTGCCAGGGCTTTGCGCGCGGCGGTGAGGTCGGTGTCGATGTCCTGCGGGGCGGACTGGTTGTCCGCGGTGGTGATCACTGGCGGACCTGCGGGACGCGGGCGCCGAGCGACAGTGCTGTGACGTTTGCGAACTTCGTGTCGAGTGCTTCGGTGACGTCGGCGCGGTCGGGTGCCGGGCACTTGCGCAGGAGGCTGGCGACGGCGAAGGCGGTGCCGTAGCGGGCGGCGGTGGTCGTGAAAGCCAGGGCGTCGCGCATCTGCGGGATCCATCCCTCGTACGTGGGTGGATCGAGGATCTTGCGGTCCTCCAGGTTGTTCACGACGGTGATCAGCTCCTCCGGCACGCCGAGGTCGGCCGCCAGATCCCAGTCGGTCGTCACTTCGAAGTGGTGGTGGAAGCGGCTCAGCAGCGCGTCGCTCATGTGCGCGCCGGGGACGTCAGGGTTGTATGCGCCGATGATGAACCATCCGGGGCCGATCTTGATCGGGGGGACGGCGGGGTTCATCGGAATGCGGAGTTCCCCGCGGCCGTCCATGAGGGGGTAGAGCACGCTCAGGACGCGGGGGTCGATGAGGGCCACTTCGTCGACCAGGAGCGGGACGTCGTTGAGGACGCTGCGCATCAGGGGGCCGGGAAGCCATTCGAACGTGCTGGTGGTGGGGTTCTGGACGAACGTGCCGAGGAGGTCCGCCTCGGTGGTGTCGGCTGTGCCGACGATCGTTTCGAGGCCGGGACTCATAGGTGAGGCATCCATCGCGAACGCCGCTTCGGCCATGGCGGTCTTGCCGGTTCCCGGGGGGCCGACCATGAGGGTGTGTTCACGGTGGGATCGGGCGTCGCGCAGGAACGCGAGGTCTTCCAGTCCACCCAGGAGGCGGGGGTGGTACGTCTCGCCGTTGGGCCTGGTCTGGGTACCGATCGGGGGCAGCAGCGGAGCGGCCGCACGGGGGGCGGAGGCGGTGCGGCGGCGCGGCGGGGTGGTAGTGCGCTTCAGCTCAGCGTAGAGGTTCTGCTTCATCTGTTCGGCGAGCGCGGCCAAGGGGCTCCTGACGTCGGGGCAGAGGCGTGGGCTGTGGTGGCGTCCGGCTACGCGACGGGTACGGCGTTGGGGAGGGACGTGCCGTCCATGTCGGACTGCTGTCCGAAGAGGAGGGCGATGCGGTGGGCGTTCTCCTTGCGGCTGCTTGGGCTCGCGTAGTCGGCAGGCACGGAGAAGACGGTGAAGTCGCGGCTCAGCTCGTACTTGCGCTGTTTGGTGCGGGTCTTGCCGACGGCCTCGGCAATGGCTGCCTCAGCGGTTGCCGTGGGCTTCACGTCGACGACTCCCAGGCTGCCGCGACCCCCGTAGAAGTAGATGACACCGGGGTCCGGGCTGAGGAAGACGATGATTCTGTAGAACTTGTCACTGTTGCCTTCGTCGCTGTGCATTTCCCAGCCGTAGGCACGGGTATCGACAGAGTCAGCCAATCGGATCTCCTCGTGGGGCATGGGCCCATGCAATTGCACGGGTGGGGTTCCTGCGTAGCTCGACGCAGCACGGCCGCCGAGGGGGGATCCCTTCAAGAACAGATCCTAGTTTACCAAATTAGGAGCCTTATGTCAATTCTTATGTGTCCATCTGGCGTCATGCGCTCCTCTGCGGGATGCACTCGGCCTCGTCGGCGTGGATAGGCGCTGGCGTGCTCTAGCTGAGGTCGCGCGCCTCGCGGCGCGCGTCCACGCACCCCCGAGATCATGCGAGTGCTGTTGTCGCGCAGGCCGCTCGCAGAGGAGGTCCCGGCACCAGCAGCGGCTCGCCGGGGTCGCGGTGGACGGCCTCGGCACGGACTCAAGCGGCACGCCACGCAGTGTGCCGGGAATGGCATCCCACGGGGCCAAACAGCCTGCGGCCCGCCTTGGCCATCTCGCCGGCACCGTTCACCACGGCGCTTCCACAGCCATGAGACATCGGCGCTCAACGACTGGCTCGCACGCCGAGGGTCAGGCCGTTCGACGACGACGGAGCTCGAAGACCGACGCCCAGCCCGGGTGATGTTCGATCAGCTTTCGCGCATACAAAGAGGTGAAGTTGTTGTTGAGACCGGAGATCCCGTGCGGCAGCTGCCAGCGGAGCGCCTCAAAGAGAGCCTTGACACCGATACGTGAGGCACCTGTGGCGAGACGTTCGCTCACCAGTCTCTCCAGAGTGGAGTACACCCAGGGATTCTCCTGGTCGAAGGCCACGAACTGCTCGGTGATCGTCAGGCGCGTGTCCGTCGAGGTACGCACCGGCGTCACCAGGCTGGTGTCGGACAGAAGTTCCAGCTGCTGTGAGTCGGCTATCTGAGTGAGCATCGGGTTCCTCTCCGGGATCCGTGGTGTATAGGCTGCGGACGACGGTCGCGGAAAGGGCACGGCCGTCGTGCGGCCCGGCCTCTCCCGCCTTCGTGGTTCTCTGCGATCGCCCATGATCGGATTCTGCTTTCGCCGGCCTGTGGACAGAGGCGGCCGTCAGCCAAACGCTTCCGCAGTGCCTTGCGGCGGTCTCATGCCATGGCGGCGAGCGGCACACCGAAACGGCTGGCCCATACGACGACAGAGTTCGGCATTGCCCGCGCGAGCCTCGGTGGAAAACCAGGTCAAGGGGCCCTTCACCTGGCGGCGACAGCGGCGAACCCCCGGAAGCCGAGGGGTGACACGTCCGGTCACGAACGAGATCTAACAGCCGAAACGCCTTCCGGGCATGGCGGCGACCACGCCGGACAGCAGCACAAGTCGGTTTGCGGAAGCAGACAGCGAGCTGCGGGATTTCACCGCCTCGACTACGCGCGACCACATCCGCGAAGGAGGCACAAGCCCCGCCTTCGACACTTAAGATTATACACGCATTGGCGTGGCGCGGCACGATCATCTGCTGGGTGCCGGGAGTCGCCCGGTGCTTGAGTGTTCCGCCCGAAACTTCAGCGGCTCACCGTTTCTCGGGCCGGAGCGGCGTACGGCGCGCGCAGCCCTATCCCCGTGGGTGCCTCTGGCACCGAAGGGCCGGACGAGATGACGATGCTGCGGGCCGGCCCTCCCGGAACCGGGAGAAGTTCCGTCCGCGGTGCCCGAGCAGCCCTATGGCCGCTGGACCTCCTGCGCTGGGTGATCCCGCCTCAAAGCGTGATGCCGCCGCACGCGAGGGGGAGCGGCCTCTTCCTGCACAGCGGTCGGCGGCGGGCTCTCGCGCTGCCCGCGGGCATGGCGGTGTGCTGCTCTTCGTGTGGCTGAACTTCGGCCGGAAGAGCTGGAGGGCCGGGCTGTTGCAGGGGATCGTGGTCCATGGGGACGCCGAGCCGGCGGCCCTGCTCCAGCGGCGATCACACGGGCGGCTCAGCTACTGCTGTTCGGCCTGGGCGGCCTCTTCCGCAGCGGTGGCCGTCGGCCTCTTGCCCGCCTGCACCTGCTGCAGACGCTTCAGCGTCGCGGAGAGCATGTCGTGGGCGTCGGTGACGTCACCGCTGGCGTCCTCGATCTTCACCTCGATGTTGACCGTTCCGGAGCGGGCATAGGCGTACGCGCTGCCGCTCTTCCTGTTGAGGAGGAAGGCGGTCTCGTCGCCGGCCTTCGCTTTCAACTCGTGTGCGGTGAGGCCATCGCGGTGTGTCCATGCGGAGTAGGCACTCTTCGCGTTCGCCGCAGTGTCGAACTGGCAGATGTTCAGGTCCATCATCCGGGAGCTCGTGGACCCCTGGTAGTGGTAATCGGTGTCGCCGCCCCTCGTCCAGCCGGCCGGCTTCTCACCTTCTGTGTGGGTGCAGTCGTCGGCCGTCCCGGGGAGACCCTTGTCTCGGTTGCCGAGGTCGTAACCTGCAGGCGCCTCGCCGCCTTCCGGGATGGCCTGCGTGATCTCCCCTTGCGTGAACTGCTTCGTGAGGGCCAGTTCCGTGGCGTCCTTCGCCGCCTTGCCGTTCCCGTCGTCGGATGATGAGCAGGAGGTCAGCGCCAGGGCCGTCACGAGAGCTGCGGGGAGGGCGAAACGGCTGCGTGTCATGGGCACACCTTAACGTCCTGGGGACCATGTTCGTGGGGGTATGTCGAGGCAGGTGATTGCCCGTTGCTGGCTCGGGCGCGGGCGGCCTGTGCGTCTGATCTCCTCGGGCGAGTGTCCGGAGTCGGCACACCGGAAGGAGGGGGCAGCGCGGTGCTGCTGTGCCTCCGGTGCTGTGAGCTCACAGGTGTGGCTACCCGAGTGAAGTGGCGATGTCGGACGCCGTCATCAGCCGTACGTGGGCTGTGTCGAGGCCGGCCGGGTGCAGGGCGAACACTTCGCTGTTGCCCGGGAGTGTGATGTCGCCGCGCAGCAGGAAGGTGAGCGTGGCCTGGGTGATGTCCAGGTCCGGAGCGTCGTCGGTTGCCGGGGTGCCGAGGCGGCTGGCGAAGGCGGTGGTCGTCTCGCCGGTGCGCCGTCGGTAGGTGCTGTGGGATCCGTCGGTGTGGCGCACGATCACGGCGTCGGCCCGGGCTGCGGCCTGCCAGGTGGCGAGCTCGCCGAGTCCGACGCGTGCGCCGGAGGTGAAGAGGTTGGTCAGGCCCTGGCCGAGGGTGGCGAGGTCGTCAGCGTAGCGGTGCACCGCGTGGTGGGTCCCGGTGACTCCTTGGGCGACGTCGAGCCACCGCATGGTTCGGGCCGCTACGTCGATGACCATCGGGACGCTCGCCCTGGCCTGGCCGGTGAGGTCGAAGCGCTGCTCGACCTGTCGGGCGTCGAAGACCTCTCCGGTGGTTCCCGGCTCATCGCGGAGCATGAGTCCGGCGAAGGCTTCGCCGAGGTCGTCGAAGGCGACGTTGTTGAAGGAGTAGACGCTGGCCACGAGGTAGCGGACGCCCGCGGCAGCCAGCTGTTCCAGATCGAGGTCGACGAACTCGCTTGCGCCCTGCGGGGCGGGGGCGCTCGTCAGGTCGCCCGAGTGCACGGCGGCGGCGCGGGCGAAGCGAAGGTTGGTGTAGTCGCAGGTTCCGACGTGCTGCCAGTTGGCGTTGTACAGGGCGGTGGACAGGTCGAGGTCGGTGCGGCCGGAGGTGTCGCTCTCCATCCAGTGCAGGAAGAGGCGGATCGTCCGTCCGGCGGGAACCGGCAGTTCGCTGCCACGGGGCAGCGTGACCAGAGCGCGGGAGGCGGTGCGCTCCGCGAACGGGGCGATCACTCCGTCGAGTGCGGCGTCAACGACGGCGAGTTCGACGTGTTCCAGCTTGCCCGCCCGGTTGAGGATTTCTCCGGTCAGGATGGCCTCGGCGCGCTCGACGACGTTGGCGGTCAGTGGGGCCCGCTGGTCGGCGACGATGTGGGCCTTCGCGTTGCCTCCCTTCGGGAAGAACACGCGCTCGGTGCCCTTGCGGGTACGGCTCCGGATCTCGCCGAGCGCGGAGAGCAGGACGGCCGGGGCCACGCGGGGCGCGGCTTGTACGAGCGCGCTGAACACCATGTCGGCGTCGTCGGCCGTGCGCAGCAGGTGGTCCAGCCGGCGCAGCAGTTCACCCGGGCGCTGCGCGAGCAGCGTGAGGGCCCGCAGGATGTCGGAGCGGGTAAGGGCCCCCTCTACTTCCGCCGCCCACGAGGTGATGAGGACCTTGGAGCCGGCTGCCGTCGCGGCCGGGATGCCGCTCGCGGTGTTGCTCAGCCGCGTGGAGAGGGTGTCTCCGGTGAGGCGGAAACCGCGGAGGGCGGCGAAGGCGAGGGCAGCCTTCGGGAAGCGGTTCGTGTGTTCGAAGGGGTGCAGGCGCTCCGCGGCCTGCTTCCACGGCTTGCTGTGCCGGCGCATGTCCTCGGCGACGAGCGAGGTGTCGAGGTTGTCGAGGATCGAGAGCAGCGCGCGGCGCAGGGGCCGGGGAACGGCGGTGAACGGGATGGCGATCAGTCCGGCGTCGCCTCCGGAGCGGACGGCCAGCAGGCGCAGGACGTCGGTCGCCGTGTTGATCCTTGCCGCGGCTGCCGGGAGTGTCACGTCGTACGCGGTCGGGTCGGCGAGGAGCCAGGACAGGGTGCGCGCCTTCGTCTCGCGGCCGGGGATCGTTTCGGGGAGCCAGGAGAGGTCTCTGCGGTTTCGGGCCTCCAGGAGGAGGCTGAGATGGTCCGTGTCCTGTGGGCTCAGCGCTGTCGGGCGGGAGAGCAGGGTGGTCAGTTCGTGTCCGGCGTCGGCGGTGCGGGCGGTGTGATCGCCGCCGTGGGAGAGGACGCGGAGGCGGTGCGGCAGCCCTCGGTCGGTGCCGGATGCGCGCCGGGGCCGCTGAGGACGGAGGAACGGGTCGTTGGCGTCGATGCTGCGGTGGCAGATCGGGCAGGCCGAGATGTCCGATCCGTCGAAGCACGCGTGGCATATGAGGTGCGCGCACGGGGAGATCGCGTGCACGGTGCTGTCGCTGCCGCACAGGACACACGGTTGTTCCGGCGCCTGGAGGAGGACCGCCAGGACCCGGTCGGTGTAGAAGGCCAGCGTGTCGCAGGGCGTGCTCTGCGGAAAGTTGCGGAACAGCGGGACGTGTGGCCGGTCGGCTCCCAGTGCGTGGTCGATGTCCGCCAGCAGGGCGCGGCCCTGGGCGGTGAGTGTCGTCACGTCGAGCGCGGCCATGGCCTGGCGGAGCTCTGCCGACATCAGGTAGCCGCGGTCCAGGAGATCCGCATCGAGAAGGGCCACACCCGCGAGGGTGTCCACCGTGGGCTGACCGGCATGGGTGGGGAGGTACACGGTGCCGCGACGCGCCAGGAGGGCCGCTGCGATGCTGCGGTGACTAGACGTGGTCGTCGGGGTAGTCGTGGTCGTCATGGCCGTTCCTCTCCTGCCCGGTGTTGGCCGGGGGCCGCGGCGTAGTCGCCGACCGGTTCGGCCGGGGACTACGCGGGTTCTTATGGTGCCGTGGGGGTCAGGTTCGAGGGGCCCCGTCCGGGTGGCAGAGGGGCGCGGCGGGATTGTCTGGTGGAGCGCGGTGCGCTTGCGACCTTCGGGTGCGGGGCGGGAAGTGAGCGCGCTGAATCCATATCCAAGGGGTGAGAAGGAAGCACGCTGGGGAGCCGCCCCGCAGCCCGACACTACAAGCTGCGTTTCGCGAATCGCACGGATTTTCGGCTCGCTGCCTGATCTCCGGTGTTCTGGCATCAGGCTTTGCAAGGAGTTGGCGGTGCACCGCCGCGTCCAACAACAGCAATCAATTTACTTACCATCAGGCATTTTGTCAATTTTTATGTGTCGCATGGGTTGGCGATCCGTTCTCGATGCAGGAGACATGGCCCCACCCGGAAGGGTCCTTGGTGATCGGCTCGCCCTTTCTGTACGGCCTTCCGCAGCGGCACTCTCCGCCGAACCTCGCCCTGACGTTCCGGCTGCCGCGCCGGGTGCGGGCATGGTCCGGACGGTTCTGCCGTGGCTCGTCGGCCGTCTGCGGTAGCTGGGCAGTTGGCGGAGCGGACCCGAGGGACGTTCCTGCTGAACGCTGCGTTCGGGCCGCCCGGCTCGCGGCTTGGTCGGCGACCGCGTTGTAGGGATCTCCGTCGATCTGGTGGGCTCGCACGTGGACAAATTCGACGACGCGGCGGGTCAGTAGCCGGTCGATCTGAATCACCAGGTCCCGGTTGGCGACGGGTGTGCCTGCGGCGGTCTTCCAGCCTCTGCGGCGCCAGCCGGCAAGCCAGGTGGTGGCGGCTTTCATGGCGTATTGCGAGTCCATGCGCACTTCGAGCGGCACGGCCGGGTCGGTGGCTTCCAGAAGCTTGAGCAGGGCCGTGAGCTCGGCCACGTTGTTGGTGGCCGTTCCCAGCGGCCCGGCCTCCCAGCGTGCGACGGATCCATCGGCCGCTGAAGCCACCCAGGCCCAGGCCGCAGGCCCGGGGTTGCCCTTGGACGCGCCGTCGCAGGCGGCAATGATCTTTCTGGTCATATCTGCTTTCCTCCTCGGCCGATCAGTTCAACCAGGTGCTGCGGCTGTCCACGCGATACGGCGTGAGTACAGACGGACTCTGGTGAAGGTGGACGTCGATCCGGGGCTCCGGAAGGTGAATCTCGCCAGCCGGCCGTCGCAGCCTCAGGCCGCGCCACGCGACTGTCGCTGCTGCGGACCAGGCGAAGACCGCGATTCCGGCGGCGGCCGCACGACCCGTTTCGGGGGTTCCCATCCACACCATGGCCACGGAGGCGGCGCCCCACAGGCCCCAGATGGCGCGTCCGGAGCCGCGTCGGCAGGCGGCGAGCAGGAAGGCGGCGCAGCCCGAGAACTGCCAGGCCCTGTAGGCGGTTTCGCCAGAGATCGGGAGAGCGGCCGCTTGGCCGTCGAGGTACGTTCGCACGGGCTCGGTGAGGACGGCGAGCAGGCCCGTGCGGTCCGGGGTTGCCGTTGCTGCTTCGACCCACGCGAGAAGCAGCGTCATCGTGACGTACAGCGCCGCGAACGGCGCGATCACGACGACGGCCGTCCGCATGAGAGCGATTGCCGAGGGCGCGGACTCGTAGAGGGTGTCCACGATGTCGTCCCAGCGGCTTCGGAGCCGACTGTCGGCCCACCAGCCGCGGACTCGACTCCAGCGGCTGTTCGGGGCGTCGGGGCGTTCGGATGATGCTGTCGGCGGGGATGCGGAGTTCATCGGGCTCCTTCTGCTGTGGGGCTGGTTCCGGGAGCCTAGGAAGTCGGCCCTGTGGACAGAGCCGGGCACGGGGACACCCCGGCTTCCGTACAGCGGGTGTGACGCCGCAGCACCGGCGGAGATGAACGATCACGGGATGCCTTCGGCGGCGCGGCTGAGTGGCCATGACGGCGGTCCGGTTCGGCAACCAGGCTGGCTGCACCTGCCATTACGAAGCGTCACAGTCCTCCGGCCGGGCAGTCCGGCGCACCTCCGTTCGCCGGCTACGGCGCGCTGTCCCCTCAGGGTGGTTCCGTCGGCGGAGGGCCCAATGCCGCCGAGGCCCCCTCGGCTCGGTTCCGTGGCGCTGTCCGGTTCGGGCCCGGACGGAGCAGTGACGCCGGGGCGATCCTGGCCAGAAAAGAGCTCCTCGGCCCTGCATCGGGATCCGTCGCGGTAGTGCGGGACGGGCCGGGACTCTCCTCGCCTCCGTGCCACGCCAGCTCTCTCACGGCCACCAGCGCGATCAACTCGGACTGCCTCGGAACGCCCGTCATCCCCGCCGGCGGGCTGGCCTGGTCAGGGGCCACCCCACTCAGCGACACTTAGCTTTTGATTCTAGGTTCCCTGGTTGATAAATTAGCGTTCCGTCAGTTGAGCATGCTCCTCAGGCAGGCCCGACTGACCGCCGAGCGTCGGGTACGGGACCGGGGCGCACCGGGTGCATGACCGAGTGCCAGCTGACGATCAGTCTCCTGGACGCGTCCGCGCACCGGCCCGCACCTTGCGCGACACTCTCCAGGGCGACGCGCACGAGTGGATGAACTTCCCTCGGGTCGAACTGCTGCCCCTCGTCGAACAGGCCCGGGACCTTCTCGGTGTAACCACGGCCTCCGCACGAGCTCCTCTGCCCGGCGGATTCGCCGGGCGACTCTCCGCGCACCAGGAGGGTGACGAAGCCGTGGCGGCACTCCGCCGTGCCCACGAGCGGCTCTCCGGCGCGGTCACCGCATTGCTGGCGCTGTCGAGGCCGCTGCGTGCTGCCGCGATGGCGGTCGAAGCGGCGCTCTCGGAGCTGGCCGACCGTAGCCCTGGCCGGTCGGCCGCGCACTGCTGGGCAACGGCGACGTAGCTCGGTTCGGTAATCCGTTCCGTACGTGACCTCGGCGGCGGGGGCAGGTGACCGCGGCCGACGTGTGCGGCCGCCATGGTCTCATGCTTGACCTGGCACTTGAACTGCGGACGCGGCCGATGACGGCAGCTGGACTGCTGCCTGCCTCGACGCACCCTTCCGCTCGTCGGAAGGAGCTGTCGCGTCGCTAGTCCGCGAGCACGGCGCAGAGCTCCCGGCCACCCCGCGGCCCCTCGCGGTCGACTTCGCGCAGGGCAGTTCGGCGCCTGCGGCGGCTCGGGGCGCGACACCGGCTGTGCTGTGCAGTGGTGTTGCTCCTGCTGTTGTGTCAGGTGAGCCGGAAGTCCTCGGGTGCCCAGTCGAAGTCGTCCCAGTGGAACCCAGCGTATCCCCCACCGGCATTGAAGTACCTGGCGATCGCCTCGCCGATGATCTGTTGCGCTCCGGCGTCCGAGTCGGACCGCGTGAGAGCGGCCACTTCGTTGGCCGACAGCCGCAGCGGAACGTAGCCGGATCGGACGGCGCTGGAGCCGCGGATGTCGAACGTCGTGGCCCGGCTGACCTCCGCGTTGGCCCCAGCTTGGGCCTTCTCGATCTGGCGTGCCCTGCGTTCCCGTCCGCGCTCCGTGGTCTGGACCTCGGCCGCTTCCGCGCGGAGCCGCTCGGCGTGGTCACCCTGTGGGGTGCGGGTGCCCTGCAGCCACCGGCCCACGGTCCTCGGGGTGACCCCGTATGCGGCAGCTATGGCCTGTCGGTTGCCTCCGTACTTCCGCTCCAGAACGTGGGCGGTCTGGGTGGTGGTGCGCACGGGAGTTCTTCCGCGGAACAGACATTCCCGGAACCGGGCGATCGTGCCCTTCTTCGATTCGTCGGCGGTCATGACGGCGTCTCCTCCGGGTCCTCCTGGCCGTCCTCGCCCACGGCCTGCCCGTCGGTGGCAAAGTCGTGTGCGAGGCGGGAGGGATGGTCTCCGGCGTCCATCGCAGCGATGACTGCTTCCATGGGGATGCTCGACTCGTGCTTGGACGACCCGGGCGCGATGCCGAGCCTGAGCGTTCCGGGGACGGGTTTCCCGGTCTCCGCGAAGGCGAGCAGCTCATGCGGGGTGGGTTCGGTGGCCGCGTAGAAGCAGGCGTCGACGTTGACCGCGAACGGGGCTCGGCCGGTCAGCTTGCAGGTCTTGCGCATGCGCCGGTGTGCCGCGATGCGGGCGGCGGCGATGATGTGGAAGCGCAGTTCTGGCCGGTAGTGCCACGTGGCGGCGACTTTCTGCAGCCACACCTCGTCGTCTTCGATGGACCTGCGGGCGCTGTCGGTCCATTTGCCGATGCCACCCTTGTAGATCTCCTTGTAGAGAGTGGCGAGCAGCAGGGCGTCCGTCGCGTCCGGGTCACCGGTGGTCTTCTTGTGGGCGGCGTAGGCGTCGAGGAAGTCCTGCGAGTCCTGTCCGTCGATGAGTCCGAGCTCGGCGTAGGTCCGCTTGTAGCCGCCGCGCAGGCGTCCGGTCCACTCCTTGAGGAGGGGCACGGTGTGCGTGGACAGGTAGGCGTCGGTGATCCCGGCGGGGTCGTACTTGTACTCAGTGACCATGTAGGCGACGGTGGGTGTCGCGTACCAGCTGGGGCCCTGGGGCGTTTGGCCGTGGAAGGTTGCCGGGTGCGGCAGGAGTTCGTCGACGGCGACCTGGCTGAAATCGCACCACCACAGGCCGGCGGTCTTGGGGTCCCAACGCGGTTCGGTGTGGTATTCGAGCGGGCCGACGGGCAGGCTCAGGGTTCCCGTCACGGACAGGTAGGAGGCGCAGGTGTCGACGACAACCGCGTACGGCATCGCCTTCTCGTCCTCTGTCAGGGGGCGGGCCCAGAACTTGAAGTCCTCCTCCTGGCACACCGCCTCGTTCTTCTCGACGAGGGCACGGGTGAGGGGGTGACGGGCACCTGCGGCCGGGGCGATGGTGATATCGCCCGAGGGCAGAGAACCGTCGCGCGGCTGCGGCTCCCATTCGCCGGTGTCCTCGTTCTGGATCCACTGCTTCCGTGGGCGCACCGCGTCGAGGAGCAGCATGCCCGTTGTTGCCGGGGTGGAGCCGGGCGCAACGCCGAGGTCGGAGACGAAGGTGCGGATGCGGCGTGCGAGCGTCGCTGCGTCGGGCTGTCCGGAGAGGGAAGCGAGTCGGGCTGCTTGTTCGTTGGTGGCCTTCTGCTTATCCGAGCCCTGGCCCAGCCATGGTGTGATGACGATGCGGACCGAGGTCTTCGGTCCGCCCGGTGCTCCCTTGCGGCGGAAGACGTGTATGGTCGGGCCGATTTCGTCCGAGAGCTCCATGCCGGCACTGGCCGCGACGGTGGCGAGCTTCTTGTGGAGCTGGGCGCGGGCTTTGTCCGTGCTGGGAAGGGCTGCGGGCAGTCCGAGCGCCTTCAGGGTGGCTGCGGAGAGGCAGATGCTGCCGTCCCCGTTGCGGCCAGCGTCGTGGATGCGGTTGACCCGTACGGGCAGGCCGGTGCCCAGCCAGGCGAACCAGTCGGTCAGCTTCTTGCCCGCAGGGGGCGGGAACTGGGCGATGTCCAGCTTCCAGCCGTCCGGTCCCATGTCCAGGGCGACGGCCGGCCAACGGCTCGGCGCCGGGGCTGCTGTCTCTGCAGGGACGGCCGTTCTCATTCGCGATGGGGTGGTCGCGCGGTGGGGAGCTGCCGGGCGGTCGCGGTACGGGGCTTCGGGCCGGGGAGCGGCCTCGTGGCGCGGAACCTGCGGGGCCGGGGCCGTCGAGGGTGCGGGCTCTGCGGGTGTTGCGGCCTCACGCTGGTCGCGGAGGTTCTGCTGGCGTTGGATCTCCGCAGCGCGTGACTGCACGGTGCACTTCCTGGGGCAGCGCTTCCAGAACGATGTCCACTGGCCGGCCTGCTCTTCGTGTACGAAGTTGTAGCCGGGCCGGGTGGTGCCCGCGCATCCCCCGCAGCCTCCCAGGCGTACTGCCGTCATCGTTTCGCCTTTCCTTCCTGCTCAGTTCAACTCGGCTGCGGGAGGTCAGTCACGGGGGGCTCCGAAGATCTGCTGGAACGGGTTGAGCTCACGCCGGGCGACTTGTGCCGCGGCGGTCCGCCGGGCCTGGTCGTCGGGGGCGATGGTGCGCAGCTCGGTCTCCGCTGTCTGCATGAGGTCCGCCGTGATCGAGGCGGACTCGTTCGCTGTGGTGCCAGGGATCTCGTCTGCCAGGCGTTGTAGGAGTGCGCGTACGGAGGCGGTCGCGCTCTGCTCGTGCGCAGCGATCCTCATGATCATGGTGAGGAAGTCCGCCCGCGCTGAGAGGGGCGTTCGCAGGCGCTGTTCGAGGGGCCATTCGCTCAGTGCGTAGAGACCGCGCAGGGGGGTGAAGGTGTCCGCGCCCAGTGCCGGGCAGATGTAGCTGGCGGACTCCGTGTTGGTGGCGTGCCGTCGCTCCTCGTCGCGCCGGACGCTCGCCAGGCGTGACCACGGAAGGTCGTTGCCGGTGAAGGCCAGGCTGACGGCGCGGATGACCTTCGGCGCTGCGGGTGCGCCGATCAGTCTCAGGGTCTGCCGCATCTCCTCCTTGCCCCCGCGTGGTGGCAGGGCGGGGGTGGCGGGCGCCGGCTGTCCGATTCGGGCGTACCAGGCGCTCTCCGCGAGGCGAAGCTGATCGCAGGCGTCCTGGATGTCCCGCTCGCTCCGCTCGGCGAGCGCGGTACGTGCGGCTCGGCGGAGTTGCTCCATTTCCCGCTCAAGCGTGTCGAGTGCTTCGTCCATGGCGTCCCCTTTCGCGGCCGCGCCATGATACCAATCTTCACCATGCTTTTCCCAAACTCTGGCACGCTGTCCGGAGACCCCTGACAGTTGCCGCCAGCGGCCTGGAAACACTGCTGGGGCGGTCTCAGCGACCGCCCCTGCAGAGCGAAACCGGCCGTTTGCTACGGCCGAACCGTCACGGACTACTTGCCCTTGGCGGCCTCCTTGAGCCTGGATCCCGCGGAGACCTTCACCCCGTAGCCGGCCGGGATCTGGAGGGGCTCACCGGTCTGCGGGTTGCGGGCCGTACGGGCGGCGCGGTGGGTGCGCTCGAAGGACACGAAGCCCGGGATGATGATCTTCTCGTCGCCCTTCGCCACAATGTCGCCGACGGTCCCGGCGAGGGCGGACAGAACAGCGTCGGCGTCCTTGCGGGTCACGCTGGCGCGGTCGGCGAGCGCGGCCACCAGTTCACTGCGATTCATGAGATAACTCCTAAGCCTTGTCGGGCATCTTGAGAATGGATGATGCCGTCAGCGCGCGTCGGCGCCCGCACCTAACGGCAGCGGGGCCTGCCCTGCGAGGGGGGGGCTGACCGGATCACCGGCTACGGCGGCTGCGAGTGTGCCACGCGTCGCGGGCGAGCCACACCGTGATGGTGAGCGTCACCGCCACACAGGCGCCGAAGACGACCGCATGGCCCGCACTAGCCGCGACGGATGCGGCCACGAATGCGATTGCACCGGCCGCGACGAGGCCGGAAGCCCCCGCCGTACCGCGCTCCCCTGCTCGCTTCACAACGCTCACACCCCTCGAACTGGTTCCGGCGAGCCGGGGGGATCCCATGCGGCCCCACGGCGCACGGATGGGGCCCCAGGCCCTCGGGGCGTCACCCTGTGCGGCTGACAGTTAAGACTGTACCAGTATTCTGCTTTTTTGTAAAACTATACGTGCAATGCGAGCACCTGGGGCGGCATCGGTGCGCCACGCACTCCCACCTCATCCACCTCACCGGAAGAACGCAAAGATGCGCAGCTCATGTCACTTAAGAGGAGTCACTCACGCCTTGGCGCCAGCGGCATCCACAGAGTTTTCCGGCCGCCAGGAGTTGACTTCGAACCCACTTTGACGTAATATTTTAGGTGTCACCAAAGTCTTCGTCCCCGGCTGCCGGATCTCACAGGAGGTCCGTGCATGGTCTGTCACAAGACGCTCTTCCGGCACGCCCGCAGCAGGGATTCCCCCGCTGCCGCGCAGGGTCCGGCCCGCTTGTACACCACCGGGCTGGTCTCCCGCCCAGAGGTACAAAGCCTTCGACCACAGGGAGGCGTAGGGCCCGGAGCTTCTCCAGGTGCTCCGGCGGCTGTGGTCTCCAGCCGTCCACCTGCCCGGCCACCCTCCTCCGGCTGCCCGGCCCCGGCTCACCCCACCTGGGCCGGGCAGCACCCTTGAGTCAGATGGCTCGAAAGCCATGAGCGGGGAGAGACCTCTCAGATCAGGCGCCATCGAGCGTCCCGATCATGACGACGGGCACAAGCCCGGGTTCGGCGGCGGGTATGCGACAAGCCGATGCACACCGCCAGGTCCGGCACAGCGAACGCACCGATTCCGCCCGTCCCAAGCTCCGTGCGCAGTCACCTGTATCGGCACGCCGGCCTGTCCCTGAGCCCGCGGCCGACAGAACTCCGTACCCCCACGATCCCATCAGAGGAGAAGCCGACCGCCCCTTCCCACACACGTGCTGACCCTGCCATCACGGCCATACGCATCACACTGGAACTGGCCGGACACGACCTCACCGAAATCCTGCTGTCGCGAGTCGCCCAGGAGCACGGTTCCCCATACCTCACCGTGCGCTACAACCCGGACGACTCAGAGGACTTCCGGCGCAAGGAGAAAGTGACCGCCGCCTACGCCCGAGCTCTGCAGGACGCGGGCTGGCACGGGGCACTGGACATGGGGGCCCTGGTCCTCATCCCCGGCGTCCCGCCGCAGGACACCGCTGCGGACAGTTTCGTCGCGGCCTGGAGCATCGGCGTCGAGTACGCCATCGAAGCCCAGGGCGCTGCTGACCAGGCCCGCGAACGACAGCTCGACGCTGGCATCACCGAGGCCCTCTGGGAAGTGACCGACGCCGCAGGACGCATCAAGCAGGTACTCACTCAGGACCCGGACCTGTCCTGATCTGCCGCCGGGCCCGCTCCGGCGCGCGAACCCCAATCCTGCTCGAACCCCTCGCGGGCGCGGTCACGCAGGCCCTCGTGCACCTTGCCAGCATGTCAGCGCGCCGCACCCGACTTCATCTCCGAAGGGAGAGGCATGGCCCCGGATTCTCCCAGCTCACCGGCCGAGTTGCCCCTGCGCGGTTTCGGCACCCTGCACGTCCAGGCGGATGTCCTCGACCACGGACGGACCAGGTACACCTTCCGTACCCGGCACGCCCGGGGAACGCTGGTGATCGTTCCCGAGACGCCCCACGGCGGCGCCGTCGTTCCGAGAACGGTGCGTGTCCAGTTCGGCGATGGCGTGGACAATGTTGGCTGGTATACCGCCCGGACGGATGAGCCGGTCATACGCAATGTGCGCATCCACGGGTTCACCGATTCCATCAACCCTCGCACGGTTTCCCGGCGCGACTACTTCCTGACCTCCCAGGCCGTCGTCCTGCGCGACAATGGGGTCACCCGCCGGATCCCCGACGGTGCCCGGACCCTGACCGAAGCGATCGTCGTCGCGGTGGTCCGCGAGTGGAACCGGCGCAGCGACCGCGCCGAGCTGGTCCGTGCCGCTGCTTGTCACGCGGCCCCCGAGCAGGTCAGGCACGAGCAGAGCGTCATCGACAAGGCCGAGGCCGAGCTGCGGGCTGTGCGCAGCGAGCGGGCTGCCGTCCGGCTTCTCATCAGGCAGGTGGCCGGCCTGGTCCGGCGCCGCCGACCGGACGTCCTGGCGGCGTCGGCCGCCGCCGTGCGCCTTCCCTTCGTCGGCCAGGAGGGTATTCCGATGGGCGTTCTGACTGTCCGGGAGAAGGAGGTCAACGTCCTGCCGGGCCGGGTGGTCTACGAAGTCGAGGGGGGCAGGGTCCGAGGTATGTTCACCGTGGGTCCCGACATCTACGGTCATTCACAGGCCGTGCCGCGGGGCGTCTACATCTCCTACAGTCGGCCGACGGACGCGTCCTGGTTCCGGGACTGCACCGGGGAGCCGTCCGTCAACGGCGTCCGCCTCAGTGGGGGGTGGAGTCACGGAGGTCGGTCCGGCGATATCACCCCCGTCTCGCCTGAGCGTCTTCCCGCTCAAGTCCGTCTCGGCCCGCGGAGGTCGATAACAGCGCCGGAGGCCACTGCCCGCCGGGCCTCAGCGGTACTGCGTGCCCTCGCCCTGCACTACCTGTCCCGGCCGGACGAAGAGGCCCTGCGCGTCGCTGCGGGAAAGCATCGTGCCGGAATGACTCGCGCGGCCGCACGCGAGAAGCTCAGCCGTCTCCGGAAGCACGAGTCCGCGCTCACGTCCAGGCTGCGTCGGCACCGGGGCCGCAAGCAGCAGTACCTCGACCTGTTCCAAGGGGGCGGTGCGCGCCGGCCCGTACCGGTGGTCGAGCGGCGCCCGCCTCACCGCGCACTGAGCCAGGCGGCCTGACCACCCTCGCCGGTCGGCCGGGGGAAAGGGGCCCGGCGCCTAGGAACAGCTGCGAACCGGAAGGAGCCCCGGGCCGTCGATCTCGTGAGAGGAGGGGGCCCGGGGGCTCACCGCGCTGCCCTGGGCAGCGCGAGGGCAGTGGCTGCTACCCGGGCCTGCCGGATGACTCTGTCGGCGCTCCCGTGGCTGCCGTCGGCTGCTCCCGCCGGTGGGGTACCCGTCGAGGATGGCGGTGCTCATCGTTCGCTCCCCGTGTGCGGAACGTCGGTTTCGACGTTCGAGGGCTTGGAGAGGCCCGTCGAGCGGTCGTCCGGGCCGGCCGGATTCGGCTGCGGAATGGCCGGTCCGGGGCGACGGTGGGTGCTGGCACGAAGCCAAGGTGCAGCGGAGGAAGAGAGCGTGCGCAGACCGCAGGGCTGTGCGGGCGGGTCATGCGGCGGGGCGCAGTTGCTGATCGGCGAGAAGGGCGGCTTGGCGGACGCGGATTCGGGTCCAGCCGGGCTCCTTGGGCAGGGATCGCAGATGGCGGCGCAGCTCGGTGGCCTGGATGATGGTGACGCTGGCGCTGACTAGTCCGCCCGGGGGTATGGCGGCATAGTGGACGGCGATGATGGGACGCACCGGGTGGCCGAGTACTTCTGCGGCGCGCTGTGCCTCCCAGATCACGGTCTCGACGGCACGCTGCTGCGAGTAGCGCCCGTACCAGAGTTCTCCGCGGGCATCGATGCGCACCTTGGAGGTCTTCGACTTCCAGGTCTTCGTGTCAACATATACAACACCACAGCACCCAATGACCAGCTGATCAAGATTTGCCCTTGAATGGGGTATTTGACGGTCATGGAGTACGGCCCACCGGCCGAGTCCGCACCAGACGAGCGGGGCGAGGATGCGTCGGGTGCGCCGCTCGCCGGCGGCGCCGGTGGCCCAGGAGCTCACCTTGCTGCGGTAGACACGGCGGAGGGTCAGGGCCGTGACGACGGCGAACAGTGCGGACGCCACATACCAGTTCGTGGCAGCCGCCATGATGTAGGCGACGCCGGCCGTCGGGATCAAGGAGGCAGGGAGCGCCCAGGCGGCGGTGCGGTGCTGGGAGTGCCGTTCGTCGGCGCGGATGGCGTCGGCCATGGCCTGGGCGCTCGCACCGGCGCCACTTCGGCGCTTGAAGAGTTTCCTGGGCATCGTGGATCTCCTTCGGATTCGGTCGACGAGCTGTGGTCGTGATGCTGCGGAGCCGGGCCTGTGGACAGCGGCCACGGCCGGACCGGCCATCGCTGCTGGCCTCCGTGTCAGGTGGAGGAAGTGGTGCGCGGGGCCGGGTAGGCGGTGCAGGCAAGGCGTGTCCGGTGCCTGCCGATGCTTCGGGCGAACCGGTGGTTGCCGGGGTGGTGGACTGTCGTGGCGCCGATCGCTTCAAGCGCTCGGGCGAGCCAGCGTGTGCCATCCTCCCCGGGCTGGCGGGGCGGTGCCCCGAGGTTCGTCAATCGTCTCGCCGCCCCTCTGTGGCCCACCTCGTCGCGCCGGATCTTCGCCGCGGCCCTGTCGGAGAGCACGGTGGCGTCCGGCAGGACGGTGAGCCGGCGTGGGCGGGTGCGTCCCAGGTAGAGGAAGTCCTGGGCGACGTAGACATGGCCGATGTGTCCGGGGCTGATCAGCTCGGGCCCGTCGGGAGTCTGGCGCGTACGGGGTTGCGGATCGGAGTGGGCGACGACCCCGCGTATGCCCTGGAGGGCGGCTGCCTTGAACGCCCTGGAGCAGAGCCAGGATTCGGCGTTGGACTCGGCCCGGTCGAGCAGTACGAGCCTGTTGAGCTCAAGGGTCTCCGTGTACCTGCCGGTTCCTTCGAAGATGTCGAGGACGGCGCCGTTCATCGGAATGCCGAGTGACAGCACACCCAGGAGCCGTCCGCCTTCGGGCTCGTCGGGGCCGGCCGGCTCGTCGATACGCTGCAGTCCGTAAGCGAACCGGACTGCCGGCCTTATCTTCACGATGATCTTTCAAGCAGCCACGTCAGGCACGTACCGGCCGACGTGGCTCAGTCATCGGTATCCATGGGGTGTTCAGGATTACAGGCACATACGTCACGTCCTTCCGTGCTGAGCGGGCGGAGGTGACTAGGGACCGGGTCGCGTGGGTCGTCGTCGGAGCGGACGACTACGCCCTGCACCACGAGGGGTCGCTCTTCCTCGTCGGACTGCGCAACGCCGGCCGGGCGTACAACACCGAGCGCACGTACGCGGGCCGTACGGCCTTGTACCTCTCGTACTGTGCTCACCAGCGGCTCGACTGGGCGGCGGTGACGGTCTGGCAGCTGTCGCGGTTCCTGCACTGGCTGGTCGAGGAACCGCTGGCGTCGCGGAGCCGGCGGGGTGGCGCGCCGGAACGGTTCCGCGGGGACAACACCGCGAACGCGATCGTCGGCACGGTCTGCGAGTTCCTGGCCTTCGGCGTCCGGATGGGCTGGGTGGCCAAGGAGTTGCTGGGGCAGCTGACGGAGCCCAAGTACCTGCGCTACCTGCCTCCGGGCTTCGACCCGGGCGAGGACGGCCAGCACCGGACGGTCCGGGCCCGGCTGATCAAGCTGGCCTCGCTGGACGCGGGGATCGAGTGGCTGACCATCGAGCAGATCGCGCGCCTGGTGGAGGTCGCCCGGCACGCGCGGGACCGCTTCCTGGTGCTGCTGTTGTGGAGCACGGGGATGCGGATCGGTGAGGCGCTGGGCCTTCGCCGCGAGGACATGCACCTGCTCCCCGACTCCCAGGCGTTCGGCTGCCAGGTGAAGGGCCCGCACGTTCACGTGCGGCGGCGGCTGAACAGCAACGGCGCCTGGGCGAAGTCGCGGCGGCCGCAGGTCATACCAGTGACCACCGAGCTGGTCGCGGGCTACGCCGACTACCTCTACGAGCGGGCCGCGGTGCCGGAGGCCGAGTTCACCGAGCAGGTCCTGGTGAACCTCTTCCGGGCCCCGCTGGGCCGGGCGATGACCTACTCCAACGCCAAGGACCTCTTCGACCGCCTCGCCCGCGCGGCTGACCTGATCGCCCGCCCACACATGGTCCGGCACGGCGCGGCGACGCACTGGATCCGCGGCGGCACCGACCGCTCCGTCGTCTCCGACCTGCTGGGACACCTGTCGGACTCGTCGATGAGCGTGTACGTCCATGCCTCCGACGAGGACAAGCGGGCCGCCGTCGAGCGGGCGGACGCCCGGCGTCTGGAGATCGCGCGATGAGCCTGCAGACCGTGGCCTCCCCGGCGGCTGATCCGGCCGTGGTGCCGCTTCCCTTCGACCGCCCGCGGTGGCAGGCGTGGCTGGACGAGAACATCGACCCGTTGTGGCGGCCCGACGAATGGGTCGGTGAGCACTGGCTGTTCACCGGCGACCCGGACGAGTCGACGACGGCGATCTGGCGCTGCAACAGTGCCGGCTGCCACGTCGCGGTCCGCGCGAGCCGGCACCTGTGCCGGTCCTGCTACGAGCAGTTCGTGGAGAGCGGGCTCAGCCGGGAGGAGTTCGCGACGGTGGGCCGCCGGGCGACGGTCCGGGCGTTGCCCGGGTCGCGGCCGCCGTGCTCGGCGGAGCGCGAGGGGGTCCGCTGCGCGCTGGAGGCGGCGAGCCGTGGCAGCTGCATGCCGCACTACGTGAAATGGCGGTACCAGTACAAGAGCGGGCATACCCAGCTGGACCTCGCCGACTGGCTCGCGACCGTGGCCCATCCCCTTCCGCCCGGCCGCCCGTGCCTGGTGGGAGCCTGCGACGGCACGGCGCACGGCCGCCGGACGGAGCTGTGCACCTACCACCGCGAGCGCTGGCGCCTGCACCGCAAGGCGCTCGGCATGAAGGGCCCGACCGGCGAGGACCTGGCCGTCTGGGCGGCGGTGCAGAGTCCGCACCTGAACGGCTTCCAGTTCACCCTGCTGCCGCTGAACCCGCTGCTGCGCCGCGAGGTCCTCTACGCCCTGGTCCAGCGCGATACCCAGCGGCCGACGCTCAGCCCCGTCGCGGTGCGGCTCCTGGTCCCCGGCCTGGAAGGCGTCGACAGCATCGCCGCCCTGCCGCCCAAGCAGCTCGCCGACCTCGGGTACATCGACCGCAACTGCGAGGCCCACTGGAACGACGTGCTGCGCCTGGTGCGCGCGGCCTTCGACCGGTTCCGGGGGATCGATCCGCTCGACAAACCGGTGTGGGAGCTCGCCGACCTGGGTCTGCGCTCGCGCACCCGGTCCGGGGTCCGTACGGTCCCGCGGCAGTTGGACACCTCGGTGATCCGGCAGGACTGGCTGCGCCGGCTGCTGGCGGACTGGGTGAAGGAGACCACCCCCGAGAACACCGACTTCCGGCCCAGGTGGCCTTGGCAGTGAACTTTCCTGCCGCGTCCAGTCGGTGGGTGAGAGCGGAGAGCTGGGCGGGGGTCAGGACGGCCAGACGTCCAGCCGTGGTGATGCGCCACGGAGTGGGCGACTCGTACGTGAACGCATCCTCGTCGTCGAGGCGGTAGCCGTCGGTGTTCTCGCGGTAGATGCATCCGGCGTTGAACATCGAGCGCAGCAGTTTGGTGGAGACGTTGGTCGGCAGATGCCCGTTGGGGTGGCTGCCCGCGGTCTTGAGGTGGGTGCGCTCGGACGGGGTGAGTACGGTCGGCTCGGCGGATGGCATGGGGGCCTCCAGGACGGACGTGCCGCAGGGGCGGCGGACGGCTGGGCCTCGCTCGGGGTGGGGTCCTGATCGGGGGCTTGGAGGTCGTGGAGGACTCCGCTTTGTCGAGGCGGGTCAAGCGCTCGGGGGCCGCCGGGGTGGCCGGCGGCCCCCGGAAGCGCTATGCGGCCCGGACGGGGACCAGGAGCACCGGGATTCCCAGGGCGAGGAGGCCGGTCAACTGTTCGGGGGCGAGCGTCGCGGCGGGGTTGGTCCGCACCGGGGCCGCGGCGTGCGAGAGGGGGTCCGGCTGCGGCGGCAGGTCGGCGAGCTTGCGCAGTTCGGCGCGGATCAGCCGTCGGGTTTCGGTACCGCCCGGGACCTTCACCCCGGCGCACTGAGCGGCGTGCGCCATCTCCGTGTCGGTGAGCGCAACGACGTCCGCCTCGGTCAGGTTTCCGCCGTGCTCGCGGAAGAGCTCCATCGCGGTGATGAACGACTTGCGGCGACGGTTGAAGTCCTCGCAGACGGGCTTGGGCGTTCCCGGGGGGAAGACTTCGCGGGCGGTGGGCATCGTGATCATAGGACTCCCGGTGAAGTGAGGTACAGCGGACACATAGGGGAAGAGAGCGGGGCGGACGACTTTGACCTGCGACGGAGGGTCAGGCGTGATGATCACCCCACTCTCTAAGTGTATGTTGCCACAACATACACGTCAAGGTTCGGGCTCCGGTCGCGCACGAACGGGCGCGGTGTCAGGACGCCCCGGACCCAAATGAATCTCGCGCGCGACGGGATCGCGGCGGGGGCCGGGGTCTCCACCTCGCGGGGTGTATGTGTCCGGCCCATACACTGTCGGGATGGCTCTGTTCCGCTCCTCCTACCGCATCGCGGCCGACGTCCTGCTCGATTCCACCGAAGCCGCCGGCGACGACCGGCTGTCCCTTCCCAGCCTCGCGACGTTCCTGCTCCGCGGGTACGTCGACGGCACCATCGCCGTGAAACGGACCGCGCAAGAAGTGGGCGCCGGGCATCCACGCACGGGCAAGGACCTTGCGCTCGACCGGGACCTGCTCACGCAAGCCGACGCCAAGCGCGCCTCGGAAGAAGTGGCGCAGAGCCTCGCCCATCTGCTGGAGATCCTCTTCCGTGCGTACGCGCGGGGACAGATCTCCCTCTCGGCCTCGGGCCGCGCGGGCGGGCGGGAGTCCGCTCCGCCTTCTGGCAGTTGACCGGCCACGCGGCCGGAGCCGGGCGCGCTGGTCGCTCGCCCGGCTCCGCAGGGGACTGCGGCGGGTCAGTCGGCCCGCGGCCGCCGGGAAGCCGGCCCGACCCGCTTCTCGCGGCGCTCCCGCTTCTGCTCGTTGGCCGCTCGCTGGAGCGCGCGGAAGGTGCTGGCGCCCTGCCTCCTTTTCAGATGGACGATGTTGTTCGCAGGGATGCCCAGAGTTTCGGGGCCGTAGGCTCCGCGCAGGTCGGACGGAGCCTGTGATGTGTAGCCGGCCTCGGCCAGCGATTCCTCGTCCGGGAACACATCGACGTGGTTGTGGCCGGGGGCTATGAGCTCGTCCTGTGTTCCGCCGTAGGAGTAGCGCCAGTGGAAGTTGGCCGGCGGACTGGGGCGCACTCGCTCTTCGAAAAGTTGCACCTCCTTGGTGTACGAGTAGAAGACAACTCCCGGTGTGCTCCGCATGATCCGAAGCCACGCGTCCAGGTATCCCTCCCCGAAATAGTCCCCACTGTCATGTACACGTACGTGAGCCGGAGATCCTGCCGGGTGGTACCGGGAGTGCTTGAGCTCTTCGGTCATCTGCTCCTCCCATGCCTCCGGCTCGTCGAGGATGTACTGCAGGTTGCTCTGGTGCGAGCGCAGCACGGTCGAGAATCGGAATGTCCCGGAGCGGGCGTAGCAGAGGTCTTTGCAGATGCCGGCGGACGGGCACGTGTTGTACGTACGTCCGTCGGGGAGCCGCCCGGCGAAGGCCGGCAAACTCCACTTCCATATGCGCTGGGTTGCGCAGCTTGAGCGCATCTCGCGCAGGAGGAACCGGGGTCGTGTCGGTGTGTCCGGAGCAGCTGAGATCTCCGTGCCTGCTTGCGATGTGTCGTTCACAGATGTCCTCCGGTCATCGGATCGTCATGGCTGGGGGCAGGTTGCCCGCCCGCTGGACGGAAGCGTCCGCCGCGCGGGCCGGCCGCTGTGTTCTGGTCCGAGGGGCTCTCCCTGTGTGAGTGGGACGGGGTGGTGGACTCCGGGCCGGTCGGCCGGGGGTGACGGGCCCGTTTCGCGTGGCAGGTGGCGGGCGGGCGCGTTCGGGGCAGTTGGGCGTTGCTGTCCTCGGCCTCGGGTGCAGGTGGTCTTCGGGCATGGCGGCTTCGTCTAGCCGGTGGTCAAGGTCGCCTCGCGGCGTACCTCTTGCAGTGCCTGGCCCTGGTTCCAGGCGAAGGTCCGGGCGTCGTACTCGGCCTTGTCCCGGTACCGGAACTGCTTGGTCCACTGCCCGCCGTGGTGGCGGTAGTGGTAGGTGATGTCCGGCAGGAGCTCGCCGGCGGTGTTGCCGGTGACCGACATGACGTACACGTAGTCCTCCCCCTTGGTCAGCCCACCGTGCCCTGCGTAGGCGCGGGCGATGGCCGTCCGGGTGAGGAGCATGGTGTGGCCCATGGGCGGCTTGCCGCTCTGGGGAGAGGGCCAGTACGTCCACACGTCGCCGGGGTCGTGGAGCCCCACCGGGGTGGCGCAGTCCCACAGAGCGAGGTCGCCGTTCCTCATCAGGTCGGCGGACATTCCCGCGACCCAGCCGAGGCCGGACTCCACCGCGCGCTGGTGGCGGGCCGCGAGGGAGTGGGGCGGCAGAATGTCGTCGTCGTCCGCGTAGCAGACGTAGGGCGCGCTCACGTAGTTGAGTGAGGTGTTGCGGGCCGGAGCGGCTCCCGGGTCGGGCCGGGCGCAGATCCTCACCCGCGGGTCCGCGGCGATCGCGGGCGGGATCGTGCGGAGGTCGGCGTGTCGTCCGTTGGGGGCGAGGATCCACTCCCAGTCGGTTTCCTGGGCGAGGAGGCTGTCGTAGAGCTCGCCGAGGTATCTGCGGCGCTTCGGGCGCAGCGCGGTGGGGGTGATAACGGCGATCTGCGGCTGGTTGGGCATGTCGGCCTTCCGGGGTGTCAGGGGTGGTGGGTGGCGCGGCCCGGGCGTTCGCCCCATGGGCCCAGGAGTGCGCTGGGTCTCAGTGCGATCAGGCGGAGGCCGGCTGGTGGGCGGGCCGCGAAGGCGGCCAGTGCGGTGTCCGGGTCGTGGTGGGCTGCGCGGCGGAGAGTGTCCACGGCTTCGTCGTCGGCGTCGTCCGGTCCGCTCCAGCGCAGGGCCAGGAGTTCACGGCCCTGAGGGTGCCGTTCGGGCGGGGTGCTGGTGGACGGCTGGTGCCAGACGGGCCGGGCGTCGATGACGACGACCGGGAAGATCGCGCCGAGGCCGTAGTGCGCTGCCTGCGGGGTGGGGTTCACGGGTGCCTGGTTCCTTCTTCCGGCAGGGGGGTGGGTTGTTCGGCATCGGGGTCGCGGCCGGGAGTGCGCAGGTTGAAGCGGGTGATGGCGAAGCGGAACAGGGCGTAGTAGAGGGCGCCGTAGGCCATCCCGATGGGGAGCAGCAGCAGGGGGCGGGTGGCGAGGGGGAAGTTGAAGACGTAGTCGACGGTGCCGGCGGAGAAGAGGAAGCCCGCGTGGATGTCGAGGGCGTTGACCAGGGCGAGACTCACGCCGGTCAGCACGGCGTGTGCCAGGTAGAGCACGGGGGCCGTGTAGGCGAAGGCGAGCTCGATCGGTTCGGTGATGCCGGTGAGGGCGGACATCGCGGCGGCGGGCAGCATGACGGCCGCGACACGGGGGCGTTGCGAGGGCAGGGCGCTGCGCCAGATGGCCAGGGCGGCTGCGGGCAGGGCGAACATCGCGATGGGGAAGAAGCCGGTCATGAAGATTCCGGCGTCGGGGTCGTGTTCGGTGAAGAAGCACGGAACGTCGCCCTTGACGCCGTTGCCGCAGTCTCCGGTGATGTACCAGACGATGGCCGACGGTACGTGGTGGAGGCCCAGGGGCAGGAGGATCCGGTTGAGGAATCCGAACGCGCCCCCTCCGGCTACGGCGTGGTCGGCTACGGCGGCGGCGGCCGAGCTCAGTGCCCGGTCGACGGTCGGGTAGGCCAGGCCGAGGATTGTTCCGGCGAAGAGCGCGGCCAGGGCGATGACCGCGTAGACGACGAGCAGCGGCAGAGGTCGTCTGCGGCGGTCCATCGCCTTCCAGATGGCCATGGCCAGCAGGGCGCCGAGGATGCCGAGGAGGGCTCCGTAGGGCCAGCGTGCGGGTGCGATGTCCGGCTGGCCGGCCGGGAGCGGGTTCAGGGTGAGGACCGCGCGGGACATGATCAGGTAGGCGATGGCGCAGCCCAGTACGCGGCCGGCGACGTCGGTGGACCTGCTGAGGCCGAGGGCTATGCCGAGTGCGAAGAGCAGGGGCAGGTTGTCGAGTACGGCCGATCCCGCTCCGGAGATGACCGCGGCGGGTTCGCGGAGGCCGGGGTGGCGGCCGAGCAGGTCGTCCTGTCCCAGCCGCAGGAGCAGGCCGGCGGTGGGCATGGCGGCGATCGGGAGGGCCAGGCCCTGCCCGAGGTGCCGGAGGCGGGCGACGTACGGCCGGTGGCGCTTCGGTTCCTTGTGGTTGTCCTGCGGCGGGGGCGGGGCCGGGGGGAGAAGGGAGGTGAGGGGGGTCATCGGAGCTCCGGGCCGTGGGGCGGCCGTGGCGCGGTGAGCGCCCGGCCGCCTGGTGCGGATGCCACGGTGCGCGGCCTCCGTTTCGGATGTTCGGGGATGCTGCGGAGGGGATCAGTTGAGGTTCATGGGGATGTCGATGTAGTAGGCGCTGATCCATCCGGATTTGCCGGAGTTGGCGCCGCTGCGGACCTTGATGTGGGCCCAGGTGCTGCTCTTGGCGTAGCAGTGCACCGTGATCTTCGTTCTGGGCTGCAGGAGTCCGAGGGAGGTGTGACTGATGCCCGGGCCCTTGCGGAGGTTCACGGTGGTGTAGGCCCAGCCGTTGTAGTCGGGGACGTTCTTGGTGCAGGAGCCGGTGCCGGCTGCGGAGGCGGGTGAGGCGAGGGCGGTGACTCCGCCGAGGGTCAGGGCGGTTGCGGCGGTGGCGGTGATGGCCTTGCGGATCAGAGGTCGCACGGTTCGGTCCTTCTGTGGTGGTGGGTCACGGCGCTGTCGGGGTGTGGTCGGGGCCCGGCGGCGGGCCGCGGGCCGGGAAGGCGGTCGGCATCAGAAGTCCTTGTGCGGAGGGCCGGGTGTCCTTCTGGTGATCGCGGCCAGGGGCCAGCACAGCGTCGCGCCGAGGACTCCGGCGGCCAGGGTGGTGGCCGCCGCGAGGTAGGGGCCGCCGTGGGTGAGTGACCAGGACGCGAGTACCGGGGCGATGACGACGGCGCCGGCGAGGGTGGTGCCCCAGATGCCGGCGTACAGGCCGTAGGCGCCGGGGGGTGAGATGCGGGTGAGGATGTCGCCGGCCGCGACGAAGGCGATGATTTCTCCCGGGACGGCGAGCGCGGCGGGGAGGCTGAAGCCGATGACGGTCGTGGCGAGTGCGGCGGCTCCCATGCTGGTGCCGAGGATGAGGGCGCTCGCGGCGAGCAGGCCGGTCATGGGCTTGCCGCGGTGGGCTCGTTGGCTGAGCCAGCGGTTCAGGAGCGGGGATAGAAGAAGGACGGCGACGGCGTTGGCGGTCTGGGTCCAGCCGTAGTCGGCGGCGGAGAGGCCGGCCCGGGACATCAGCATGCGCAGGCTGGAGAAGAGGCTGGCCGCGGCGGTGAGGGTGGCGAGGCTCGCCAGCAGCAGGAGGCCGAGGCGTGCGTCCTTCAGGGCTGCGGCTGGCCGGGGCCGGGTGAGCTGGTCCGGCTGGGCGGTGGTGCGGTCGCTGAGGGTGAAGCAGACGAGGGTGCCGAAGATCGCGCAGGCGGCCGCGTTCGCCCACAGGAGGGCGGGCATTCCGGCGCGGTCCGCGAGCAGTCCCCCGCTGGTGCCGGCCGCGGCGGCGGCGACGTTGATGGCGAAGTTCCGCGTCGCGTTGAGCGAGGCTCTGCTCCTGTCGTCCCCGAAGTGTTCGGCGATGGCCGCGGACAGGACCGGGCGGGGGGCGTCGTAGGTCACGCCGGCCACGAAGGCACCGGCTGCCACGGCAGTCGTGGCCTGGGCCTGGGCCAGGAGGGGAAGCGCGAGTGCGGCCAGGGCCATGGCGCCGGCCAGTGCGGCGCGTCGGCCGATCCGGTCGGCGAGCCAGCCCCAGAGGAGCGAACCGGCAAGCCATTCCGCTCCGAAGGTCGCGAGGAGCCGGCCCACGGTCTGGGTGGACAACTGGAGGGCTTCCAGGTGGTACGGCAGGAAGGGGTAGCAGAATCCTGCTGCGCGCACGGCGCAGGTGCCGGCCATGAGAGTGCGGATCTCCGCGGGCCAGGGTCGGGGGTGGTGGCCTGCCGGGTGTCCGGTGGGCGCGATGGTCGTGGTCACATCTCTCCAGCAGGCAGCAGGGGTCCGGGCCGCGTGGGGGCGCCGCCATCTGGCGGCGCCCCCGCTGTGCCGGCCGGTCCGCGGTCGCTCCGGAGGGGGAGGAACAACGGCGGACCGGCCGCGGGTCCGGCCGGAGGAAGGGGGGTCCTCCGGCCGGTGGCTCAAGGGACCGGCCGGACTCTGCGGCGGGCCACGGCGGGCGAGGTCGCGTTGACGGGTCCGTGTGCGGAGCTGTTGTTGTGCGTCACGTCGTCCTCCCCGGGTAGTGGTCTGCTCGTGGTGTGTGCTTCTGCGGGCAGGCGCCGGTGTATGGCTGCCCGACGGCTGAAGCACACGTCAGAGACGCTACGAGTGAGGGCCTGTGGATAACTTCCGGCCCGGGCGCACTGAGTGTCCGGCCATGACCACCAGCCGCCCGAAAGGAGTCGCATTGACCTGTGTTGCGCGGGAATGCCGAAGGGCGGCCGCGTCGCGCGGCCGCCCTTCGGTTCGGTCTGTCTCAGCGCAGCCGGGTGTCGTCGTGGAGGGATACCCGGCCGAGTTCGATCGTGCCGTCGGTGAGCTTCCACCACGTCATCCGGGGTGCGGCCGGGCTGTTGGTCTTGATGTTGCACCGCCACGCCGTGGCTCCGTCGCTGCGGACGAGCTGAGGAGCTCCGCCAGCCGCGTGGGTCTTGTGCGGACGCACCTGGCGCCCCAGCACTTCTGCGGCCCGCCCGGTGAGGACGTCGGTGACGATGTCGATGATGTCCCGGCGCTGGGCGGCCGGGGCGTCAGGGAGGGACTCGTGCCAGTCAGGGCCGAACCGGTGGGGCTTCAAAGGCCAGTTGTCCCGCTCGGCCTCGCTGTAGCGCCAGAGCCAGACCTGCTCAATCTCGTAGCGGTTCTGCCGGTCGGGGTCGGCGTACACGGGCGGCGGCAGGAGCGGTGAGACACCGTCGTTGGCAAGCCTGAGCGCGCGGACCCTCCCCTGGAGTTCGCGCTTCTCCCGGCGGGCGGCGGCCAGCTTCCTCTTGGCGTCGTCGAGCTTGGCCAGAAGCTGCTGGTTCTCCTCGCCGACCGGTAGTGCGAGGAGCGGCCCGGTGCGGGGCTGGACGGTCCATACGGAGGTCACGCTGTGGACCCGGCCCACGATATGCCGCAGAGCATCGGAGCTGCGTTCGGGAGAGACGTAGATCAAGGGGTGACGCTCGGCGGGGTCGCCCTCGCTCGCGTCAGCCAGGAAGATGCGGACGTACCCGCCATAGGTGCGCCACTTCTCGGGGATGGCCGCGTCCAGGGCCCAGGAGGCCGACTGGTCGGCGAGCAGGGCGACATCAGCTCGGCCGAGGAGACGCTCGGAGAGCTCGGTGAGGTTGACCAGCGGCTTGTCACCGTGGCGCTGCGACGTCGTGACGAGGATCAGCGGAAGAATCCGCGACGGGTCGAAGATCTCGGCCACGAGGTCGGGAACCCTCTCGGCAACCACGCAGCGCACACCGTCGCGACGCGCCTTGGCCACAGCGGAAGTATGACCGCTCGACTCCGGGAGGCAGGGTCGCTGATGTGAGCGGGTGGTGGAACGGGGCATGGGCTCTCCTTGCCATCCAAAGGCTAATGACACTTAAGATATTACAAGACGCGTGGGATCTTGGTCAACCCCCTTCAGATCGCCGCACCTCGGCCATGTATTTGACAACACGTCAAGTCGTTGCTTGGTAGGGGATGCTGGAGACAGTGGATGCCGTCAGAGCCTGCGCCGAGGCAAGGAGATGACGGCTGGGAGCTCCCGGTAGGCGGGATCTTCCGGCCCTCACGGACGGACCGGCAAGGGCGAGGAACTCCCCGCCTGGAGGGGGTACGGGCGTGGCCCCGCTGGACTTCGCGCGCGCTATGCGGCAGGCCCGGTCCTGCCTCCGTCGTGAGCCCGTGGGCCCTGAGGGGCACACCGGTGGCGTGACTGGGAGTCGTCGACAACGTGCCGGAGGACTTCCGCCCGTACGACCGAGCCCGCCTTCTGCGACGAGCAGGGCGTGCCCACCATGGCCCGCGGCCTGTGGCTCCTGGCGGGGGTGAACTGGCACACCAACACCACCGCCTTCCGAACACAACGGCGGCGATCCGAACCGTTCGGACACCCTCTTCGAGCCTCTCGCCGACCACTCACCGAGGGCCTGGGCTGCTCGCTGCGTCGAGAGGCCGTCGGCATTGAGGCCGTCCGCACCGTCCTGCCCCGGCGCCCGGTGACGCCGGAGACCGTCGCCGCGCTCAACCCCGATACCAGTCCCGCCGGCCTGGCCAGGGACATCGCGGAGATCGGCTACCCGCTCACTGAAGACCACCGCCCCGCACCATGCAGGCCACTGGCCGTCCCGGGGCCGCCGTGATCCCCTTCACCCGGAGGAGGGATGGAACCCACAGGACCACGGGGCCGGTGAACCTCTGCCACCACCCCCTGTCGGGCACCGGCCTCAGCGGGCGCGAGGATGTTGCCGGAGGGTCGGCAGCACGCCACGACGATATGGCAGCGGGGACCGCGTGCTCCAGGCGGCCCTGCTCCGGAGCGACCGGTCACACCGCCTGGGTGTGACCGCCCTGCGGGCGCAGTGGGTGTTGGCCTGGTGGTTCAGAGGGTGGCTGACCAGCGTCCGCGGGTGAGGGTGGTTGTGCCGTCGGGGGTGATGGTGACGGTGGCGCCGTGTACGGGCAGTTCGCCCGTGCGGTTGAGGCGGTCGCGGATGGATTCCAGGGCGTCCCACAGGCGCCGGGTCCCGCCCTGGTGCACGAGTGGCGAGGCGTTGCGGTCGGGTGCTGACGCGCGAGCCCAGGAGCCGTCGGGGTGCGCCATCAGCATGGTGCGCGGTCCCTCGGGGGACCTCCGGAAGCGGTGCTCGATCCCCGGGGCCTCCAGCTCCAGCATCGAGCGGATGTCCCAGGTGTTCTGGACGTCCAGGACCGGATACCGGCTGGTGGTCACGGTCTCGCCGTCATCGTCCGCCGCCGCCCACACCTCGGGCCCCGGGGAGACGGTGTCGTAGTCGTCGCTCTGGCGGGTTCGCATGAAGGATGCCCGGTCACCGGTGATGTACCCCTGGGCGCCGCCGTCCTCGGACTTGTCGGCCACGAGAAGGAGGCCCGTGTCGGCGACGGTGGTGACCAGCCGCCCGCCCGGGCGCAGCGCGGTGAGCCAGCTTGCGGGGATGGGGCGTACGGAGACGGTGGAGATGATGCGGTCGTACTGGCCGGGGAGGGGGCCGGTGATGTCGCGGGTTTCGGTGCGGGGGTTCAGGCCGATGGTGTCGAGGCGTTCGGTGGCGGCCTGGACGAGGTAGGGGTCGATGTCGATGCTGGTGACGAGTTGTGGGTCGCCGAGGCGGCGGCAGAGGAGGGCGGTGCCGTATCCGGTGCCGGTGGTCACCAGGGTGCGGCTGGTCTCGCCGAGCATGGCGTGCCGGTACAGGATCACGAGGAGGGCGGGCAGAGTCGAGGACGATGTCGGCCACAGTCCGGACGGCAGCGGGGTGCCGGAGGCGGCGTGGTCGGCGTGCCGGGCGCCCATGCGGGTCACCAGCGTGGTGTCCTCGTAGACGGTCTTCATCCACGCCTCGGGGTCGGCGGCGCCGTCACGGGTCTCCCGGCCGTCGGTGCCCCGTTCCCACCAGCGCGGGACGAACACGTGCCGGGGTGTGGAGGCCAGGGGGTCCCACCAGCGTGACTCCCGGCGGTGTAGTACGGCGTCGGCCATGCGGCGCGCGTACGGCTTCCAGTCCACGTCCATGCTGTGTGCTCCTTCTTCTTCCGGCGCTGTGCGCCCGGGTCATTCCTCTTCGTCGTCCGCCTTGCCTTTGCCCGGTCCGCACGTGTCCCTGTTCGGTAAGCAGTCGGGAGGACACGGCTCACCCTCGGCCCGGTAGGGGACGCTGGCGGTCACCTCGGCCCAGCGGTCGCTGGTCAGGACCGATGCCAGGGTCGCGTTCTTGACGCTGCCGCCCGGGAGGAACCGAGCCAGGACGCACGGGACGGTGGTTCCGTCCGGGAGGATCGCCGCCTTCCCGTGGCCACAGCGTCCGCACAGGGCGGAAGTCGTCGGCAGCTGGCCGGCGACCGCGTTGCCGATGGGACGGACCCGGTCGACGTGCACGTCGTGGACGCCCAGGTCCTCCAACTCGGCGCGGGCCTCTTCGACACGCTGACCACCGCCCAGGTCAACGATGCCGGCCGCGATCGTGATGCCGCGGCGTACGGCCTCGGCGATGTTCGCCCGGGTCGCCGTGTGGGATCCGGGCCGGCCGGTGATCCGGTCGTGCTCGGCCGGATCGTCGCTGTAGTACGAGGTCGCGAGGTCGACCCGCGGACCCGCAGCAGGTTGGTGTAGACGCGGACGCGCAGGCCGGCTTCCAGCGCGTGCTCGACGAGCCCGGTGAAGTCCGGAGAGAGGCTGGGTTCGCCGCCGATGGTCTGCACGGTCGTCGCGCCCAGCTCGGCGGCCTCGGTGATGACCCGGCGCCAGTCGCCCGTGCCCATCGTGCCGTGCCCGCAGTGAGGCCCGGCCTGGGCGTAGCAGTGGGACGGGCAGGTCAGCTGGCAGCGGTTGGTCAGCTCGATCGCGAGGAAGCGCAAGGAAGCGGCAGCGGGAGCCTCCGGGGCGATCGTCATGGAGGAAAGGGTAGACAGCCGGGCAGTCAACCCGCATGGCTTTCGCGAAGTTGGCCCATGAGCGCGGGGCTGGGTCCGTGCCGGAGCGCGACACCGGCGGGCCGCCCGTCGGTGTGTCGGCTGACCCGGGGTCGGCCCCTCGCTCACTCCGGTCGCAGAGCCCGCTTCGCCTGCTACATCCCAGTCGCCAGACAGTCGTAGATCTCCAGGGCCGCTTGGCTGTCCGGCTCGTCGAGGTCCCGGTAGTACGTGATCACAGGCTCCAGGCGCTGCTCGCGACGCGCCTGCGCCCGCGCCACTTTCCACGCCGAGAGGTAGGCCAGCGCGCCAGCGGTCAGCACGGCAACCACTGGAATGACAATCTTCTACAGAACATTCACACCACAGTGTGGCACCCCAACGGTGTGCCAGGAGCCGGGTTGTGAGAACTATCGGCATACGTCGCCGGGTACAGCGAGCCCGCATAGTCACGTGTCGTCGGGCCCGGGCCGTGCCGAAGCTCGGTTCAGCACGTCGGATCGCTCCGGCCTGGCCGCGTGACTACAGAGTGCTACCTATCCCTTCGCCGCAGCTTCGGGAGTACCGGGCCTGGGGGTGCGCTCGGTCGGCGGGCAGTTCTGGCGGCGGGCCGTGGCGGCGCTCCCGTGTGGTGCGCGTCTTGCGCTGCTGCGTAGGGGAGTTCGGATTGTCCTGGACGCACAGCCATGGCGCGCTTGTTCCTTCATTTCTCGTCGACGGCTCGCCGAGGGCGCGTGCATGGGTGCCGGACGGGGAGCGTGAGTACACCTGGCCGACCGGCTGAGTACGGGAGCTGATGCCGGGGCGGGCCGGCCGCGCTGGGATGGGGTCATGACCACGAGCGCACCTGGAACCTCCGACAGCATCAGCACACCGGCCGAGGGCCGGTGGACGGCCGACCGGATCCGCTTGTGGTCCTTCGTCTGCGCCGCGCTGTTCGCCCCGGCCGCCGGTGTCGCCTGGTTCGTCGACGGGTTCCTCTCGTTGATGGGCGAGGGCGGCTCCCGGTGCCTGACCTACGGCGAGCAGTGCCCTGCCTCGGTCCCCGACATCCTCTGGCGGGCGCCGCTCGCCGTCGCCGCCATCGCCTTCCTCGCCGTGCTCTTCCTGCCCGAACGGCTCCGGCACGCCGATACGCTGCGGCGGGCGGCGTTCGCCGTACAGGGCCTCGCCGAGGCGGGCGCCCTGCTGATGATCACGCTGCCCGGCTGAGCCCTCGCAGGCCGGGCTAGGCGGACAAACTCGCCCATGAGGACGAAGGGCGGCGGACCGCCCCGCGGTAGCCCACTCCCCGGCCCCGGTGTCCGGACACGCCTGCCCGCCCGGGGCGGGATCATCGGGCCCGAGCGGTCTGGCCGACGGCGCCCGCCCTGCTCCTCGCTCCCCCGCCCCGGGCGACATCGTGACCACCCGGCTCACCGACCTGATCCCCGCCTTCCGATGTTCAGGACGAGGGAATGCGGTGGGGGTCCCAGTATCGCTCGGGAAAGTCGATCTCGTGCTGCTCCTGGTCGGAGCACAGCTCAATCCCGTCGACCACCTCGTTCTCGGGGTAGACGCGCTCATCATCCTTGGTTTCGCTCATCGCACGGCCTTCCGGTTCTCGGAGGGCCGCTTCAGGCCGACGATCAGCTCACGGACGGCGTCCGGGCCCTGCTTGACGAGGGCGCGGTCGACGGTGGCGCCCGCGACGCGCAGGGTTCGGGTGACGAGGACGGCGTCCGTGCGGGTGTAGAACATGTCACGCGAGCACTGGGTCCCGTCGTCCACCACGGCCGGAATACCGTGCTCGGCCAGCCACTCCACGATCCACTCCAGGGTCTTCGCCGGACGGATCGTCTGCACGACGACCGCGATGTGCGGGAGCGCCAGCGCCTTCTTCAGGAGATCGGCCATGCCCGGCATGAATCCGCCGGTGATCTGGCCGTCGTCCCAGGCCCGCCGCTGGTGCAGGACGAAATCGAAGTCGAACCGCACGATGACGACATCGGGGGTCGGGCCGGTCGGCTCGGGCAGGAGGGTCGGGTCGTGCTCGTCGGCGGCGATCTGGAGCTGGTGCGCGAGGCGGCGCAGATCGGCCGGCGCGGCTCCGGCCGGGAGGGTGAGTTGTCCGTCCTGGACTGTGCTGCCGGGCGGGAGGGCGAGCATGTTGGTCTCCTCGGTGGGTGTTGGGGGTTCAGCAGGGACGTCGTCACCGGTCCCGCAGTCGAGGTAGGCGTCGTCCGCTGGGTCTTAGCTGGTGTGCCGGGGCTCCTCAGGCACGGTCAAGGGCTGGCGTCCCTACATCTTCTACCCCCGGCCCCCACCCCCACCGACGCCTGCATCGCCTACGCCGATTACCGCCTTATCTGGGCTTAGCGCGAGAAGGAGCAGGCTGTCCGTGCGGCCAGCACGTGTGCGGGCAGGGTGCCGCGGCTCCAGATCTTCACATATCCGAGGTGCTCGGCGACGCGGTACTCGTCGAGGCCCTCGAATCCCGCGTCCGTGACATCTCTGAGGCCCGGCGCAGCCTGAGCCGCTGGCGGAGGGTGGTTCTGCTGGTCGCGCGTTCCTCGTCTCGTGCTGTGGTGGGTCGTGTGACTCATCCTCGTTGACCATTCTGCTGTCCAACGGGCACGGGCGGTTGGGTGCCTGGGGCCCGGTGTCCCTTTGGCGGTGTTCAGGCTTAGGTGTCCGGCTGCGGGCGGGATCCCGTCGCATGTCCGTCTCCGTGTGCCGGAGTGGTCCGTTGCGGGATGGGAGTACTGGTCAGGAGCCCTCGCTGGTTTGCGATGTGGACGGCGTGGCTGCGCGGCAGGGGGTGGTATACGTCTTCGCCTCCGGTCTCTGGTGTCCCTCGGGAGGCGGTAGCCGATCCGGATCGCGGTGGTGCCGGGCCGTCGGCGACGATTCGAAGGGGTGTCCCGTCGGAGTCGGTATGCAGGACGAGGACCTGGTGGAGCGTCCGTGGGACCGGGTACCGGGATCCTTCGCCCTTTGGAGCCTGGGCGGTTCGGTGTGCTGGTCAGGTGGTTGGGGAGCTGAGCACCTTGCTGTCGCGGAGACTTTGGAGAGCATGCCAGTACTGGGGCGGTGGTTCGTGTGGTGAGGGTGCCGATGGGGGCGTCGGTGCCGGAGCGGTTCGGATTGCGGCCCGGGCGGCGTGGTATCCAGCGCACCTGTCTTCTTCCGTGCGGACCGGCGCGGGTTCGGTGCGTGGTAGCGGGGTTCGGATGCCTGCGAGGGCCTGGTGGTAGCCGTCGTCACGGGTTCGGACCGTTCGGACCGGTGCGGGGTTGTCGTGGCGGACGGGCTCGGAGTGCAGCGCGGCGCGGGCCTTGCGGTACTCATCGGTCGCGTATCTGCGCGGAGGGCCGGTAGGTTCGGGTGGCGGGGCTGCTGCGGGGGCGGTGCCAGGTTCTGTCGCGTGGTGGGGGCGGGAGCCAGCGGCCAGGATCCGGATCTCGCGGACCGTCCCCTCGCCGACTTCGGTGTTGGCCTGGCGGATGAGTTGGGCGGTGATCAGCTGACCCTGGAGGCGCCAGGCGGGTGATTCGGGCAGGAGGTCGAGGCGGCGGGTGGTGTCGTCGAAGGCCACGGCCCGCAGGCGTTCGGCGATCTCGGGCGTGGCGATGGCCGGCCAGCGGTCGATGACGGTGCCGCCTGCTGCCGGGGCCTCCCAGCCGCGTTCGGCCATGAGCCGTTCGATGACGCCGGACAGGCCCATCGGGTCGCGTCCGTCGCCGCGGAGGGTGGTCCGGCGGTGTGAGGGTTTGCGTTGGGCCCGGCCGTGTTCGCCGCGCTGGGCGGCAGCCTTCTTGGCCGCGAGCAGCGCGATGCGGGCGAGGTCTGCGCCGCGGGGCTCGTCGTGTTCGGTGTGGCTCATGCCAGCCCTCTGTGCAGGATCAGCCGACCGGTCCCGGTGAGGCGCAGGAGCTGGTCGACGAGGTGGTTGCTGAAAAGGCGGCGCGCGTAGGGCTCGCCGCAGGTGGCGATGGTGGACCGGATGAGAAGCGGGTCCTTCTGTGCGGCTGCGCGCAGGTCGATGACCTGGTCGCGGGTCAGCTGCTGGAGGTCGACGAGGCCGTCGCCGCCTGTTTGGTACGCGGGGTGGTCGTCTTCGGGCACCGGGGTGCGGGTGGTGAGGTGGGAGAAGACGTCGTCGACCTGGCGGGCGACGGCGCGGCTGGTGGGCTGGTGCCACTGGTCGTCCCACTCGGTGTGGCGGGCCTGCTCGGCGTGACGGGAATCCTGCCACCAGGTGAGGATCGCGGCCCGGTGTTCGGGGGTGCTGTACAGCTCGGTGGCGCCGCGGAGACGGGAGGCGAGGAAGCCCGAGGGCCGGTGCACGCGCTGTGCGGCGGCCTCCTGGCCGACTACGGCGATGACTTCGGCCGCGGTCCAGCCGGCGTCGGCGACGTGTCGCACGATCCAGGCGATGCGCTGGGTGTTTGCCCGGGCGAGCCACGGGACTTGAGTGATGAGTTCGTGGGCGAGCTGGTACCGGCGGCCGACGGCGTTGAGCGAGCGCCTCTTCCGGGCGGTCGGGGACTTTTTCGGGGCGGATGCAGGGGGCTTCCCGCTGGCGAGTTTGCTCTCAGAGGGAGGCGTAGAAGTACCGGTGGGAGAAGACGTTGAGCAACCCACCTGCATTGGGGTGCAAGAGGGGGTGGCGGGGCGGGACGCGGAGTGCCTGGCCGGGCGGCGCCGGATAGCGCGGCTGGCTTTCTTCGCGAGACGTTTCATCAGGGGCAGACCGGCCGGGTCGATGCCGCGGAGCGAGCGGATGTATTGCTCGGAGGGGCCGGTGCGTGCCCGGACGTCCTCGTCGAACGCCGGGGGGATTGTGAGGCAGTACTCGCTCGCCCGGCCGCCCTCGCCGGGTACGCGGGTGCCCTTCGAGCGGTAGGTGAGCAGACCAGAGCCGCGCAGGAGCTCCAGGTGGTACTGGATGGTGCGCTCGGACAGGCGTGTGATCCGCGTCAGGTAGCCGACGCCTGGCCGGCAGGGGTTGAGTCTGGAGAGTTCCTGGGCGATGACGAGGGTCGTCTCGTTGATGCTCTGCGGGCCATGCGGGCGGGGGGCGGTGTAGTCGGCGTGCTCGTGCGCCCAGTGGACGGCCTGCATCCAGGAGTAGCCGTCGGTGGCGATGCGTCCCTTGGTCGCGGTGATCCACTGGTCGCTCTGGGGCACGTGCGAGGACGCGGGCTGATCCGGCTGACGGCCGGGTGAAGCGGGCGTAGGCACAGGGGTTCCCTGGGTGTTGTGGAGGCGCGACAGGGGGACCCGTGGGTGACGGGTCTGAGGGGAGGGAACGGCCAGTTGCTGCGCCGGGGTTTCAGTCGAGCGGGAACGTCATCTGCTCGGGCTGAGCCTCGGTGTGGGGTTCGCGGCAGTGGGTGTGGCCAGGGGCCGTTCCGGGGCGGCCGGCCGGGGAGCGGACCGTGATGCGGGCCGGAGTGCGGCCCGCCAGGCGGGGAGCCATGGGGCTTTTGGCGTCTTCGGCGACGATGCCGGCCAGGCGGCGTACGTTCTTGCTGCTGAGTTTGGTCATGATGCGGACGCGGTACTGCGAGAGCCCTTGCGTGAGGAGCTCCATGGCGATGAGCTCGGCCTTCGCTCTGTCGACGTTGTAGACGGGCCAGAGACGTGCCGGCTGGATGGTGACTTTCCCGGAGTCGGCTTCGTCCTCTGGGACTTCGTCAGGCATCAGGTGCCGCCCTGTGAGGAGGTGAGGTCGGCCTCGACGATGACCCGCTTGGAGGATCCGTTGGCGGGCCAGCACGTCACGATCGTCAACTTGGCCTTGGTGGGGGTCGCGTCGGGCTTCCCGGGGACCTGGGCGAGGACGCTGACGTCGTGGGGTTCGACGGTGTGCACACGGGTGACGGTGTAGGTGTAGGTGATCCGGTTGGCGGTGGTGACCGAGATGGCTGATCCGGGCTTGATCTTGTCGACACCGCGAAAGGCGGGGTCGGCCACACCGCTGCGGTGGCCGGCGAGGGCGTAGTTTCCGATGGCGCCGGGCTCCTCCGTGTCGCGGAAGTGGCCTATTCCTGCGCGTAGCTGCTTGTCGGTGACGCCGTCGTAGATGGGCTGTGCCCAGTCGCTGCCCAGAGCGGGTATCCGCAGGACCTCGTTCACGGTGCCGCCCGGTCCGGGAGCGGTGTCTCCGCCGACGGCGTGGTTGCCCTGGGCGGCGGGGTTGCTGCTGGCCCAGGTGCTCAGTGCACGGTCGGCGGTGGTGGCGGCGGTGCCCGTCTCGTCGGGTTCGGAGGGAACGCCTTCGGTCGGTGCGGCCAAGGCCAGGGGGTCGCTCGGGGTTTCCTGCGGCGCGGAGGGTTCCGCGGTTGCGGCGGGCTGGGCGGCAGGGGGGCCTGGAGTTGTCGCGGTCGCGGCGGGCTGGGCGGGCCGGGTGGGCGGGGTGCCGGTGGCGTCGTCCCCGCCTACGGCGAGGGTTGCCGTCACGGCTGCAGCGGTCAGGACTGCGCCAGCGGCGAGCAGGGTGCGCAGGCGGATGCGTGGCGTGGTCCGCGGTGCGGAGGTGTTCACCCCGGGGGCTTCGTCGGTGCCGTGGTTGTCGGGTGTGTGCGTCATGGTGCGTGCATCCAGCGGAAGAGGACGGCCAGGAGGGGCGGGGCCGGGCAGGGGTGCTGCGCCCGGCCCCGCGGTGGGTCCGTCATGTGCGGACAACCGGTGGGACGATGGAGGTCAGAGCCCGGTCTTCGGCAGGACGGGAATCGTGACGGGCCGGGGCTTCGGCTTCTCGGGCTCGGGGATCTTCACGTCCTTGACCGCGATGTCGGCGGTCTTGTCGGCTCCGACGGTGACCGTCTGGTCGGGTGCCAGCTGGTAGCCCTCGACCGCCTTCACCTCGTGGACCGTGTAGGAGCCGGGGGCGAGGTCCTTGACCTGCCACACGCCAGCGGCGTCGGTCTTGCCGGCCGCGGCGGTCTTCCCCTGGCCGTCCTTGATCTCGAAGGCGACGCCGGCCAGCGTCTTGCCGGTGTCAACGGCCGTCTTGACGATCTTGATGCCGCCCTTGAGGGGGTCGACCTGGAACTGGACCTGGTGGTGGGCGCTGGTGGTCCCGCCGGTGAGCACCATGCGCTGCGCCTTGGCGTTGCTCGGCGTGATGGCACGCAGGGCGTTGCCGGGGAGGGACTCGGCGGTGGCCTTGAGGGTGGCGGTGCCCGCCTTGGCCGGGGTGATCGTCGTGGTGGCGATGCCCTCGGCGTTGGTCGTGGCGGTCGTCTCGCTGGTGCCGGCTCCGGTCAGGCCGAGGTCGAGCTTCACACCGGGGACCTTGTGGCCTGCGGCGGAGGTGACGTCGAGGGTGACGGTGGTCTTCGCTCCGGGCTTCGGAGTGCCCTCGGACGGTTTGATGTTGACCTTGTACGGGCCGGCGAACTTCGCCGCCTCGGCCATGTACTCCGTGGCCTGCTTCTTCGCGGACGGGGCGACGCCCGGGTAGCTCAGGCGTTGGAGGGCGCGCTCGCCGTTGGGCAGGGCGTAGGTGGTGCCAGCTTCAAGGTAGCTGTAGACGACCGCGTCGACGGCGGCGGCCTGTGCGTCGTCGGTGGTGTTGCCATACTTGGAGAGCACGTAGGCGGCGCGGGCGATGTCCTGTGCGGACGCTTCCTTGCCTGTGGCCTTCGAGGTCCAGGACGTGTACTCCTTGACCGGGCCGTAGCGGCCGGCGGCCTCGGGGCCGTCGAGTTCGGGGTCGGCGCAGTACGCCACACCGGTGACACCGGGCAGGGCCTGGCCGGGCGGGCCGTACGCACCGATGTGCGAGCGGTCCGGCTTGCCCGTACTGTCCGGGATCAGGTAGCCGGGCCCCCACTTGTCTGCCGCGTTCGCGCCCGGCGCCAGCAGGATGCCTGTGCCCAGCGCCATCGCCGTTGCGGCAACGATCGGATGCCGGAGTCGTTGAACGACCTGCGTGCGGGCGGAAAATGATGTAGAAATCACGCTGTCTCCTTTGCGGGGATCAGCCGGACCCGGCCTATGGGTTTCTCAGGCCGACAGTTGGCCGGGTCCGGCGACCGCGTGGACGTTCAGTCCGCGGTCGGGATCGGTGTGGCTGGCGAACGGTCACCTATAAGGGGCGGAGTGTGTGCGGCACGGCACCTGCGACACGAGCCCTCGCCAGTGCCTCCACGGCTTCAGCCCCGACCGCATGCACTCCCCCGCGGCTGCCTGCCGCACCCGCCTGGACGGCGGGGTGAACAGCACGGACAGACATGCCCCTTCGTTCACGGTGCGCTCCAGGTGGGTTTAGTGCGACACTCATCCGAATCTCTCCGATCCGGCTGGTCTCGCTGGGGGTGGACACGGCAGGCTCAAGGCCGCGTTGCGATCGTTGTGGGACCTGCTCCCGCAGGAGCAGGTGATTTAATGGCAAACAATCGGGCAGCCTGGGGCAATGCACCCCCGTCCACCCTGATCACTAGAAGGAAGTTATCTACGATCAGCGATTTGATCAAGTCGCTAAAGTAGCCTCGCCCGTCCCCGCAGCCCTCTGGAGTCCCGTTATGCCTCGCTTCTTCGACGGCTCACGGTTTCGCTCGGTGCGCCGGGTGGCGAACATGACGCAGCTGCAGGTGGGGGACCTGCTCGGCGTAGCCGAGTCCGTCATCGCCCGGTACGAGAGCGGAAAGACCACTCCCCCGCCCGAGAGGCTTCCCAGGCTGGCCGCAGCGGTGGGCCACAGGCTGGACGACCTCTTCCCCCGGGCAGAACTGCCGACCCTCGCGGATCTGCGCAGCGACGCCGGCTACGCCCAGAAAGACACCGCGGCGATCACCAGGACCAGCTCAGCGATGCCCGTACGCGCGGCCGAGAGCGGCAGGCGCCCTCTGGCCGACGGGTACGTCGCACTGCTGGCCGAGGCGTACGGCGTGAGCCGTGAAGAACTGCTGGCAGCCCAGGAGCGCAGTTTCGGCAACTACGTGCCGGCCGTCCGCGGGATCGCCGAGCCGGAGCCGGAGTTGGAGCAGCCTGCGGGGCCGACGACAATCGCCGAGAAGATCGTGTACCTGCTGGAGACCTACGGCAGCGACCGGCCCACGGACGCGGACATCGCCGTCGCCGGCAACACGAGGACGGGGACTTCCGTTCTCACCAGCGAGCTGGTTTCCTCGTTGCGGACCGGGAAGCAGACCGAAGCATCCGATGAGGTCCTGAACGCAATCGCGCTCGCGCTCGATGCCACCGCTCTGATCTTCAGCACCGACAGCCCTGACGTTGCCCGAGTCGTCGCCGGCATCAGGGCCGCGCGGGCGGGCTTCACGGTGATGGCGGCCCGGGGTGGCGAGAACGGCGGAGTGCCGCCGGAGCTGATGGACTTCGCGGCCTCCGTGTTCCAGCAGATCCTCGACAGGGACGGCCGCTGACACGGCCGTCCCCGTTCGGCCTAGGGCTGGACAGTCCGTTCAAGGACCTCCGGCTCCGTGCCCGAAAGGGCCTTCAGCGTGGCTTCCCACATCGGCCGAGCCGCCGGAGGAATCTGGTCCGGGCCGATGTCCTCCGGTGCGCTGAACTGGTGCTGCTCGATCTCGCTCTCCTGCACGCGGATCGCGGCCTTCTGCTCGTCCGTCAGCCATCCCGCGTCGAAGACGTAGTAGACGTGCTCGCCGGCCGGTGTGAGGAGTTTGGCGTCCACCAGCAGCCGCCCGACGTTCAGATGGAGCCCGAGCTCCTCGTGTATCTCCCGCTGGCAGGCATCTGACGGGGTCTCCCCCGGTTCGATCCGGCCGCCGGGCAGGTTCCAGCCTTCCTTGTAGGTCGGCTTCACGATGAGAATGCGGCCCTGAGCGTCGGTGATGACAGCGCCGGCGGATGCCATCGGACGGGCATGCTCGGTGTTCGATTCCACGGTCTTCTCTCTGAATGGTGCGGTCACGCCGTTACGGCGGATGGGTCGGCGAGGAGGGAGTACGCGTCCCGGGTACTGGTCCTGCTGTACGCGGCGGCGACAGCGCGCAGGTGCGGTATCTCGTCGGACAGGTCGGTGCCCGGGTGGAAGGGGAACGGTGCTGGCAGCCCGGGGGTGGCACCGAGCGTGGAGCGGGCGGCGCGGATCCAGTACGCCTCGGCCCTGATCTCGGTGTCCTCGCCGAGGTTCTCGTCGTGCTCGGCCCGCAGCAGGGCCCGCTCGGCGAGTTCCTCAGGGGCGTGGCGCCGCAGTTCGTGGATCACGTCGCGGATCTCGGTGACGAAGCGGTGCAGGTGTTGGGAGAGGGACTCACCGTGTCCGGTGATGTCGCGGAGCCTGCGGAGCGGGGCGCCGATGCGTGTGTCGCCCAGGATCCGGCTCGGCCGGTGGCGGACGTGGTCGGGGGCGGTGAGCGCCAGGTCGCGCCAGAGGGTGTGGAGGTCGGAGAGGCTGCGGGCGGTGTGGTAGCGGGCGTTGGCCGCGTAGGCCGCGGGGGCTATCGCACCGATTCCGTACAGGAGGAAGCCGGCGTAGAGCATGCTGTCGGACACCGTCTCCTGCAGTGCGGCGGTGGCTTCGGAGACCGGGGTGATGGTGATCAGGACGACGTAGGCGGTGCGCAGGAGGGCGTAGCCGACGAGCAGGACCATGCCGGCGGACATCATCGTGAGGCCGATCCGCAGGGGTCGCATGGGGGCGTGGCGGCGGGCGCCGCCCCACTGGACGGCGCACACGGCTGCGGCCGATGCGGTGTAGAGGTAGAAGAGGCCCATGTAGACGGCGAGGCCGGGCTCGCCGGCGTGCCGTGCCATGAGGTGGTCGGACGCTCCGGGGTCCGGGGTGCTGAGGCCGGTGAAGAAGACCGCGGTCATAAGGGCGACGGTGCCGAGGGAGGCTCGTGTCGCGATCCGGTGGACCGTGGCGGCGACGCGGATGTTGCGGGATACCTCGGAGGCGGTGTCCGCGTCGCGGTAGACGGCGGTGACGTATCGCAGGAGTACGCAGATGCCGATGATGGCCAGGGTGTGCTTGACGAGGTAGGCCAGATCGGTCACACCGAACGAGTTGACGAGCTCGCGGCCGGGCTGGGTGCGTGAGAGCCAGGATGCGGCCAGGGCGGCGAACGCGCCCCAGAGACTTCGCTCGCGGACGTCACCGCGGAGTGCGGATCTGCTCCTGAGGAGGGCCTGGACGAGCAGGAGGGCGACGACGGCATAGGCGATCGTGTCAGACATGGTCAGTAGTCCGCTGGTAGTCGGGGCCGCCGAAGGGATAGAGCAGATCGGCGGCGAGCTGTCGGGCAGTGGGGTCGGCGATGGATTCGGAGGCGTAGGCCCTCTCGTGAATGAGGGCTGCGGCGGCCTCGGTCCGGCGTTCACGGTCGGTGTCGTACCGGCGCCGAGCGGAGATCTGCCCCTCGCTGATGAGCCGGTCGACCAGAGGTCCGGAGAGTCCGGACATCAGCTCGTCCAGGTGGTCGCCCGTGACACCGTCCGCGTCGTCCGCCCACAGGTGAACGAGCTCGTGGAGGATGATCTGGCGTTCGTGGAATCGGGACGCGCTTTTGACGTGCAGGATCAGGTCGAGCGGCTCTGTCTGGTGTTTGATCCACAGCCCGCATACGCCGCTGGCGCTCAGGAGCCGGTCGGGGATCGGTATCAGGTGGATGCGCCGCCCGCGGGCCTCTTCGATGTTCGCGATGAGGCCGTCGAGCCGGAACGGCAGCGGCAAGGGCATGGAGTCGACGATCTGATGCGATTCGATCTGCCGTGACCTGCGCGTCCTCCTGCTCTTGGCGTGATCGCGTATCCGGCGCAGAGCCTGGTGCCTGGCACTGTGCAGTGCCCCGTACGGCGCGAGGATCGTCCGCGCGAACGATCCGTCGGCTACGGGTCGCGGATGCTCCTCAGACGGCATCGACGTCACAGCCGCTCCTCGGACGGCGCTGATGGCCGCGAAAAGTCAAAGAGGGCAGTTAGCCGTGTATGTCGGAATACGGCATGCATAATGCCGGGCACGCAAGCCGGTATCGCCGGATCGCCTTCCCGTGCCGTCTCCAGCATCCCTCTCCCTCTCGCAGTGGATGGCCAACCCCCTCGTGGAACGGTCGAGTTGAGAGCCGGGGTACAGCTGTACGACGCATTCGGGCCACTCGACGTTCTTCGCAATTGGCATCACACGGGCGAAGTGACCCGTCGTCATGCCGCTCCTGCGACCCACCGGATCTTGCAATGTGAGAGCATCCGCCGTCAACCGCAGTTGTGATCGCATAAATCATGGAGACCCCGCAGTGATGAACCTGCAGATCAGCGGCTAGTCTCCAGACGTCCCGGCGTGATCACGCCACTCATCCTCAGCCAGGAGTCTCCGTGAACGAGGGATACGACAGGCTTGCCGCAGCCATACGGCGGGCCGAGACATTGATTCCTAAAACTGGCCTTGACAGAAGTGCCGTATTTGACATTTCGGATCTGGCATTCCATTCCGGTCTCGAAGAGAGCACCGTGCGGCGCCTGCTGGCCGGCAAGCGGGTCCCCCCCATCACCGACTTCAACGCCGAGGTGGTCCGCCGCATCCGCTTCGCCCATGCGACCCGGCTGAAGACGGAGACCACCGAGCACGGCCAGCAGGTCCGGCGGCTGTACACGCTCCCCGAGATTGCGGCGGCGGCCGGAATGACGCCGCAATGGCTCCATAAACTACTTAAAGCACCGAAAGCTCCCAATCTTGAGCATTCGAAGGCTCTCGCCGTGCTCTTCGAGGTGCGCATCGAATTCTTCACGGATCCGCCCGCCCTGGCGCTGGCCCTCGTACTGGAGGAAAGGGTCCTGCCGGATCTGGAGTCCTACCAGGTCGATCCCGTGGAGACTCTGAGCAGGCAGTTCGGTCTTACGGCCATCGCCGCGCGAGGCATCGACTCCACCGACGGGCCGGACGCCAGCCGTGCCCTCCTGGGCCTGATCCATCGTCTCTCCCAGGAACGCCGCCCCAAGTAGCCGTCAGCGCATACAGCAGCCAGACGCCTCGAACCCCAAGGCGTGCAAGCACCTCGGTACTGAACGAACGGATCCACAGTGAGAGCGACGAAGGAGCGCCGCATGGCGGCGCTCGCCGACGACCTGATGCGCCAGCTTGAGCCGCCTGTCTCGGCGGACCCCGAGCAGCTGATGCGTGACCTGGTCAAACCTCTGTCCAAGGACCGCGAACGAGAGGTCCAGGTCGTCTTCGAGCACTTCCCGCCCAACACCGCGAGCGGCCTGTGGCTCAGGTATCAGGACCAGGACCTGATCGTGGTGGAGAAGAACACCACCGCCCTGCACAAGGCCGTGATCCTCGGTCATGAGATCTGGCATCTGAACGTCGGGGCGTGCAAGGGCCACCCTGCTCACGGCGGAATCGAAGCCGCAGCCCGCTCCTTCGACGGCACCCTGGATCTCGCAAGCACCGTGCGCATGGTGATGGCCGCGCGGACCGACTTCGCCCTGGAGGAGGAGAAGGACGCCGAGTCCTTCGGCCTCCGACTGGGCAGCAGACTCCGCCCCTACCTGGAGGGCGGTCCGGACCAGATGCCGGTCGGCGGAGTCATCAGCCGGCTCCAGGCCAGCCTCGGCAGGCCCACGATATGAACGGGACCGACTACTACATCCCCTCGCTGGTCCTCGGCATAGCCCTGCTGGCCAAAGCCCCGACCCTGTGGCGCGGGCGCCGTGACCCCATGCTGAGCAGCGTGCTGGCCCTGCTCTGCATGGCTACTGCCAGCTTCGCCCTCGCCGCGCCACCGACCATCCGTGTGGTCAACGAGACAACCGGCGTCCCGAACGTATCCGCCCCTCTCGTCTACTCCACGCTCTGCGCTGTCTCGTGCGCAACTCTGATTCTCATCATCCACTGGCGCGGCGGGCCGGCGGAGGCTCTCCGGCGGCGGACGCGCGCCTGGATGATCTTCTACGGCTGCCTCGCCGTGAGCCTGTTCGTGCTGTTCGCACTGGGCGACGCGCCTGTTGAGCGCCTGCAGGACCTGGACACCTACTACGCCACGACGCCGTTCATCCGCGAGATGATCGTCGCCTACCTCGGCGGCTACACCATCGCCAGCATGGTGATCACCGTGATGTGCTGGCTCTGGGCCCGGGAGGTGCGCCTGCCCTGGCTCCGGCGGGGCTTGTATGTCCTCGTCACGGGCTTCGTCCTCAGCTTCAGCTTCGCCGCGACCAAGCTCATCGCGGTCGGTGCCCGGTGGGCCGGCCATGACCTCGACTTCCTCAGTACGAGCGTCGCGCCCCCGCTCGCGGGCGCCGGAGCCGTCACCACTACCGCCGGATTCCTCATTCCGCTGCTGGCACCGCGCCTCGCCCCCCGCTGGGCATCACGCCGCGCCCACCACAAGCTCGCTCCGCTCGCCAAGGCCCTCAACAGGACGTTCAAGGGCACGGCCGTCCCCATGACCCCTCCACGGTGGCGGGACATCGAGATGCGGGCGACCCTGCGCGAGTCCCAGATCACCGACCACCTCCTCCAGCTCGCCCCCTACCTCGATATCGAACACCGCGAGGCCGTCTACCAGGAGGCCAGGGGCCAGGGCCGCAACGACAGTGACGCCTCGGTCATCGCGGCCGCCGTGATGGTGCGGGCCGCGCTCGCCGCCCGCGACGCGGGACACACCCCCACAGACCCGGCCGACACGCCCACCCTGCCCACCGCGCTGGACGGTGCGGCACATCGGCTTCCGGACGTGAGCCAGCACTTCGCCCGCCTCGGCGGCACAGCACCCCTCCCCTCCGTCACGGCAGAACCGCAAGAAAGCGCCCCCCGATGAACCTCACCCCCTCCGCACGCCCCGCCGGCCCGCACGCCGTCATCATCGGGGGCGGCCTTGCGGGCATGCTCGCCGCCGCCGCTCTCGCCCCGGCCGCCGCCCGCGTCACCGTCATCGAGCGGGACGCACTCCCGACGGAGCCCGCCCCCCGCCGCGGCCTGCCCCAGGCCCGGCACGCACACCTGCTCTGGTCCGGCGGCGCCCGCGCCATCGAATCCCTGCTCCCAGGCGTCCAGGGGGCGTGGCTGGCCGCAGGCGCCCGCCGCATCTCGCTGCCCACCGGCGTGGTGGCCTACACGGCGGAAGGCTGGATGCGGCGCTTCCGCGAGGCCCAGTACCTGATCGCCTGCAGCCGCGACCTGCTGGACGCGGTCGTCAGGAGCCGAGTCCTGCAACTGGACAACGTCGAGCTGCGGCACGCCCAGGTCACCCACCTCACCGGTACAGCCACCCGCATCACCGGCGTGACCACCCGGTGCGCCGACGGAACAGAGGAAACCATCCGCGCCGACTTCGTCGTCGATGCTTCCGGGCGCGGCTCGCGCTCAAGCCGCTGGCTGACCGATTTCGGCGTGCCCCCCATCACCGAGACCACCATCGACTCCGGTCTCACCTACGCCACCCGCCTCTACCACGCCCCGCCCGGAGCCGACGAGTTCCCCCTCATCAACATCCAGTCCAACCCGGCCGACGGAATCCCTGGGCAGACCGCCACCATCATGCCCATCGAGGGACAGCGCTGGCTGGTGACCCTCTCCGGCACGCGCGGCGGAGAACCGACCGACGACCCCGACCGCTTCGTCGCGTTCGCACGGTCCGTACGGCATCCGCTCGTCGCCGAGCTGATCGAGCACGCCAAGCCGCTGGACAGCACGGGGACCATCACGATCTCCCGCTCCGGCGTCAACAAGAGGCGGTACTACGAGCGGATGAAGTGGACTCCCGAGGGCTACCTGATCCTCGGAGACGCCGTCGCGACCTACAACCCCGTCTTCGGACACGGAATGACCGTCGCCGCTGTCGGCGCGAAGGCCCTGGCCGACGCTGTACGCCACAAGGGCATCACCGCCCCCGGACTGAGCGCCGAGGTCCAGCGCACGATAGCCCGATCCGTTTCGACCGCCTGGGACCTCGCTACCGGACAGGACATCCGCTACCCGGGATGCATCGGGCCCAAGCCCCCCGCCGCCGCCCGCCTCCTCACCGGCTACGTCAGCCGGCTCACCCGCACCGCGGCCAGCTCCCGACGCGTCGCCGCCGCCCTGATGGAACCGATGACCCTGTCCGGGCCCGCACACGCGCTCGTGCGACCGTCCGTCCTGCTAGCAGTCGCCCGAGGCCCCATCCGTCCGCCTCTGACCACACCGCCCCTCACTCCATCAGAACGAGCTCTCGCACCCAAACCCCGGACACACCAGCGCTGACAGTGAAGCAGCTCTCACCGGGCAGATAGGAGGCTCGCCTGTTCAGGTGAGAGGTGTGGCCGCAGGGATTCTCCGGCGACTCTGCGATGTGCCACACCGCGGCGCTGGTGGACGAGGCTGGTGGCGATGGCGTGGATCCGCCCGCTCCCCGGGGGGGGGCCGGCGCAGCGGGGTAACCGGGTCCGGAGAGGGAGCAGTCAGCCCGTCGCGTTCGAAAGCGGGTGCAGCAACATGGCCGGAAGGTAGGGGGAATCGACCCGGATCTGCCATCCCCGCCGCCGGGCGTGGCAGGCCAGGGCGAGGATGTCGGGGCTGATCGCGCCTTCGCCGAAGTCGTTGCGGTCGCCGACCTCGAAGTACGCGCGGTGTTCCTCCAGAGCGTCGGCGAGCGCGAGGCTGAAGGACTCCTCGTCGCCGTCCACGAGCTGGGACAGCAGGATCGCGGGAGGCATCAGGTACCCCCAGCTCGCCGCCTGTTCGTGAGCGGCCAGGGCCTCGTCCATCACGGGCCGCGGGTCGTCGTCGTGGAGGTAACTCAGCAGCGCACGGCGGTAGGCGGCGAACGCGGAACCGTCGCCCCGCGCGAGGATTCTGATACCGCCAAGGACCACCGGGGCGAGATCCTCCCGGACGCCGCTGGTCAGAGTCCAGTTGACCGCCGTCTGCCAGGCGGCCGCCCCGAATTCCCCACTGCCGCCGAACGCCGCCACCGTCAGTTCCCGTCCGTCGACCACCACCTCCACCTCGCTGCCCGGCTCGGCCAGCAGAGTGCGGAAGAACGCGCCGGCGGCCTGGGAACCCCGCAGCACCGCCCGGCGCCGCTGCTCCTCGTCTCCGCAGCCGAGCACATCGACGAGGTACGGGTCGGTCAGCGCGTACCCGATATCGCGGCCGGTGCGCTGCTTGCCGTCCTCGGCGGCGAGATTCTCCTCGTAGTCCTTCTCGCTGGTGGCCAGGTACCCGGGGTCCAGGGGCTCCTGGGGGTCACCGGGGCGGTCGACGGTGACCCGACCGCCGCCGCCGAGGGCCGCGACGGCGTCGGGCCGGCGACCGGTTCCGTACGGCCCGACCCGGGGCCCCGTGGCGTCGAACCCGCGGACGAGAGACCTGGGCAGGTAGTGGGTGGTCAGCGGCAGTGACCAGTCCCGGTCGCGGTGGGCCAGCGCGGTCAGCGCCAGCGGGACCAGGGGAAGCAGCGCGCGCAGCGGCGAACCCTCGTCCATGCGGTCGGCCTCCGTCAGCAGGAGCCGTGTCACCTTGTCCTGGAAGCCGTCCCGGTCACCGGCGGCCAGGTCCTTCAGGGCCGCGAGGCCCACTGCGTACGGTTGGGCAGCCTCCGCCTCCGGCACCCGGGCGAGCCCGGCCTCCAGAGCAGCGAGACGCTGCTGCCCGGATGGCGGCCACGGCCCGTCGTCCTCCAGATCACCCAGGACGTAGGCCATCAGACCGTGCATCAGCTCGGCGCCCGGATCACCGTCCCGACCCCGCCTCAGCCCCTCCCGGGCGAAGCCGAATGCCTCGCTGTGCTGCTCGGCACTGTCCGTCAGGACCGCGAGGCACACCGCGTCCAGGAACTGGGAGAGGGTGACGTCCTCCTGGTCCTCCTCGTCGCCTTCGGGCCGGTAGGTGACGCCGTAGTTGGAGTAGTTGATGAAGACGCTGAACTGCTCGTGCGGCCAGTACTCGGCGTATCGCACGGCCCCGGTGGCGGCCTCGGCCGCCGCCTGCAGAACGGCTTCGGCCTCCGGCGACGCCAGGGCGGGATCCCGGGCGGACAGGGCGGCGAGGTAGTCGAGGAACTCGTCGGCGATCAGCGACCAGGTGGCGGTGCCCATCCGGCCGGCCTTGGAGCTGGAGATCACCAGCCGCGTGAGCCGGTTCGACGCGTCTTCCAGAGCCGCCGCGACGGCCGCCTCCGCCACAGGGTGCCGCTTGATGAGCACGGTAGTCCTCCCACAGAAGAATCGTTTCGGTGGACATCACGCTACTTCCCCGCTCTGACACCGCGTTCCCGCAGTCCACCGCGCGGGAGTGTCAGCGGCAGCCGATAGGTTCGCCCGATGAGTTCCTCCCTGAGCGTCTACCGGCTCGACACCACCGCTGCACGTGCCCTGATCGGATCCCGTGACGACCAGCTGCTGGAGCTGATACACACCCGCTTCGCGGACGACCTGGCCCGCGCCGACGACGAACACGCCTACGAGATCGAACAGGGCGCACCCACCGCAGAGCAGGCACTGCGCGCGGTCATCCACAGCGGCCCCTTCAGCGAGAACCAGAACCACACCTTCCAGTACGGCTACGCCTACAAGCGGCTGTGCTCCCTCACCGGGGTGTTCCTGCCCAACGACTGCTTCACCCCGCACCGCGGCGACTGGCTCGCGGTCGTCGACCAAGGACTCGAAACGCTGGGCATCACCGCCGTCTCCGTGGAAGCCTTCAGCCAGAAATCCCCGCCCCACCCCCTGCCGTACACCTGGACCCCGGGCTGCGCCGAGTGGACACCCGCCTCCATCACCCAGGCCCTGGAACAGTTCGACGCCACGAAGCGGGCGGCCGACGGGTCGGGGCAGGCCCCGCCGCTGGAGTCCGAGGTCGTCGACGCCGTCCAGCAGTGCATCGGCTGGATGCGGCAGGCCCACGCGTCCGGACAGGGTGTTATCGGTTTCCGCTCCTGACCTCACACCAGACCAAAGACCAGGGGTCACTGGGGCCGCGTGACCATAGGAACGCGACCCCAGTGACCAGGGTCAGGCCCGCCGGGTGAACTCCAGCAGACGGTCGGCCAGTCGCTGATCGGGCCGCCGGGCGATGAGGGACGGCCCCGCCGCGAGCCGGGCCACCTCCATCTCCAGCCGCGCGGTGGGACCCGTACTGGTGTCGGACCCGTGACGCCGCACATACGACGCCAGCGCCTCAAGCCGCGCCAGGTAGTCGATGATGTCCACACCGGCGTCGTCGACGGCCCGGGTGAACTCAACGCGCCAGTGCGCCGCCTCCCGCACCTCACCGAGCGCCCCGTGATGCAGATGCAGACAATAGGCCGACAGCGCGTGCCCCGCGCCCGCGGCCAGTCCCCACCAGAACTCGGCCGACAGCGGATGCCCGGTCAGGCTCAGGAGACAGGCGAACACCGCGGCCCCCTGGACATCGAGCTGCTCCTCCCGCACCGGCGCGGCCGGATGCTCGGCCGCCAGCCGGCGCAGGTGTTCCGCCGCCCCGGCGGAGTTGATGCTCCACCGGCACACCACGGCCAGGCGCTGGGCGGCCGTGGCCGCGCGCTCGATGTGCGGCGACGGGCGGGCGCCGGACGCGTCGGCCGCCAGGCGGCGCAGCGCCTCGCCGATGTCGACCCCGCTCGCCGGGGCGGTGGGGACGAGGGCCCCATCGAGGAGCTCGTCGATGCTCAATCGGTCCGTCATGATTCCTCCTGTTCCGGGCCGCCGGGGCGCTGCACGGGCAGGCCGAGCTGGGCGGCGAGCCGGTCCTTGCCCCGCCGGATGTGGTAGGTGACGGTGACCTGGCTCAGACCCATGTAGCGGGCGACGAGCGCGGTCTTGTAGCCGAGGAGGTAGCGCAGCACGATCGCCGTGTACTGCTGCGGGGGCAGCTCCAGCAGCGCCGCGTACAGGCCGCTGGATCCCTCGGCCAGTTCCAGGTCCCGGCGGACGGAGTCGAGATTTCTGGTGATCGGGCCGTTCAGGACGAAGGCCGGGTCCCGGTCCAGCTGGTCGAGGCGGCGCCGGACGTGGCGATGGAGCACCGCGAGGGTGCGCTGCTCCACGTCGCTGCCCTGGAGCAGATCGTCCCAGCCGGTCAGAATCTCCAGGAAGGCGTGGTGCACGACGTGTTCGGCTGCCGGACGGCTGCCGAGATGAAGTTCGGCGAAGGCGTGGAAGAAGCCTTCGTTGATCAGGTAGAAGGCTTGGAAATCCAAAGGGAGGGGCGGGAGCTGGTCCACCGGCCGGCCCTTCGCGGGAAGGGCCGGGCCGTCGTCGGGAAGGCCGTCGCTCACATCGACCCCGTTTCAGCACGCATGTACGGTCTCGATTCCAGAAAAAGGGGACAAGCACCAGGGCGTCATCGCCGGTGCGGGACCCGTGCCGGGCCCTGTCCTCACTCAAGCGATTTCCGGAGTGAATCCCTCATCCACCCATCAGAAAAAACCACCGACCGCTCCCGACAGGTCACATTCCGTACGGCCCGGGGTGGGGGTTCCGGTTCCACCGACCCTGCCGAGCAGGGCTGATCCCCCACACAACCGTCGCCCAGCTCGCTTTTGGCCCGTCGAGTGCCCTGCATCACAGACCAGTGCGCGCCTGGACGCACGCCCCGCACTCCGGCGCACCAACCCGGTCCATGCGCCCCTGTGGTTGAGGGAGACCGGTGCCCCGTGCGTTCGCAAAGGGACGAGGTCTCCCTGCCCTCTGCCCCGAAGCCCGCAGGCGGCCGGGCTATTGGACGACCTCGAACTCTGCTGAGGGGTGTCGGCGGCCGTTGACCTGGAGGGCGACGCTGTAGACGCCAGGCGTGATCGTGGTGCTGGCGGTGGAGCGGAGCCGGTGCTGCTTGGCCAGGGTGAGGGGCTGGTCCGGTTGGGCGGTGGTCCGGGTGAGGAAGTAGATCTTCTCGCGGGTGGTGCCGCGCCGGGTGGTGGTGGAGATGACGTAGGTGATGTGGAGGGGGACGGTCGTGCTGGTGGTGAGGGTGGCGGAGAAGGCGAGGGTGTCGCCGTCGGTCAGGGTGGCGTGGTCCAGGTGGACGGGGGAGAGGCGGACTGGGATGTCGGTGGGGTAGCCGAGGAACTCGTACGCCGCCGGCCAGCCCTTCTTCAGCCGGGTCCGCAGGGCTTCCCGGGCGATGAAGGCGAGCGCCTTGTCCTCGGCCCGGCCGGTTGCCTTCCAGCGCTGGAGGGTGGCCAGGACGAGGTCCGGGTCAGTGTCGGAGAGGTCGTGGAGGTGGTTGGCGACCGAGCGCTGGACGTAGGGGTGGGGGTCGGCGTGGAGCTGGTCGAGGACGGGGAGCGCGGCGTCGGCGGGCAGGGGGATGCGGGGGGCCCAGGGGAGGGTGGGGCGCGTCGACTCGCTGGCGAGGCGCCGGACGCGGTGGTCGGGGTCCCGGGCCCAGGTGCCGATCGCGGTCATGGTCCGGTCGGGGAAGTCGGTGAGGAAGTGACGGACGGCGACCTCGGCGGTGAAGTAGCCGGTGAGGCGGCGCAGGGCGTCGAGGGCGGGTTCCAGGAGGTCTTCGGTGCGGTGGTAGCGGGCGACGTAGTCGGAGTGCGGGCTGTAGAGGTGGGTGCCGAAGTCGCTGGTGATGCCGGCGGCTTCGGGGCTGGGCGGCAGGGAGCGGAGCAGGAGTTCGAGCGCTGGGGGGCCGTTGACCGGGAGGTGGTGGTGCAGCGCCCGGCTGGTGGCCGCGATGCGGTCTTTGAGCTCCAGGCGGGGGATGTGTTGCAGGACCTCGGCGGTGAACGCCGCGGGGTCGAATCCGGCTGCGACGGCGTGGACTTCGCGGGCGATGCGGCGGATGCGCTCGGGGTTGATGGCCTGCTCTTTGAGGGGAGCCTTCGCGGTCATGCCGACACCCTAGTGACGGCCGGCCGCCGCCTTGGGGCGATCCGGGGGCGTGCCGTCCGGGCGGGCCGTGTCAGTGGATGGTGGCGCGGTAGAGGAGGCGGTGGTGGCGGGTGCTGTCGCAGGGGGAGGCGGTGTGGAGGGTGGCGAGGTTGTCCCAGACGACGAGGTCGCCCTGGGTCCAGCGGTGGCGGTAGAGGTAGGGCGTGCTGGTGGTGTGCTGGAGGAGTTGGTCGTGGAGGGCGCGGCCTTCGTCGTCGGGCAGGCCGGTGATGCGGCGGATGACCATGGGGCCGAGGAGCAGGGTGCGGGCGCCGGTGACGGGGTGGGGCGGGGCGAGGGGGTGTTCGGCTTCGGGCAGGGTGGTGAGGGTGCCGGCCGCGGCGGACGAGCGGCCGTGGGCGGCCTGGCTCTGCCGGGCGCCGAGCTGGGTGATGGAGTGCACGGCGGACAAGCCGTCGATGCGGTCCTTGAGGTTCTGGGGGAGGTCGGTGTAGGCGCGGGTGGCGTCGGCGAAGCGGGTCTCGCCGCCGCGGCCGGGGGCGATGACCGAATACAGCAGCGTCGCCCGGGTCAGCCGCGGCTTGAAGGAGTTGTCGGCGTGCCATTCCTCCTCGTCGTCGCCGTCGTAGATCCCGACGGGCGCCCCGTGCTCGGTGATGTTGCTGATCACGGTGATCCCGGGAAACCCGGGGACGGCGTAGCGGCGGTCGACGTCGGTGTCGAGCGTGCCGAACAGGCCGGCGGCGGCGAGAAGGTCGGCGTGGTTGAGGTGCTGGCCGGGGAGGATGAGCAGCCGGTGGCGGGTCAGGGCGGCCCGCAGGTCGTCGGCGATCTCACGGATGGCGGGGGTGGTGAGGTCGTGGTCGGCGCGGGCGCCGAAGCCGCCGGGGTGCGGGTGGAGGGTGAGGTTCATCAGCAGGGGTCCTCCTGAACGGTCAGAACTGGGGTGACTGGCGGAAGCGGCGGATGTCCCGCGTGCCGGAGGCGGCCAGGCACAGACGTTCGACGCCGATGCCCAGGCCCACGCTCACGGCCGGGACGCGGCCAGCGTCGACCGCTTCCCGGGCCAGGCGCTGCTCGTCGTCGTACAGGTCGGCGGCGCGGGCGCGTTCAGTGAAGGCGGCGGTGTCGGGTTCGTCCTCGTAGCCGTGGACGACTTCGATGCCGTCGACGAGGAGTTCGAACCGGTTGAGGACGGCGGTGGTGCCGGGGGTGCGGCGGGCGCACGGTTCGTCGCCGCCGAGCGGGTAGTCGGTGAGGAAGACCGCGGCGCCGGCGCTGAGGGGTTCCAGTTCCTGTTCCACGTAGCGGCCGAGGACGTCCTTGACGGGGGTGTCCGGGGAGAGGCTCAGGTGGCGGGCCAGGCGGGCGGGTAGGTCACCGAGGGGCTCGGTGCGCAGGTCGGTCCCGAAATGGTCGCGGATGCGGTCGGCGACGGAGATCCGCACCGGGGTGTGGGGCAGGTGCGGGGCGACGAGCTCCTCGGCCAGGGCGAAGAGGTTCTCGAAGGTCTCGTTCGCGGCGTAGAGGTCGAGCATCGTGAACTCGGGGGCGTGGAGGTCGTCCGGCGGTTCGGGGCGGAAGCACGGGCCGATCTCGAAGACCCGGGGGTGGTGTTCGAGGTTGACGCGCAGCGCCGGCCCGATCATCGCCCGCAGGAACCGTCCGCCGCCGAGCTGGGCGGGGGCGCGGCGGCCGGGGCCGAGGTCGGCATTCCGGGCGACGGGGGTGACCACTTCCACGAAGCTCTGGGCGCGCAGGACATCACGCAGGTGGAACAGGACGCTTGACTTCAGGGCGACCGGGTCGGCCATACCGGCGTTCCTTCCGGGTTGGGTGTCCGGGGCGGGTGCCCGGCAGGGGCCACAAGCTAGCCGCCGCCGGTGGGGGCGGAGAACCCCGCCGCCGTCCGCCCGGAAGGGCCCCGGGGCCGCCCGGAGCCGGTGACGCTCCCCTATGAGGGTGTGTTTCCACAGGTCAGACGGTGTACGTGTGCAACGGTCGTGCAACACGGCCGTGCATCCGGCGCAACACGGCGGAGCGTTGCGGCACCTCGCCGGACAGTCCTAGCGTGATGGCTCAAGCGCTCGGCGTGACCGCGAACTCCCGCCCGAAGGCCGCGTGTTGAACGGCCTTGATGCGGCGGTCCGCTCACGCCCATGGCGCGCCCCCGGGATCCGGCACCGCCGGTGCTACTGGGGTCCGATCACCCATCCATCCGCGGGGATGCCCCCGTGACGAAGGGAGAGCTCACCATGACCGCTCCGATCCCGACCACCGGAATCCAGCCGGACGCCGCCGGGCTGAAGACGGGGATGCGCCCGGACGCCGGACTGAAGGCCGGGATGCGCCCGGACGCCGGCCTCAAGACCGGGATGCGCCCGGACGCCTCCGCACTGAAGACGGGCATGCGGCCCGACGCCGCCGCCTGACCTCCGCACCCCTCGCATGACCCCGCTCCGGCACATCCGCCCTCTGTGCGGGTGTGCCGGAGCGGCCACCCCGCGGGGGCTTGTTCCTTATGACCGCTACGCCTGGAGGAACTGATGGGCAGTCCCGTCCCGCGCCCGCCGCGCCGTACGGCCGCGCGTGGCAGGACACGTCCGGGCACCGGCGCCTCGGGGCCCGTCCGCAGGGCCCTCGGACGCCCGCTGCTCGCCGAGCTCGAACAGCTCTGCGGCCGCCCGTCCGCTGGCCCGGCCGACATGTGTCTCGACCTCGCCGCGATCACGGCCGCCGCCGTCCTCGGACACCTCGCCGGCCACGTCGTGGGGCCGCTGCTCGCCGTCGCCTACATCGGGGTGCGGCAGCGGCATCTGTCGAACCTGGCGCACGAGTGCGTCCATATGAAGTTGATGGTGACGCGGAGGGGGAACCGGGCCGCCGGGGTGCTGCTGACCTTCCTTCTCGGCGAGGGCTTCGCGCCGTACCGCTCCAGCCACACCGTCCACCACGCGCGGCTCGGCTCCGCCGCCGACCCGATGCTCCAGTCCTACCGGTCCGGCGGCCTGCACACGGCCGGTCTCTCCTCGCGGGGGGCGTTCGTCGTGCGGGTCATCGTGCGGGCCGCGCTGTGGCGGCTGCCGTCGACCGCGGTCCGGACCCTGCTGACCCGGGCCCCGGGGGAGCAGCGGCGGTCGGTGGCCGCCCGCGCGGCGGTGTGGGCGCTCGTCGCTACGGCGGCCTGGTATCTCGGCGTTCTGCCGCTGGTGCTGCTGTACTGGCTGGTTCCGCTGGTGTTCGTCCGGCCGCTGGTCACCTGGATCACCGACCTCGGCAACCACGCGGGCCTGATCGACAACGACGATGTGCTGCTGCAGACGCGGGGCTGGTCCTCGCACTGGCTCACCCGGCACCTGCTCGGCGGACACCTCGACGACATGTACCACCCCCTGCACCACTGGTGCCCGCGGATCCCCTGGCGCCGTCTTCCCGAAGCCCGCGCCTTGGCCGCCCGGCATCTGGAGCGCTGGGACGAGGTGCCCTGGTGCTCCGGCTACTTCTTCCGCCGCCGCTCCACCCCCGACCGGCCGTGCGTGATCGAGGACATCATCACCCGCCTGAACGCGCCCGCCCCCGCGACCGGCGCCCCGTCCGCCCGGCACACCGCCTGACTCGCGCCCGGCCCGCACTCCTTTTTCCCCGCCTTCCCCTGGTCCGCCGACCGGCCGGCCCCTGTCAGTCCGTCTGCGGTCGAACACCGCTGCCCCGGTGATGCCCCACTGCCCGGATTCCCGCCGCTGAGGAGGCGGCCCCACCATGACCCAGCCCGTTCCCGTCGTGAACAGCTTCGACGAATGGACCCCCCTGCGCGAGGTCGTCGTCGGACGCGGCGAGCACTACACCGCCCACCACACCGACGCCTCGTTCCGCCTGTTCTTCCTCGACAACATCACCCCCGACCCCGAGCGTCAGGGCGCGCCGGGCGGGGGAGGACTGCTGCCGATCCCGGAGCAGCTGGTCGACGAGCTGAACGAGGACATCACCGCCCTCGTAGAGGCGCTGACCGGCTGCGGAGTGCGTGTGATGCGCCCGGCGGCCCCGGGCAAGGACATTGAGATCCGCTCCCCGCACTGGGACGCCCGGGCCACCCCGCCCCTCAACGTCCGCGACCAGGCCATCGTGCTGGGGAACACCCTGGTGGAGACCGCGCCGCATGTACGGGCCCGCGTCTTCGAGAACGACTACCTCAAGCCGGTGTTCTACCGTTACTACGAGGCGGGCGCGAACTGGCTGTCCATGCCGCGCCCGGCGCTCGCCCACGGCGCCCTGGATGACGCCTACTTCCGCCGCCAGGGTATCGACACCGCCCACGCGACCGACGGCGACGGCGCGGCACGGATCGACGGCCTCGGCCTGGAGATGGTCTTCGACGGCGCGCAGTGCGTACGCCTGGGCCGCGACGTGCTGGTCAACGTCGCCAATCACAACCACGCCCTCGCCTGGCGCTGGCTGAACGACAACTTCCCCCACCTGCGGTTCCACCGCCTCAACGCCATCGCCGACAACCACATCGACAGCGTCGTCGTCCCGCTGCGCCCGGGCCTGCTGCTCCTGCGCTCCCCCCGCTACCTGACGCGGCTGCCCGAGGCCCTGCGGTCCTGGGAGGTGATCTGCCCGCCGCCCATGGACGAGGACGCCTTCCCCGACTACAGCTCCTTCGGCTTCAACCTCGCCAGCCGCTACATCGACATCAACGTCCTGTCCATCGACGAGAACACCGTCGTCGTCAACGCCCTCTACCCCGGGCTCATCACCGTGCTGGAGCAGCGGGGCTTCACCGTCGTCCCCGTACGCCACCGCCACCGCCGTCTCTTCGGCGGCGGGTTCCACTGCTTCACCCTCGACACCGTCCGTACCGGCGGCCCCGAGGACTACCTCACCTGACCCTGCTTTTCACACACCACCCTGCCCGGCGCCCCCGTCCGCCGCGCGGACCCATCCGGGGCAGCATCCGCGGCCCCGGCCGCACCGCGACCGACAGGAGAACCCGTTGACCCGCTACGCCTGGCCTCCGGACGATGAGTTCTGGACCGGCCACTTCCCCGCGCAGACCAAGGATCGGACCGCCCCGTACCTGTTCAAGGGCGTCGTCCCGGCCGCCGCCGCCCGCCCCGGCCACGTCCTGGACGGCTTCGCGGCCCTGCGCTCCGCCCACGCCGCCGGCACGGCCATCAGCGCGAAGGCCCGCGTCTACGTCGGCGAGGAACGCCGCGACGACCTGCTCCCCACGGTGCTGGACGCCCCGGCCTGGGAGGAGGTGGGCGGCTTCACCGCGTGGATGCAGGACCTCACCGGCGCCGACCGGTTCTCCCTGGTCGTCAACAACCTGGAAACCCTCAGCCCTCCGCTCGCCGCCGGACTCGGCCGCTTCCTCGGCGCACTCATCACCGGTTGGGGCCTGCCGCTCGGCGGTGCCGAACAGGTCGCGTTCGCCGGGAACTACTCCGGGACCGCGTTCGGCGTCCACGAGGGCTACGAGGACGCCTTCCTCATCCACCTCGGCCCGAACCCCAAGAACTTCTACACCTGGCCCGCCGAGACGTACACCAAGCTCACCGGCGGGCCCGAGCCCCTCTACGGGGACTACACCTGGCTGCTGGAGCACGGCACCCACTGGCTCCTGGAACCCGGGGACGCCCTGTTCCTGCCCCGCCGCGTCTTCCACGTCGGCACCCAGAACCGGTTCTCCGTCTCGGTCGCCGTCCCCCTCTACACCTACCCGGACGCGGGCATCGTCCGCCAGGCCGTCCTCCCCGACCTGCTCGCCGGACTCCTGACCGGGGAGGGGCCCGACGCCGCCCTCTCCGCCCCCTCCCCGATGGCATCGGTGCCCGGCGGGCCGGGGCCGGCCGCCGGTCGTCTCACCGCCCTCGCCCGCACCGCCCTGGCCACCGCGGCCGACCGGGTGGAGGACGCCGTGCAGGACCATCTCCGCGGGCGGTGGGCGACCGTGCTCAGCAACGGCGGCTGGGAACTCACCGAGCGCGACCTCGCCCGCACCGAAGCCGCGGCCGCCTTCGACCCCCGCCACGCCGTCCCCGGCGCGACGGTCGCCGTCATCGCCCCCTACCGGCTCCACACCGCCGGCGACCACACCTACCTCCGCGGCCACCAGAGCCCCGGCCTGCTCCCCGACGACCTGACGGCCGCCCTCGACGACGGCGCCGAGGTCACCCTGCCCGACGACGAGACGGTCCTGACCGCCGTCCGCGCCCTCGGCGCCACCGGCGGCCTCCGCCTCACCCCCCGCCCCGCCAACCCCAAGGACGGTGCACCGTGAACCTCGGCAACTCCCTCGTCCAGGCATACCTGAAGGCCAACCCCGAAACCCGCAGCGCGGTCAACGCCACCCTGCTCGGCAACTTCACCTCCGGCGACGCCCTGGTCACCGCGCACCTGTCCCCGATGATCGACTGGGTCTACCGGCGGATCGCCGACCAGGTCGGCGCCGCCGGACTCACCGCCGGCCAGGCCCGGATGTACATCGAGGAACTCTCCGTCTTCGCCCGCTACAACGCCCAGTTCCTCAAAGCCGCCGCCACCGGCGTGGAGGGGTTCTGCCCCGAACTCGCCCACGAGCTGCGCCGCAACCACCTGGAGGAAGGCGGCGAACGCGGCAAGGTCCCCGCGCACTACGTCCTGTACTCCAATGCGCTCCTGTCCGACCTCGGACTCCTCGTCAACGGGCACGTCCCCGCGCCCGAGACCGCGCTCCTGGTCGGCCTCCACCAGTGGATGACCGGCTCCCACATGCCCAGCCTGATCGCCGGCGCCTACTACGCCACCGAAGCCGTCGCCATCGCCGAGACCGAGATCCTGCGCGACATCACCAACCGCTACGGGCAGCTGACCATCCAGCGCACCGGCAGCGACCTGAAGAGCCTGCACCACTACTATGAGCTCCACCTCGACGACGGACACGAGGCCGCCCAGGTCGAGGGCCTGAGCGTCGAGGCCGCCCACATCGAAGGACTCGCGCGGTTCATCAAGGAGAGTGAACTCTTCCACATCGACCTCCCCCAGGCCCTCGACGGGTTCCTCCAGATCATGGAAGGGATGACACACTGGTGGGCTGAACTCGCCCACCGCGCCCGGGAGATCACCTGATGAACGCCACACCCGCCGAAGCCCAGGAGCGTACGGGCGGCTGTCTGTGCGGCCGGATCCGCTTCACCGTCATCGGCCCGGCGATCTACCCCCACACCTGCCACTGCCGCCACTGCCAGAAACTCGGCGGCGCCCCGGTGATGTGGTGGGCCGGCTTCGAGCGGGTGACCTGGACCGGCGAGAGTGAGCCGACCTGGTTCGAGACCTTCCCCGGCGAGGCGAAGCGCGGCTTCTGCCCCACCTGCGGTGCCCGCATCGCGGCGATCGACTCCGACATCCCGGAGCTCGGGATCAACGTCACCGCCCTCGATGACACCAGCGGCGCCGACCTCGTGCCCGTCAACGCCTCCTTCCGCGACAACGCGGTCCACTGGCTGCCCCCGGTCCCCGACACCCAGCCCACCACCGCCTCCTGACCCTTTCCGCAAGAACGGCACACCAGGGCCGGCCGCGCCCTTCGCGGGGCCCGGCCGACCCCCGGGGGGCGAGAGGTGCGAACGGGGCAGCGCTCCCTCTTCCTCCCGCCTCTGGAGAGACCCGACCGTGCCCGTCTTCCACGCCACCAGCGAGTACGGGACCCTGCGGCGCGTCGCCATGCGCCACGCCGCAGGCTTCACCCGCACCCTTCACGGACCCGGCGTCCACCCCGTCCTCGCCCGGCAGATGGCCACCAGCACCTGGGCCCCCTACGACCCCGCCGTCGTCCGCGCGCAGCAGGACGCCCTGATCGCCTTGCTGCGCTCCCGGGGCGTCGAGGTGGTCCTCCTGGACCCGGCTCCCGGGTGCTCGGCCCAGCACTATCCCCGCGACCTCGCCGTCGTCATCGACGACGTCCTCGTCCTGGCCCGGCTCAACTCCGCACACCGCCGGTCGGAGACCGACGCGTTCGCCCCGCTCGCCGCCACCGCGCCGAAACTCGCCCGCCTGACGGCCGGCACGATCGAGGGCGGCGACGTCCTGCTCCACGACGGCCTCGTCCTGGTCGGCCTCGGCGAGGAAACCTCCCCTACCGGGGTGGCCGCGCTGCGGTCCGCGCTCACCCGGTTCGGCGTCGACCGCGAGGTCGTCCCCGTACGGTTCGCCACGGCGGGCATCGTCCACCTGGACGACCACTTCACCATCGTCGCCCCGAACACCGCCCTCATCCACCGCCCGGTCTTCACCCCGGGACGGATCCGCTGGTTCGCCGAGCGCTTCGACCTGATCGACGTCACGAACGCTGAAGCCCGCGCCGTCCAGGTCAACGTCCTGGCCATCGCGCCGGGCACGGTCGTCGTCGCAGAAGGCTCCGACCGCATCGCCGCCGAACTCAACGCCCGCGGCATCGAGGTCCTCACCGTCGACTACTCCGAAGTCACGAAGATCCCCGGCTCTCTGCGCTGCACCACCCTCCCGCTCCACCGCACCTGACCCCACCCCACGCCATGCCGGCGTCCGGCCCGCCGCCCCGGGCCGGCCCCGGCACGCCCCTGTGCCCGCCTCCGCGCCGGGCCGCCGCCCGTTCTCTTTCCCGTGTGGAGGAACCGTTCCCGTGGAGCCCATACCGCCGTCGATCGGCACCGTGCCGCCGCTGCCCGCGCACACCCTGCTGCTGTTCCTGCTCCAGACCGGCGTCCTGCTCGGCCTCGCGCTCGTCCTCGGCCGTCTCGCCCGCCGGGCCCGGCTGCCGGGCGTCGTGGGGGAGCTCACCGCGGGCGTCCTCCTCGGGCCCACCGTCCTCGCCGCCCTCGCCCCCGGCCTCTCCGCCCGGCTCTTCCCGCCCGACCCCGTGCAGATGCACCTGCTGGACGCCGTCGGACAGCTCGGCGTCCTCCTCCTCGTCGGCTTCACCGGCATGCACCTCGACCTCACCCTCGCCCGCCGCAACGCCAAGGCCACAGCGGCCGTGAGCGCCGCCGCGCTGCTCTTCCCCCTCGCGCTCGGCTACGCCCTCGGACGGGTCCTGCCCGCCGGACTGCGGCCCCCCGGCGCCGACCCCACGCTCTTCGCCGCGTTCCTCGGCGTCGCCCTGTGCGTCAGCTCGATCCCCGTCATCGCCCGGGTCCTGGGGGACATGGACCTCCTGCACCGGCCCGCCGGACAGATGATCCTCGTCGTCGCCACCGTCGACGACGCCGTGGGCTGGCTCCTCGTCTCGATCGTGACCGCGCTCGCCATCACCGGCCCCGGCCCCGGCGAGATCGCCACCCCCCTGGTGCACCTCGCCATCCTCATCCTGGCCGCCCTCACCGCCGGCCGCTGGACCGTACGGTGGGTCATGCGGTGGGCCGCCCGCGCCGGCACCGGGGCCCCGGCGGTTACCGCCGTCGTCGTCCTCGTCGTCCTCGCCTCGGCGGGCGCCCAGGCCCTCGGCTTCGAAGCCGTCCTCGGCGCGTTCCTGTGCGGGGTCCTCATCCGCACCACCAGCTCCGAACCGGTTGTCCAGGCCCGGCGGCTCGAACCCCTCGACACGACCGTGCTGGCGTTCCTTGCCCCGCTGTTCTTCGCCCTCGCCGGGCTGCGGATCGACCTCACCGCCCTCGCCCGCCCCACCACCGTGCTGTGGGCGGGGGCCGCGCTGGCCGTCGCCGTCGCCGGCAAGTTCCTCGGCGCGTTCACCGGCGGCGCCCTCGCCGGACTCGGCCGCTGGGAATCCCTCGCCGTCGGCGCCGGGATCAACGCCCGCGGCGTCGTCCAGATCGTCGTCGCCGTCGTCGGCGTCCGCGCCGGACTCCTCACTACCGAGCTCTACAGCATCATCGTCCTCATCGCCATCACCACCCCCCTGATGGCGCCCCCCATCCTCAAGGCCGCGATGAAGCGTATTCCCCCGGGAGCCTGGGAGCAGACCGCGCCCCGCCCGGGCTGCGCCAGGTCCGGCCGGACCGCCGTCATGCCCCCGCACACAGGCTGACGGCCGGCAGGATGCCGCCCGTCCGCGACGCCCCGGGCGGGACATCGCGGACGGGTCAGGAACACCACCCCGCTCCGCAGGACGGGAGGGCACCGGTATGGGATCAGGACACCACGCTCAGGTGGGTCGGCCAGCCGAAGCCCTTCCGGTCGAAGAGCCGGAACATCTTCTTGATGTGCTCAGGGTGCAGCTTCACGCACCCCCAGGACTTGTAGTCGCCGTCGCCGTCCCAGCGGCGGTTTGTCCCCCTGGGGCCCTGGGTTCCGTTGCGGTTCATCTCGGAGTGGATGAACATCTCCTTGCGCGTCGTCGTGCCCGCCGAGCAGGGCATGTCCGCGAGGTAGATGGCGTAGCCCTTGATCAGCTGCCCGTTGTAGGTCCGGTCCTTGAGTCGGATCTTCCAGTTGCCGTTCGGGAGCCAGCCGCGTTCGCGCGTGCAGTCGTTGGTGCTCCCCAGCCCCGATCCGGCCCGGTACTCGGCCCACAGTGCTGTGCCTTTGTAGACCCGCAGCCGCGAGTCGGAAGGGTTCTGCGGGTTCTTGTCGAAGACCAGGCGGGTGGCCCCGGACGCCTGCGGCGCTGCGGAGGGGCTCTGGGCGGTGGCGGCCGGTGCCAGGGCGAGAGTGGCCGCGACGAGCCCGGCGATCAGGGCACCGCGCGGCTGACCAATGGTGGTGATCATGGGACTTCCTCATTCCTCGCGCGGCCCGGCGCTTCCGGGTCGCGCATGTGCCATGGGGTGGTCGTGTATGCGGGATTCGCCCCAGGGGCGGCCCCGTGCCGGTACGGCGCCAGCGCCGGGCCCGCCCCTGGGGCGCGGTCAGGCGACGGCGAGGCGCGCCTGGGCCGACTTCGTTCCCCATTGATGCGGACCTTGGCGCACTTCAGGGATCAGTGGGCGGAGGCGCCGTCGATCACGGGGGACGCGGAGGAGGGACAGGTGGCGGCGTGCGCCGGACCGGCGGTGCCGACGGTGAGCCCGGAGGCGAGGACGGCGGCCGACAGGGCGGAGACGATGGTCGTACGGGCGCAGGACATGATGGCCCCTCTCGGGCAGGGTGCTGATGGAGGATCGCGGACCGGGTAAGGAATCCGGAGCGGTGCCCGCCGACGGGCGGGAGGTCCGGGAGTGCCGGTCGCTGACATCAGAATGCCCGGGTGAAGGGCTGGGCGAAGAGGTTTGCGGCCCCTTGCCCAGGCGCATGGATGCGCCCTGCATGGCGGGGCTCCGGCCTGCGGCTATGCCCTGATGCACCAGGGTTCCACTGCCTGGTTGGCATACCCGGCGGACCATGCCGTGCGGCACGGTGCTCCCTTTACCCGGGTGCGGAGGGCAGTGGGCTGCCGCCTTGCTGATAGGCCGGTGCCTTGACCGGAGGGCGCTGGTTCCTCAGGAGAGCGAGCCAGGTGTGCACGTCCACCAGGCCGGTGACGGGCAGGCGCTGAGAGCGCTGGAAGTGCTTCACGTCCTCCGCCGTCGCCGCGGTGAACCGCCCCGACACCGGCGTGCCACCCTGGCCGGTGTTGTGCAGGAGTTCCTGTGCAGCCCGGACCTCGAACGGTTTGGACCCGGGCCCCACCACTTTCACCAGCTCCGGCCAGGTCTGATCGCCCACCTTGCCGTCAGGCGGGAGATCCCGGCTGCGCTGGAAGTCCATGACCGCATCCTGGGTGTCCCGCCCGAAGAAGCCGTCGACCCGCACGTCGTAGCCGTGCGCGTTCAGCAGATGCTGCAGGGCCCGGCCCGGGGTGAACTGATCCTGCCCGCCGATCCGCATCAGCGGCCACTGGGACGACGCCCCGGTCTCCGAAGCGGCGGGCCCCTCACCCCCGCCGGCGACGGTGGTGCGGTCCCGGTCCGTGAGCTGTCCCTGGACAGCCATTCCGGCGGCGAAGGACACCACTACCGCCATCACCACCAGGGCAGGACGTAACCGCAGCAAACGGGACCTGCCGCTCGCACGACGGTCGTCGACAGGATCCGCCGAATCGGCGGACTGCACTGGGCTGGTGCCGGTGACGGCCTGATGACGGGTGTTGTCCCGCAGCGCGGCCCGGCACAGCTCCCGTGCCCGGTCGAGGTCGGCCCCGGGCGCGCGCAACTGGGTGTGCAGCGCTTCCACCACCCGCACGGGCGCGACCGCGGGGTGGTTCGGGTTCAGGTAGCGCGACAGCGTCGTCTGATCGACGCCCAGCCGGCCGGCCAGCGCCTGTTGTGTCGGACGGGTACGACCGGGCGGGTCCCCCGCCTCCTCCCACCAGCGGCGCAGCATCCGTGCGAGCTGTACTCCCGCACTGCGCTCGCGTTCTCCGTCGCCAGGATCCTGGCCCATGCGCGTACCTCCCTGTCCCCCATCGGAACTCCAGGCCCCGCAAGCCGCTGCATATATGGCATAACAGCAGGTCAGAGCAGCGCATACGCGCGGCCGTCGATGCATGGGGCCTGGAGGCGCCGATCGTAGTGATCCTGACCGCCCGCTTCCACGCGACGTGTCGGCGGCCGCCCCGGTGCCTGGTCCCGCTCCGGAATCCCGTGACCTGCTGCCGCGCTCGTGCTCCGGCCCAGGGTGAGCCGATACGGAGCTGGGGCCTGGGCGTCACAGTTCACCCGGACGAGTGCAGCACGCGGCGACGCAGAAGAGGGTGCCCGCGGTCTCCGAGACCGGACGAGGCCAGAAGGTGACCAAGGGACCGGGCCCGGCATCACCTGTAGCGCCCGCAATAGGCGTGAACTCGGTTCGCCATACGGATGGTTGAGGACGCTTGCTCCGTGCAACACTCGGCCTATGGAGCGAGAGAGGATCTCACCCACGTCCCGGACGTGGCTGCCTCAGCTCCTTGCTGCCTGCTCGGGACTGACCCTGGTTGCGTTGAACGGGTGGGTCGCCTCGGCTTCCGCAGCTGTTCCGATGCTCACGCGTGGATTCGCCTCGCCGAATCGCCCCGAATCCATCTGCCGAGTGGGCAGACCTGGTCTTCTGGCCCTCAGACCGTGATGGCGTCTCTCCCCGCCTTCCCTTGGTGGAGCGGGCCTTCGTGCGTGGGAGCGCCTTGAGGAGCAGGGCCCCCTCCACCTTCTTCGTGGGTGAGAGGACAGAATGACCATGGCCGTCCGAAGCAACAGCAGTCGACCGACGCAGGACGCGCCGCCGGCTGGGGGCAGTTACGCCGCTGATGCTCCATCGACACACGACGGCGGACAGGCGTCCCAGTCCGACCGATCGGCAACGAATCAGAAGGTTGCAGGAAACGCCGCCCGTGAAGGGATTGGGGGCGTAGCCAAGGGCATCGGCGTCGGGATGGGCATGTGGGTATGGAGCCAAGCCAAGCGCGGCCGATTCAGCCGGCCGCCCGTGCCCGCCGCCCCGGCCCACCGGCGCTAGAAGTCGGCGAGGGGCTCATTCGCAGCCAGCTGTGCGAGGCGGGCGGCCAGCCGCGGGCTCGCCAGCCCCTGAGCGGCAGCTGCGGCGCGGCGCGTCAGATCGGCGTGCTCAGCCGTGTCCCCTCTCAGACGGGCCAGCGCGGCGCCGGTGATCAGCAGTTCCACGCTGTCGCGCCTCCGGTCCCCGGGCAGGTCGAGGGCTTCCTTCAGCGCCTGTGTCCCGGGCCCGGCGAGCCCGGCGACCGTGCACGCCCACGCCGCCTGCGTCTCCAGTTCAGGCCGGTCGAACCAGGCGATCCACCGCGGCTCCGCGACTGCTCCGGCACGGCGGAAGCAGTCCCGGGCCCGGCCGACCGCCGCCAGGGTCTGCTCCGCGTCGCCGTTGAACGCCCACGCCCGCGCCTCGGTGACCGCCGCATAGGCCCGCACCAGCGGCGCGGTCCCCTCGGAGGCGAGGACGGCGCTGCGCGCGTGGGTGAGGACATCGCGGCGCTCCCCCTGGGCGGCGGCGAGACGGGCCTGGTGGATGTGGACCCGGGCGATGCGGGCCCGGTCGCCCACCGCCTGGGCCAGGCGCATCGCCTGGAGGTCGTAGCGCTGGGCCAGGCCGGGGAGCCGGTCGTCGTACGCCATGCTCGCCATCGCCAGCACCGCGTCCGCCACGCTCCCGTACAGCCGCCGCCCCGCCCGCGCCGAGAACTGCCCGTGCAGCAGGGGGGTGGCGTGGGTGCTGAGGAACGCGGCGAAGGGACTGCGGAACCGGCCCCCGCCGTGCTGCGCGTCGAGCCGGCCGTAGAGGTCGGTGTGGTCCTCCAGCAGGTCGATGTCCGCGGCCTGGACCCGGTACCCGCCGTGTCCGGCGATCTGTGCGTCGGGCGGCATGACGAGCGCTTCGCGCGAGGCGGGCGCGAACACTGCGGGCGAGAAGGTGGACTTGACCAGGCTGCGCCGCTTCAGGGCGTCGAGCTCCCAGAGCTTCGACAGCATCCGCACGGCGTGGGCGAGGTCGCGGTACTCCAGCGACACGGCGGCGATGTCCGCGGTGGCCGCCGGCCAGCCCAGGCTCTGAGGGGTCACCGGGCGGCGCAGCGCCGACGAGAGCACGTGGCAGGCGGCCCCGGCGAGTTCGGCGCTGGGGACGGTCTCGGCGCTGCGCCAGCGGGACACGGTGCTCGGGCTGACCGTGTGCGGCAGTCCCAGGGCGTCGCAGCGTTCCCGGACCCTGCGGGCGAAGCCGCGGACCGACCAGCCGAGGTCCTCCAGTAACTTGCCCAGCTCCTCGCTGGAGCCGCCGGACCGCGCGCCGGAGCCAGAACGCGTCATCACACCACCATCCGTCGTTGTGCCGGGACTACCGCCGGCACCGGCCCCCGCCGTGCCGGTGTGGCCTGTGGCAGGACGGAACGCGTGCGGGCCGCCCGCCGCCGCGGGGCTGTGGAACCCGTGCGGGGGAGGGGGCCCGGCGGGCGGGCATCGGCGGAGGAGGACCCGATTGTGAGATCAACGGCACGGATTCGTACATGAGTTGGAGGGGGTCCCGGTGGGGGTCCCGTTCGCGGGACCGCTGCGCGCGGGCCTCCCCGGGTGGTTGGATGGACGGTGTGACCGAGCTCACCGGACAGCGTCTGGCCCGTGCCCGCCAAGCCCGGGGGATGACCCGCGTCGACCTGGCGCAAGCGGTCCGCGCGGCGGCCTGGCGCCGTGGTCTGCGCTCCGGCGCGGACAAGCACCGGGTCCGCAAGTGGGAGGTCGACGGGGTCGTCCCCGACGCGGACTCCCAGAGCTACATCGCCGAGGCCCTCCAGATCCCCCAGGAGGCCGTGGACGCCAGTTCGTGGCCCCACTGGCTGCCCCCCGTGGCGATCCCGCTGGGCCCCTTCAGCACCGTTCCCGCGCTCCGAGAGGCTCTGACCGTGGACCGACGCGCCCTCCTCCTCACCGTGCCCGCCGCCGCCCTCACCGCACTCGCGGCCGACTGGGCCCACGCCGACGCCCACCCCCTCGCCCCCGCCCGGGACGGACAGCCCGTCGGCAGCGAACTCGTCGACGTCCTCGAACACACCGCTGGCCGCTTCACCGCCCTCGTCACCGAGCAGCGCCAGCACACCGCGCCCCTCCTCGACGCGCACCTGACCACCGTGAGCGACCTCGTCGCCCACGGCCGCTACACCCGCCCCCTCGGACTGCGCCTGCACACCCTGGCCGCCGGCCTCGCCCAGAGCATCGGCTGGCACCGCTTCGACCTCGGCCGCCACCAGGCCGCCACCGCCTACTGGACCGCCGCCCTCCACAGCGCCCACGCCGCGGACGACCGCGACCTCGGCGCCGCCGTCCTCGGCGACCTCGCCTACGGCGCCGCCTGGCGCGGCGACCACACCACCGCCGGCGCGATCCTCCACCACGCCCTCGCCCGGGCCGACCACCCCGCCGCCCAAGCGCTGCTCCACCTGCGCCGGGGCCGGGCGCTCGCCGCGCAGGGGGAGAAGAAGGAAACCCTCCGTCACCTCGCCGCGGCCGAGCACCAGCTCGGCGCCGCCGCATCCCGGGAACGCCCCGCGTTCTGCACCTGGCTCTCCACCGCAGACCTCGCCATCGACAGCGGGCAGGCACTCGGGGACCTCGGCGACCCCGGGGCCCACCGCCTCATCAGGGAAGGACAGGACCTGCTGCCGGCCGCCCGCGCGAAAACCCGCGGCGTCTTCCTCGCCTATCAAGCGGCATCGCACCTCGACCGGCGCGAACCCGAACGCGCGGCCGCAGCCGCCCGGGAATCCCTCACCGTCGCGCGGACCATCGGAGCGCCCCGCTGCGTGCGGCTCGTCGAAGACCTCGTCCCCCGCTTCACCCTCTACCCTCACGCCGAGGGCGTCCCCGAGCTCCTCACCCTCGCCCGGGCCGCCTGAACGACAGCCCCGGAGGATGAACCCGCACCGGCACGGCCCCGTGCCCGCCGACACCCGCGCCCGGACACTCACCACCGCCCGCCCCCTCCCGCTCGCTCCCCGGCCGGCCACCGGCCCCGGATCCCCCAGACAACCCCCCGCCCGGACCCACGGGGAGGCACACGAGGGGGCACACGTTTCCGACCCCCGAACGCCCGCCGCCCAGACCCCAGGGAGGGCGGGCCGCACACACAGCAGCGCCGCCGCCCGCAGGACGGGGTACCAGTGACCGGCGCGCCCCGTACAGCGAGAGGTCCCAACCGGCTTCTGGAACAGCTCCTCGACACCGCAGCGATCAGCCGCAAAGCCCTGGCCGGGCGCGTCAACACCCTCAGCGCCCAGGCCGGAACCCCCAGGTCGTACACCCACACCCACGTCACGCACTGGATCCGGGGCAAGCACCCGCGCCCGCCCGCGCCCACGCTCATAGCGGCCGTCCTCGCCGAGCACCTCGGCCGACCGGTCAGCCCGGAAGAGATCGGCATGGGCGCGCCGGACCCCGACGGCGCCGCACTGGGGCTTGAATTCCCCCGGGACCCCGACGACGCCCTCGCCTACGCCGCCCGCTACTGGAGCTCCGTGGAACGCCGCACTCTCCTCGCCACCCCCTTCGCCATCAGCGCCTACACCAGCCCCACCGTCCGCTGGCTCGCCACCCCCGCCGACCCCGCCTCCGGGCGGCACAGCGGGGGCCGCCGCGTCGGCCGCGCGGACGTGGAACAGCTGTGGACAGCCGCCGACCGGGCCCGCCAGGCCGACGCCCGCTACGGCGGCGGGAACCCGTCCACCGCCGTCCTCGGCTGCCTGAAACGCGCGATGCCGCTGCTCCACGGCACCTACACCGCCGAGACGGGCCGCGACCTGTTCGCCGCCACCGCCGAGCTGGCCCGCATCGCCGGCTGGAGCGCGGTGGACAGGGGCGAACACGCGACCGGACAGCGCCACCTCATCCAGGCCCTGCGCCTCGCGCGGGCCGGCGGCGACGTCGACGCCGGATCGTACGTCCTGTCCACCATGGCGCTGCAGAGCTTCCTGCGAGGACACCTCACCGACGCCGCCGACATGGCCGACGCCGCCTACGAACGCGCCCGTCACGGCGGCGCCCCCAGAGTTCTCGCCTTCGCCAAGATGGCATCCGCGCACGCGCACGGCCGCGCCGGGGACGCCCGCGCGGCCTCCGCCGCCATCGCCACGGCCGAGAACCTCCTCGACACGATCCACCCCCACACCCGCGACCCCTCCTGGCTCGCCTATCTCGACGCGAACCGGATCGCCTCGGACGCCTCGGAGATCTTCCGCGACCTGGGCCAACCCCGCGCCGCACTGCGCTGGAGCCGCCGGGCGGCGCCGATGCCCGCCCGCACCCGCACCCGCTCCGTCGGACTGCGCACCGCCGTCGAGGCCACCGCACACCTCCAGCTCCGCGACCTCGACCACGGTCTCGCCAGTGCGGACAGAGCCCTGACGATCCTGTCCGGCGTCCGCTCCGCCCGCGCCCGCGACTACCTCCGCGACGTCACCGGAGCCCTGCGCCCCTGGACCCGCGAACCACAAGTCGCCGACTTCCTCCACCGCGCCGGCGGCGCCCTCGCACGGACCTGACCCCATCCCGTACTGCGCCACGGTCATCCGGGCGTGACACGCCATCGTGAACCGGCCTTCCCGCAGACGGTGTCTCTCACAAGCGGACCTCCTGGCGGGTGCCCCCGGGGCGGACTCGCCCCGGGAACTCAGAAGATCGGGGACGGGTCAGACCGTGAGGTGACGGGCGCCGTCTCCGCAGGGCCAGGGCACCGAGCGCGGCACCAGCGTGTCCGCCAGGACGGTGCCCTCCCACAGCTTCACGCCCCGCTTGTCCTGCGGGGCGCTCACCACGCGAAGCCAGCGGTCGGCGGCCCGGCGGGACAGGGTGCGGCCCTGCCACCGCCACACCTCCCGGCCCCGTACGGTCACGCCGAGGGTCCGGGCGGCCAGGGCGTGGGCGCGCCGCATCCGCACCCGGTCCGCGTGCTCCCCCGGTGCGGTGAACACTGCCACCGCACTGCCCGGGGTCTCCGCCGGGGTGCTCATGACCGCGCTCCGGGAACGGGCGGCCGGATGCCCGGGGCCGACGGGCCGGTACCGGACCGTTCCCCGGCGGTCGCCAGCTCCGCACCGGAGTACGGGCCATCGGCCGGGGAGCTGGTGGTCCGGGGCGGGGTGCGGAGGGGATAGTGGTGGGCCGGGGGATGGTCGATGGGCAGGTCGGGGCGCCACAGGCTCAGGCACTGGGCGCTGGGGGTGAACAGGCCGTCCGGGAGGGCGTCGAGGGGGTGCCAGCGCCAGGTGCCGACCTTCTCGCCGGGCTGGTCGGCCGGGATTCCGGACCAGGTGGTGACGAGGGCGGCCACTGTCGCGCGGGGGACGCCGGCGGACACCGCGCTCCCGGCGAGACTTGCCGACTCGCCGCACAGGTAGGCGCTGAATCCGCGCCCGGGGGGCGGTGCGGCGGTGGCCTGGTGTGTCACCGGTGGGCTTCTTCCGCGAAGGTACCCACCAGGAGCGGGATTCGGGGTTCCGGAATCACGCTTCCTCCGCCCCGGCCGGCACTCCCTGATATCCGGACGCCTGAAGGGCGAACATCTGCGCGTACTCGCCCCGCTTCTTCATCAGCTCGGCATGTGAGCCCGACTCCACGATCTTCCCGCCGTCGAAGACGTAGATCCTGTCGCAGTCGACGATGGAGGCGAGCCGGTGGGAGATGAGGACGGTGATCTGCCCGGGCCGCCGGGTGCCGTGGAGCACGGCCTGGTACACCGCGTGCTCGGCACGGGGGTCCATGCTGGCGGTCGGTTCGTCGAGGAGGAGTACTGGGGCCTGTTTGTAGAGGCCGCGGGCGACCGCGATCTTGGCCCACTGGCCGGCGGAGAGTTCCTGGCCGCCCGCGAACCGTTTGGACAGCAGCGCCTTCCAGGTGCCGGGGAGAGCGGCGATGACGGTGTCGGCGCCGGACGCGGTCGCTGCGGCGTGGGCTTGCTCAGGCTCGGCGGTGGTGATCGTGCCCCGGGAGACGGTGATGTTCGCCAGTGCGGTGAAGGGCAGGTGGATCGGGTCCTGGAGGACCATGGCAACCTGCTGGTGGAGGGAGACCGGGTCCAGTTCGCGCGCGTCCGTCCCGTTCCAGGTCACGGTGCCGGCTGTCGGGTCGTACAGCCCGGCGATGAGTTTTGCGCAGGTCGACTTGCCGGAGCCGTTGGCGCCGACGAACGCGATCGTCTCCCCGGCCCGGAGGGTGAGGTTGATGCCGTCGAGGGCGGGGGTGTCCTTGCCGGGGTAGGCGAAGGTGACCTTGTCGAGCCGGATCTCCTCCACTTCCTGCGGGGCGGGGAGGCCGCCGGTGCGGGGCAGCCGGGTGCGGCAGTGGGCCTGCACGGCCTGGAGGTCGGTGACCCAGAGCGCGTTCTCGAAGACGAGGTGGGAGAGGTTGACGAAGGTGGTCAGGGACTGGCGGCCGGACTGGATGGCGAGGACGGCCCCGGCGCCGACCGCGAGGGGGATCCAGCCGTCCAGCAGCATCAGGCACAGGGCCGTATAGGTGAGTCCGGCGCCCAGCCCGCCGAAGGCGCGCCCGGCGAGGGTGACGCGGGCCGCGCTGACCCCGAGCCGGGTGTCCTCGGCGGCGATCTTCTCCGCGATCCGCCGGTGCTCGGCCAGCAGCGCGTCCTGGGCAGTGGTCGAGCGCAGCTCGGCTGCGGAGTCCTGGTCGAGCAGCAGCCAGGTGAACACCCGCAATCGGCGCTGCATCGCGTTCCACCGCATGTAGGAGTGGAAGCGGTCCCGGGCGGAGCGCACGGCGGCGGCGCCGACGGGGAGGACGGACAGCGGGAGCATGAGGATCAGCAGCGGGTGGAGCACGGCCAGGACGCCCGCGGTGGCGACGATGTCGAGTGCGGCGGCGGCGACCGCGACGACGTTCCCGACGATCTGCCGCGCGTAGAACAGACCCCGGTCGGAGGCGCGGTGGACGGCGTCGTGCCACTCGGGGTCCTCGACGGCCTCCAGCCGCACCCGCCCGGCCAGCGCGTAGAACTCCGACTCCAGCGCGATACGGATCTTCGGCGTGAGCCGCGCCTCGGTGGCGGCGACCCCGGCCTCCAGCAGCGCCCGCAGCGACAGCAGGGCGACGACGAGGACCAGCTGGGGGACCGCGGCGCGGATCCGGTCGGGCGTAGGGCCCGAGCCGAACAGTTCGCGCAGGACACCGACCGAGGCGACGAGCCCGAACGCGGCCATCGCCGCCGACGCGAGCTGGAGAACGACCACCAGCACGGTGGCGCGGCGGTCGGCCCGCCACGCCAGAGCGCCGACCTGCCGCACGATCCGCGGCAGCCGGCCGAGGATCTTGCCGACGCTCGCCTTCGCGGCCGCCCCGTCGTGGATCGCCCAGAACGCCGTCGTCATCCCGTCCGTGATGTCGCCGTCGTCGTCCGGGCCGGCGGGTACCCGTGCCGGAGGGAGAGGCAGGGCGGGTGCCGGCCGAGGAGGCGGGACACACCCTGGTCCGGCGGCCTGGTCCGCCGTGCTGTGCGCCTCGGTCATCGCCGGCTCCCTTCCGGCCGGGGGCACAGTCCGCCCCGGCGTTCGGGCGATGGGGATGTGCTGGTCTTCAGCGCCACAGGCGTGCTCTCCTCGTCTGTCGGCCGGGCCCCGGGATGCGGGGCGGCCGTCGGTACGGTTGCCCGCAGACCGGGCAGTGGGTGGGGCGGAGTGCTGGGGGTGTCCGGGTCAACGACCGGGCCCCCGCTTTCGAACGCACTCTTTGAGCCGGGCCGGGAACCGCATGGACAAGCGAATTCCCGGGGTTGCAGTGGCCACCGACCCGTGCCCGGCACGGGTCGGCGCCGGGCTGCGCGGTGGCCGAAACGCCGGGGCCGATGCCGGTGTGACGGACGGGTTTCCCGCACGCCGCGTGGCCGGCCGGGTGAGCACGGGAACGGGTCGCCGGGCGGTGAACCCGGGGCGGCCTCCAGGCGGGGAAGAGGCGTTGGAGGATGTGGTCCCGGACGGCCCCGGGGGTCGTCGTCGGGGGCGTGGGGAGCCCGCACGGCGCCGGGGCGGCGGGTCAGCCACGGCGCCCTCCCGGCTGGCGGTGGACGGACCAGACCATGCCGATGGCTTCGAGCCGCGCGATCTGCCCTTCGGTGAGGATCCCTTTGGCGTATTGCCGGCGCTGTTCGCTGATCCAGGTCCCGAGGCCGAGGTCGTCGGGAGCCGGGGTCCGGTAGCTCTGGGGCACCAGGAGGTTGCCGTGCTCCTGGTAGTAGACGGTGGCCGCCCGCAGATGGGTGTTCCACCGGTACGCCTTGAGGTCCCAGACCATGCCGATGGCTTCGAGCTGCGCGATCTGTTCTGCGGTGAGAGTCCCTTTGGCGTATTGCTGGCGCTGTTCGCTGATCCAGGTCCCGAGGCCGAGATGGTCGGGAGCTGGGGTGCGGTAGCTCTGGGGCACCAGGAGGTTGCCGTGCTCCTGGTAGTAGACGGTGGCCGCGTCCAGGTACCGCTGCCGCAGGTGGGCGTTGACGTCCCACACCATGCCCAGGTCGTCGAGTTCCCGCCTCTGCTCGGCGGTCAGGGCGTCGCGGCGGGTGCGGAGGTTGTTGAACCAGGCGCCCAGGCGGATCGGGGGGTCGTCGTCGGTGACGTACTTCGCGGGGACCAGGAGGTGACCGTGCCGCTCCCGGAACGCGCGCGCGGCCGCCATGTTGCGCTGCCAGGCTTCGTCCGCGTGCCGTTTCCATCGCATGCCGAGCGCGGTCAGATCGGCCTTCTGCTCGCAGGTGACGGGGGTTTCGCCCAGACGGACGCGCGAGAGGTAGTCGCCGAGCGGTTCCCCGTCCGGGGTCCGGTAGGCGGTGGGGACCCGCAGGTGACCGTGCTCGCGGTGGAACTCCCGTGCGGCGGCGAGGTAGCGCACCTCGGCGGCCCGGTGCCGGTCCCAGACCATGCCCAGCGCGTCCAGGCGCCGGTAGCGGTCGGGTGGCAGCTTTCCCCGGGCGGCGAGGTCACGCTGGCGGACGATCCAGTCCCCCAACCGCAGCCCCGACGGTGTGATGACCGAGACCTGCAGACCGCTCAGGTCACCGTGCCGCTCCGTCCACTCCTTGGCCGCGCCGTAGTACTCCTCCCACGCGGCACTGGCGTGGCGCACCATCTGGACGCCGATCGCGGCGGCGAACGACGCCGGGACGGGGGCGCCACTGAAGTGGAGCCACGCGGGCAGCTCGTCCGCCGTGCCGGGGCCGCTGCCGCGGCCGAGGAGTATCCGCCGCTGGTCGAAGTAGGCGGCGAGCTCGTCGTCATGGTCCCGCAGCGCCTGAGCGACCCGCCACACGGTCTTGTAGGCGCAGGACTCCAGAGCGGTCGCGGCATCCTGGCCGGGCTCCAGCAGCACCGGGATGATGACCGATGCCGTCTTGTCCGGTGTCCCGTCCAGCCGCATGGCCCGCCCCAGCGCCTGCACGGTGTCGATCGCGCTGTCCCGTCCGTCGACGAAGGCCACCGCCTCCACCGCCGGGGTGTCCACGCCCTCGCCGAGCACCCGCGCGTTGGAGATCACCACCCGCTGGGGCCCGTCCGGGCGCAGCAGCTCCAGGATCTGCCGCCGCTGCCGCCCGGACTGCTTCCCGTGCACGCAGTCCGTCACCAGCTCCACCCCGGCCCCGGGGTGGAGGAGGGCGGCGACGGCAGGCAGGGTCCTGGCGAACCATCGGGCGTCGCGGACCCGGTGGTGGTAGGTGAGCAGCCGCCGGATACCGAACTCGTCCATCGCCCGCAGGACGGCGATCTGCCTGGCCAGCATCGGCGCCGAGACCGCGGTGCGGCCCACCCTGAACACCTCCGGATCCCGCTCCCCGGCCAGGGCCAGGCGCCGCACCTCGGCGTCGGTGACGACCGCCACGATCACCCGGTAACCCGCCAGCAGTCCCAAGGCACGGGCCCGCGCGTACGGCAGCCGGTAGGACACCCGGCCGAAGATCTTCTCGTCGTCCATGCTGATGACGGCACCGTCCTCGCCACCCTCGCCCGTGGTGATCCGGGGCGTGGCGGTCAGATACAGACGCCGCTCCACCGGCACCAGCACCTGGTCGTGCACCATCGACCACTTCCTGCCCTGCACACCGGCCGACCGGTGCGCCTCGTCGACCACCGCGAAGCGCCACGGCCGGGCGCCGTGGTCACGGTGCGCGGCCACCAGCACGGGAACGCTCTGGTAGGTGACGGCCGCGGTCACACGCCCCGGCCCGGACAGGACACCGGCCAGTTCCGCCGGATCGGTGGTGACCGTCACCTCCAGCGCCGTCAGATCCGCCCGCGTGTCCCGGTCCATCACCTCCCGGTCCGAACACACCGCCACCACCCGGCCCAGCCCCTCCCGCCCGGACGCGCCCTGCCACGCCCCCAGCGTCTGCGCGAGCAGATCCAGCGTCGGCACCACGATCAGCACCGGTTCCGACGGGGCCAGCACCCCCGCGGCCTCGAACGCCACCCGCGTCTTGCCGCTCCCGCACGCCATCACCACCAGGGTGCGCACCGTCTCCCGCAGCGCGCAGCACACCGCCTCGACCGCTTCCTCCTGGTGTGCCCACAGCGGCGTAGTGGTGTTCACGGGCGGGTTCCGTCCTCGGACGACGCGGACGGGGTGCTGGTGCCCGTGGCCTGGTCGAGGCGGGGCCGGGGGACGGCGGTGGAGCGTGCCGGGTGGTGGCCCGACTTCTCTGACTTCCCGGGCGCCTTCGTGCCGACGCGCACGATGGCTTCCCGGAGGGCGATCGTGCATCCGATGAGGAGGCCGGCCCCGATGCTCCACAGGCCGATGAGGGCGGCGGTGTTGTAGAGGGCGTGGGCGGCGAGGAGGGGGACGATGCGGCGGTGGCGGGCGAAGAGGCAGACCGCCACGGTGGCGAGGATGAGCTGGGCGAGGGCGGGAGTGCCGAGGTAGAGGTGGCCGGCGACGCGGACGACGACCGGGATCACAGCCCATTCCCATACCGGTCGGCCCGCAGCCCGCAGAAGGGTGATCACGCAGGCGGTGACGACGAGTTCCTCCGCCACCACCCCCCACGGGATGCTGAACAGCAGATCCGTGGTGCCGTCGTAGCCGAGCGCGGCCTCCTGGCCCTGCCGGGGGACGGGTCCGGGGCCGTGCGTGCGCAGGAAGGCGGTCACGGCCCCGGTGACGGCCAGCGCGGCCAGGTACGCGAGCCAGGTGTCACCGGCCGATCCGCCCTCGGGGCGGCGGGTGAGACCGACACGGCCCGGGCCGATGCCGCGCGCGGTCAGCAGTTCACCGGCCAGCCAGGCGAGCAGGACCGCCGACGCGAGCCGCAACGGGGTCACCGCCCCGCCGTTGACAGAGGTCACGCTCTGCGTGACGTCGGCGGCGGCCACCGCCGCGGCGAGCACGAGCCGGCCGAGCCGGGCCGGGGCGCGGTGGCCGCAGGTGCGGGTCGCGATCAGGGCGAGGAGCCAGATCCCGGCCCCCACCGGCGCTCCGGTGTGGACCAGGGTGTTGCCGTATGCCGTCCACCGGGAGGACGGTTCGGCGCCGAGAAGGCGGGCTAAGGCGAGGCCGGAGCTCCACAGCATGGGGGTGGCGGCGACGGCGAGCAGCCGCACCACATCACCGTAGGCGTGTGCGGCAGACAGGGTGTCATGCCCGGGGGCGTGACCGTTCGGGTTCCACATGGGCGGGCTGGTGTTCTTTCCGGTCGGTCGGGCGGATGACAGTGGAACGGCGGGCTCCGGACTCCCGGCGCGCGGTTCCGGGGTGGTCACGGCCGCGGGTCGGGGGCGGCGAGGCGGGTCGCGATGCGCTGGGCGTCCCGGCGGCTGACCGGGGTGTAGAGCGTCAGGGCCTGTTCGAGGAGTTCACGGGCCGGTGCGGGGCGGTGAGCGTCCTGGTGGGTGAGTGCGAGGAGTTCCAGGCTGCGGGCGTGCCAGCGGACCACGCCCAGGGCGGTGAACTCGTCGACCGCCCGCTCGCCGGCCTGGACGGCGGCCGGGTCGTCACCGGCGGCGGCGTACGCGCGCCCCAGCCACGCCAGGGCCCGCCCGGCGTCCACCCGGTCGCCGATCTCCCGGAGCGCCGCCCGGGCGGAGGTCAGCCGGCCGACCGCCTCCCTGGCAGCCCCGGCGTCGAGATCCACTTGCGCGAGGGCGGTGTCGCTCAGGGCCACCGCGCGCCGGAAGGTCCGCGCCCCGGCCTCGTCGCCGGACGCAGCCGCATTACCGGCGAGGGCGGCGCGCAGCGCCCGTGCCTCCTGAAGCGGCGGGCGGGCCGCGCGGGGGTCGTCGGCGGCAAGACGGGTGGCGCCGAGGTCGTGCAGGGCCTGGGCTTCGCCGCGCTGGTCGCCGTCTTCGCGGGCGAGCGCGAGGACGTCGTCGAACGCGGTGATCGCCTCCGCGTGCCGGGCGTCGCCGCGCAGCCCGATGCCGAGGGTGTTGAGGAGTTCGCGTTCGGCGAGCCGGTGCCCGTCCGCGCGGGCGGCTTCGCGTCCGAGCGTGTGGGCCTCGATCCACAAGGCGTAGTCGTGGACGAGCCGGAGATGGGGCCACAGGGCGTGGACGAGCTGCCAGCAGGTCGCGTGCAGCCCCAGGCCGTGGGCGGCGCGGACGGCCGGCAGGAAGTTGTCGCGGTGGCCGTTCAGCCAGGCTCCGGCCCCGTCCGTGCCGGTGAACGGTACCGGTGCCTGGGGCGGGTGGGCGTAGGTCCGCGGCAGGTGGCGGTGGGTGGGGGTGAGGAGGCGTTCGGCGGCGGTCAGCACACTGAGGTACCAGTCCAGCGCCCGGCGGACCGCCTCCTCCCGCTCCCCGGCGGTGCCGCTCTCCTCGGCGGCCCGGCGGGCGTGCGCGCGGGCGGCCGTGTGCAGAACGAACACCTCGCCCCGCTGCGGGTCCCCTCCGCCGTGGTGGAGCAGACCCGCGCGGGCCAGCGTGTCCAGGTGCTGGCGCGCCTCGTCCGGGGTGAGGTCGCAGGCCGCGGCGGTCAGTTCCGTGTCGGTGTCGTGGCTGAACAGCAGTCCGAGGGTGCGGTAGACGCGGGCGGCCGGCGCGGGAAGGCTCTGGTGGGCGTGGTCGAGGAACGTGTTCACGGCGGCTCCGAAACGGTCGTCGCGGTCGGACGGGGCGGTGTGTGCGGTGGCGGACAGCGCGGCCGCCGTCTCGGTCACCGACTGGTCGGGCCGGGCGGCGAGGGCGGCCCCGGCGATGCCGAGGGCGAGCGGCAGCCCGGCGGACAGGCCGACGATGGCCCGCACAGCGCCCGGGTCGCCGCCGGTCCGGCCCAGTCCGGCGATCCTGGCCAGCAGCGCTGCGGCGTCGGGCGGCGCGAGCGGGGTGACGGGGTGGAGCAGGGCTCCGTCCCGCGCGAGGTCGGCCGGCAGCCGCGGACTGGTGACCACGACCAGGTGACCCGGGCCGCCCGGCAGCAGAGTACGGACCTGGTCGGCGGTGTGGGCGTGGTCCAGGAGCAGCGCGACCGGCTGCCGGGCGGTCGCCGACCGCCACCACGCGGCCCGCTCCCGGATACCGGAGGGCAGTTCGCCGGGGTGAAGGGAGCGCAGCAGATACCCGAGCAGCTCGCCCGTGCCGGCGGGGTGGCCGTCGGGGCCGGTGAGGTCGGCGTAGAGCTGCCCGCCCGGGAACTCCTCCCGCAGTTCCTCCAGGAGCCGGGCGGCCAGGGTGCTGGCGCCGACGCCGGGCACGCCGTGAAGGACGACGATCCGCACCCCCGCCACTCCAGTCTGCCGGGCGAAGACGGTCAGGGCCTCCAGGTCGGCGGTGCGGTCGGTGAACGTACCGGGTGGCGGAGGCACCTGCCGGGGAACCGGCGGCCCGGCCGCAACCGGCGCATGGAAGTGGACACTCCCGATGTGCCCGGCCTGCACGACCGGACCATGCACCACGCCCCCCACACGATTGTCACTGCGCCCCGGGGCCGGCAGCGCGCTCATGCCCGCCCCGGCGGGGGGAGGGAACACCACCGGGCCGACCGCCGTGCCGGCGGCTCCCCGCATAACGGCCGGGCCCGGGCAGAACCGGGCTCCGGGGACCAGGCAGCCGCCGCGGTCCCGTCTGAGGGTGCCCTCGGTCAGGAGATCGGCGATGACGAGCCGGGCCTGCGACAGGGACACGCCCAGGTGTTCGGCGAGATATCCGAGCCGCAGCGGGCCGGGAGGATAAGTGCCGTCGGCGACGCCGGCACGGACACGGTCGGCGAGAACCGCGACAGGGATGTACGGGGGCCGGGAGTCACGGATGGCCCGCAGCAGATCGCGCAGCGCGAACCGCTCCACCGTCAGATGCGTCAGGGGCGGCTCACCGGGGTCGACGGCCGGAACCGTGGCGGCGATCAGGGCGTCCCAGCGGGCACGATCCGCAAGGGAACGGGCCGCCTCGGCACGCCGCCGGTGAGCGGTGGGCAGCCAGCGCCGGATGTGCTCGCGCACCGTCCCGAGATGGCGGGCGGCGACGACCGGTGACCGGGCGGCGTGCTGCCCGCCCAGGGACCGCAGCAGCCGCAGCGCCCGCTCCGGGCAGCCGGGATCGTCCCCGTCCCCGCCAGAGATGTCGGACACGGGGCGAGCGGGCTGGGTGGAGTGCACAGTTCTCCCAGGAAAGGACTGACAAGAGGGCGGTTCGCCGGGCATTCGTGGGAAGGAGCAGAGCAGGGGCCGTGAGGACTCCGGCCAGCCCCTCGCACGGACCGTGGACGCCAAGTCCTCGGACAAGCGACCGCCCCCGGGGACGGCCCTCCGCTACCGCGGAGGGACTGCGTCAGCCCGTGGCCCCGGAGCGTCGGCGCCCTCACGTCCCGCCTCCGGGCCGGGCAGCTGGCACACCAACAGGCCAAAGCGGCGGGCGGCCCGCAACACCATCGAGCCGCGCCCCTGCCCCCGGGTGACGCGATGGCCCCGTGAGGGGCACCTCGGCTATGACGTCCCACAGGATCTCCCTGCGGGTGTGCCACTCGGCCACAAGGGTAAGTGCCGTGACGGGTATCGTGACCGGGTCGCCCGGCAGATCCGCCAGCAGCGCCTTCAGGACAGTGCGGTCGGCGAGATGCGCGCGTTCCCCGGCATAGGCGTGGGACAGATGCGGATACGACACCTCCGGAATCAGCGGCCACCTCCCGCCCACCACCGCACGCTGCGCCTCCGAGGCGATCCTCCACAGCCGCTGGTGCGGCGCGCCGGGGTGCCCGGTGCTCTCGATGGCGACGGTGCCGATGGCTGGGCGGGACAGCACCAGGTCGAACGCGCCGATGTCCGCCGTGCGGTCAGTGACTTCGGCGATGAGCCGGGCGATCTCGGCGGGGGTCGCGCTGTCCTCGGGGCCGGCGTGCAGGACGGTGATGTGCATCCACTCCGGCCGCACAGGGTGGAGGCCGGGATGGTGGGCGAGATCACGGTACGGCTCGTACAGGTGCCGGCGGGCGAAGTCCGTGTCGGGGATGACCAGCCAGTGCAGGTCCCTGCGCCCGGCCGGCCAGGCGTGCGTGCGGCTCTCGACCCGTGCGAAGAAGTCGTCCACGTACTTTCCTCTCTCGAAACGTCCCTGGTCCCCGACGGTGACGTGCGACAGATGTGGATAGAGGTCCGGTCGACACGCAGGAAGACGGGACAACCCGGCGCCGGTACGATGCACGCTGACCCGCACCCCGCCCCGCCCGGCCCGAGGCTGGTGCTGGTGCTGGTGAGGACCTGGGTGAGGAACTCCCCCAGCGCGGGACCAAGGTCCCCGGCGCGCTCCGGCGGGCCGGCCCGGGTGCAGACGTCGTACGCGGACCGGGGTGAGTTCGGGGACAGGGTGAGGGCGGGCGGGAGGTCCGGGCGAGAACGCCGCTGGTCCGTGCTGTCCTGGCCGTGGTCGGGTGGCCCTGCTCAGGGTGACGGTCAGCGGCCCCGCCTCCTCCTCTTCGGCGGGGCCGGGGAGTTGCAGGGGGTCCCAGTGCCAGGCGTCCATGGCCTGAAGGAGTGTGCGGACGGCGGTGGCGCGGTCGGCCGGCACGGGCCAGGTGCCGGCGGTGAGCGGGATGGTCACGGGGTCTCTCACGGGAGTCGGGATGCCAGGGGGTGGTGCCGGCGTCACCTGCTGTGACGGGGGCAGGTCACCCGGGTTTGCGCGTCCCCTGGCGGGGACGGCGCGGGATCCCGGCGCGGACCAGGACGCGGTGGACGGCGCTGAGGGGGCGGCCCGTACGCGCGGCGGTGACCCGGATGGTGGCGCCGTCCTGGGTGTAGGCGGTGATCACTTTGGCGGCGAACACCTTCGCCTCGTCGGCGAAAGGCCGCAGCCGGCGCACGAGGTTCGCGTCCACCAGGACGAGGCGGACCTCGTTGTAGGTGCGGCCGGTGTCCCTCGCGATGGCCCGCATGCTCTTGCGGCCTTTGCTGTAGGCGGTGATCACGGTGGCGGCGAACACCTTCGCCTCGTCGCCGGACAGGCGCCGGCGCCGCCGGCGGCGCAGTACTCCCGCATCGGACAGAACCCGGTGGACGGTGCGGGAGGAGCGGCCGGTGTCCTTCGCGATGGCATGGATGCTCCAGCCGTGCTCGGCATAGTTCGTGATCACCGTGGTGGTGAAGACCTTGGCCTCGGCCGGGGAAAGGAGCTGCCGGCGCACGACGCCCGCACGGTCCAGGACGTCATGCACGTCGCGATAGGTGTGGCCGGTGTCTTTGGCGATGACCCGGATGCTCTTACCGTCCTCGGTGTAGGCGGTGATCACGGTAGCGGCGAACGCTGCCGCTTCGTCGGCGGACGGAGGGCGGCGTGGGGCACGCACGGAGCGGGCGCCGGCCAGAACCCTCTGGACAGCACCGTACGAGCGGCCGGTGTCCCTGGCGATGACCCGGATGCTCTTACCGTCCTCGGTGTAGGCGGTGATGACGGCGGCGGCGAACACCTCCGCCTCGGCGGCGGACAGCGGTCCGCTCCGGAAACGCCGTTCCTCAGGCGGTTCGGTGAAGTTCATCGGGCCGGGTCCTTGGGGTACTGGAGCGGGCAGACGGGAAAAACAGGGGCACAGGGTCGCGTGGGCCCCCGGCGTGGGCCGACCACGACCCACCACCGGCGCCTGTGTCTGCAGGCGGACGAAGCAGCGGGCGGGTCACGGGACGGCGACCACCCGGGCGGTGACGCGGTCGCCACCGGCGGCCGCGCCGGCGAGGGCGCGGCCGCGGGGCACGGGATGTCATCGTGGGACGGGGTGCTCTCCGGGAACGGCCGGTCAGGCCGGCACGTCGGTGGCGGCGTTTGCGGGGGTGCGCAGGGGCGCGAGCTGGGACAGGCGCAGACCCGCTGGGAAGCGGGGGTCGGCCGCGTCGCAGGTGACCAGGTCGGTCAGGACGGCGACGGCGGTGAGATGGGCCCGGTTGCGCCCACCGCACGCTTCCTGGAGCCGGGTCAGTGCCGCTTCCACCTGGCCGGTAGGAAGACCGGTGACGTCGGAGATGTCCGCGGCGGTTGCGCCGCGCAGGGCCGCGAGCAGGACCGGCTCGTCCTCGGGGTGGACCTGCGGCACGGTGCCGGGCATCGGTACATGTTCGGCGGTGACCAGACCGTGCAGCACTCCGACACCGGACGCGTGGACGTGGCTCTGGACGGCGAATGCGTTCCCCAGCTGCCGGATGAGGGGGCCCAGCTCGTGGGGCGTGACGTCGAGATGGTCCTTGACCTCCTCGTGCGTGGCCCCGGCGGCCGTCACTCGCAGCAGCTCCAGTACGGCCGGGGCGAGTTCGGGGACATCCGGCAGCACAACATCGCTGACGGGCGAGGAAGAGGAAGGAGAAGTAGCGGATGAGGTGGTGGCAGACATAAGGAACTCCTGAATCGGTCGGCTGGCACGCAGGCCAGGGATGGAGGGGAGCACAAGGTGGGATCAGGGGGTTCGGGACGGCCCGGTCGCGGGCCCGGGGGTCAGGGCGGTCCGGTGCCGGTGAGATGCGGGACAACAGCGGTGAACGCGGCCAGCAGGATGTCCCGGACGGCCGGCCAGCACACACACCCGCCCCGACCGGGCCCGGTTCCGGTGTCGGTGCCGGGAAGCGCGGTGCCGGGGAGCGCATACAGGACGAGCAGGACGCCGAACGCCGCCGCGAGACCTGTCAGCGCCCAGGTACGGGACGGGTTTCTCACGGGCCCGCTCCCGCCTCCGGCCCCCGGCCCGGCCCGGGGTCCGGGTCGAAGGTCGGGCGGGTGGTGACCGGGGCGAACGCGTAGGTGCGCAATGGTCCGGGGATGCGGACCGGATCACCGGCGGGGGCGAGCGCGCGGGCCTGGCCGGCGAGCGCCCCGAGCAGGGATACAGCCTGCTCCAAGGCCAGTTCAGTTCCGGGGCAGAGGCCGGGCGGCCGCAGTGCGAGCGGATCGTGGGGGTGGGGGCGGTGGATGTTGAAGGCGTCTGCGTCCGGTCCCCAGACGTTGCGGTCGCGTCCCGCCGCCCCGTACAGCAGCCACACCACCTGTCCGGCCGGGATCCGCACCCCCGGCAGCCGGGTGGGCATGGTGGTGGTGAACGCCTCATGGGTGAGGGGTGGTTCGCGGCGCAGTGCCTCGGCGAGGGCGGCCCGGGCCAGGCGGGCGGGCGCGGCCCGCAGCGCCGCCCACTGGATGGGGTGGTGGGCGAGCTGCCAGATGGTCTCGGTGAGCCCCGCGATCGTGGTGTCGAGATGCTCCAGGGCGCAGAGCACATCAGGGGGCGGGCCCTGGTCCGCTCCCGTGGGCCTACCTGGTGCGCCGGGATCTGTTCCCGTGAGGGGTGAACCGCTGGTGGGCGCAGGGGTGGTGTGCAGGGCGGACGTCAGGGCCGCGGCTGCGGGGCGGCCCGGGGGCAGCCGCGGTGCGGCGCCTGCGGGGAGGCCGGCGAGGGCCATGACCGTGCCCGCGGCGAACTGCCGCGCGCATGCTGCGGCGTCGAGGACACCGGCGTGGGTGTTCTCCTCCAGCACCTGCCGGGCACGCCCGCCGGCCCCCGGCCCGATACCCGGCCCGGTGGTCGTGCCGGTCTCCGGGTGGGGTGTGCGGTGCCGGTCCCGGTGTGGTCGGGGGTCGTGGCCGGGGCCGGTGACGGCCTGCCGGGTCAGGGTGCCCAGACGGTGGGCGGTGTGGATGGCGCGGTGTCCGGTCACCGCCCACACCTCGTGGTGCTCCAGGTAGATGACGGGGCCGGTGGCGCGCAACGCCTCGTAGAGGGGGTAGGGGTCGGCCAGGGCCCGCACATCGAGCAGGTTGGCGCTGGAGGAGGGGGTCACGGTGTCCTCGTGCGGGAGCGGTTCGGGACGGAGGGCCGGGCAGCCCGGGGGCAGGGCAGGAGGGGTGCGGCGGGCGGGTGTCGGTCCGGTCGGGCGGAGAGCTGCGGCGGTGTGCGCGGGGTGTGCACGGTGCCGGTCCGTGTTCTGCCTCTGGTTTCAGGAGCGGGTGCGTCTGCGCCGGTCCCGGGATGAGCCGGCGAGGCGCTGGGACGGGGCGGGTGTGGTTGCCGAGGGGCGTCCGGGATGTCCTCGGGGGCGCAGGACGCCGGCGTCGGCGAGGACGGCGTGGACGGAGCCGTAGGAGCGTCCGGTCCGGCCGGCGATGGCGCGGATCGACCGGGTCCGGTAGGCGGCCAGCACGGTGGCGGCGAACGCCTCCCGCTCCGCGGGCCGGAGGAGGCCGCGTGGGAAGACGGGCAGGGTGTCGGTGGTCGGGGGCATGAGGGTGCCTTCAGGACGTGAAAAGAAAGGGGGCCGGGTGGGGGCGGGGCGTCGCTGCCCACGGTTGGGGGCGGGTGCGGGGTGGTTCACGGGGAAGGGTCCTTCGCGGGCGGAGGGTCGGGCGGGACGGCGGCGAGGGCGTCGTCGGCGGTCGCATGCAGGGCGAAGACACGGTCGAGGCCGGTGAGTCGCAGCACCGTGCGCACGGGATCCGTGGGGGCGACCATGCGCATCTCCCGCTGCCCGGGCCGGGTGCGGACCTTCTTGAACGCGCCGACGAGGACGCCGATCGCGGTGGAGTCGACGTAGGTCACGGCGCTGAGGTCGCAGACCACGTCCCGCTCCGTACGGGCGGCCGCCTCGGCGAGCCGGTCACGAAGGGCCGGGGCGGTGTAGACGTCGATCTCCCCCGCGACGGTGACCACGGTGCTCCCGCAGCGCGTTTCGCTGGTGATCGTGATGCTGTCCAGCACGGTCACCCCCGCACCGCCCGTTCCGGCGCCCCAGCCCCAGCGCGGGGCCGAAGGCCATCCGCCGGAACCGCGGTCACGGTCTGTGCGCCGGCCTGCTGCTCCGGCCGGACCCGGGACCGCACAGCGGCGTCCGTGCCCCGGCCGGTACGGTCGCGGGGCGTCGGCGCGGTCACGACGCGGGTCCGGCTTCGGAAAGAACCCGGTGTGTGTGGCCGAGGGCGATGAAGTGCGCGGGGTTCCGCGCCCCGGCACGGCTCATCAGAGCGTCGAGCCGTGAGGAGACCACCGTTGGCGACAGGCCCAGGGCCGTGGCGGCAGCGGTCTTGGTGGGAGCGGTGGCGAACGTCTGCCACAGGTGCCGCTCCTCGTTGGTGAACTCCACCGGCGGGCCAGTGTATTCGGGTGCGGGGAGGTGGCCCGCGATGATGGCGGCGTGCAAGGTGGCCGCCGCCCGGGAGGTCAGGAGCTTGTTCGCGGCGCTGGTCAGGTAGCCGGCGACGGTGCTCACGGCCACGCTCAGCGCCGCGGCGGCCTCCCGCTGGGTGCGGCCTTCGGCGAGATGGCCGAGCACGGTGATCTCCCCGCGGGTGAGGCTGGTGGTGTGCAGGCCGTCCTCATGGCGGCTGCGGGCGTTCACCGGATCTTCCGTCCGAGGCCGCCCAGGACGTGGATGTCGGAGACGGGGTACGCCGCCTCGACGTCGTCGTCCGGGCACCACCGGTTGACGGGCACCAGCCCGGGATCGGCGAGCTCCAGAGCGTCGAAGAACTCCCGGATCATGTTCTCCGGGCGGATCCGGGCCCCGACTCCGGCCCTGCGGAGCACCGCCTCGGCCCGCCGCATCGCCCCGGGGGCGTACGTGTCGGTCATGTGGCTGATGACCACGGCGCTCCCGTCGGCCAGGCCGTGGGTGAGCCGTTGGACGCTGCTTCGCGCGGTCTGGTCGTCCACGACGTAGTGCAGGACGGCGGCGAGCAGCAGTCCGACGGGGCGGGCGGGGTCGAGGTGGGAGGGGATCAGGTCCAGGACCGCGCCGGGCTCGGCCACGTCGCCCAGGACGGCCGCGGTCGCGTCCTCGCGCTCACCGCGCATCAGGGCGTCGGCCTGTGCCAGGACCATCGGGTCGTTGTCCACGTACAGGGTCCGCGCGGTGCCGGGGTGGACGGACTCGGCGATCCGCTGGGTGTTCAGCCCGTTCTCCGGGGGCAGTCCGCACCCGATGTCGAGGAACTGGGTGATGCCCTGCCCGGCCAGGCGGCGGACCGTCCGTTCGACGAACCGACGGTTCGCGCGGGCGATCAGAGCCGGGTCGAGACCGAGTCCGGTCATCTGGAGGGCGACGTCCCGGTCGCTCTCGTAGAGGCGGGCGGAGGTGGCGGCCGGGCTCTGCGACGCCGGCCGCGGGGCGTCATCGGGCGTGGCGGCGGGGTCGCTGCCGGAGATCTGGTGCATGCGCGGATTCCACAGAGGGCTCGGAGGGAGAGGCGGCGTTCCCCGGGGGCCGGGGGCGCGGCGCGGGCGGGCGGTCACAGATGGGTTTCGGGTCGCAGGAGGTACAGCCCGGCGCCCGCCGCGTGCAGCTGCTCCAGGGCCCGGCCGTACCAGTCGGGGTGGGGGCTGATGGTCACCTGGCTGACGGCGGCGATGCCGTGGGCGCGGCCGGGCCCGCACGCTTGGACGGCGCGCGCCCAGCCGGGCCGGAAGGCGGGGTCGCTGTCGCCGCTGTCGTCCGTGTGCCGTCCGGTGATCTCCCACGAGGAGAGGGCGGCGAGGTGGTCGAGTTCGGCGAAGTGGGGGGCGGGATCGCGGCCGGGCCGGGTCAGGACGTACAGCTCGATCCGCAGCACGTGGGTGGTGGTCGCCCGGTTCAGCTCGGCCCGCCGCCGGGACAGCTCGGCCACCGCGATCCGGTGGCTTTGCGCCGGGCCGTATGCCGGGCGGGTGAGGAGGGAGGCGTTCACGGGCTGTCCGCGGTGGTGGTGAGGCCGAGGTGGCGCAGGACGCTTTCGTGGATGGCGCTGTCGAACAGGCCGGAGAGGTCGGCGTGGTCGACCCAGGCCAGCGCGGTGATCTCCTCGGGGGAGGCGATACGGGCCGGGCCGCTGCCCGGGGCGGGCGTGCAGGCGATGTAGGACAGGTGGATCCCGGTGTCGGGGTGGATCCGCTCGCCCAGAGGGATGCCCGCGGCTGCGGTGACGCCGGTCTCCTCCAGCGCCTCGCGGACGGCGGCTTCTTCGGGACTCTCACCGGCTTCGATCCGCCCGGCGGGGAACTGCCAGGTCAGGCCCTTCTCCGGGTGCCGGCGGCGGACGACCAGGGCCCGGTGGCCGTCGCTGATCACCGCGACCGCCACACCCCGGGCGGCACCGGAACCGGCAGGGGCAGGGGGCGCCGGTGTCGTGGGTGTGGTCATCGGGTCCTTCTGGGGAACGGTCTCTGCGAGGGCACAAAGGGCTGCCCGGAGCGCGGCCGGGTCGGTCAGGGCGGGGCCGGCGTCGGGATGGTGGATCCACCGCAGGTGTCCGGTCTGGGGGTGGTCGGGGTGCGCGGGGAGGGTGAGCCAGGGGCCGCTGACGCGGCGGCCGGGCTCCGGCCAGTCGTGTGATCCCGGGGTGGGGACCAGAATGTAGAGGTCGGTGCCCTCGGCCCAGATCGCACCCGCCCGTGCGTTGAGGCGAACGAGTTCGGTGAGCAGCGGGTCGGCGAGCGCGGCGGGCAGATGGACGGCGTCCGTGTGCTGTCCGGTGCGGACCTGGGCCGGGGTGGTGCTGTCCCAGGCGGCGCCGAGAAGCCGGGGGCCGGAGTCCGGGAACAGGTCCGGTAGGGAGACCAGGGCCGGTGGGGTGGTGGTCACGGCTGTCTCCCGCGGCCGGCGGCCGGATGCCCGGCGGCGAAAGCGGACAGGGACAGGGCGGGGAACCGGCCATGGGTCAGGCGGCAGTGGGCGCTGTCGGTCAGCAGCGCGGCTGCGGCGAGCTGGGCGCGGCCGCGCGCGGTGACGTCGTCACCGTGGCGCGGCGCGCTGATCCGGCTGGCGACCGTGACCGGTGAGACGCGGAGTTCCCGGGCGATCTCCGGGGCGGGCACTGAGGCGGCGGCCTGCCGCGGCAGGCGCGGGGCCGCAGGATCGAGGCGGGGCCGGGGTGGGAGCTCATGGACGGTCGGGGGGCAGAGTGCGGGAAAGGACACGGAGGGCTCCAGGAGCCGGTGAGGAAAAGATCAAGGGGTGGTGGGCGCGGGGCGCCCGGTGGGGGCCCGGCGGCGCGCACTTCCCCGGGAAGTGCGGTCCCGTACGGGGGTGGACGGGGTCGCCGCCGGGCCGGAGGCACACTGTGCCCCCGGGGTACCGGTCGCCGCCACCGCCATGCCCGGTCGTTTCCCGGTCGCCCGGGCATCTGCCGGTGCCGGTCGCGGGGCGCGCGCGGGCGGGCGGCTGCCGGGGGCGCGGTGGACGACGGGGATCCGACCGCGGGCCAAGGGTGCGGCGACGGGTGGCTGCGGGGCACGGTGTGCTCGCCCGGGAACGAGCCCCCGCGCCCGCCTCGCCGTGAACGTCCTCTGGTATGCGGCGGGCGGGGGCGGCCACGACATGAGTTGGGGAGTGATGGATGGACGCCTACTTTCTCACCAAGCAGCACCGGATCCTGAGAGAGCGGGTGAGGGACTTCGCCGAGAGGGAGGTACGGCCCCGGGTTGCGGAGATGGAGGCGGAGCGCCGGGTGCACCACGGCCTGTCGCGGCGGATCGCCCAGCAGGGCTGGCTGGGGGCGACGATCCCGAGGGAGTACGGGGGGATGGGCGCGGGACATGTGGCGAAGACTGTCATCGTCGAGGAGCTGGCGCGGGCGAGCGGGGCGATGGGGGCCATGGTCCAGGCGTCGCAGCTGGGGGTCGCCAAGCTGCTCCACTTCGGTACCGGGGAGCAGAAGCGCCGGTGGCTGCCCCGGGTCGCGGCCGGTGAGGTGCTGCCGACGATCGCGGTGACCGAGCATGAGTCAGGGGGCCACGTCGCCGGGATGCTGGCCACCGCGGTCCGGGACGGGGACAGTTACGTGCTGACCGGCCGGAAGGTGTACGTGGGCAACTCGCATGTCGGCGATGTCCACGGGGTGGTGGCCCGGACCGGACCGGGCCCGCGCGGTCTGACCGCGTTCCTGGTGGAGAACGGCCAAGGCGGGTTCGCCGTGGCCGAGCAGGAACCCGCGCTGGGACTGCACGGGTTCAGCTTCGGCGAGCTCGTCTTCACCGGGTGCCGCATACCGGTGGAGAACCGGATCGGCCGGGAGGGCGAGGGGCTGAAGGTGGCCTACTCCAGCAGCATCCTCTACGGGAGGGCGAACCTGACCGCGGTGGCGCTGGGGGTGCACCAGGCGATCCTGGAGGACACCGTGCGCTTCTGCGCGGAGCGTGAACGCTACGGCCGGCCGCTGCACGAGCAGCCGGTGGTCCGTGACCGGATCGGGCGGATCACCTCCCGGCTGATGACCGCCCGCCTGGCCGCCTACCACGCGGTGCACCTGCTGGACCGTGGGCTGGACTGCGACGCGGAGCTGATGAACGCCAAGCTCATCGGCGTCGACTCGGCGGTCGACTCGGCCCGCGAGGCGCTGGAGATCCAGGCGGCGGCGGGCCTGCTCACCTCACGGCCGGCCGGGCGGCATCTGCGTGATGTGCTGCACTTGTTCGCCCCGGCCGGAACGTCCGACGTGCAGCGCCTGCGGCTCGCCCAGATGTCGATGGGGCTGGCGGGCGAGCCGTGGTCGCGGCAGCTTTCACCGGCCGTCCGGGGCGTGGTGCGGAGGGAGCAGGAGGAGACCGCCGTGCCGGCCTGAGCCGTCGCCGGGCTCGCCCTGGCCCGGCTCGTGACCGGGGCGCGGGGGGAGCCGGGCGGGGTCCGCCGGACGGGTGTGGTCCATGACGAGTTCCTGGGCCTGCCCGGCGATCTCTTTCATGAGGAGCCACAGGGGCCGGCCGTCCTCGATGGGCCGGGCCACGATGTCGATCGCGCACACCGTGCCCAGGATCACTCCCGTGCCCGGTTCGGTCACCGGGGCGCCGACGTAGGAGCGGACACCGATGCGGTTCGCGGCCTCGTTGAACGCCAGGCGCGGATTGACGCAGACGTCCGGCAGAGTGAGCGCCTTGCCGCGGTCCACGACCAGGGAGCAGTAACCATGGTCGAGGGACATGGTGCGGCCCACCGCCGGGAAGGGGCGGCCGTCGGGTGTGTGGGTGGGCGCGTGAAGGCCGACGAAGTGCTGCTCGTCGCCGATCAGGTTGAGCATCGACACGAGCATGCCGGTGCGCCTGGCGACGTCGGCGGCGAACGCGTCGAACGCCGTCCGGGCGGCCGGGGCCGGTTCGGTGAGGCCGAGGGCCCGTAGCCGGGCCATGCGAGCGGGGGTGGCGGCGAGCATGACGCGGATCTGGTTCAGGCTGGTGCGCGGGTCGAACAGCAACAGGGTCTCCCGGAGGGTGGTTACAGGGCGCGGGCGCGGGCGAGGGTGTGGCGGACGAGGGTGAGCAGCACCTGGTGGGCGGAGGTGCGGTGGCGGGCGTCGCACAGGAGGACGGGCACGTCGGTGGCCAGCTGGAGGGCGTGGTGGATCTCGCCGGGGGTGTAGCGGTCGGCGTCCTGGAATTCGTTGACCGCCACGACGAACGGCAGGCGCCGCTCCTCGAAGAAGGCGACCGCGTCGAAACTGGCCGCGAGGTCCCGGGTGTCGATCAGGACCACGGCGCCGAGCGCGCCCTTGGCGAGGTCGTCCCACACGAACCGGAACCTCTCCTGGCCCGGGGTCCCGTACAGGAGCAGGATCAGGCCCTGGTCGGCGAGGGTGATGCGTCCGAAGTCCATCACGACGGTGGTGGTGGTCTTGGGTTCGGGGCCGCGCAGATGGTCGATTCCTTCGCCGGCGGCGGTCAGGTACTCCTCGGTGCGCAGGGGTTCGAACTCGCTGACCGCGCGGACGAAGGTGGTCTTCCCGACACCGAACGGTCCGGCGATCACCAGCCGGACGGGGACCATGTCGTAGATGCCGTAGGCACAGGCCGGGTCAGTAGCGTTCGAGGCCGGCAAGGACGCGCTCCATGAGGTCGACGTCGGGGGCGGACGCGGGGGTCGGCCGGTCGGACAGCTGGACGAGGAGCCGGACGTCGAGGAGGTCACCGATGAGGATCTTCACCGTCTGGACCGGGAGGTGGAGGCGTCCGGACAGCTCGGCGACCGGCATCGGGTCCTTCTGGCACAGGCCGAGCAGGCGGGTGTGCTCGCTCTGCAGTCCGTGGGCCGGCCGGAGGCCGGGGTTGGCGATGACGAGGCTGTCGCGGCCGAGCCCCGCCGGGGCGCTGGTGCGGCCCTGGGTCAGGGTGTAGAGCCGTGGGGTCACGGCGTCCTGTTCGACCCAGGGCCGGCTGTCCGGGCGGCCTTTCATCCGGCCTTGGGCCGGCGGACGCTGGTGCCCAGGTGCTGGGGAAGCCGGGCGGCGAGCTGTTCCATCTGGTACGCGATGACGGACATCTCCGCGTCGGGGCGGGTCAGAACGGCCAGGATCGCCTGGTCGCCCGCACGGCCGACCAGGAGACGGCCGTTCCCGTGGTAGATGACCACCTGTTCGAGGGAGCCACCGGAGGGCAGGTCCAGGCCGGGGATCCGGTCCAGACCGCGGCCCAGGGAGGCGAGACCGCTGACGATGGCGCTGACTCGCTCGGCGCCCTCCTGGGTGAATCCGTGCAGGTGCAGGGGGAGCCCGTCGTTGCTGGTGACCAGGGCGCCCATGGTGCCGGGGGCGCTGGTGGCGAACCCTTCGAGCAGCCAGGCCAGATTGCCGGCGCCGGTGTCGGTCATCGCGATTCTCCTTGGGTCGGTGGAACGGACAGAGCAGCGCCCCGCAGCACCTCGGCCGCAGCGACGGAATCGGCGAGTCCGCGCCCGGACACCGGCTCGCGGGCGGGCTCAGGGGCCACGGGTTCCGGCGGTGCCGCTGTGCGGACCGGAAGGGCGCGGCGCCCCGGCGTACGGGCGGGCAGGAGGGCCGGGCCGGGCGGGGACGGACGCGGGCCGGGCCGCTTTGGGGCTGTGGCGTGAGGCACCGGTGCGGGAGCGGATGCCGCAGGCACCGGAACCCGCTCCGCTTCGTGAGGGGCGGCGTCCGGGGGCGGCGTCGTGACCAGGCGCGGGGGCAGGGTCACTGTGGCGCGGTGGCCGGGCCCGTCGGTGCGGGAGGCGAGGTGCACGGTGGCGCCGTGACGGCGGGCGATCATCGCGACGACGATCAGCCCGGTCCGGCCCTCCCGGAGCTGGCCGGTGAGGTCCGCGTTCTCCGGGTGCGCCATCAGGTCGTTCATCCGTTCGAGCTGGCCCTCGGCCATCGCCAGGGCCCGGTCGTCGATCTCGATCGCGAGACCGCCGTCCTCGGCGCGCTGCGCCCGGATCTCCACCGGTGTGCTGGGGTGGGAGTAGTCGGAGGCGTTCTCCAGGAGTTCGGCGAGCATGTTCGCGATCTCGACCATGGCGAATCCGGGAATGGTGCCCGGCGGGCAGGAGGTGACCTTCATCCGGGCGTACTGGGCCGTCTCTCCCATGGCGGTGCGCAGGACTTCCTGGATCTCGACCGGGTTGCGGATCTGGCGGGGGCTTCCCCCGCCGAGGACCGCGAGATTCTCGATCGAGCGCCGCAGCAGGGTGACGAGGTTGTCGAGGGCGAACAGCTGGGCCAGCTCGTCGGGATCCTCGACCGACCGCTCGATCAGGTCGAGCTGTTCCAGCGCGCGCAGCACCAGGACCTCCAGGCGGCGGGCGATGTGCACCAGGATGTCGACCTGCTGGCCGGGGACCGCGGCTGCGGTCCGCCGGTCCTGGGCCACCGACGCGATCACCGCGAGCGCCTCGTCCTGGCCGCGCACGAGCAGCCGCTCCAGCTGTGCGAGCGGCCCGTCCCCGGCGGGCAGCGGGCGCGGCCGGGGCACCGCGGGCTGCTCGCCCCGCTGGATCCGCCCCGCCAGATGGCTCACGTCCCAGCGGCCCTGTTCGGCCAGGGCCAGCAGACGGCCGACCACGTCCTGCTCGTGTTCCGGCGGCGGCGCGGGAACAGGGGATGGAGAGGACGGTGGGGGAGAAATGCGGGCGGCCCGCCGCCAGGAGACCAGCAGCGCGGCACCACCAAAGCCCGTCACCAGCGTCCACGCGGCCGCCGGCGGCAGAACGTGCGGGGCAGTGAGCGACAGTCCGGCGGCGCCGATGGTCCCGGCCAGCGACACCACGGCGGGAGCAACGACCGCAGGGCGGGCCAAGTCCGCGCGGCGGCGGTGGCGTGCCCGCGGGGTACGCGGCTCAGCCATGCCGCTGCCCGTCACCGGCGCCGGCCAGCCCGCCAAGAGCCTGCGGAGAGAAAGAAGGGGACATTGCATGCCTCAAGAGGTGACAGGGGAACGACAAGGAGGAGCACGGGCCCGTCCAGGCGCGACGGCGCGGACGGTGCCGAGGGGGTCGGGGCACTACAGCAGCAATGGCCCGGTCGCCGCCACGCCCGGGCCCGGTCGATTCCCGGTCGCCCCCGGACAGCTCAGCAGCCCCGTACGGCCCGTGCGCTGCGCGGTCACCCGACCGGGTAGGCCGCCCGGGGCCGGGGGCGACGGCGATCCGACCGGTGACCGCCCACCCGGCGACCGGACCCCGACGGCTCATCGTGAGAGGTCCGCGAGCCGGGACAGGGAAGCCTCAAGCCCGCCCATGTGCAGGAGATGACTGCGCGTGCGCACCAGGCCCCCGATGCCCGACGCGGTCAGTTCGCGGCACCGCCCGGCAAGCCCTCCGGCGTCCAGGTCCAGATAGGCGGCCAGCCGCAGCAGCCGGCCGGTGCTGTCACCGGCCGCGATGACGCTGTGGGCCCGCGCGTGGGCGACCGCCCCCGCGTACAGGGCCACCCGCGCCGGGTCCTCCGCCGTCGCGGCCGCGCAGATCCCGTCCCCCCGCGGCACCCAGTTCCCCACCACCGCCATGCGCTCCGCCACCAGCACCTCCTCCATCACCTCATAGGCCGGGTCGTCGGAGACCGATATGACGATCCCCCGCGACTCCAGCAGCGCGGCGAACAGCAAAAGCAGCATCCGCTCGTACGGCTCGCTGCCCCCCACCGCCTTCTCCGGCAGACACACCGCCATCTGTCCCTGCCCGGTCCCGCCGGGCGGCCGCAGCAGCTCCAGCACCCTCAGCCGGTCCCTCAGCAGCAGCCAGGCCGCGGCCTCCGGCCCGCTGCGGACTTGCGACCACAGCACCGGCACCCCGCCGCCGGAGTCCGCGAGGTGACGCTCGGCGTGTACCGCACACACATGCGACCCGAGCCACACGGCGCCCGCCGACGACAGTCCCGGCAGCGCCGACCGGGCGAAACCCGTCCGCCCCACCGCCCCGTGCTCCAGCCGCTCCCGCTCGGCGGTGAGCAGCACGTCGTCGGCCTGGAGCCAGTCGTCGAAGCAGAGCGCCGCCCACACCAGCGCGTAGGTGAGGTCATCGAGCCGGTAGGCGTCCGGCACCGTCAGATCACGCACGAAGGGCAGCGCCGTCGCCTCCCGTGCCGCCGTGCCGTCCATCAGGTGAAAGACGTCACGGCCCCGCCCGCTCAGCGACCCGAGCACCAGTCCCCGCCGCGCGGGCCGGGTGAACATCCGCACGTGGTCCAGGTCCTCGTCCCCGATCACGGCCCCGCCGGCACCGGGCCGCGCCTCGTACGCGGCGACGGCCACCTGCGTCCCGTCGAACACACCCGCGTCCCCGCCGTGCAGATGCCACAGGCCCCCGCCCCCGGGCGGCGCCGTCAGGAACAGCGACGACGTCGGCATCCGGCGGTCCACCTGGTATGCAGCCGACAGGGTCTGCGGATCCAGATCCCGCACAGCGGTGTACTCCCAGTTCACCGGCGCCGGCTGGAGCAGCTTCTTCACCTCGATGCCGAACAGGAACTCCAGCACGGTGGCGAAGTCGCCGGTGGGCTCCTGTGTCCCCTGCCGCCAGCGCCGGTAGGTGGTCTCCGTGAGATCCAGACCCCGCAGCCGGCTGTTCCTCAGCTTCCGCGCGGCGTTCTGCCCGGCCTCCTTGAACCGGGCCCTGAACACCCGGTACGGCGTCCACTGATACTTGTCCAACAGCGCGTCCAGCAGCGTCGGCGGGCGCGTCGTGTCGGGCGGGTGCATGAGCGAGACGATCCTTCCTCAGCCCCGCCACCGGGCGGGACCCATGAGTACGAACAAGAAAACGGGACAGAACGCCCGAAGAGAGGAAACAGGCAGAACAGACGCGAGGGCCCGGCGGTCTCAGGCGACGGCCGTCCGCACGGCCGCGTCATGGAACACCGCTCCCTCCAGGGACGCGAACCCCACGCCGGCACGCCGCTCGGCGAGCAGATCGGGCGCCTCCACCGTCCACAGCACGCCCGGCTCCGCCCCGGCCCACTGCTGAGATCCGTACCACTGGTGCTGCCCGTCCAGCACGCACGCCCGGTCGTGCAGCAGTGCCCCGAACACCGGCACCGCGTCCTGCTCCCGGAGCGCGACCTCGATGCCCCGCAGCAGCCGCCGCAGGAACGGTCCGTCCCCGCACAGCAGCGCGATCTCCAACGCCGCCAGCGACCCCTCGACCCCGACCAGCCGGAACCCCGGCCACCCGTGCACCTCGACGATCCGCCGCAGCGCCCGCGCATGAGACGCGGTCAGCAGAGCGCGCGGGGACGGCGAACCGTGACCGTCCTCTTCCTGCACGTCGCCCCGCCAGTCCCGCGCGGTCCGTGCACGGCTCGTCAGATCCGTCACGAGCGCCGGACTCAGCGGCTGCCGATCCGGCAGACGCCGGCACGCGGCACCCGCCGCGGCGAGGTCGTCCGGACGCACGTCCCACAGGTCCTCCACCGCCGCGACCGGCACCGGGCCCCGCGGCACGACGGCACGCACGGCGGGAGCAACGCCGCGGCCAGCCGCTTCGCCGCCGCACACCGGGCCGGAGACCGTACGGGCGGACCGGAACAGCAATCGGCGGATCCATCCACCGGCGCACGGCCCCGGGCACCCCCCGAACACCGCAGACATGAACCACTCCAAATCATCATAAAAGGCGCGTCGAATGGTGGCGTTGGCCCGCGCCGCCGTTGTCACGGCGCGGGAAACCTGAAGGGGGTGGGGGCCGGTGCCTGCGCCGGGATGTGCGGGTCCCGCGCGCAGGCACCGGGAGCGGACGCTCCTCCGCCGGACACCCGGCCCGGCCCCCACCCTCAAGGAGGCGCGGGACACGGCGGACGGCGGATCCCCCGGGAAGGGGCGCGTACCGGCGCGGCTGCGGATGGCCGGACCCCGCAGAAGGGGCCGGGCCCGTGCCGGTACGGCCCGTAGCTTCGCTACGGCGGCCGGCCCCGGTAGCCGCCGGCAGCCCGGGGCAGCGGCGCGCCCGCAGGAGGCCGGGTCCCGGGGGCGCTGCGGGTGCTGGGGCTCGGGTCGTAGAGGGGGAGCGGTTCGGGACGGTCCGGGTGCCAGGGCGGGACCAGCCACCGTCGGCCGCCCGCGGGCGGGAGCGCCAGCCACTGGTCCGCGCCCGTCAATACCGCTCCCCCGCACTGGACCATGCGGTGTCCCGTGCCCGGCCGGACCAGGAGCGCCGTCCACTCGGCGTCCAGGGCCATGGCCGGGGCGGGCGTACCGTCCGGTGCGGTCCGGGTGAGGAGACCGGCCACCACGGACGGCACCACGACCGCGTCGAACACGTCGCAGAAGACGCCCAGGTGGACATCACCCGCATCACCAGGCTCCAGTGCCTCCTCGAACCGGACCCTCGCGGGCCGGTGGGTCACCGGCCAGCCCAGGACCTCGCGGTACGCGGCCTCCAGCGCCGACGCGTCACCCGGGCCGGGAGGCCAGGACGAAGGAGCGGTGCTCACAGGGGCCTCCGGGAGAAGTAAGCGGCGGTGAGCGGCCGGCGGGGCCCTGCGGCGCGGTCCCGTACGCGGGGCGGTACCGGGGCGGTGTGGGGCGGTGTGCCGGTCATGCGGCCACCTGCCGCGTGCCGGTGGGCCGGTGCGGGGCGATGATCTGGCCGTCGGGCAGGAGGGCCCCGGTGTCGTCGAAGAGGAGCACCCCGTTGCACAAAAGAACCCAGCCCTGGACCGTGTTACAGGTGACGGTGTGGGCGTTCGCGCCGTTCTTCGCGTCCGGCTCCGGGCACGGCGGCGTGTGCGGGCAGGCGGGGCCGGTCATCGCGCACCCCCGGGGAGCAGGAGCAGGTGCCCGGTCGCCCGGGGTGCGGGACGGATGTGGGTGAGGAGCTCCTGCACGGCTTCCGCGAGCTGGACCAGTGCCACCACGGCCGCCATGTCCCCGGGGGCCACCTGCCGCCGGGCCTTCTCGCGGGTCTGCTCGGCCAGAGCGGCCGCGTCCTCGCCTCCCGCCCCGCGCACACGGAGCAGGAGCAGGGGGTGGCGCAGTAACAGCTCCGCGATCCCGGCCAGTGCCTTCATGAGCCCGGGGGCCTGGTCGGCGCCGATGGGCATCGGGCCCTCGTCGTCCTCCAGGAGGAAGCCCGTCATCCGCCGGGCCAGATCCTCGGCGAGGTCGAAACCGTCGGGCCCGCACGCACGGCCCGTTCGGGACCCGGCCCCGGCGCCGCCCGCCCGCAGGACACCGCCGGGCGGGAGCGGGGGCGGCCCACTGGCGGCCAGGACGGCAGCAGAGATCACATGCACCACAAGAATCACTCCAGACACAGCACAGTGCACAAAGAGACGGACAGGACTGGCGGGGCGGGGCGTTGGGGTGCCGGCCCGTGTGAGGACCGGACGCGCCCGCGGGCCTCCCGGGCGGGCCGGGAACGGCGCGCTCTAGGGCGGGGGCGGGCTGTCCCGGGCCACGAGGGCGGCGTCCGGGAACGCGAGCGGTGCCCGGCGGGCCGGGTCCCACGGGGGGATCTCCCACCGCATCCCCGGGGAGGGCGGCACGACGAGCTCGCCGCCCACCCCGATCATCGGCCACCCCCTCACCCGGGACACCTCTTCGGCCGTATCCGGGCGGACCAGGAGGGTGCGGGCCCCGCTGCCGGTGACGAACGAGGGCACGACCAGGTCGCCGCAGTACAACCGGTCGTCGAGTTCCAGGACCGGCACCGGGGGCCCGCCGGGGCGTGCCGGCAACTGCAGGGCCTCGAAGCCGATGCAGACCACGGAGACCATCGAGTCGGGCCGCCGCCGCAGCGTATCGGCCGCGTCGGTGCCCGGGACCCGGAGTCCCTCCACGGCCACGGTCCAGCCCATTACCTGCTCGTAGGCGGTGAGCAGGGCGGTCAGGTCACGGTTCCGGGGCGGCGGCACAGCACCGGTGCCGGCGAGCGGGGGAGGCAGGGGGAAGGGCATGGGGACTCCGAAGCAGGGATCACTGGAACGTCAGGCCGCGCTGGTGAAGAACCGGGGGCGGGGTGCCCGGTCGTGTTCGACGCGCATCCACACGGTTTTGCCCGGGCCGGTGTGGTTGGTGCGGGAGCCCCAGGAGTGGGCGACGCTGTCCACGATGCCCAGGCCCCGCCCGGAGCAGGCCCCGGCCTGGGCCGGGCGCGCACACGGCAGCACCGGTGAGCGGTCCTCCACCGCGGCCTCCAGGAACCACCGCGCCCACCGCAGGGTCAGGACCACCGGATCACCGGTTCCCGACACCGAACCGTGGCGGGTGGCGTTGGCGACCAGCTCGTGCACCGCGAGCCCCACCTCATCGGCATCCCACGCACAGCCAGCGACGGTCCGTGGTCGCAGGAACGCCCGCACCAGCCGGCGTGCGGAGCCGAGTTGCGACAGTTCCCCCGGGAACACGGAACACCACACCACCTCCGCGCCGGCGCCCGCCTCCGCCATGGTGCAGCGCCTGGTGTCCGGGGCGGGTGTCAGCTCGACCACCCGTACCACGGGCGGGCAGGGACCCAGATCGCGGCGGGAGGCGACCACCAGCACCGGCGCGGCCCCGCCCGCGATCCCGCCCACCCGCGCCCACCCGGGTCGGGAGGCCAGCTGCCCGTAGGGTGCGACCGAGTCGCTGACCGCCCCGCGCACCGCGTAGCCGCGGTCCTCGGCGGCCGCGGCCAGACCCGCCAGCGCTCCTATCGCGGAGGGACCGCAGGCGTAGACGACAGCGGGCGGCGCACAGCTGGTCACGACCAACCTCCAGAGGGGAAGAACGGAAGGGGAACTTCGGCCGTGGGGTCGGCGGTGGAGCGGGATGGGCCGACGGCGGCCGCTTGACAGGTGCCCGGGGTACCGGTCGCCCGGATCCGTGAGAGCGGCCGCAAGGGCACCCGGACGGGCTAGTGCTGGTGTGCGGGCGGGCCCGTGGGAACGCGGAGCCACCGCGTGAGCACCTGGCCATCCGGCAGGTCCAGCGGGCGGCGGCCGGCCCGGGCCCACGGCGGGGTCTCCCACCGCAGCCCGAACGTCGGCGGAAGGACCACCCGGCTCTCCCCCGACAGCACCTCCGCCCCAGGGACCCGGGGTGCGGTGCCGGGCCGGACGAAGAAGAACCGCTGGTCCCCGGCGACCAGGCACGGCACGACGGTCCCGGCCCGCTGGAGGTCCTCGTCCCGCTCCAGGAGCAGCGCCGTCTCCCGGCCCGCGACCGCGGGAACGGACACGGCGTCGAACCGGTCCCCGCACAGGACGCTCCACTCCGTGTTCCGCAGCCTGGTCAGTACGGTGCCGGCATCGGCCGCCACCGGCACACGGTCGGCGAGCAGCGGCCAGCTCAGGAGGCCGGTGTACGCGGTCAGAAGACCGGTGGCGTCGGCGGAGCGCGGGGGCCAGGGGGACGTCGTCGTTTCCATGCTGTTCCTCAAGGGAAGGGTCGAAGTGCCGTACTCGGAGCCGTGGTTGCCGTACGGGCGGTGATTTTCCGCCACGGGCGTCACGGGAATCGCGTGGCGCCGCTACGGTGAGCAAACCGTGGCCGGGGGTCGCGGGGTACCCCGGCGGCGGAGGCGATGCCGTCAAAGCCGTCAAAGATCATTTCAGGACCGGGGGGCGCACGATGGCGCGCACACGCAACACCCTTCTGGCGGCGCTCATCCAGGAGACGGGCTGGTCGCAACCCCAGGCCGCTGCCCATGTGGTGAGGGTGGCCGCCGAGGCCGGGGCGGACGAACTGGCAGCCGTGACCCGGTCGCACATCGCGATGTGGATCAGCGGGACGCGCCCGTCCGGCCGGGCGGTGCCTATCGTGTGCGAGACGCTGTCCCGCAAGCTCGGGCGCGTCGTCACACCCGCCGACATCGGACTGGACGGGGCCGACGGCCCCGGACCGGACGCCGATGCCTGGGAGACCGACACCCTGACCGCGATCACGTCCCTGGGGGGAACCGCGATGGACCCAGCCCGCCGGAAACTGCTGGCCACCTCCGCCTACTCGGCCGCAGCCGCCGCCCTGCCCGCCGCCGCCTGGTGGGACAACGCCCCCCGGGCGGCACAGGCCCGCCGCCCACTGTCCCGGGAGGACATCACCCCGGCCCACGTCGACGCCGTCCGCGAGACCGCCGGCTTCTTCTCCCGCCGCGACCAGCGCCTGGGCGGACGCGCGGGCCGCGCCGCCCTGGCCGCCTACCTCCACAGCGATGTCACCGACTACCTCGGCGGCCGCTTCACCAGCGAACCGCTGCGCCGGGAACTGACCTCCGCCGCCTCCGAGCTCGCCTACCTCGCCGGATGGATGGGCTTCGACGGCGGCGAGCACGCCCTCGCCCAGCGCTACTTCACCCTCGCCGTCCGCCTCGCCGCCGAAGCCGACGACGCCCCCCTCGCCGGCCACACCCTGCGCGCCATGGCCCACCAGGCCATCGACCTCGGCCACCCCGCCCAGGGCCTCCAGCTCGCCGAAGCCTCCGTCGCCCACCGCCGCTACACCCTCGCTCACCCCCGCGAGAAAGCCCTGATCGGCGTCGTCCACGCCAAAGCCCTCGCCGCGGCCGGCTACAAGAAGCCCGCCCTCGCCGCCCTCGTGCGCGCCGAGAACGACCTCGGCCACGCCGACACCACCCGCGATGAGCCGGGCCGGGTGTTCTTCTTCGGCGAAGCCTCCCTCGCCCACGAAACCGCCTGCACCCTGCGCACCCTCGGCGACCTCACCGGCGCCGAGAAGGAGTTCCGCCGCAGCGTCCGCACCCGCCGCGTCCAGCAGCACGCCCGCACCCACGCCCTCACCCTCGGATACCTCGGCGCCGTCCAAGCCCGGCGCGGCCACCTCGACGCCGCCATCACCACCTGGAACCAAGCCCTCGACACCATGACCGGCATCCAGTCCGGCCGCGCCCGCGACACCGTCGTCCAGATGCGCCGTGCCCTGTCCCCCCTGCGCGGCAGAGGCGGAGCCGCCGCCACCGCCCTCGACGACCGCGCACGGCAGATCCTTCGCCCCGTAGGCTGACTGGCGACCACATCGCCCGCCGCCACCGGAGCGCGGCCGGACCCAGGGAGAGCCGTGCCCGACGCGTACTCGATCACGCCCGTCGCCACCGTCGTCGGCGGCCACACTACGGTTGCCGACGACTACCAGGGCGGAGTCGAAGCCATCATCCGCCTCCACCACGACTACCCGCGCGACACCCTGACCGGGCTGGAGGAGTTCAGCCACCTTCAGGTGCTGTGGCAGTTCCACCTCGGCTCGCCGGACGACGTCGCCCTCCACGCCCGCAGCCCGCGCAACAACCCCGCCTGGCCCGCGACCGGAACTTTTGTCCACCGCAATCACCGGCGTCCCAACCGGCTGGCGGTCTCCCACCCCCGGCTCCTGCGCCTGGACGGGCACGACCTCCACGTCACCGACCTCGATGCCGTCGACGGCACGCCGGTCTACGACATCGCCCCCTGGTTCCCCGTCATGGGCCCCCGCGGCGCGATCCGCACTCCCGCGTGGGTCGAGGAGATGCTCCCCGACTACTGGAGCACCTCTCGCGACGAGCGTGGCTGAGGAGCGGCCCGACACCATTAACGCCACCAACAGCGGGGTGCAGTGCGACCCGCAGGGCGCAGAGAGTACGCCAGGCCGAGGGGACAGAGCCCTCCGCCTGATCACGCCGCCACCTCCGAGACCGATCGAAAGGTGAACATCGAAGCGGCCTGGAACGCGAGTTCGCGGACGAATTCGGACGCCATCACGATCGTGATCTTCGCCGTTAGACCCACCTCGCCCTCGGCCCGCAGGAGCAGTGACCGAGCCGCCCGGTCGGCCCGCCGGCGCGGTGTCGCGCCCGGCGACATCGGCCACCGCAGCCCGGACCATACGGCCGCAGGTAACGGCCGTGCGGGACAGGGCGTCGAGGACTGCCATCGCCGCCGCCGGGTTCGGTTCGCAGACGTAGAGGTCGGCGGTCTTCATCACAGCCTTTCCTCGGAACAGCACCCGGGAACGGGGAGCGGCGCAAGGACGGCGCACCGGCGCGGTGCGGGTACCGGCCTGGCCGGCCTATGACGCGGGTGGTCCTGGTCTCGGAGGGCGAGTACGCAGGCACCGGTTCGGATGACCTGGATGCGCCGGACTGTGGCCGAGGGGCGCACGTCCCCGAAGACGTACGAGAGGCGTACGGCGACCTGGTCGCGGCGGGGTTCACCAGTCGGCTTTCGGCCTGAGGAGCGGTTCCGTGCATTGCCCGGGGTCGCGGTGGCGGCGGGGTGGATGGGCCTGCGGGGTGTCGTGGGCACGGTTCCTCCTTTCCACGCTGGTTGACCGGTGTACGGGGCCGAGTTGATGGGTTCTCCAGCCTTGCAGCGGTGGAGGTGAAGGAGGGACCGCGGTGGGCCCTCACTTCGTCCCACTTCACCGCCAGGACAGTGCCTTTGACGCACCCGTCGGCGAGGAGCAATACATCTCATAAGTGATGAAACGCCTCTCCTGTTCGGAGGGGGTGGAGCGGTTTCCCACTTCTCCTCATTTCACGCTGGCCTCTTGACAACGAGCCCGGGAATGGTGTGGCGCAGCCTGGGGCTCTGGTTCTCCCGTCACCGTGTCAAGGCGGCCGAGATGTGATCCGTGTCAAACATGATGGAGACCGGCGGGGATTGGGGAGAGGTCCGGCTGTGGGCCTGGTGTGGGCCTGTTGGGGGCCGGGCGCTCGTAGGCTGTGGTGAACGCCGATCCCAGGGAGGCAGACTCGTGGCGGTGGCACGGTGGACCGGGCACGAGGCAGCTCTGCTGGGTGAGGCGATGAGGATGCCGATCAGGGCGTACGCCGAGCGGCTGGGCGTGAACCCGCGGACGGTGACGAAGTGGCGTGCCCGCGGGCGTTCGATCGAACTGCTGCCGGAGACCGCCCTGCTGCTGGACTCGATGCTGCGGATGTGCGATCCGGACGTGGCCGCCGTCTTCCACGCCGCGCTGGCCACGGGCTCGGCCGACAGCCCGGCTGACGGCGGGCAGCCGGTGCCGGTGGGACCGTTCACGGTCGTCAGTCACAAGGTCCTGCCCGTTTACGTCGGTGAACCGCTCAGGGCGCTGTGCACCCGGGCGCGGCCGAGCCCGGCGGGACCCGGCGGGCTGGAGCACCGGGTCACCGAGGTCGGGCACCCCGACGGCCCCGGGGCGCGCCTGTACCTGTACGCCTGCGGCGTTGCGGTCTTCCACCTGGCCCAGCGCCGGACGGCGGCTTCTCCGGGAGAACTGGCCGAGTGGCGCTACCGCACCTACGCGACCGATCTGGTCTGGGCCGACGAACGCCTTGCCGAACTCCTCGGACCCGGAACGCCGAGGGCCGGCTACGTGCTCTCCGCCTACGTCCTGGAGGACAGCCCCTGGGAGGCACGGCTCCTGCCGACCGCGATGCAGGTGCTCACCACACCGTCCGCCGTGGTCGACCGCGGACACCCGGACGGCCCCAGACGCCTTGGTGACGAGACCGACCGGGCGCTGCTCACCCAGGGCTACTCGCACCCCGATGTGGTGGACTTCGGCAGCCGTGCGGTGTCCCTGGGACTGGCGGGCTGGTCCGGTGTCGCCTACCACCCCCTCGCGCCCGAGCGGGCGCTCGCGGCGGACGCGATCGTGGCCCTGGAACTGGACGTGCAGGCCCTGTGGGCGCTGAGCACTCACATACTCGACGAGGTCGAGGCCGGCCGCGATCCGGTCATGCCCGCCGACTACGGCTGGCGGTTCCTGCGGGGCGCGCGCTCCCGGCTGACCGCCGCCCGGCCCCAGGAGACCGCTCAGCACCAGTTGATGCGCGAGGCGATCCTGACCACGAGCGGACTGCCGGACCGGCTGCGCTCCGCCCAGGAAGCCCTGCGGGAATCCCACGCACCATGAGCCAGACCCCACCGAAGCGGAGGACAGCCGATGGATCTTCACCGAGCCGTGCTGGTGATCGTGGACGCACAGCGGGGCTTCATCAACCCGCACACCCGGCCAGTGGTACCCGCCCTGGTACGGCTGGCGAGGGAGTGGACCGCAGCCGGACGGCCGCTCGTGCTGACCCGCTTCCGCAACCCGCCCGGCTCACCGTACGAGACCATCACCGGCTGGACCCGGATGCGCACCGCCGACGAGCAGGAGGTCATCGGTGAACTCGCTCCCTTCACCGAGGGCGCGCACCTCGTCGACAAGACCGGCTCCAGCGCGATCACTCCGGACTTTGTCCGTCTTGCCCAACTGCACGGGTGGCGGGAGCTGATACTGGCCGGGCTCGACACCGACGCCTGCGTCTACGACACCGCCACCGCCGCCTACCACCAGGGCTTCGTCCCCTGGATCGTGACCGACGCCTGCGCTTCCGGCGGCGGTCCCGAGTACCACGAGGCGGCCCTGCTCCTCGCCCGCCGCAACCTCGGCCCACGCCAGCTCCTCACCACCACCCAGCTCACCGTCGCCGGCCACGCCGACAGCACCGTCCGCCCGGGCACGGGAGCGTCCGCATGACCCCCGGTCCGGACACCGACCTCATCGTCGTCGGAGCCGGCCCGGCCGGCGTGGCCGCCGTGGTCATGGCCTGCGGCCTCCACCTGTCCACGATCCTCGTCGAAGCGACCGCCGTCGGCTCCAAGCTGTCCGCGATCGGCGCCGTGAACAACGTCCCCGGCGCCTGGACCACCGGCCCCGAACTTGTCGCCGCACTCGAACGCGACATCACCCGCCACCAGCACACCGGCCGCCTCACCCTCCTCACCGCCCGCGCCCGCAGCGTGACCGGACACCCCACCCACGCCGAACTCACCCTCCACGACGGCCGCACCCTCACCGCCCGCGACATCGTCGTCGCCACCGGCACCACCGCCCTCACCCCCACCGACACCGACTGGATCACCACCCCCCAGCCCATACCGCCGCTGCCCCCGCTGTGGCGGGCGACCCCCGCCGACCTCACCAACCGAACCACCGTCGTCCTCGGCGCCGACCGCCCCCTCGGCACCTGGCTGCGCGCCCACCCCGACACCCCGGCCCGCCTGGACGTGCTCCACCCTCCGGCCGACGCCTACAAGACCACCGAGGTCCAGGACGACCCCCGGGTCCGCCTCGTCCCCGTCACCCGGGCCGTGGTCGAACCCCTCGCCGAGGGACGGGTCCGGGTCACCGCCGGGGATCGGTCGGGGAGCGTGTACGAGCGGGCCGACGGGGTCGTGGTCACGAACCTCGGCAGCGCGCCCGCCGCACTGGAGGGACTGCACCGCGGACCGGACGGCTACTGCCCTCCCGACCGGCAGCATCCCCGTGTCCACGTCGTCGGCGACCTCAAGGGCGCCCGGATGCAGCGGATCTCCGTGGCGATGGGCGACGGAAGCCGCGGCGCGCTGAACGCCTACTACCGGGATCACGCCGGCTAGAAGGGAGTATCACGAAAGCGGTGTTCACCACTCGGTTGGCGTAGAGGTTTCTCGTTGATCTGATCGGCCTATACCCGTCCGGCCGAGAGGCGGCCGTCGAAGGCGATGTCGAACGCGTTCATCGCCTCCATCCAGCGGCTGGTCCACCGCTTGCGGCCCTTGCCCGTCGGGTCGCGGGCGAGCGTGGTCAGGTAGAGGCGCTTGAGTGCGGCGGTCTCATTGGGGAAATGCCCGCAGGCGTTGACCGAGCGCCGGTAGCGGGCGTTCAGGGACTCGATCGCGTTCGTCGTCGAGACGATCCTCCGGATCGGTGGCGGGAACCCGAGGAAGGGCACCACCTCGCTCCAGGACCGTTCCCAGGCACGGATCGCAGCCGGATACTTGGCCTCCCATTTCTCGCCGAACTCAGCGAGCCGGGCAAGGGCCTCGTCCTCGTTCGCGGCGGTGTAGACGGGCTTGAGGTCGCGGGCCGCGGCCTCCCAGTCCTGGCGCGAGATGTATCTCAGGGTGGTGCGGATGAGGTGAACGATGCAGAGCTGGACCACTGTGGCGGGGAAGACGGTGTTGACCGCCTCGGGCAGGCCCTTGAGACCGTCGCAGACGAGCATGAGCACATCCCTCACGCCCCTGTTCTGCAGCTCGGTGAGGACGTTCTGCCAGTACTTGGCGCCCTCGCCGCCGTCGCCGGCCCACAGTCCGAGGATCTCCCGGTGACCGTCGCAGGTGACCGCGAGCACGACGTAGACGGGGCGGTTCGCCACCGCACCATCGCGGATCTTGACATTGACGCAGTCCACGAACAGGACCGGATAGACGGCATCGAGCGGACGCGTGCGCCAGTCCGCCATCGAGTCCAGAGCCTTGTCCGTGATCGTGGAGACGGTCTCCTTGCTTGTCTCCATGCCGTACGTCTCGGCGAGATGCGCGACGATCTCACCGGAGGTGAGTCCCTTCGCGGTCAGGGACAGGACCATCTCGTCGAGGCCGCCGGTCCGCCGGGCGTACTTCGGGAGCAGGCTGGAGGTGAAGGTGCCCAGCCGGTCCCGGGGGACCTGCACCGTCACGGTGCCGACCTCCGTCATCACTTTCCGGGACCGGTAGCCGTTGCGGGCGTTGCCCCCGGACCGCGATCTCCGGCCACCCGTGCGGCCGGCCTCCTCGGCCAGGTGCCGGTCCATCTCCGCCTCCACGGCGGCCTGCATGAGGTGCCGGGCCAGCTCGACCAGCAGCCCGCCCTCGCCCATCAGCTTCAGTCCACCGTCGCGGACCTTGACCTCGGCGAGTTCGGCCAGCTCGTCCAACAGAGCGGGACTCAGCCCGTGCGCGGCTGCCGCCTCGCGGCTCAGGATCGTTGCCTTCGATGCCACATCAGCACCGTCAATGCCGCTGCCCGGCATCGCAACCGACACGCCGCCAGCATCCTCGATCAGGTGACCGTTCTCCGTGTCCATCAGGGGTCCCTTCTGAGCAGCCGCCCACCTGATTCATGACACTCCCGGCTAGAACCGCCCGGCGTCCGGCGCACGCCGGGCCGGCTCAGACGCGGGGCAGGACTGCGGGGGCCGGCAGGCGGGCGGTGTGGAGGCGGGTCCACCGGTAGGCGGTGCTCTCGCGGCGCAGTTCGACGAGTTCGACCCGGGCGATGCGCAGCGTGACCGGGGGGAGGGTGCGGAGGGCGGCGACGGCGTCGATGACGGGGCGGGCGTCGCGGTCCCGGTTGTTGTAGGCGATCCCAAGGTGAGGACGGAAGCCCGCGGTGGGGCGGCCCGCGGGCAGCCCGTGCCGGCGGGCGGCGCTGTTCAGCACGGTGTGGAGGTGCAGGAGCGGGGTCCAGGGGGTGAGGCTGTAGCGGACGGCGCCGCGGGACCCGGTCATCGGGTGGGCGGACAGGGCGAAGGCGCGCGGCGCGTGTTCGGCCACGGTCCGGGCCAGTTCGGCAGCCTGGCGGGGGGTGACGTCGGTGCGGTGGCCGATCCTGCCCAGGGTGATGTGGAGACCGTCGTCGGGGACGGGGTCGAGCCGGAGGGGGGCGAGGTGGTGCTGGCAGTGCCGGGTCAGGGCGGTGAGTTCGGGCGAGCGGGGCAGGAGCATCCAGTAGTAGGCCCGGTGTCCGGGCGTCCAGCCGGGCCGGTCCCAGTGATCGGTCATCCGCGCCAGCGCGGCGAACGCGTCCCAGTCGTGGGCGACGACCGCCTGCGGACGGTCGGGGTCCGGCGGCGGATCGACGGGGAACGACCGGGCATCGGACCTGAGGGCGGCGGGCACAGCGATCTCCTCCTACAGCCGGTGCGCGGCGGGCGCGGCCTGGGGCGCGGCCTGGGGCTGGGAGCGCCAGGAGCGCAGCATGTCGGCATAGTCCCGTACGGCGGGCGTCGTGTGCCAGCGGGCGGCGTGCTGGTGGAGTTCGCCGGCGCGCTGCCAGACGGAGCGGATGGGGGCGGTGGCTCCGGCGGTCAGGGCGGTGCGGCCGAGGACCATGGCGTGGTCGATCTCGGGTGAGGGCTGGTGAAGCAGGGCGGTGGCGACGTCGAGGCCGACGAGGGCCCGGCTCCAGCGGGAGGAGGACCGGTTGAGGAGCGGGTCGATCTCGGCGGCGTGGTCCAGGACGGCCTGGGTGTCACCGAGGGCGAGGCGGGCGGTGATGGCGTTGGCGAGCGTGCGCGCCAGGGAGTACGGGGTGAACGCGATACATGAGGTCATGCCCTCGGAAAGCGTCGTCTGCCGCTCGGACAGGGTCATGGCGCGCCCGATGGCGGCTTCCGCGCCGCGGCGCTCCCCGGTACGGGCCAGGGCCCGTGCGCGGCCGTTGACCAGGAGCCGGATCGCCTGCGGGCTGTCGGGCGCCAGGTCGACGCCCGCGCGGGCCGCCTGGTCGGCCTCGGTATACCGGCCGGTGTAGTAGAGGCCCAGCGAGCGGGTGCCCGCCGCCCACATCTGCGTCTCCCGGTCCCCGGCCTCGCGGGCGAGCAGCTCGGCTTCGGTGCAGTACGCGTCCACCGTGGCGAAGGGCGCCGAGCTGTTCACGGCCATGTAGCCGAGTACCCCGGCTGTCCGGGCGGCGAGATGGAACAGCTCGGCGCGGGCCCGGGGCGGCTGATGTCCGGCGAGGAGCGTGTGCAGCATGGTGCGCAGCAGCCGGGTCTCGCCCACCAGCAGCCGCGGGCCGAGAGCCTCGTAACGGTCGATGACCCCTTCCAGCGAGGTACGCACCGTGGCCACGAGGGCCGGGTCCGCGTTCGACGCGGTCAGCAGACGCGTCTGCGCGCCGATCTCCTGCGCGCCGTCGAACTCCACCTCCCCGCCGTCCGGCGCGGGGGTCCCGGTGTCGGCGTCTTCGGTGTCGGCGTCTTCGAAGAGGTGCTCGGCGGGCATGGCGAACAGGTGGCGCAGGATCGTTGCTGCTTCGCGGCGGGGCACCCCCTTGAGCCGGCCGGCCGACCACCGGTCGAAGGTGGCGCGCGAGACCATGACCCTGGCCAGTCGCGGCTCCCGCTCCGCTCCGGCCGCCTGGACGGCGGCCTCGCGGAAGGCGTGGCGGAACGCTTCGTACGCCGTCAGGCCGCGCTGCTCCAGCAGGACGGCGAAGACGGTGGTGCGGACCATAGGGGTGCTGCTCCTTCCGGACCCGCTCCGACTGGAGCGGGCGGTGCTGTCACCAGGGGGGTATTCCGTTGTGGAGGTAGGCCGTCCGCCCGGTGGTGAGGGCGGCCAGGGCCTGTTCGAGCCGCCGGCGCTGGGCATCGGGCAGCAGCGGGAGCGCCTGGTCCGGGGGGAGGAACGCGCACGCGTTCAACTCCTCGTCCCGGGGGCGTACGGCGGCAGCCTGGGCGGCGGTGAGGGTGCCGGCGTCGAAGACGAAGGCGATCAGGTCGTCCCAGGGGCCGTGCGGGGCGACCCAGTCGATGACCAGGAGCCGCTGGACGGGCAGGTCGAGGGCGAGTTCCTCGCGCAGCTCGCGCCGCACCGTCTCGGTGGGGGGCTCGTTCGCCTCGGCCATGCCGCCGGGAAGGTCCCAGCCGTTCTTGTAGTCGGGGTCGACCAGCAGGACGCGGCCGTCCGGGTCGCGGATGACCGCATCCGCGCAGGATCGCTTGCGGGCCTGCAGAGCGTTGCCCTCGGCCAGGTATTCCGTCCAGCCCGGGTCACCGGGTCGCGGCTTCGTCGTCATGGTGGGGATTGTTCCCCGCCCGGGCCACTGCCGTCCGGCACGCCGGGGAAGAGCAGCCGGCGGTGCCGGGCGGTGTCCTGGACGCGGGTGAGGAGCTCGGCGACCGTGTTCCGCGAGCCCCGGGGCATCACGGTCAGAGCCTGCTCCAGGCCGGTCAGCCGCTGCGTGATCCGCACGGAGCCGAGGTCGGCACACGCGTCCAGGAGCTCGTGACCGACCGCGCACGCGCCCTCCAGCTCACCCTGGGCGAGGAGGACCCGGGCGAGGCAGAGCTGGGAGAAGGTCCGGCTGCGGCGCCGCTCGGGCCCGCGCAGCGCGACCGCCCGCCGGGCCTCGGCCGTGGCGGTGGACAGGTCACCGAGGTCGCGGTGGACCCACACGGCCCCGCTGGTGAACGCGGCCTCGTCGAACGGGGCGACCCAGTCCGGCACAGGCACCGCGGGAACCAGGCCCAGCAGGCCGCGCGCGACCTCCAGAGCCCGCAGAGCGCCGGGGCCCTCGTGCCGCCGGGCCAGGGCCCGGGCCTCCATGGTGTGCAGCCGGGCGGCCAGCATCGGCACCGGCGCCGCACCCCGCAGAGCGACCAGCCCCGTCCGGGCCAGATCAAGCGCCTGGTCGGGACCGGCGCTCTGCAAGGCGAGATGACTCATCGCCACGAGCGCGTTGGCCGCGACCGACGGATCGGCGACACCGCGGGCCAGTCTCAGAGCGTGGGTGAAGTGCTCACGGGCCAGCGCGTCCCGCCCGCTGTCGTGAGCCATCCACCCGGCCATCTCCGTCAGCGCCGCCGCAGCCCGAAACGCCGTCTCCCCACCCGGGTGCGCACCGCCGAAGAGCACCGGGCCGAGGGTGGTGCGCAGATAGTGGACGACGGCCGGGTAGAGGGTGCTTCCGCCCTGCCGGCGGTCGGTGCGCCGAAAGCTCTCCACCGCCGCCAGATACGGGTCGTCGGCCACCGGCTCCGGAGCGGGCAGGGCCCAGACGCCCGGATCGGGCCGGCGCGTTACCGCGTCGAGGCGGGAGAACAGCACGCTCACGGGCTCATCGAAGAGGTGCTCCAGGACCCGGGCGACGGCGCTGCGGGGCACCGTCCTGATTCCGCCGGACACCCACCGCTCGAACGTGGCGCGCGAGACCGCCAGCGACCCGAGGCGCCGGTCCCCGCACCGCTGGGCGAGTTCCCCGGCCGCGCGGGCGAAGTGCCCGCTGAACCGCTCGTATGTCCAGCCGCGCTCCCGGACCAGCTGCCCGAAACGGGTCGCTGTGGCCATCCGCCGCTCCCTTTCCTGGCCGGAGGGGACAGCCGGCCATGGCGTCGTCCCCCCTCACTCCCCGGCTGCCGCCGCGACGCCCGCACAGGAGAAACAGTCCGCGACATCACATGTACGGTTCGTGATGTCCGACAGCATGCTCCCTGGACACCCCTGTCAGCAACCAGTCCGAGCAAATTGCCCGACTGCCTTGTCTTGTCCGGGAGTTAGCGCACCCGCCACACTTGCGGTCATGCCGGAACACAAGCAAGCGCCCGGGTCAGCCGCCCTGGGGGAAGTGGGGCGCCGACTCGAACGGCTCCGCACCACCAGCGGACTGACCCTCACGGCCGCCGCCGCGCACTGCCGGGAACAGGGCCTGCGCACGGACGCCACCGCGCTCAGCCGCATCGAGAACGGCCGCCGCCGCACCGTGGCCGACGACCTCGTCACCGCGCTGCTCCGGCTCTACCGGGCCGACAAGCGGACCAGCACCGAAATCACGAAGCTCCTCGGGCCCGGCACGGGCCCCGTCCGCCGGCCGCGGCCACCCCTCCTGCGCCGCCACAGCGACCTCCTGGGAGAGATGAGGTTCGAGGACTACCTGGACCGCGAAGCCCAGGCCGTCCGGCTGCGCAACTACGAACTCACCCTCGTCCCGGGCCTGCTCCAGACCTCCGACTACACGCACCACGTCATCACCGCACTCCGCCCCGACCTCACACCCAGGCAGATCGAGGGCCTGTGCGACGTGCGCCTCCACCGCCAACGCGCCGCCGCCGAAGGCGTCCCGCGCGAACTGGACGCCCTCATCGACGAGAGCGTCCTCCTCCGCACCATCGGCGGCCCCGCCGTCATGCACGAGCAGCTCGAACACCTGCTCACCACATCCGAAGCGCCCGGAACCACCATCCGGATCCTCCCGGCATCGGCCGGCGGCCACCCGGGGCTGGCCGGACCCTTCGTGATCATGAGTTTCCCCGAGGCCACCCACGCCCGGGACATCGTGTGGATCGAGACCCTCAGCACCTCCGTACACCTCGACCAGGAAACAGACGTCGCCCGCTACACCGACACCTTCACCCACCTGTGGAGCCTGGCTCTCGACCCCGCACACACCCGTACCCACATCAGAAACCAGATCCAGGAGCTCCACGAGTGAACCGCCAGCACCCGCCCCTCCCCGACCCCTCCACGATCACCTGGACGGTCTCCTCCTACAGCGGAGGCGGCGGCAACTGCGTCCAAGCGGCACCCCACCCGGACGCGGCCGGCTTCATCCTGCTCGGCGACTCCAAGCGGCCCGATCAGCTCCCGCTGACCGTCCGCCGTGACACATGGAGGACCTACCTCCAAGCGGCCGCACAGTAGCCCGGGGCCACCGCAGAGCAGCATCCGCCACGTGCCGCCCCTCCCGGACAAGGCCGCACCGCGAACTCGTCGAGACCGGGAGGGTGCAGCCGCAGAAACCGGCGCGTCTTCTTCCCGCGCGTGGCCGGGGCCTACCCGGGAGGCAGGGCCCACGGGCGCAGAGTGCGCCGCAGGGCCTTCTCCTCGTCGAAGGGGAGGTTGAAGGAGTGGGTCCCGGCGCGCGCGCCGGTCAGCTCCAGCTCGCCGTCGCGCGAGCGGAAGAACAGGGCTCCGTCGCCGCGCTGTACGGCGGCGACGATCTCCGCCAGGGTCTCCAGCTCGCTCTCGTCGCCGTCTCCCCATTCCCCGGGCCCCCAGGCGAAGTCCGACCAGGAGTAGCCGCCGACCCACAGCCGGGTCGTCGGCTCGGACAGGACGGCCGCGGTGAGGTCGGCGTTGCCGTCTCCTGTGGCGAGAAGAACGCTGAAGTCGGCCGATTCGAGCAAGGGCGCCTTGTAGTCGGCGGCGGCCCTCCGGAAGATCGCCCGTACGGGATGGACGTCAGCCACAGGGGTTCTTCCTCGGGTTGCCGGCTCCCCAGTTGCCGTAGCGCATCGTGCCGTCCACCTTTCCAGAGACCCGAAAGTACACCCGAAATGTACCCTTCTGGCATTTAATGTCGAAGGTCTGGCCCACATACTTTTTACCCATCCGGATACCCGGGTGCGGGGTCGACCGGTTCTTGGTGACGTTCTTCCACCCCCGACCGGACTTCTTCTGGAGCTTGGCGTCGATCACCAGCTTGCTCACACCCTTCGTCCCCCGGCACATCGCGCTGACCTTCGCCAGAATCACCTTCCGGTTCCTCTTCTTCCCCTCCCCCTTCGACTCGTGCGGATCCATCGCCTTGGCCGCGCACGCGCCCTTCCCGGCCGCCGGGGCCGACTCGGCCGCAGCCGCCGCGGGCGACAGCGACACCACGGTCATGAGCAGGGCGACAACGGCAGTGAGGGAGCGACGCAACAGGGGACTCCTCATGGTGGACGGGATATGACTCGGCCCCAGCACCCAGGAAGAGGCAGCACGGGCCGGCTCCCGGGAACGCGAGGTCCGCTTCCCGGCCGGGTCGGTCAGTATCTTGCCGAGCCCGAGCCCGAGCCCGAGCCCACGGGCATGCCCCGTATGGGAGTTCACCCATCCGAGTGGAACACCGCTCCCAGCCACTCCAAGAGACAGCCGTGCACACCCGGGGCGCACAGAGCCGGCCGCGGGCGATCATCTTCCCGGACGGACCGCGACCACGGAACCTCCCGCGTCCCGCTGCTTCCAGCTGGCGGACGAGACCGGCCGGCATATCGCCGGACTGGGAACCCTCAGATCCGGCAGGCAACCGCATCCGTGCCGACTTGACTCCGGCGTGGACGGTCAGCGGCGGTTGAGGGCTTCGTACGGGAGTTCGATGGGTGGCGTCTCGGACCGGTGGGGCGCCCGCAGTGCCGGGCCGGGCGTAGCGTGGCGTCTCCTGGCGAGAGGGGTGTCCGTGTCCGGTATGTCTGTGGTGGACTGGGACAGTGCGGTGCGGGAAGCCCGCGAGGCGACTGGATTCCGTGGCGAGGTCACCGGCCGTACGATCGCGGCGGTCCGCGCGGAGGTACGGGCCGACCGGCGGGAGGAGTTCGACAGCGAGCTGGGCGCCCTCGGCGGGGGCGGCGCGTTCGAGGCGTTCCTGGACCACTGGTGGACCCAGGCGCTGGCAGATGCCGCCAACGACGAGGAGGCGCGAGAGCACGTGATCGAGTTCGCGGATCTCGCCATCGCATTGCGGGTCCGCGCCGAAGGCGGCCCGACCCACACCGCGGACGCCGTCGAGCAGATGATCACAGGTCCGGCCTCATGAGCCATACAGTCATCTGGGAGCACGCCGCGTCCGAGGGCCTCAAACGACTCCGGACAAAGTACGGAGATGCGGTCAGGCCCTTCGTCCGGGCGGTGAACGCCCTCGGCACCGACCCGGAGCCGCCGGCCAGCAGCAAACTCGGCGGGACGAACCTGCGGCGACTGCGGATCGGGGACTTCCGCGCCACCTACGAGATCGACGGCACCCGCATCGCGGTAAAAGTCCTCACCGTCGGCTCCACACCCGCCTGACCCACACCCCCGCGTAGCCGGGCTCCGCCCGTCGGCTCCTGCACCCGGTGCGCCGCACCGGGCCGGACCCCGTCAGTGGCCAGCTGATGATCCGGTCACCACCTGACCGGAATCAGCCGCGATGAGGCAAACCGACCATGACGCCGTGTCCTGGTCTCTACCCTGCTTCTCATGACGACCGTCGAAGCGAACAGGCCGCCCCGGGGACCCGTGACGCCGAAGCCCGCCGGGCGTCCGCCGGGGCCCGTGACCCCGGATAGGAATCCTCCATTTCCGCCCAATCCGCCCGTACCGCCCGCAGTTGAGAACTAAGGATGACGTCGGGGCGCATCGGCTGGGCGCAGCTTCCCGAGGCGGTGGTGGCCGCGGTCGGTGAGCGCCTCGGTACGTTCACCGCCCGTGACACCGAGCATTCGGCGGCGGCCGGGATCGCTTCCCTGCTGGAGCTGGAATCGGGGGCGCTGGTCTTCGTCAAGGGACAGCGCGAGCGTGCCCCCGTACCCGCGGCGGGTGCCAGCCTTGAGGAGGACGACTCGTGGTGGGGGCCCGGCTGGTCGCCCGTGGACGAGCTGGATCTCGAAAGGGCGGTGAACCCGCACTTGCCCCCGAGCGCGCCACGGGTCCTGTGGCGCCTGGACGGCCACGGCTGGCATCTCCTCGCCTTCGAGGGCGTGCGAGGCCGGGACGCGGACTTCTTGCCCGGATCACCGGACCTCGCGCCGGTCGCCGCAGCTCTGGCCGAGCTGGCGCCCCTGCCCGCACCGCCCACGGTGCGGCTGCCCACCGCCTGGGACCGCTGGGGCTACTACTGCGCCGACCGGGACCGGGAACTTCTCGCCGGTACGCGTCTGCTGCACACCGATCCGGCCTCGACCAACGTCCTGGTGGAGGATGGCGGGCGGGCCCGCCTGGTCGACTGGTCATGGGCCACGGCCGGCCCGGCCTGGATCGACACGGCGCTGTGGGGGATGCGCCTGGTCTCCACCGGCGGACACTCCCCCGAGCAGGCGTGGCAGTGGGCGACCCGGGTACCGGGCTGGACGGCGGCCGACCCGAAGACGGTAGCTGTGCTCGCACGGGCCGAGGCACGCCGCTGGCACGACCTCGCCGCCGAACAGCAGGCCACGGCCGACTCGATCGCCCAATCCGCCGACGAGTGGGCCGACTTCATCACCATGCGCAGCAGAACCTGACCCACCCGAGACCCAGGAGGCGGGCTGCCACCCCACGGCCCGCGCCGGTCAAACCGCCTCGCGCCGGACGGCGCGGGTCTTCACACCGACCCCTCCGGAACCGGCGCGAGGAGACCGTCGCCGACCCGCTGAAGCCGCCATGCAGCCAGCGGACGCGCACCGCGGCGACGAGGTCACTCCCGGCGCCGCCGGTGGGCAGGAACACCTCCGGCTGGGCCGCTCAGGTGGTCCGGCGCATCCCGGCGGTGGCCTGGTGCGTTGTGCTGGCCGACAGGTCACCGCCAAGCCGGGAGTCCCCATGAATGCCATCGACCCCGCATATCGGATCCGCCCCAGTTGGTGGAGCACCGACACCTACATCCATCTTGCTGCACTGGAGGACGGCGCCCTTCCGTGCAAGGGGCTTTCTCCCCAGGCTCGGGAGTCTCCTACCCTTCCGATCCTCGGACTTCTGCTGTCCGCGATCTGGGCCCTCGGCCAGACGGCCAACCTGACCAAGGCCAACGAACGCGCGATGGAGCAGCTTCAGAACGCCGAGCTCAGAGCACGCCGCGCCGCTGAGGAGGCCCGGCTGACGGTGAGTCGTCTGACCGACCGGACGTACGACGACGAGCTCGCCGGGTACGAGCGCAAGTGCGAGCAGACCGACCCGGGGTGGGGTCCTCCCCAGGCGCATCTCACCCGGCTGAGCTTCACGGTCCGGCTGCCCGGCTACTCGGGCGACCAGGTCACCACGATGGTCCACATCGACAACGAGGGCCGCTTGACCTCATCGGGCACGGGGCCGCTCACGGACCTCGATGGACTGGACAGACTCGATCTCCGCGCCGCCATCGCCACCCTTGAACAACTCGTCGAGCGATCGGCCACGCACAGCCAGCAGCAGTAGGCCGCGGTGAGGGTGGACACTGCCCTGTGGGAGTCACCGTCCTGGCTCGGTGCGGGCGGCGCGCAGCAGGCCGACGGCATCGTGCGGGGTGAGGAGTTCGGTGCCCGGGCCGAGGGGGATCTCGTCGGCGGTGAGCCGGGCGGGGGCGCGCTCGTCCCGGCCGCCGAGGACGCCCCTCACCGCAGGTGCGCCCTCCGGCGCGGGCAGGACGCCCCGGACGTACTGGTCCCCCAGCAGGGGAGCGTGGACGAATCCCAGGAGGAAGCGGGTCACGTCCGTCTGGAGGTCTTCCACCTCGTGCTCGTCTTCGTCTGCAGCGTTCACTCGTTCACCCCGTCGGGGCATGTGCGCATGCCGGCGCAACACTCTCTCCTCAGGGAACGGCAGGTCCACACTGTGTCGGCCGAGCCGTCCGCCCGTGCACTCGACCTCGCCGGAGCCCTGCCCGCCACCCCGGCGGCCGGACTCCTCCCGGCAGCCCCCTCGCAGGGGCTGGCTGTCAGTACAGGTGGGCGATCTCCAGCGCGGTCACCATGAGAACCAGGCCGGTGGTGACCTGGTACTTGACCACGGCGGAGTGGACCGTTGCGATCCGGCGGTCCCGCTCGTCGCGCTTCATGGGCTCGGAACCGTGACCGTAGGGGTTCTGGCCCAGAGTCTTCTTCTTCGCGGCCTCGAAATCGGAACGGACCCCCCGGGGCATCGCCCTCAGATCACCGATCGCCCGATCCGTGTATGCGATCTTGTAGCTCAATGCTCGACCTCCCCGGCCTCGCTGACACCGGTGAGGTCGCCGCTGCCGATACGGTCGCCCTCCGCGTCGATCTGAGCCGCCGCCTCGGGCGGGGTGGCCCACATCACCAGCCGCTGGAACAGCCGGTGCCCGGGAACGTGCCGGATCTCCTCGTCGAACCGCTCCCGACGCCCGGGATCAAGGGCCTCACGGATCCCCGCGATCGTCGCCGGCCGACGCACCCGCCCCGCCGGAGTCGACATCCCCCACGTAGCCGGAACCCCCGGATCCGGTGCCTCCTCCGGCACCACCGTGAACGCCACGACACCACCGCCCACCGTGCGCGCGAAACCGTCGAGGGAACCGCGCTCCACCCGCTCGGCCCCCCCGGCTTCCGCAAGCACCGACCCCGGCAACGCCCAGCGCAGCAACACGCGGTCCAGGTAGTTCCCGGCGGTGCGCTCCACCTCCCGGTCGAAAACCGCCCGCTGCTCCCCGTCCAGTTGCTCCCGCACGCCCGCGATGGTCGCGGGCACCTCCAACGGCACCCCGTCGGCCTCGATGATCCAGACGTTGTCCGTGCGTGTGCCGGGCACGCCACCTCCCAAAGGGGTCAAGTACAGCCTCTGCGGAACACCAGCCGTGCGGACGATCCCCGGACCGACAGCACGCGCACCACCCGCAGCGGTTCCGTGCCAGCCCCTAAGACGCCCATGGCCCGGATCAGCCTAGAGGCGGACAAGCCCGGATGAGGCGCTCTTCTCAGGGGCGCACGCCGCACACCGACAGCGCCAAGGGCACTGCCGTACGCCCCCGGACCACGACCGCGATCATGAGGGACCCCGGGCTGCCGGACCCGCCGCGCTCCGGCCCGGGACCCTGCGCAGAGTCCCACGCCTGACCGGAGGACGACTGATGGATCTTCACCGAGCTGTGCCGGTGACCATGGACGCCCAGCAGGGCCTCATCAACCCGCGCACCCGGCCAGTAGCGCCCACCCTGGCGGGCCTGGTCGCGGAGTGGACAGCTGCCGGACGGCCGCTCGTGCTGACCCGCTTCCGCAACCCGCCCGGCTCGGTACGAGACGGTCACCGGCAGGACCCGGATCGCCCCTTCACCGCAGGCGCACCTCGTCGGCAAGGCCCGCACAGGGAGACTTCGATCGCGCGGGCCCGACTCTGTGCTCCAGCGTCCACCCGCAACCGAACGCCTGCGCCAACGAGGCCACAGTGACACAAGCTCCGGTACCGGCCGCCCTGGGAATGCGCTCGGTATAGTGCGTGGCTCATATACCCAAGAGGGTTCCTGTCCGCCGCTCCGACCGGATACGGCCGCGCCCTTCTTGGAGATCCCATGCCCTCACCACCTTCACTCTGTGCCATCTGGTTCGTCGTTCGCGGTGAGTCCCCGGGGACACAGGCAGTCGATCCCGGCCAGTACGGGGTCGACATTCCCAACGATGTACTGACGTGGGCCGAGAGCCATGGCCTTGACCCTGCCGACCCGGACATCTACCTCTTGGTCGCCCCTGCCAACGAGGCGGATCCCGAGGTGACCGGAGAGATGGCCCGCTGCTGGCACCCACTGCACCCCGAGACGGAAGCCCAGCTGCGCGAGGCATGGGAGGAGGCCCACTGAAGGACGGTCCACAGCACAGGCAGCGCCGCCTCCCGGCATCATGCCGGAGTCAACAGGCGGCTGCGCGCCCCCGGTACCGCGCCGGTCCGCCGGGCCAGACCATGGCGGAGAGCTCCAGCGTGTTGGCGCCGGCGACGACGGCGTAGCTCGCCTCGGTCACGCATCGCGGGCCGATCCGCGCCGCCGCCATCCGCGCCGCACTCGCGGCCGTGTAGCGCACGGCGAGGGCCATCAGCATCACGCTGATGGCGGGCCAGGCCGCATCCGCCGACACCCGCCACGGCCAGTCGACCAGCAGCTGAGTGAGGACGGCGGCGGTGGCGAGCAGCGCGACTGCGGTGGCCGCCGCCGCGACCGCCTGCCCGGCGGCCACGGCGAGCATGGCGCACCGGTCGGTCCGCCACGCCAGACGGACGGCTTGGGCGACCAGGCCGGGGAGTTCAGCGGCAACGGCACGGCCAGTCATCGACAGCGTGCGCCGTTGATGCACATCCAACGGCGGGGAAGGGGGCGGGGTCTGCGGGGTGGTCATGGGCACCATGTGAGCCGCAGCGGGTACGGCGGCGGCACCGGATTTCCGGGAGCCCGGGCCGCCCGCCGCAGGTCACCCGCCACCGTGACGCAGAGTGGTTCACCCGTTCGGGTACTTTCTGGTCGTTCAGATCTCCAGGGCGGGCAGATAGCGCCAACCGTCCCCGGTGTACTCCCCTACCGGCTCCCACCGGGGACCCTGACCCAGGCGTGGTACTCCGTCGGTGGTTCGACCCGCGCCCCAACACACCAGGTCAGCCGCCTGCCGAGCAGCGAACAGGCCAGTGTCGCCCCAAACTCCCTTCGAGGCAGGCGATCCGGACCGGCCACCGGCGTCCGCCATGTCGCGCGCGCAGCGGGCCTCTCCCCCGGATTCACCGATGAGGGAGAGCGGCGGTGAACCCGGCGGCGAGGTCTTTGACCTGGATTGAGAGGTGTGCGACCGGAGGAGGGTGAGAACGTCGTGGCCTCGGTCGGACATGACCTGGTCTGCGCCCACGGCCGTACCGCGCTTCCCGCCGCAGCAGCTCGCCGGCCACCGCGCCGTCGATGTCGAGGCCGCCGTTCCCGGCTGGCAGCAGCGCGCCGACCTGCGAGTCCGGGCCGTCACGGAACACGAACCGTGTACCGGCCGCGTGACCTGACCGAGGTCCGGAATCCCGGCACGCCTGCGGTCCCACCCGTGTCCTCGACGCCTTCAACGGCCCGCTGGGTCCCGGTTCCTTTCTCGGGGAGGGTCTTCACCTCACTCTCGTCAGCGACCGCACCCTGTGGCTCGCTGACGGCGGGAACCGGCACCCGGACACCCCCACTCGGGGGCCGGGGCCGGGTGGAGTCTTGTCCATCTCACTTCGGCCGCCGCGGTCCGCGGGCTCGGCCCGCTTGTGGCAGCCCGGGCGCCGGTCCGGACGCCGTCAAGGAGATGCGCCTGCTGTGCCCGTCTCCGACTCCTGGAACTGTGCCCTCCTCCCGGAAGGGCGTGCGCTGGCTGCCCGTGCCCGGGTGGGCGTCGGCGTCCGTGCCCTGGGGCATCCTGACGCTATGGGAAAGATGGAGGCGGCGATCGCGGATCCACGGGCTGGGGATCTGCTGGGCCCTCAGCAGGCCGCCGCCTATCTGGGCCTGCGGAAGCGTGAGTTCAGCTATCTGGTCGAGGCCGGTCTGGTGGTTCCCGCCGCCCGGCGGGCGGCCGGCCCTCTTCAGTACGACGCCGGCTCCCTGGACAGTGTGCTGCGGATGCCCCTCGGCTGGGACGCCGCACGGGCCGCCCATCCCCGCCTGGGCTCGCCATGGGCTGGCCTGGCCGGCTCCGCTGCGGAGCGCGGGACGCTCGTACGGGACACCGTCCAGCAGCTCCGGGCGGCCGGTGTGGGCGTGTGGGCGCGGTACAGCTCCCGGGCGGACCAGTGGACCCTGGACTGGGAACCCCGGCCGGAGGGGCCGGAGCGCGAGCATGTGCGGCAGTTGCTGCCGGACCGGCTCGCTCGCGCGGTGGACGCGGGACGGCTGGTACTCCTTGGGCCCGTCGGCCAGACGATGCACTGGGCCCACGCCATGACCCGACCCGGGGCCAGTTGCGTCGTCGACACCGAGACCACCGGACTGGGACCCGACGCGCGCATCGTGGAGATCGCCGTCCTCGACGGGCACACAGGGGAGACCCTTGTGGACACCCTGGTCCGTCCGGGGGTTCCGATTCCCGCTCGCGCGAGCGGTGTGCACGGGATCACGGACAGCATGGTCAGGTCCGCCCCGGAATGGGACGAGGTCCTCCCGCGGGTCCTCGGCGCCGTCGGCTCCCGTACCCCGCTGGCCTACAACGCGCCCTTCGACTGCCGGATGATCCAGCAGCACTGCCGCGCTCTCGGACTCGGCTCCGGGCCCCTGCGCGATCTGTCGGTGTGGGGATGTCTGATGCGCCGCCGGTCCGCCTGGCTCGGAACCACCACCCCTCTGCGCCTCAATGGCGGCCACCGGGCCCGCCGGGACACCGAGGCCGCGTACCGCCTTCTGCACGAACTCGTGAGGACACCCGCAACGCTGCTCTCCCCGACCGCGGACTCCGCAGGCATCTGAAACGTGGATGCCCTGGCCGTCCTGCCGGCTTACCCCCGCGTGGGCGGGGAGGAGGCTTCGTGAGCGGGCTTGTCAGCTGGGCGGGGCGAGGGTGAGGAGTCCGCAGCCGTATGCCCTGCCGTGGCCGATGCCGTGCGTGAGGGTTCGCCGCAGGGCGTCGGGGTCGGTGACGCGCAGGTGGCCGTCGAAGGTGACGGCGCGGATGCGGACCCGGTCGCCCCGGCTGTGATTGCCGGTGCGGTGGAAGTCGAGCGCGTCGCTCGCGGTGACGGCGGTCTGGGGGTGTCCGCCGGTGGTGGGAAGGGTGAACCCGAGGGTGGGTGACCGGTCCGTGAGCCATTGGAGCTGGTCTGCGGGGGTGGTGAGGGCGGTACGGACGCCGCGCCGGTCGGGGCGGCCGGGTCGGCGAATGGCCTTGGTGGGGTTGGCGGTCAGGCGGAACCGGAGCCGTACCCCGGGGCGGAGCTTGTCGAGGAGGGGGGTGTAGGGGCGGGTGTCCCAGCCGGGGTTGCCGGGGGTGGCGGTGCGCGGCCAGCCCGCCTGTTCGACGACGTGGGTGAGGTCCGGGACGGCCGGGCTGACGACGAGGAGGGTCTGCTGCCGGTAGGGGTGGCGGGTTTCGTCGAGGCGCCACAGGGTCCGGCCGTCCTGGCTGTCCTGCGGGGACGGGGGGAAGGCGGCGGCAACGGCGGCATGGAGGCGTTGAGGGGAGGCGGTGAGGTGGGGGCGGGCGGGGTTGAGGTGGATGCGGGTGAGGTAGTGGGTCATGTGAGGTCGTCCAGGGCGTCGAAGAAGTCCGGCCCGCCATCACGGTCCCGGTCGGCGGGCTGGGGTGCGGCGAGGGCGCGGGTGGCGGTGGCGCGGGGGGCGTGACGGCGGCGGCCGGGGGTGAAGTCAAGGGGATGGTCGTTGGCCAGCCGGGCGGCGGGGTCGGTGGGGTGGGTGTCGTGGTGGATGGTCATCCGGTGGCCGGGGTGGGACTGCTGGAACCAGCCGGCGGCCTGCCACGACACGAGGTGTTCGAGGACGGTGACGGGGTCGTCCGTGTCGTGGTGGAGGCTGTGGGCGACGGGTCGGGCCGGGGGACAGGAGCGGCGGCCGAGGAAGAGCGGGTGCACGGGGCTGCGCAGGGCCTGGTGGAGGCGGTTCATCACAGGGGTGGGGCCGGCGAGGGCGGCGGTGAAGACGGCGTCGGCGAGGTAGAAGCGATTCGACAGCGGCATGGCCTTGCCGGTGCGGGAGTGGGTGGTGTGAAAGTCCCGCAGCCGGTGCCCGGGCTGGTCGGTGCGCACCGCATAGGTGAGAGCGGCGAGGCGGGCGAGGCCCGCGGTGTCGGCGCGGTCGAGGCCGCAGGCGGCGCCGAGGAGTCCGATGACACCGGACTTGGTGGGCTGGGGCTCGGTGGGGCGGTGGGCCCAGCGGGCGGCGAGGCCCCACGCCTGGAGGGGCCCGGCGAGGACGAGGACGAGGACGCTCACGCCGCCGCCCGGGCAGTGGTGGTGCGGGCGGCGAGTTCGGCCGCCGCCGTGTCGGCGAGTTCGCCGATCGTGGCGGTGCGGGTGGCGAGGGCGTGGAGGGGCTCACTGGCCCTGGGGTCGGTGGTGAGGATCCAGGAGACGGCGGCGGGGTCGCCGTAGGCGGCGGAGAGGGCGCTGGCGTGCTCGGCGAGCCGGGCCGCTGCGGCGGGGAGATAGCCGCCGGCGGCGGTCTCGACGGGGGTCTCGAACGCCGCGGCGTGGCTGAGGGGGGTGCCGGTGACGGTGGCGATCAGCACGGTCGGCCGGGTCTGGTGGGCGTAGGAGGTGACCGAGCCGGAGGGCAGGGACTCGGCGAAGACCCGGACGACCGCCGCCGTCACGGTCTGGACGGTCATCGCCCCGGCGTACGCGGTGAGGTTGGTGGCGAGGTCGGGGCCGGTGAGGGAGGCGTAGCGGTAGAGGGTGGGGGCGGTGAACTCGCGCTGCCCGATCATCCCGGCGCCGGTGTCGTGGGCGAGGTCGTCGACGGCGGAGAAGAAGTCGGCTTCGACGGGGGTGCGGTGGACGGCGAGAGCGTGCGCGACCTGGACGGCGGCGTCGACGTTCAGGTCGTCTCCGGCGGCGATCATCCGGCCGAACAGGGCGATGTCGACCGCGTCGGCGGACCGGACCGCCTCCGTGAGCGCGGTGGCGTTGGTCCGGGTCTTGAGGAAGGCGGTGATGTCGTCGGCGCCTTCGGCGGCGAGGGCGGCGAGCCGGTCGATCTGCCGGTGGCCAAGGAAAAGGATTTCCTTGGTGGGCGGGGCGCTGGTGACGGTGGTCTTGCGGCGGGTGGCGGCGGTGTCCGTGCTGGCGCCGGTGGCCTGGGTGAGAACCTTCTCGGCGATCTCGGCCGCCGCCTCCTTGCCGAGGCCGGGCCGCAGGGTGCACAGGGAGGTGGCGAGGAGGCCGATGCCGTGGCGGGTGCGCACCGCGAGGTCCTCGGCGGGGACCAGACCGGCGGTGGTGAACTTCTCGCGCATGGCCCGCTTCCAGGACTGGGACGACACCCGGGCCCGGCGCACACCCCCGTAGGTGGCGGTCTTCGGGGAACCGAGGTCGTCCCTGTTGATGTTGCTGGGCGGCAGAGTCTGCAGGGCGTGGAGGTCGAGGTGAACGCTCATGAGGGTGCTTCTTCCTTGTCTCGTGGGGTGGTTCAGGCGGTGGTGGTGCGGCGCTGGGCGCGGGCCTTGGCGCGGGTGTAGTCGGCGGCCCAGGCGCGGTGGACGCGGTCGGGGCCGCCGGGGGTCTGCCAGGTGTGGAGGTCGTCGGCGAGGAGCCCGTAGTCGAGGGCGTCCGCACCGCGGAACAGGCGCCGGGTCCAGGGGAGGAGGGCGTCGAGGGTGGCGGCCCGCAGCGCTCGGGCGAGGTCGGCTTCGGCGGTGGGCCGGGTGAGAGCGGTGCGGGCGGCGGCGGTTCCGGGGCGGGTGTCGCGCTGTTCGGTGGAGCGGACGTGCGGGACCTGGGTGCGGGCCCAGAGCTGGGCGGCGGCGCATACCGCGGTCGCGGCGCGGGCGTAGGTCTCCTCGTCGGGGCCGGGACCGGTGGCGGGGTGGAGGCCGGTCAGCTCCAGGGCCACCCACAGGCCGGGGTCCGACGGCGGGGTGCTGCGGGTGAGGCGGGCGCGGACGCCACGGTCGAAACCCTGCTCTTGGCGGCTCTGCAGGCGGTTGAGGAACCGGTCGGTGACGGTACGGACCGGGACCGGGCGGGCGGCGGGGGCGGGGGTGGTCATGCGGACACGTCCTCCTGCGGTACGGGGGCGGGGGTGGTGAGGGCGACCAGGGCGGCGGTGTGGATCCGGGCGGCGGCGAGTGCCGCCCGGCCGCTGCTTCCGGGTCCGGCGGTCCGCCGCACGGCCGCTCGGAGGGCCTGGTGCCACGCGTCGGATCCGGCCGCCGGGTCGGCGGCGAACTCCTCCCACGCCCAGGCGAGATGCGCGGCGAGGGAGAGGGACGCCCGGGACTGCACGGCCTTCGGCGCGAGGTTCAGGGCCTCGGCGGCGGCGTGATTGATCTCCCGCTGAAGTTCCCACGGCCGGCGGGCGGCGGCCGCCAGGGCGGCGCGGGCCTCCGGGTCGGCGAGGGTACGGGCCGGTCCGAGGGGGGCGGTGAGGTGGACGATACCGGACAGGGCGGCGCGGTGACTGGTGGTGTGCCCGGCGCGCAGCACCTCCGCCCGCAGGGGCAGGTCCGCGGGGAGGGTCCCGCGCTCGGCGGCGGCCGTGGCGTGGTCGAGGACCGCGCAGCCACCGGCTCCGTCGTCGAGAAGGGCGGCGGGTGCCCAGGGGAGAAGGTGGCGTGCGGCGTCCGTGATGGCCAGACGGGTTCCGCGGGCGTTCACCGCCGCGGCGGGGTCCCACTGGGCGGCGGCCTCGTCGGGGCTGCCCGGCCGGTCGCCGTCGTGGACCGCGACCGCGGTGATACGGCCGCCGTCGCCGGGCAGGAGCCGCAGGCGCCGGGTCGGCCAGGTCCACCAGTCCAGCGGTCCGGCCGGCTCCCGCTGGCGCATCGGCGCGGGCGCCGGATCCCGCTCCCACACCGGCGCGTCCCCTGCCAGCCGGGCGCCGGGCGGGCAGTTCAGCAGCAGCTCGTCCTTCAGGCAGGAGCCCGGGATCCGCAGGTGGGTCATCACGCTGAGCGGGCCCGGCTTGGAGCCGTAGACCTTCCCGCCCCGGGTGGCCGGGTCGTCGGGGTGTCCGGTGCGGATCCCGCCCGGGTGCCACGCCTGCAGCACCACCAGACCGACCGCGGCGTCGGCCGGGTCCCACGGCCGCGGGGCGAGGAGGAGGTGCGGGGCGAACTGTGACGCGCCCGAGCCCCAGGAGGCGCAGTCCAGGGCCGCGGCGTCCCGGGTCGGTTCGGTGACCGCCGGGGACTGCCAGAACGGCTGGACCGGGCTGAGCAGGTCGAACCGGCCGGCGTGTGCGTCGAGGTAGGCGGTGACGCGGCCGGTGTCCAGGGTCGGGGCGTGCCAGGCCGCGTCCCAGCCGTCCGTGCCGGCGGGCCGGGCCGCCGACGCCCACACCGCGAGCAGCGGCCTCATGAGCGCGGCGGTCTCCTCCGGCCGCCCGGCGAGCCGGACCTCGTGGGCGCGGGCGAACGCCTCGCGCAGCGAGAGCCGGGCCGGGCCGTCACAGCTGTCCAGGACGGGCAGCCAGGGCCGCTCAAGCAGGTCGAATCCCATCGGATCCCCTTGGTCTCGGCGGCACTTCACCGCGCTGCGGGCTGGTCTGCCGAGCACCCTGACAGACCCGTCCCCAAATCGCAACATGCTATGTTGCGATTTGATCGGAGGGTTCTGGAGAGGAGCACCCGCATGACGAAACGGCTCATCAGGCGCGTCCCGCGCCCCTGGCCGATAACCCCGGAAGCAGGCATTCGCGTCCGGCTGGTCGCCCGGCGGCGCTACCATCGGGTGGTCCGCAGCCCCACCGACCGCCCCGAGGCCATGACCACCGGCGAGACCCTTCCCGAGCTGATCCACCGCCTGGTCGGCAAACACGGCCGCGCCTGGGTGGAACGGGAGATCGAATACGACGCGGACACCATCGACCGGCACCTCCTCGACGCCGTGCTCGTCCACGCGCGCCGGCACCCCCGGGGACCCGCCACCGACCCCGGTGAGGTCACCACCGACCCGCTGCCCCTGGCCGACCTCGCGGCCCTGCTGCGCGTACGCAACGACACCCTGTCCCGGGCCCTGCGTAACGACCCCGCCGCCCCCTCCTCCGCGACCGCCCCCGGCACCCGGGCCGCCTGGCGCTACGCCGACATCCACGCCTGGTGGCCCAACCGGCGCCGCCGCGGACAGTACGACCGCCCGGCCGGCGGAACGGCATGACCACCACCGTCTGAATCCCCGCCCCGTGAGGGGCGCCACCACCGCCGCCCCCTTTCCTTCCCGGCGGCACCGAAAGCGGCTGACGGCACCGCCGTACCCGAACACCCCTGGCACCCTCAGCCCCGGCGGAACCCCCTCACCCGGGGCGCCACCGCGACCCTGCCGAAGGCGCCCTGATCCCGGCCGCCGACTGCACATCACCGCCCCGCGCACCAGCCCGGCGGCCTGACCGAACCCCGGCGCCGGGAGCGCCATGCCCCCTCGGCCCGCGGGCGCCGTGAACGAAGGAAGGTATGGATTGCCATGGTGCGGACGCACGGCATCGACGGGGGCACGCCGGCCGATCGCGCGCACGGCGCGATCCGCAGGGCCGCCCCGCAGATCCCGCGGACCGGGGGCGAGGGTCTCGATCTGACGGTACTCCCGCGCCGGAGGGAACCCCGTGCGCCCCGTCCGGCCCACGCGAGCCCGGTACGACCTGCTGCGGACGGGCCTCGCCGACCGCCCCCCGGCCAGGGACGGCCAGCGGCCGGAACTCCCGCGCGGGCGGGCGATCGCCCCGGCCGGCCACGTGTCCATGCCCCGGCGGCCCCGGCCGGGACCCGGCCCGCCGGGGCCGCCCCGGCGACGCCCGACGTGATGGACCAGGGGCACGTCACCCCGCGGGGCGGGCCGGAATGGGCGCAGGCGTGGCCGCGGAGCCGCCGGCGGATCGCGGTGGAGGGGGACCGGAGCACCGGCACCGACGGCTCGGACGCCTTCGGCCACCACACCGTCTCCGGAATCCTCGGTCTGCCGATGCCCAGGGAGCGGTGATGGCGCGCTACCGGATCGACCGCGCCTGCGGTCACCAGGAAACGGTCCAGCTCCCCGGAAAGGGACGCGAGCGTGACCGGCGCGCCGCGAGGGAACAGTCGCGCCCCTGTCGCGAGTGCTGGCACAAGGAGCGCGAGGAGGAGAGCCGGGCCGCCGCCGAGGCCGCCGAACGCGACGGGCTGTCCAGGCTCCAGGGCCCGCCCAGGGCGGTCGCGTGGGCCGCAACCATCCGCCAGGTGCTCCTCACACGGTTGGAGAAGTACGTCGCGGACCTTCAGCACGCCGGGCCGGACAGGAGCGGGCATGGCGCCGAAGGCGGCGGGGCGGGTGCGCACAGCGCACCCGCCTCAGCTCCGGCCGTGGCGGAGGCCGGGCGGACGGCGCTGGCGGCGGTACGTGAGATCAGCACGGCCGGCTGGTTCATCGACCACCGCGACGTCCCGCCGCCCGTGCTCGTGACACGCGCCGGGAGGGGCGAGTTCGTGCCGCGCACCCGGGAGCAGAAGGCCGCGGGATTCGACCCCCACGGCTACAACACCGTCACGCTCCCGGAGGGCGAGGTCCGGCCCGGCCGGGACGGTGACGCCGCTGTCGTCACGCTCCGCTGCTCGCGATGGGAGGGCTGTACCTTCACCCATCCCGCCGCCCTGACCACGGTGCGCGCAGCGGGCACCGGCCCGCAGGAGCGGGCCGGGGTGGTGGAGTTGCGGTTCCATGGAGGCTGGCGCTTCGCGGTGAGCGACGGGCGGCGGACGCTGCGGGTGCCGGCGCAGGAGATGCACGCCGACCGCACCACCGGCAGGCGCGACGGGCCGGGCCCCCGGCACTACCTGCTTCCCGCTCCCTGGCGGGAAGGGGCATGGAACGAGATCGACGTTCCGGCAGGGGACGTCGACGGCGAGGCGTTCACCGCTTTCGGGGAGCGCCGGCCGGGGTGGGTGCGGGTGACGCTGCGCAGGTCCCGGTGGGAGGGGCTGCATCTGCACCATCGCGGGGAGCTGGTGGTGCGGCACCGGCCCGGGTTCGTGACGCTCCTGGTCCCGCCCGACATGCCGCAGGTGTGGCTGCGCGGCGGCGTCGGCAGGACCGTGGTGCCGGCCGCGGAGCTCGCCGGGGACCGCGCCCGCCCCCTTCACCGGCCGGGGGAATCCCTGGCCGTACCGCAGGAGCGGTGGCACCGGGTGGTCTTCGACCCCTCCCGGGTCCGGCGGGTGAAGGACGTGAGCATGTGCCGCTTCGGCTGGGAGACGGGCGATCCGAGGGCGGTCGTCTTCCATCGGATGACGATGTGCCGCACCCGCGAGGATGGCACGGTCGCCTGGCACTTCCCAGGCCACTGGGAGTTCAGGCTCCACCTCCCCCAGGGCGGCACACGCACCCTGTCTGCCACACAGTTCGTGGAGGCCACCGCCGACTGGGCGCTGACCGAGCCCGCCCCCGGCACCCACCGGCGCGTCCCCGAACCGCTCGATCCCGTCGTGGCCGAGATCGACGACGAACTCCTCGACGACCTCGGCATCCCCGAGGAATGGGACCTCCACGACGGCCCGGACCCCGGCGACGGACACCCCGCTCCCGCCGCCGCGGCACCGGGCGACGACACCGGCCGGGCCACCGCGGACAGCAGCGCACCCACCGCCCGCGCCGACCACCGGCCCGGCACGACGGCACACGGCACAGACGATGAGGGAAGGAACACGGACCGGTGACGACGGAAGAAGACGGCGCGGCGGGGCGGCCGGAGCTGCCGGGGCTGACGATCGAGCAGACCGGCGCGCTGCGCCGCTTCGCCCGGCTGAAGGCGGGCGCGGTCTTCATGGAGCAGGGCATGGGCAAGTCGAGGGTCGCGGTCGAGCTGGCGAACCACCGGGCCCGCGCCAGACGGGTCGACGCGGTGCTGTGGGTCGCACCGTGCTCCGTGCTCTCCACCGTCCAGGACGAGGTCGAACGGTGGGGCTGCGACGTGCCCGTGCGCTACCTGGGCTACCAGACCCTCTCCCAGGCCGACCGCGCCTACCTCGAAACCCTCGCCTGGGCGAAGACCCGCAAGCTGCTGATCGTCGCCGACGAGTCGGGCTTCATCAAGAACGGCTGGTCGAAACGCCACCAGCGGATGGTCGAACTGCGCCGCCACGCCGCGTACGCCCTCGCGCTCAACGGCACGCCCCTCACCCGTGACCTGTGGGACGTCAAGCGGCAGATGGACTGGCTCCACCCCAGGATCCTGGGTACGAGCGACCGGGCCTTCGGCTACCGGTACTTCACCCTCGTCGAACGTTCCGACCCCGCCCGGGGCCGCCGCGCCTGGTTCGAGGTGTACGAGCCGAATGTGAAGCACCTGCGCAGCCTGATGGAGCGCTACATCTTCGAGGCGCGCCTGGACATCGGCCTGCCCGAGGCCGAGCTCGACATCTCCCACGATGCAGGCGCCGGGACCCGGGAGAGGTACGAGGCGGAGCGGGATGAGTTCTTCGCGGCCTGGGAGCGGTACGGCGAGGAGATCGCGCTGTACCGCCTGCTGGGGAACCTCAAGCGCATCGCTGCCTGCTGCCCGGACAAGTGCGCCTCCGTCGCCGAACGCGTCGACGGCCAGCACACGATCGTCTTCTGCCAGTACCGCGCCGAACAGGACACCATCGCCGCCGCCCTCACCGGGGACCATCTCGTCATGTCCGGCTCCACGCCCGCCCGCGCGCGCGAGGAGATCTTCGCCCGCTTCCGCGCCGAGCGCCTGCCGCTCCTGGTCACCTACGGCACCGGGAGCTTCGGCCTGAACCTCCAGCACGTCGCCTCGGCGCACTTCGCCTCGCTGCCCTTCGACTTCGGGCAGGTCGAGCAGGCCCGCAGCCGCATCCGGCGCCTGGGCCAGCAGCATCCGCTCGTGTACACGACGCACACCTCTGACCTGGGCATCGACACCCTCGTCGCCCGCAATCTGCGCAACAAGAGCTGGCTCGCGCAGCTGATGCGCCGGGAGATCGACCCTTCCGGGATTCTGTGACATGCGTATCCCGACATGGGATACGGTGCGGGGTGCGGGGCCCGGTCCGGGCCGGCACCCCGCACCCGGCTCCCGCACAGCAGCACTCGGAAGGGACGAAGCCCCTGATGAAGAAGACCAGGCACATCGACGTCTGGGAGGCGACCCGGCGGCGACTCGACGTCATCCACCGGGACTTCGACAACCGGGTGCTCGCCTTCTCCGGCGGCAAGGACTCCGGCGTGATGCTCAACACGACCCTCGCCTACATGCGCGAGCACGGCATCACGAAGAAGCTCACCGTGGTCCACTTCGACTACGAGGCCCAGTACCAGGCCACCACCGACTACGTCACCGAGGTCATGACCTCGAACCTCGACCTCATCGACCCCGTCTGGATCTGCCTCCCCATGGCCGTGATCAGCGAGGTGTCGATGTACCAGAGCCACTGGAAGCCGTGGGACCCCGAGCTTCAGGACATCTGGGTCCGCCCCCTGCCCGACGCCCCCGGCGTCATCCACACCGGGAACGTGCCCGAGGGCTTCCCTACGTTCGACGGCGTGTGGGACTACACCTTCCAGGAGCAGGTCTCCCGGTGGCTGCACCGCCGCGCCGGCGCCGAGCGCACCGCCGTCCTCGTCGGGATCCGCACCCAGGAGTCCCTTCACCGGCAGGGGGCGATCCACCGCGAGGACAAGCACGCGATGTGGCAGTCCTACCGGTGGACCACCAAGCTCAGCGACGGCGTCTACAACGCCTACCCGATCCACGACTGGGACGTCGAGGACGTCTGGACCGCGAACGGTGACCACCAGTGGTCCTACAACGAGCTGTACGACTACTTCCACCTCGTCGGCGTCCCCCTCCACGACATGCGGGTGGCCAGCCCCTTCCGCGGCGAGGGACAGGAAAACCTCAAGCTCTACCGGGAGATCGAGCCGGACACCTGGGGCCGCCTCGTCGGCCGGGTCAACGGCGCCAACTTCACCGCGATCTACGGCGGCACCGGCGCCATGGGCGCCAAGAACGTCAAACTGCCCGAGGGCCACACCTGGAAGTCCTACGCGGTCTTCCTCTGGAAGACTCTCCCCGAGGAACGCCGGGCGGAGATGCTCCCGAAGATCCGCACCACCATGCGGTACTGGACCGTCACCGGCGGCGCCCTGACCGAAGGCACCGCGGCCAACCTCCGGGAGAACCCTCCAGACGATGCCGAGGTCGAGTTCCTGGGAGCGCCCAAGGACAACCGGAAGCGGAAGACGCCCATGGAGATCGTGCGCTTCTCCCGCTACCCCGACGACCTCTCCGGCCGCGGCCCGGCCGCGGAGATCCCGGACTGGCGGCGCATGGCCATCTGCTTCCTCCGAAATGACTGGCAGCTCAAGGGCATGGGCTTCGGCCAGAGCAAAATCCGGCACACCCAGAGGGTGCAGGCCCTGGAGAAGCTGAAGGAGACCCTGTAATGGCGGCCACCCGCGCGAAGAAGCAGACGCAGCCGTTCCGCAGTCCCGTCTATGACGTGCGGCCGGTCCCGCTGGACCAGGTCCAGGCGAACAACTACAACCCGAACCGGGTCGCACCTCCGGAGCTGACGGGGCTGGAGAACAGCATGTGGGTGGACGGCATCACCCAGCCCGTCGTCACCGTCCACGACGAGGCCACCGGCACCTACGAGATCGTCGACGGCTACCACCGCTGGCGCACCGTGCGGGAGTCCGGCCGTATCCGCGAGCGGGAGAAGGACACGCTCCCCGTCGTCGTCCTGCGCGGCAAGGACGACGACCAGCTCAAGGCGTCCACCGTCCGGCACAACCAGGCGCGCGGCAAACACGACGAAGAGCTGATGTCACGCCTGGTCGCCCTGCTCATCGACTCCGGCATGACGCCGAAGTGGACCATGAAGCAGCTGGGCATGGAGCCCGACGAATTCCGCCGACTCCTCCAGCTGACCGGAGCCGCCCGGTACTTCTTCGGCACCGGGGCCGTGGACATCGAACCCCCCGCCGACACCCCCCACTGGCAGGAGGAACCGGGCCCCGGCGCCCCCGTCCAGCAGGTCCTCCCGCTCCACACACCCCGCGCGGGCGCCCCCTCGGACAGCCCCGTCTACCGGGTCCAGGCCGTCCCCATGAGCATGATCCGCGCCAACAACTACAACCCCAACCAGATGACCCCGAGCAGGCGCCGGCTCCTGCGGACCTCGGTGTGGCAGGACGGACTCACCCAGCCCGTCGTCGCCCACTACCTCCCCGACGAGGACGTCTACGAGATCGTCGACGGCTACCACCGCTACCTCACCGTCCGCGACACCCCCCGCATCCGCGAGCGGGAGAACGATCTGCTGCCCGTCGTCGCCCTGGAAGGCGACATGCCCCACATGATGAGCTCCACCGTCCGCCACAACCGCTTCCGCGGCACCCACAGCATCCTCCTCACCCGGGACCTGGTCCGCACCATCACCCGCAGCAAGCCCGACACCTGGGTACTGGAGAACATCGGGATCGGCGCCGAACAGCTCCTGCGGCTGAAGGACGACAGGCCCCTGGCCTCCGCCTACGCCGGCCGCGGCTACAGCGAAGGAGACCGCGATGCCTGAGAACCCGCTCACCCTCCGCCTCGACACGCGCGCACTCGCCCTCATCGACGCCTCCGGAAACCGCACCCGCGCACTCCGGGCAGCCCTCGAACAGATCGCCCGCGGCGCCATCCCCGACCACCGACGCCCGGTCCGCCAGCAGATCTCGGCACGACTCCCGCACGACCTCGTCCACCGGGCCCGCGACCGCGCCGCCGCCCACGGCATCGACCTGGCCGAAGCCGTCGAAGCCGTCACCCTCGGCACCACGCCCCGGGACGGACCCCAGATAAACGCTCGGACCGTGCACTTCCCCGGAATTCCCCTCGGCGGACGCGAACCCGAGACCATCGACCGGCCCAACGACGACATCGGCCATTCGTGTTCGGGCGCCCGGATCGGGAGTCCAGCTTGTTCCTGCACATCGGATGGTCACTCTTTGGCGTGAGTGCAGGGTATGAGGCAATCTTCCTCATGATTCCGAACCCTGCGACGGGACACGGGAGGTCATGGAGGGTTGCGGAGTCCGCGAGGCCGGAGGCGACGTGCCCGGCGCGGGCTCGGGTGCGCCGGGCACGGACGGCCTGCCGCCGTTCATTCCTGGATGCTCTCGGGGTCGGGGAGTTCGGGTGGGAAGTGGCGCTCGAGGATCTCGGCCCAGCGGGGCAGCACGACGAAGCCGGTGGTGTCGGCCTGGGCCTGGGCGAGTTCGGTGAGGGCGTCGGCGAAGCGCTGCGCCGGGGTGCCGGGAGGCAGAGCGGCGGCGGCTTCCCGGAGCCGCTGGTGGGCGGCGGGGAAGACGCCCCTCGCCCAGGCTTCCGACTCGGCGACCCGCCGGGCGCCGTCCTCCGACTCGATCCTGAGGATCGCGAGTTCCGGGCACTCGGCGGTGTGCCAGACCTCGTGCCACACCCGGTCCTCCCCCACCCATGCGATGCGGCTTTTGTCGGGGCCCGGCAGCGCCCAGCAGTCGGTGCAGTCGGTTCGTTCCCTCTTCGGCCCGTCGTCCACAGGGGCCTCCCTTCCTGATGGGCAGAGCCTGCCATTCCGCCCTGCCCCGGGGCCAGGGAATAGCCACGGCTCTTCCCGGGCGGCCAGGGCGGCCCGTACGACTGCCGCCGACGTGATCGCCTGTCGCGTGGTCCCAGCGCGTGGAGCACGGCAGTGAACCCTGTACCGCACCCGCTCTGCTCCCGGAGGCGGCCGGCCTGGTCGGTGCGTCTATGCTCAGCTGCCTGTTCCTGTCGTGATTGCCCGTCCCGTACCGCTGTTCTCCAGGAGCCGTCCACCGTGATGTCCGCAGAGGTCCGCACACGCACCCATGCCGCTGTCCTGGCGGTCACTGTCCTCCTCGCGCTCGGGCTCCTCTACGCCTTGTTCGTCCAGGACAGGACCGATCCAGCGCGGCGCGCGGCCGCGAACGCGTGGCCGGGGGGAGGCTTCGATCCGGAGGAGTACACCCGGCGGGAGGCCGGGGACCCGCTGGCCATCGGCAGCCCCGACGCCCCGGTCGTGATGAACGACTACCTGGACTTCCGCTGCGGCTCCTGCACCACCTTCGCCCGCGAGATCGAGCCGGTTCTGGTCGAGAAGTATGTCAACAGCGGTCAACTGCGCATCGAGTGGCGCAACGTACCCCTGCTCGGCGAGGACTCTGCGCGGGCCGCCCGCGCCGCCTGGGCTGCCGGGCAGCAGGGCCGGTTCAGGCAGTTCCGTGCGCTCGCCCTCGCCGAGGGAACGGAAACCGGGGCACTCTCCGAGAGCAGCCTGAGGAAGATGGCGGCGAAGGCCGGGGTGCCCGACCCGGACCGCTTCTCCAAGGACCTGCACGGCCGGATGGCCGACGCCGCGATCGTGAGGGACCAGGCGGAAGCCGAGGAGATCGGCATCACCTCCCTTCCCTTCCTGCTGATCAACGGCCAGCCGGTCAAGGGAAGTTTGTCCCTGGCGGCCGTCACACAGGCGATCGAGAAGGCATTGAGGGCACGGGAGGACAGCATGGGTCTTGAATAGCCGGCGACGGTCAGGGGCCCTCGGCCGGGACGCGGGAATCCGGTCGGCAGCGGCCCCGGCGAGACCGGGCCTCCTATGCCACCGCCACGGGGAAGGCCCCGCACAGAACCGTCTCCTCAGGGAACAGGGAGCGGGGGAGCCGATCCAGCCCCGCCGGCACCCCACGGAAAGGCACTCCACCCGGTGAGTCCGCAACGTGCGCACGCCCGCCGCAAGCGCACAGGGCCGCCGCCCCGTCGTCCAGCCAGGCGAGCGGGCCGGAGCGGGCAACCTGCGGTGCGCGAGCGCGGGGCCTGCTTCCTCGCCGACGACCTCGTCCTGGTCCGCCCCGGGCCCGTCCATCCGCGCGTCGAGCGGATTCTGCCATGGCTTCCGGCGGGAATCCCCGGATCCCGCCGCCCCTGCGGGCACGGTCCCGGCCCCCTGAGGCCCCGGCGGGGCGCCGGTGGCCATGCTCCGGACGCTGTCCGGGTCCTCCTGCAGTGCCGCTCGGGCCGGGGTCCGGGGCGCCGGTCACAAGCCCGCGTCCTGGCGCAGACCGTCGTGGTGGCGGGTGGGCGGGCGGCGGGTCCGCTCGAGGGGTGGGTGTTGCGTTTCCGCTCCGGTGCGGGCCGGGCCGCCGCTAGGCTCGATGGGCGCGGGCTCGTGAGGCCCGTGCCCCGCAGGAGTACATGGGGAGGCTGCAGCTCGTGGGAACGGCTCCGCCGGACACGACGGTTCCCGAGGGCGGTCCGGCCGCGACGACCGGGCCGCCAATGGCCGAGCTGGCCGGGTGCGCCGTGGTGTTCCTGCCGTCGGACCCTCCGCGGGAGGGGCGCGTGGTGTTCTGGCGCCGGAACGGAGCAGCGTTTCCCGGGGCTGATGAGCGTCTGATGGTGGTGCGTCCGCACGGTGCTTCGGTACGCCGCAGGGAGGTGCCGGCCACGGTGGTGCCGGTGGCGAAGGCGTTGGCGGTGCTCACGGAAGCACGCCGGATGCCGGGCGCGGATGAGGCGGCCGTGTTCTGGGGCGCGGCCACTGTCCTCGCCCTGCACCTGCTTGCCCGGGGCCGGCTGCTGCCCGGGGTGAGCCCAGGGGGGTTCGACGCGTGGCGGATCGGCCCGTTCGACCGTGATGACGCGGTCAGGGTGCGGGAGCTGGCGGCCGCGATGCCGCCCGAGGCCCGTGCGGCCCCGGCGGCGGGCGGGAAGGAGGTGGAGCTGCCGCGGGCGGAACCGCTGCTGAGGGCCTTCCTGGATGCGGTGGCCGATGTGCTGGCCCGCACCCCGGCAGGCGCGCTGGCCGCCGGCGGCCAGGCATGGACCGCGGCCATCCCGCAGCCGGTGGCGCGGCAGCGGGCGTGGGCGGCCGGTGTCGCCGACGGTCTGGACGCGGGGACCGGGGTCTCCCTGCGGATCGAACTCCCCGACCCGGCCAATACGGATGCGGTCTGGGCCAGTGAGGCGGACGACCTGGGCGGGGAGGGCCGGGTGCGGGCCGTCGTCCAGCTGCACCACCTTGCCGACGCCGTGGTCGCCGACGCCCGTGACGTCTGGGCGGGGAGGGCATCGGCGGTGTTCGGCTCCTGTGCCCGGTCCGAGGCGCTGGTGGCCCTGGGGCGGGCCGCCCGTGTCTGGCCGCCGCTGGCCCGTCTGCTGGCGGCACGGGTCCCGGCCGAACTCGTCCTGTCCGATGAGGAAGTGTCCGCTCTCCTCGGCGAGGGCGCGGCCCGTCTGGCGGCGGCCCGTGTTCAGGTCCACTGGCCCAAGGAACTGGCCCGCCGGATCCTGGCCCGCGCCGTCGTCGAACCGGCCGGGAAGACCGCCTCCGACCTGCCGTCCCTGCTGTCCGCCGGCGCTCTGCTCGACTTCCGCTGGCAGTTCGCCCTCGGCGACCGCGAACTGGATGCGGCTGAAGTCGACCGGCTGGCCGAATCGCAGCGGCCCCTGGTGCGGCTGCGCGATCAGTGGGTGGTCATCGACCCGAGGGTTCTGGCCCGGGCCCGGGACCGCACGGCCCGCCGGCTCACCCCGGTGGAGGCGCTGGGCACGGTCCTGGCCGGCAGCGCGGACCTCGACGGCGAGCGGGTGGAGGTCACCGCGCGCGGCTGGCTGGCCGACGTGAAGGAACGCCTCGCCGATCCGGAATCAGCCGCCCGACGTGCGCCGGTGGCCCAGCCGGCCGCGCTGAACGCCGCCTTGCGGGACTACCAGGTGCGCGGCCTGGCCTGGCTGCACCAGATGACGTCGCTGGGCCTGGGCTGCTGCCTCGCCGACGATATGGGCCTCGGCAAGACGATCACCCTCATCGCCCTGCACCTGCACCGGCAGACCGGCCCGGCGACCGCCGGGCCCACCCTGGTCGTGTGCCCGACCTCCCTGCTCGGCAACTGGACCCGCGAGATCGAGAAGTTCGCGCCCTGCACCCCCGTCCACCGCTACCACGGTACCCGGCGCACCCTCACCGGCACCGGCGCCGGTTTCGTCGTGACCACCTACGCCACCATGCGGCTGCGCGCGGCCGAACTCGCCAAGCCCGTGTGGGGCATGGTCGTCGCGGACGAGGCCCAGCACGTCAAGAACCCGTTCTCCGCGACCGCGAAGGCCCTGCGCACCCTGAACGCCCGGGCCAAAGTTGCGCTCACCGGCACCCCCGTGGAGAACAACCTCTCCGACCTGTGGGCCGTGCTCGACTGGACGACCCCCGGACTCCTGGGCACCCTGACATCGTTCCGCAGCCGGTACGCCCGGGGCGCGGAGAGTGGCAAGGACCCCCAGGCCGCCGCCCGCCTGGCCGCACAGATCGCCCCCTTCCTGCTGCGCCGCAGGAAGACCGACCCGGGCATCGCCCCCGAGCTGCCGCCCAAGACGGAGACCGACCACCCCGTCGCCCTGTCGAAGGAGCAGATCGCCCTGTACGAGGCGGTGGTCCGGGAGACGATGGCCCAGATCCGCGAGAGCGACGGCATCGCCCGCCGCGGCCTGATCCTGACCCTCCTCGCCTCCCTGAAACAGATCACCAACCATCCCGCGCAGTTCCGCAAGGAAGAAGCCACCGGGGCGAAGACCGCCGGCCGGTCCGGGAAACTGGAACTCCTCGACGAACTCCTGGACACCATCCTCTCGGAGGGCGCGAGCGCCCTGGTCTTCACCCAGTACGCACGCATGGGCCACCTCCTCCACCAGCACCTCACCACCCGGGGCATCCCGGCCCAGTTCCTCCACGGCGCCACCCCCGTCCCCCGGCGCGAAGAGATGGTCCAGCGCTTCCAGGACGGCGACATGCCCGTCTTCCTGCTCTCCCTCAAGGCCGCGGGCACCGGCCTCAACCTCACCCGCGCCGGGCACGTCGTCCACTACGACCGCTGGTGGAACCCGGCCGTCGAGGAACAGGCCACCGACCGCGCCTACCGCATCGGCCAGACCCAGCCCGTCCAGGTCCACCGGCTCATCACCGAAGGCACGGTCGAGGACCGCATCGCCGACCTGCTCGCCACCAAACGGGCCCTGGCCGACTCCGTCCTGAGCGGCGGCGAGAACGCGTTCACCGAACTCTCCGACGCCGAACTCGCCGACTTAGTCCAGCTGAGAAGAGCCCGCCGATGACACCCGCCCCCACCAGCGGCTGGCACCACCGGCAACGGGTCTTCCCACCCCTGCCCGCCACCCGCAGCCGCTCCTTCGCCGAAACCTGGTGGGGCAACGCCTGGGTCCAAGCACTCGAAGGCCCCACCCGCTCCGCGACCGGACGCCTCGCCCGCGGCCGCACCTACGCCCGCGCCGGCAACGTCGGCCAGATCACCATCACCCCCGGCCACGCCACCGCCCAAGTCAAAGGCAGCCAACCCACCCCGTACCGCACCTCCATGAACATCCCCCCACTCACCCCCCAAGCCTGGAACACCCTCCTCGACACGGCCGCCGGCCAGGCCGGGCACCTCGCCGCCCTCCTCAACCGGGAGATGCCCACCACGCTCGCCGACACCGCCGCCCAGGCCGGTATCCACCTGCTGCCCCGACCCCGTGAACTCACCCCCAGCTGCTCCTGCCCCGACTGGGGCACCCCCTGCAAACACGCCGCCGCCCTCTACTACCAGATGGCCCGCATCCTGGACGAGGACCCCTTCGTCCTGCTCCTCCTGCGCGGCCGCGGCGAACGCGAGCTGATGGACGAACTCCACCGGCGCAACGCCACCCCGCCCACCACACCCGCCCCCACGGCGCCGCCGGGCATTCCCGCCCGGGGCGTGTTCGCCGCAGCCCGCGCCGGGCTCCCGCCCCTGCCCGCACCACCACCGCCCGTCGACCACCCCGGCCCCGTCCCCGAACTGGCCTCCACCACCGCCCCGGCACCCGGACTCGACCCGGCGGCCCTGCACTTCCTGGCCACCGACACCGCCCAGCGCGCCGCCGCACTACTCCACCAAGCCCTCCAGCCCCACGACGCACACGCACAGCACCCCGCCGCCCTCAGCGCCGAGGACGACCTCGTACGCCTCGCCGCAGCCGACCCGCCCCACGAGATCTTCACCCGGCTGTGCTGGAGCGGCCACCACACCCCCGCCGCCCTCACCCGCGCAGCCCGGGCCTGGACCTACGGAGGCCCCGACGCCCTGAAGATCCTCGACACCCCCTGGGAACCCGGCCCCACCCGCCTGCACGCGGCCCGCCAGGACGTCACACGGAACTGGCCAGGCGAAAAGCCCCCCGCGCTGCGCATCGGAACGACGAACTGGATCACCGTGACCGGACACGACGCCCAGCTGCGCCTGAGCACCGGCGGACACCTGTGGTACCCCTACCGCAGGAGGCACGGCATCTGGTGGCCGTCCGGATTCCCGCACCATGACGTCGCCACCGTCCTGAACGACCTGCTCGAAACGGACAACACGTAGCTCCCGCACAGCCGGCCGGGCGCTACCGGGGCCGGAGCTCTGGCGTCCACCGCCGCGCGCCGCCCCGGGAACGTCGTGCGTGGCCCCGCCTACCGCCCCCGGCACTCCGCACTGGCCGCCGATTCCGTACGGAAGACGGACGACGGCCCCCGCCCCGGACCGGAGAGGTCAGGGGCGTCACCGAAGGTGCCGCTACGGGACACACCATCACCGCAAAGGAAGGGTAAAATGCCGTGTTCATCCACCACTGTCCGGGGAGCTGTCTTGACGAGCGAGAACGACCGCGATGCCGAGGAATATGCCGCCGATATGCGCAACGCACGGATCATCGACACCAACCTCGCGCGCCTGTGCACCCATGACCCGGACGCACGCCACGCGTTCGGCGATGTGACCTTCACCGCGGCACTGACCGACCGACGGCTGAACCAGAGGCTCGGCACCGCACTGGAGAACTACGCCAAGGCCAAGTACGCCGAAGGCCGGATGGACCAGTACGGAGACCTCTTCCGCAGGACCGACGACTTCGATCCGGCGGAATGGGACACCAGCGCTGAGGTATGACACGGCGCGGACCGATCCCCGGGACCCGGCGGTCGGGGGGGAACGGAACTTCCGGCCACTGCAGACATGTCACCCTGAACCGCCCCTTCAGCACCATCGTGTTCGCGCTCGTCGCCTCCCCGCTGCCGCCGCAGTGGCTGGCACCACCCCGCCGCCCCCGGGCGGCCAGGAAGGTCGCGCGCGACGCCAAGGGCGCGGGTGCGCAGCTGGAGCGAGCACCACGGGGATGCGACGCTCCACGAGGACGAGAACGTCCCTCTGACCGAGCTTTGCGCCGACGCGGCGTGGGACCGGTGGGGCTGGTGGATCCCTTCCGACAATGCCTCGCACGCCGTCCGCCAGGCCCGCGCGTACCTCTCCGAGGACCTGCGCGTTCACGCCTTGTGGGCGGGCCCCGCCGGCAGCTTCGGCGAACCCGTGTGGATCTCCGTAGACATCGCCGAGCAACGCGCACAGCACCGGATGTTCCGTAGCAGCGGGTCTCGGACGGCTGGTCGCTGTTCGGACTGCGGCTCAGCGACCTCGCGGCCCTGCGGCGAGCCGACCCGGCCGGTACCCTCACCCGGGTCTTCCCCGACCAGAAGGCGTGAGCTGTGACCGACTCCCTTCCCTCCCTCGACACCTCCGGCCTCACCACCCTCGGCATCGCGCTGCCCGCGCTCGCCGCCATACGCGTCGCGCTCACCGGCGGACGCGGCGCCAAGTTCCACGTACCGGTCTCCGACCTGCGGCGCGGCTACGGCGACTGCCGCTACGCCAAGCCCTCAACGGACGCGGCCACCTTCGCGCTGCTGGAAGTGTTCGGCGACGTCTGCAAGAAGTGCGCGATCGTCCTGCCGGACCCGGCGGACGCCCTGTGGCGGGCGGCGGCGTTCGCCACACGGCGGGCCGCCGCCCTGGAGCGCGCCCGTAACGACACCGCCGTGCGCACCTGGCTCGGCTATGCCCGCCTCACGGCCCGCCATCAGACGGGCGATGATGAGCAGTTCGCCGCCTGGCTGACCCGGGCGCGCACCGATCGGAAGCTGGCCCGGGACGCCCGTACGCTCGCCGCCGTGTGGAAATGCCTCGCCGCCGACACCACTGGGTTCCTGGAGGAGTACGCGGCCGGCTGCCCTGCGGTCGACGCCTTCAACGGGGCCCGCGACGCCGTACGGCGCTCTCAGGGCTCACCGGAGCGGCACGCCTTGGACCAGGTGTCGGCCGCCGTCGCCCGGACGTCGAGGACCCGTACGAGGATGTTCGGGCCGGATCCCGACCTCGATGTGTGGCAGGTGGTGTCCGGGGTGTGGCTGGCGTCCCGTTCACAGGGCGCGTCGGCCGGCCGGGGCGCCGAGCTCGTACGGGCGGCGGCGGCACGGGAGCTCGACGGTGTTCCCGTCGTCGACGTCACCCGCCTTCCGCCGCCGTCCACCGGCGGCGGCGCCCACGCATCCCCCGCGGCCTGGGCGGATCATGAATTTGCGCTCTGGTGGCCGCGTGCGGTCGCCGAGGCGTGCCGGCGGCTGGAGGAGGAGTTCGAGGCCGAGTCCGCGCAGGCGCCCACGCGGCTGCTGCTCGTCCACGACTGGCCGCTGACCGGCGCCCGGGACGCCCCGGTGGCCTATCTCGCCGCCTCCCCGGTCGTCGGGCCGGTGGTCCCGCACGGCTACCGGCGCGTGGACGACTACGTCTCCTGGAGTGGCGGCGACAGTGCCGGCCCGTCCTATTCGGCGGTCATCGCCGCCCCGGGACACCTCGTCGCGAAACTGGAGAAGGAACAGGCCGCGGTCCGCGACACTCCACCCCGTTTTGTCGCCGCGGGCCGGTCCACCGGCCGCCGCGCGGACCTGGAAGCCGCCAAGAGGCTGCTGCGGACCGCGTTCCCCTTCCTGCCCGGCGACGGCGACGGAGAGCCCGCCGTCCCGTCTCCTCAGGTTCAGGAGCAGCGCCGTGCCCGCGCGGCGGGCCACCGGATCCACCTCATCGCGGGGGACGAGCGCCCCTACCGGGTCGCCTCCGCGCTGACCGACGGATACGGATCGTGGATCCCGGAGGGGTCCGGTGACCTGGAGCTGCTGGAGGAGCTGCTGCCGTGGGTGCACCGGCGCGTCCTGCGCCTGGATGCGTGGTGCGGGCCGGCGGGAGGGGAGAAGGTCTGGGCGAGCCTGTTCGGCACGCTCGACACCATCGAGGGGACCGGCCTCGGCTTCAGCCCCGCCGGGCGGCACCGTCCGGTGCGTGTCCCGCTGCACCGGGTCGTGGCCCTCACGGGTGCGCCGCGGTGGGACGACCAGCACCCCTACCGGACAGCGTCCCTCTGGGAACCGTACGAGGCCCTGCCGCCCCTCCAGGAGACCGCCGCGCGGGAACGCGGTCGTATCCGCGCGGTTCCCTCCTCCGGGGACTCTCGGTGACCCTGCCCTGGGCGCGTCCCGGGGCAGGGGTCTGCCGGGTTCACAGGGCGGTCAGCATCACGATCATGATCTTCGACAGGGCCGATGCCACGGCCCGGTCGGCGGTGGCGGCGAAAGAGTCCGTACGGCCCGCGCCGGGGTGCAGGTTGAGGGCGTGCTGGTACGCCAGCGACAGATCCGTCCCGGCGCGGAAGAACGCGGCCGTCGCGGCCGCGTCGCGCGGCCGGTCGGCGAGGCAGGCGTCCATGTGCGCGCCGGCCTTCTCCCCGATGGCGCCGCTCGTGCTGATCAGCCACATCGTCCAGTCCTGCCGGTGCATCAGCGCCGACAGGTCCACCGGACCCAGGACACCGCCCGAGGCCGTGGCCGGGGGTGCGGTCCGGCCCGCGCGGGACCGCTCCCACGCCGGCTCCCCGTCGTCGCACAGGTCGAGATACCAGCCGCCGATACCGGACCCGCCCACTGCGGCGTCCCGCCAGACGGGCACCGCGCCGACACGGGCCGCGCCCTCGGTGACCCGCCGGGCCTGGAGCTCACAGTCGTCGTCGGGCGGAGCCTGCAACGGTGCGGGCTCCGCCGGTTCCTGCGCCCCGGTGTCCCCGCCATGCGGCGCCCCACGTCGTTCGGGCGGACCGGTCAGATCAAGGAGCCGCCCGAACTCCTCCTCGCCGAACCCGTAGGCCGTGCACACCGCCGGCCAGTCCTGACGGTGCGGGATACTCTGCCCGGATTCCCAGTTCCCGACCGTGGAGACCGAGACGCCCGTCACCCGGGCGACATCCGCCCGGCTGCGCCCGGACACTTCACGGCGCACCACCATCTCCCGCACCAGGACCGGGGCGTCGACGGCCCACGGGAGGACCTCGCGCACGACGGCCAGATGCTCCTCGCCGTGGCCGAGCCCGGTAAGGGTGTAGAGCGCCAGCCGGGCAACCAGCCGGCGGGGCGACGCGTCCGGGTCGGGGGCCGACCCCGCATACACACCGAGACGGCCGGGCGGCGGCTCATAGATCGCACCGTCGATGAGCAGGTCGCCGTCGAAGACGTGCTCCGTGACACGGGGCTCGTAGCGGTCCGACTTCTGCAGGAGCGCGAGGTGCAGCAGCGACGAGATCTCCCGCTCCGGCACGTCGGCGGGCCCGCTGCCCGGCAGGCACACCGCCACGAGCTCGCCCAGCGCCTTCACGAACGCGGCCTCATCCCGCCGTGACGGGCTCGGTCGCTGCTCCAGGGCCGCGCCCACCGCGAGAAGGACGGCCCCGCGGCGCCGCCGCAGGTCGGGGTGGAATTTCGTCATGCAGATCCCCGCAGCGTGAGAGAGATGATCACAGGCCCCAGCCTGGGGGCCATGAAGCCCGGGGTACAAGCCGGTCGGAAAAGGTTGGCATGGCCGCCCCGTTTAGTCGTGCCCCGCTCACCTCTTCGAGGGCGACTTGGCGGCCTTCGGTTCAGGCAGCGGTCCTGTTGGCCCCGGGCATCGTGGAGCTCCTCCTACAGATCAAGAACGAACTGGGTTGCGCACTGAACCGCAGGTCGCTGGGCAACCCACCCGGATCCGTAGGCGCCGGGGTCATCAACCGTGCGGACGTGCGCGAAGCCAAGCTGCTGGTAGTAGGCGTGGAGTGCGGGGTTACTGCTCCAGGCGTCCAGCCGCAGCCAGGTTCTCCCTGTTCGCGCTGCACGGTCACCACACCAATCGAGGATCTGGGCTCCGAGGCCGCTGCCACCGCCCGGTGTGGCCAGTGTGAGCTTGTGTACGTACAGGGCCGGCTCGGCGGACTCGGTCTCGTGCCAGAGGAGCGGATCAGCCAGACCATCGAGGGTGACAGTGGCCCTGGGATCGTCTGTGCCAGGCTCACGTATCAGGTACACGGTGTTGGCTTCGATGCTGTCGCGGAGCAGTTCCACGGGGTAGGCCGTGGACCACTGGTCGCTTCCCTGCGCCGCGAGCCATGCGGCGGCGTCGGTTCGGAACTGTATGAGGCGCGGGATGTCGGCGAGGGTCGCCCGGGAGATGATCACTTCTGGGTCTCGCCGTCATTCTCCGTGAGTCTTCTGCGCTCGTACACAACGGTGTTACGGCGGCTGGGCAGTGTCAGGACGGTGACCTGCACCGGTCGGTCGGCCCGGTCGAAGCCGGTAGAGATCAGCTCGATCGCCGGCATCGAGCTGCTCAGTGCCAAGCGCCGGTTCTCTGCGTCTCGTGTCATCTGCGGCCGGAGCTCGTCGATGGCAAGGACGAGTTCATGGCCCAGTTCGGCCAGGACCTTGTTCGTTCCGCGCTCGACGCTCTGGGGCAGCATCCATTCGGTGCCGTCGACGATGCGGAGCGGTACGAATGAGTCGTCGGTCAGGGCCGGAACTCCGTCGACGATGTTCGTCCGCCGGCGGACCGCCACGTGTTCGCCGGGCCGCAGGCCGAGCTTCTCCTGGATACGGGTATCTGCCGGCATGGCCGTGACCTCGTCGATGCGGGATTCGCCCTTGCGGGCGGCGGCGCGTACCAGGCGGGTGTAGATGTCCGCGTCGCAAATCGGGGTGCTGTCGAACTCCTGCTGCGGGAGGAAGATCAGCGGGCTCCATTCGCGAACCGTGGCGCCCCGGGCGCCGGCCCGGGTCTCGACCAGCCCTTCAGCCTTGAGGCGTTCGATCACCCGGTTCATGGCTTGCCTGCTCAGGCCGTACTGCTCGCCAAGGGTTCCCGCAGGGGGTAGCTGGCCCTGCGACCCATCGGATCTCTGGAACTGTCGTTCCACGATCCGGTTCTGCAGATCGGCTGTGGCGGACTCCACCGTCCAGTGGCCGTCCGCATATCGAGGGCTGTTCGTCATGGCCGCACCTTACAACCTGACACGTCAGGTGCCGGAAGTCCACTTACGCGGGTTGGCCTGGCTACAGCGGGTCCCAGTCCGGATCTCGTCTCAGCCGACACCCCGTCAACTCAACCTGGCATGTCAGGTCTTGACTCCCCTCACCTTGATCGCCTACCGTCATCAGCATCACCAACCTGACATGTCAGGTTGGTGATGGGGGCACATTTACTCGAATCTCCCGATATGACTCCGCTGCGAGAGGCCCAATGTTCGCACTCCAGTTCGCAGAGAGTCGGTTCGGCTTCGGGGCCCTCCCGCATCTCACGACCTCACGGTTGTGGAACAGCGGCTGCTCAGCTCTCCCGCCTCTACTCGGTGGAGAGATGCGTGCGGCCGCACCCGACAACTGGACAGAGTGATCCACCGCAGCACCGCAGCCGTGAGTGCAACCGGCTGAGGCGTGTGGAGATCAGCCGGCCGAGAAGGGCCCTCGCCTACGACGTATCGCGCAACCGGCTCAGAACACGATGCGACGACATTGATGCTGCGAGGACCGCCAGGGACTGACCTCCCAGGGCGTGAGCAGTCCGCATCGGCTGAGGTCAAGCGCGCTGGAAACGCGCATCGATCACCAGTGATCGCAGTCGTCGGCGCCCGGCGTATCACGCCGGGCGCCGACGGCTTCGGCCACTCGTGACGCAGGAACCACATCGGCCACGTGGCTCAGCGGCAGGGGCCCCGGGACACTCCGGGGCCGCTACCGGTCGTACATCCACCGCGAGAAAGGACCACGACCATGACCTCCGGCATCGCACTCCCCCAGCTGACCGGCGCACAGCACGACGGCAAACCGTACGACCCGCTGATCGGGGAAACGCTGGGCCACGCTCAGCACGGCGCCCGGTACGACGGCTCGTGGTGAACGGCCGGACGACCGACGGAACCGGACTCGTGGCCAGCGGCCCCCCGGCACTGTCTGCCTCCGAACCCGGGCTCTACCTGCTGCACCACGACTGCGGCTTCGTCGCCTACCTGGTCGCCGCGCAGGCCCGGCTGAGCCTCGTCCGCCATCTGACGGAAGAGATCCTGGCGGCCTGCGGCGTCCCGGCCGATACCGCCGCCGCCGCGCAGCTGGTGCTCTCCGAGCTGGTCGGCAACGCGGTCCGGGCCTGCGGTGACGACGTACCCGTGGTCGTCGAGGTGTACGCCAGCGGTACCCAAGCCGTGGTGAGCGTCCACGATCCGCTCCCGGACCTGCTTCCCGAGCCCTCCGAGTCGGCGATGGACAGCGACATGGCCGAGTCCGGGCGAGGTCTGCATCTCCTGGGCTTGCTCTGCACGGACATCACCGTCAGCCCCTCCCCCATCGGCAAGCAGATCCGCTGTGTGCTCGGCCCTGGCTAGTACCCCGGGACGGGGGCGGGACCGGGCAGGTCAGCCGCATTCAGCAGCCGGGATCACCCGGCCCCGCCCTCTTCCGGTTTCCGGAGCACGCACACCATCCCAGCGAAAGGACGTCTCACCATGGACTGGCGCGATCAGGCTCGTTGCCGGGAGGAAGATCCGGAGCTCTTCTTCCCCGTCGGCAGCACCGGACCCGCCCTGCTCCAGCTTGAGCAGGCCAAGAGCACCTGCCGCCGTTGCCCGTCGATGGACACCTGTCTCCAGTGGGCCCTGGAGGCCGGTCAGGACTCCGGCGTCTGGGGCGGCCTCAGCGAGGACGAGCGCCGCGCGATGAAGCGCCGCGCCGCCCGCAACCGGGCGCGCAACAGGTCCGCCTGATCCTGCCCTTCGTGCGCCCCGCACAAGCTGACGAACGGCCACCCGGGAACACCGGGACGGCCCCGAGCGCGGACAGGCGCTTCGGGGCCGCTTGGCAACCAACTCGGATCTCACACAGGAGTTGACCGCGTGCACACCAGGATGCCCGATACCGTGGCGGCCCGCCCCACCGAGGTCGGCGTACAGCCGGCCACGCGCGGCACCGGAGCCCCGGCCACCCGGCTGCGGCTTGCCGGGCAGTCTCCGCTTCCCGGCCGCCTGGCCGTCGAGTTCCTCTACGAGCCGGGCTCCGGCCGGCGCCGGCTGGACCAGCGGCCCGCTGGCACGCTGGTCACCGCGACCGGCACCGTCACCGCGCTCCACATCGTCGGCTCGGCCGAGCCGCCCCGCCTGACGGTGACTCTCACCGGAACCGGCGGCGAGTCGGCGCTGTGCTCGGTCGACACCGATCACTACCTCGATCTCTGCACGTACCTGTACGGCGGGACGGAAGTACTGGTCAGCGGTAAGGTCCGGCGCCCGGCGGACGGTCCGCCCGTGCTCATCGACGCGCTGGCCATCCGTCCGGCCTGCTTCGTGCGGCCCCCGGCGGACCGCACGGGCCGGCCGGGCGAGCGTCCCGCTCCGCATGGGCGCGTATGCGCGGCGGCCGGGAGCAGCAGCCGGCCGCTTCCCCGCACGTCGCGGATCTCGGGCAGTGCGCGCTGATGTCCGCCGCCGACACCGGCCCCACGTCCTCGGACTCCGCGCCGGGCGAGGGCGGTTCTCCGTCCTTCCCGGAACTCAGCCGGAGCGCGGGCGTTCTGATCATTGTCGTCGCCCTCATCGCGACGATCGCCAGCACGATCGACGTCTTCGTCAACGGCTGGCTGCCCGCCGTGGCCCACATCGCCTGGTTCATCGGCGTCTTCCTCCTGTTCAGCCTCTTCCTCGCGGCACTCGTCACGCTCGTCGCGGGACGGGAGCCCGCCCCTCTGAGCGGCTCGTAGCCCTCCGGGCGGGCGGGCCTCCCAGATACGCACCACCGGGGTCGCGCGGGCTGTACTCGTCGCGCGGCACCGGCCGTCTCCGTCGGCCGGCCCGCCTCGTCCTGACTCCCCCGCACCCAGCAGAGCCGAAGGGAATCGCCCGTCATGGCCGCAGACAACGGCCGGAAGCAGAACCGCCGCGCGAACGCCGCTGCGAAGAAGAACCCTGCCCCCCTGACCGCACCGGCGGTGGGTGAGGCGCGCGCGACGGCCGACAGCATCATCGCCGGCGCGGAAAGGCTGGCCGCCGTCCGGGTCGCCGAAGCCGCCATGGAGGCCGAAGCGACCGTCGACGAGATCCTCGACGAGGCACAGAGGACAGCCGAGGCTCTGCAGTCGAAGGCGGAGGAGTCCGCTCAGCGGGTGCGCGACGACGCCGAGGAAACCTCCCGCGAACTGCTCGCACAGGCACGCACGGAGTCCGAGGACCTTCTTCGGACCGCCCGCGCGGACGTGGAGAAGCTGCGCGCCGAGGCGGTTGCCTCTGCCGAGGAGATCCGTCAGCAGCGTGAGGCCGAGGCCGGGCTGCTCGTCACGCGGGCGGCGCAGGAGGCTGAAGAGCTTCTCGGCGCCGCCGCACGGCGGGTGCAGGATATCCAGTCCGCAGCGCAAACGGCCGCGGACGCCCTGGCCGAAGAGGCCGACCGTCAGACCGTGGCCGTCCTGGCTGAGGCCCGCACCGCGGCGGACCAGATCCGCGCCGAGGCGGACGGCGCTCTGACACGTGGCCGCGCTGAAGCACAGCAGATCCGTGCTCAGGCCCAGGCCGAGGCGGAACAGCTGCGCGAGCACGCCGAGGAGGCGGCGGAGCGGATCCGGCGGGCCGCCACGGACGAGGTGGACCTGCTGCGCAGGGACGCCGTGCAGGTAGCCGAACGCACCCGTCGTACGGCCGAGGAGGAGGCCGGCCGGCAGCGCGCCGCTGCCCGGACTGCGGTCACGGAGGCGGAGAGGCTCGCCGAGAACCTCGCCGGTCAGGCCCACAAGGAAGCCGCTGCCGTCCTCAGCCGGGCCGAGAGCCGGGCCCGCGAGCTCACCACACGGGCGGACACCGCCCTCCAGGAGGCCAGTGCCCACCGCACCCTGGCGAGCACCGACGCCGAGAACCTGCGCAAGGAGGCCGGGCAGGACCGGGCCCGGGCCGCTGAGGAACGGGACCGGGCGCTGTCCCCGACGCTCCGGAAGCTGGAGAAGCGGAAGCTCCGGGACGAGGACGCCGAGCGGCGCCGTACCACTAGGCGGAAGGAGAAGGAGGACCTCGCCGAGCAGCGCCGCACACGACGGGCGGAACGCAAGGCGGGCCGCCCGACCGTTCTGGACCGCGTGCGGGCGTTCTTCCGGAATAACGCCCGGCGGATCATGGTCATCGGTCCGATCGGTGCACCGATGGCGGTCGCCTGGTCCTCCCAGACCAGCTACGCCATGGACGCGTTCGACTGGTGGCTGGGCGCCGCTCTCGGCTTCGCGGCGGCCTGGGAACTCACCACCACGTTCACGGCGTGGATGTACCACCAGGCCCGGTCCCAGGGCGACAGCGGCCTCATCTACCGAGTCATGACCTGGGTGTTCGCCGCCGGCGCCGCCGCGATGAACTACGCGCACCACTGCGGCCCGGACGGCAGGCCGACCCAGGCTGCGGTCGCCTTCGCCACCATGTCGATCGTCGGGATGATCCTCTGGGAGCTGTACGCCTCTCTTCTGCACCGTCAGCATGCCCGTGCCGAGGGCCGGGTCGCCAAGGCCCGCCCGCGCATCGGCCTGATCCGCTGGACGCGCTACCCCCGCCAGTCCTGGACCGCCTGGTCCCTGACCATCAACAACGAGTCCCTGGACACGCTGGAGAAGGCATGGGCCGCGGCCGGCCGTCACTTGGCCGAGCACGAACTGGTTCGCCGGGCCTCGGGCTTGGGCCCCCTGCGCCGTGCGATCGCCAAGGCGATCGGCGTCGGCCAGTGGGTCCCGGTCCGCAGCCTGCCCCCGGTCCCGCATACCTGGCAGATCCTGCCGCTCTCCGGCTCGACGGGCCCGGGTGCGGTCCCGGCGTACATGGTGGCCGACCAGGTCCCGGGCGGCTCGCCGGTCTCCGCCGGGACGATCGGGACCGGGACCCGGGCGACCCGGCGGACCGGCGAGACCGCGGTCTCCCAGCGGTCTCACCCGGACGCCGAGACCTCTGAGACCCAGTCCCGCGAGACCGGGTCTCAGTCCCGTGGGGCGGGGACCGAGACCGCCGAGACCCGGTCCCGTGAGACCGGGTCTCCCGCTGGTTCGGCGGACGGGACCAAGACCGCCGAGACGACGGAGACCTGGTCTCGCGAGACCGGACGAGACCGGTCTGATCCATCTCGTGAGACCACCGGCGCCCGGTCTCGCGAGACCGGCACCGCCGGGTCCCGACCGCGTCAGACCCAGCCCGCGAAGGTCTCGCCCATGCCCGACAAGGCCAGGGAGACCCAGAGGCTGCTGGACGTCATGTGGGAGCGCGGCGGCCCCCTCACCGTGCAGCTCGGTTCCAAGACCCAGACCGGGGAGGCCGAAGCGATAACCGGTCGCCCCCGGTCCTCGGCGGCCAAGCGCCTGGCGGAGGCCCGCACCCTCTACGAGGCCGGTCACCGCACGTACCGCGAGACCGAGACCCGTGCCACCGGGACCGGCCGCTGAGACCGAGACCGGGCCGGGGCGCAGAGACCGAGACCGCCCCGGGCCGGCCAGGGCCGAGACTCCTGCCGGTGAGACCGACGGCCGAGACCGGGTCCGGGGCGCAGAGACCGCCCCGGGCCCCGGCCGGGACCAGCACGCAGCGAGACCGAGACCGGAAGCGAGACCGAGAAGTGGCCCTCCAGCCCCCGCAGTACGAGTGGACCGCTGAGACCGGTCAGGAGGCCGAGACCTCTCTCGAAGGTGTCAGGAACCTCATCGACGCCCACCTCAAGACCCTCCTTCCGGGCGACGCCTACATCAGGGGCGAGACCCGCAGGAGCACTCGGGTCAAGCTGCGGGTCTCCCTCGATCTCGGCCCGGTGATCGAGGCCATCAACGGGTCGAGACAGCTCAGGGAGCAGTGCGGACTGGGCGTCGCCCCTGCCGACTCCTGAGGCAGGAGTACGGCGGACCCGTGACCGAGGCGTCCTTCTCGTGATGGGGCCCTTGAGCGGCGGGGATGGCGATGGCTCGCATCCCCGCCGCTGCCTGCGGCAGGCCGGGCCGTCTGCACGCCGCGGGCAGCCACCGGCCTCGTGGAGCCGGGCCGGTCACTGCCCGGCTCCACGAGGGGGCCCGGCCTCCGGGAACACACTGCGCGGGTGTGTGACGTTCCCGCTGACCTCACGGAGTGTCACTTCCCGCGTGTCCGTGTACCGTTCGAGGGCATCCCGTCCGGGCTGCTCCGTCCGGGAGTGCCCAGCTGCCCCGCCTCCCCGGCAACGCCGGACGCGCGTCCCCGGGGCGTCACCGGCCCCTGCTTCCCACGCTTCCCCGTCCCCTGACCCGGACACACAGCGTGACGTGAAGCTGGGCGCGTCAACGTCAATGTCCAGTTCCCGGACGTGACGCACAGGCCCCTCACCCCGGCTCGTACGCCAGGAACAGCACTTTGAGCAGGGAAGTCGACGTTGACAAGCCTCGTTGACATTGACGTTGACGCTCCAGCTTGACGCCACGAACAGCACGCACAGTCACATTTCTCTCTCGCGCCTTGAGTGAAGGAAATCCTCGTGAGCACCCCCGACTACGACACGGTGCCGCCGGCTGCCACGGCGGCCGCGTCACCGCCCACCGTCTTGCATTCCCCGGCGTCGGGTTCAGCAGCGGCTGCGGCCCCTGAGGCGCAGCGCAGCCCACGCCGTCGCTCAATGTCACGAAGCGGTGATGGTCTCGCCGGTGTGCTCGTCCCCGGGGGAGCCATCACCGGACTCATCTCGCTGTGCTGGCTGATCCATCAGTTCGGTCTTCCCGTCGTGATCTTCGCGGTCCTCGCCGCCGTGGCCACGGCTACGACGGCGCTCGTCATCAAAGCGGGCCGCCGTGCAGCGAGATCCGCCCGCCGTGCCGGCCGAACGGGCCGCTCCGGTGGTGGTGCCGGTCCGGGGGCCGGGCGCAGAGGCGGACCGGGCGGTGCCGGCCGTGGAAGGGCCAGCCGAGGTGGCGGTGACGGCCGGCCGGGCGCGCAGAATCGTTCCGGCGGTGCCGGGTCGGCGCCCGTGCGGAACGGGGGCGCGCCCGGGGCTCTGTCGCGTAAGCCTGCGGGAATGGGTGCGGTGAAGGCGCCGCCCGGCCGTACGGGGGCGGGTTCGAAGAACTCGCCGGCCGGGCCCGCAGGCAAGGGCCCTGGTGGTATCCGCTCGGGTGCCGGGGCGAAGCCGTACAAGACCAGTCTGTCCGGCGGTGGCCCGGGGGGCGGTGCGGTCGGCGCTCAGGGTGTCGGAGGCACGCCCCGGAAGCCTCAGATGCCCGGCGCCAGCGGCCCGCGCAGCGGCCTGCTGAACCGGAAGGCGCCCAGAAACGGAACGGGCCCGGGGATCAGGGGCGGTGGCCCGGTGAGGCCGAACCGGAAGGGCAGGGGTGCATCCGACACGGGGGGTACCGGCCCCGGCGTGACGCCGAGGAAGACCTCTTCGGGCAAGCGCCGCGTGCCGACCACGGGCGGCGGCAGGAGCGGGGCGGGCATCATCCCGTTCCTGCGGCGCCGCGGGGGTTCGGGCAAGGCGGGCTCCGGCAGTTCCACGGGCAGGGCCTCGAAGGGCCCCGGCAAGAAGAAGGCCGGTAAGGGGAAGGCGCCCCGGCACCGCCGCTACACCTGGAAGAAGCCGCATCTCAAGCTCGCCGCCGCGGTCGGCCGGGGATACAAGAAGGTCACCGGCAGGACGTTCCGGCGCGCCGTGCGCAGGGCGGGGACGCCGTTTCGCGCGGTGTACCGGGGTGCCCGAGGGCACGGCGGGAGGGGCCTGGCCAACCTGATGCGCTGGGGCGGCCGGGCGGCGCTCAGTCTCCACACGGCGCTCGGGACCGTCCGTCACTCCTCCTTGGGCCCGAACTGGCTGAGACCCTTGAGCCGGGTTCTGTACTGGGCGTCCAGCCCGCTGGCCAGGCTCGTCGGCGTCTCGCGCACGTGGTCGTGGCTGAACTCGTGGATCTACCGGACGGCGACCGCCCGGCCCGCGCCGGGGCCGCCGAAAGCCGCGGGCACGCCCGCTCCTGCACCGGTTCCCGGCGGGCACCGTCCGGTGCTGTCGCCGGCCTTCCTCACTGCAAAGGGGTCCCCTGTGGACAACAGCCCTGTCCAGCACGTCTATCCGCTCGTCTTCGCGGCGGACACCATCCGGGCGGCGGCCCAGGCGTTCGCCGGGGCACCGGCGGACTCGATGCGGGGCTACGAGGCCGTGATCGAGAACCTGGGTCAGGTCAACTTCGCCGTGTTCGAGCTGATGCACCGCATCGCCGCCGTCACGGAGGACGACTTCAAGGTCAGCAGCCACATCCCGGAGCAGTTCCGCATGGTCGGTCTCCACTTCCTTGCCCTGGGGCAGTTCATCGACGATGCCCACTGGCTGTACCGGGAGATCCACTCCGAGCAGATCAACAACTTCGAGAACCCCACGTGGCAGGGCCGCAAGTGGGACATCACGGCGAACTGGGCAGACATCCTGCCGGAGTACGCCTGGGCCGCGCCGGCCGTGCACGCGATGCCGCTGCTGCTCGCCTCGGCGGCGGTCCGGGACGCCGGCCACCACATCCAGATGCACCCCTCGGGGTCGATGGCCGGCTACGAGATGACCATCGAGCACCTCCAGCCGCTGGCCGGGGAGCTGCAGCATCTGATGGAGACGGTCGCGGCGGTCACCGAGAGCGAGTTCAGGGTCCACCCGGCCGTCACCGCCATGCACCGCGACGCCGGCCAGCGCTTCGCCGACCTGGGCGGCGCCATCCAGGGAATCCACTTCCTCTACCGGCTCCTGCACTCCGAGCAGCTCGGCAACCTGGAGAACCCGACCTACCAGGCCGCCAAGTGGGATCAGTCCCGCAACACGTAGCAGCGGCGCCGCCCCTGCCGCTCACGCCCATCACCGTTGGTCTGTTTCACGAACCGCAAGGAGTTCCTCATCATGGCCCGCTCGAAGGACCGCGAGGTCACACCCTGGGTGCACGGCGTTTGCTCCACTCCGCTGTTCACCTCGGGGGTGGTCTACCTCGGCGGTGTCGCAATGGGGACCGTCGAGGACCTCGGTCACACCGTTCCCCTGGGCCTGCTGGGTCTGGGATCGGTCGGCGGCGTCGTCGCGGCCGCGGCCGCCCGCTACGTGCGGACCGGCGGCCCGGAGGCGAGCAGGAAGGCCCGCTGGTTCCACACGGCGTTCACCGGCGTGTGGACCGGTGCGGCCGCGGCCTGGCTGAACTACACCGCGCACGGCACTCCGTGGACGCTGGCTTCCGCCGCCGCGGTGGGCGCGGTCACCGTCTGCCTGGCGCCCGTCTACGGGGTCGACCGCTACCTGCGTGCCCCGGAGATCGCTCAGGTGTGGCAGCGTGAGGAGACGGCGCTCGCCAAGCCGCTCACGGAATGGGCGGACTTGTTCGAAGCCGCCGGGGCGCGCGGTGTCACCGTGGTGAAGCGGGGCACGGCGCACAACGGCTTCACGCTGACGCTGCGGCTGACCGAGACCGATTACGACGGGCTGCAGCCGCTGCTGAAGAAGCTGGAGATGCGAGCCGGAGTCCGGCCCGGTGCGCTGGCACTCAAGCCGGGCGAGATGGCCGACGAGGCGTTCTTGTCGGTGTCGACCCGTGACGTGCTGGCGGAGCTCGTCGAGCTTGAGGAGGGCGATCACCCGATCACGATCAACGAGCCCCTCACGCTCGGCATGCTGGAGTCGGGGGAGCCCATCGAGCTGCTGATGCGGCAGAACTCGGTGTTCATAGCGGGCAAGAAGGGTTCCGGGAAGTCCGTCCTCCTGCACGTCCTCATATCCCTGCTGACGCGGTGCACCGACGCTGTCATCTGGATGGTCGACATGGCCGGCGGCAACACGGCCAAGCGCTGGGTCCGGCCCTGGGTGGAGGGGTGGAAGGACAAGGACGGCAGGCTCATCGACCGGCCGCTCATCGACTGGGTCGCCATCACCGAGGACGAGGCCGTGCGCATGTACAACGCCGCGCACGACATCGCCGACGAGCGGGCCAGGACCATGCGTGGCGGCAAGATCGTTCCCGAGCGGCGGCGCCCGGCCATCGTCGTCATCACCGAAGAGGGTTCGGACCTGATGGCCTGGTCCCCGGCTGCTGTCAAGCCCAAGGTCCGGGGCATCAAGAAGGGCCGCAAGGCCGCGATCGACTTCATCGACGTCGCCCAGCGCGGCACGGGTCCGAACACGGGTGGCGGTGAGATCGAGTCCCAGTACGACACAGTCGTCGGGATGAAGTTCCCGCGCCGGGGCGAAGGACAGTACGTCTTCCCGGACTTCTACCACCAGGTCAACCTGGCGGCGTTGCCCGGCAACGGCGCCTGCTACTACAAGACCACGCAGATGCCGGCCATGGATCCGCCCGCGCGGGGGCGGATCGCGTTCGTCAACGACGACGAGGACCGGGACGACATCGAGCAGATGGCCGTGGCCCGCTGGCCGATCCGCCCGGACCTCGATGCCGAGGCGGCGGCCGTCGCGGTCAAGTGGGGCTACGGAGACCGCTGGTCGGACACCGAGCGGATGGGCTGGCTCCTGGACGCCTACGGCCTGGAGCGGCCGGCCGTCACCGCGACGGCACACTCCCCCGCGGACGGTGGCGGCGCGGCCGCGGTCGGGGGCACTGTCCCGTCCGCGCCTCCCACCGGCTCTCCGGGGGGTCCCGCCCTGCCGGGGAGCCTCGGAGATCTTCCCTCCGCGCAGGAGTACCTCACGAAGTACGGCGGCCATCAGCCACCGGCCGGCGGTCCGTCCGCAGCGGCGGATGACACTGCCGTCGAGGCGGCCATCGCCCGGGCGCTCGCCGAGGCGGAGCGGATCACCGCACAGGCCGCGGCGAACAAGGAGCGGTTCGACCGGCCGAAGGGGCCCGAGCCGCGGACACGGCAGCACCCCCGCCGCGACGAGGTCATCGCGATGGTCCGCGACTCCGGAGCCGAAGGCACCACGATCGAGGAGTGCCGCACCAGGCTCGCCGCCCTGTACCCGGACGAGAAGGTGCCCTCCCGCCAGGCGATCACGACCTGGTTCGCCGGCGTGGACACCATCGTGCAGCCGGGCGGGCCCAAGACCCCGTACATGTGGAGCGACCACGGCGCGGCGCCGGCGGCGGACAAGAAGGCCAGCGACGACCTCGACGTGCTCGAAGATGAGGACTTCGAGCTGTTCCTGCACGCCGTCGAACTGGTCGTCAGCACCGGGTTCGGCTCCGCCTCGATGCTCCAGCGCAAGCTGCGCATCGGCTTCGGAAAAGCCGTCTGGCTGATGGACCAGATGACCGCCCGTGCCATCGTCGGCGGCAGCGACGGATCCAGGGCCCGTGACGTCCTGTTCCGCCCCGATGACCTGGACGAGCTGCTCAACCGGCTCAGGGACAGGAAGTAGTCACCATGGCCGTCCACATCTGCGCCGTCGTCCTCCTGGTGGTCATCCTCGTCATCCTGCTGCGTGGCGGCCACCTCCGGCTCAGGCCGGCGCTGGCCGCCGTCGCCTTCGGGTTCTTCCTCGCCTCCGCCGGTGCCGCCCCGGCCATCACGGCCGTCTTCACTGCCGTCGCCAACGCCGTACACGGCATCACCTTCTGACCAGCGGTCCCGGTGGACGCCGCCTCGCACCGGCCGGCGTCCTCGCGGTCCCACGGACCGCCGGGCAGATCCCCCGCACCCTTCCCGGGCAGACCGGGGCCAGCCGCCGTCGCCCGCCCTGCCCGGCACCCAGGGACCCACCCGGCGCAGGCGGCTGGGTCCCTCTTTCATCCCGCCTTCTGCAAGGATCTTCCCTCACGTGGAAACCCGCGACCTGACGCCCGCCACCACCACAGCAGCACCACAGACCTCCGCTATGGAGGAGATCGGGACGGTACCCCCGGGGACACCCGGGGCCTCGCTCCCGGTGCCGTATCCGCAGACCGCGCCGGAGGCCGTGGAGCTCCTGGCCGAGGAGGTGTACCTCGCGCGTCCGGGACCTGATCCGGCTGACGCCGCGCTCACGGCTGCGCGGGCCAGCTCCGACGGTGGATGAACCTGCATCGGGGGAACCTGGCGGTATCTGATGCCGCTGACCACCAGTTTCTGCGGAGACGGAAAGGAGTTCGGATGGGTGGTACAGCGGATTCACCGGCGGACGGCGCGGTCTTCGAGCCGCTCTGGGACGACAACCCGGCGTGGGGCGGCAGTCGCCTGTACGACGATCTGGCAACCGCACAGGTCCTCGTCGCGGATGCCTACGTGCTGCAGATGTACCCGGACGGTGACGAGGGTGAGGACGGTCCTGGCCGTCTCGCCTGGGTGCCTGAGAAGAGCTGCTGGACCCTGACCGACGGCGGTGGGCCCACGCCGGTGTCGATCGTCACCCGCACGGTCCACAGCCGTCCGCTGCCGCCCGGGGAGCTGTCGGCAGTCCAGCAGCTGCCCCTGGCGTCCGAGTTCCGGGTGCCGCTGCCGCACGGTGGTGCGGGCGGCTGTGCGCAGATCGTGGTCGAGCGGGACGGCGTGGACGGCGGGTGGGCCGTGACGGACGGGGCGCTGTCCGGGCTCCGGACGTGGGTGGCCGGTGAGGGATGGCGCTACATCGGTGACGTCGGGCGGGTGTCCGGCTTCCGGTACACGCGGGAGGAGGCGCTCGGCCTGGCCTTCCGGGTCGCGGAACTCGAAGCCGTCCACTGTGAGGCCGTGATCGCGGCGGACCGTCCGCAGGAGGGCGCCGCGACGGCGGACCGTCCGGGCCCGTCGGTGCGGTAGGGCGTTCCGGCAGTTCCGCCGGGTTCTCCTTCGCGTGGGCGAGCCGCACCTTGCGGGTACGGGTGGCGGATGCCCGGTGGGAGCGGAGCCCGAGCTGGGATGGTCGCCGCAGGGCGGCGGAGTTCGAGCCGGACCGGTAGGCACGGAAGAGGGCCGACCCAAGGGGTCGGCCCTCTTCCTCGTTTTCCGGTGCGCGGCCCGGTGAGGTAACTGGGATGTCTCCCCCTCCCCCGCTGGTGCCAGGCCGAGTGTTCGGTCTCAGTGATGGTGGCGAACGGTCTGGCCAGCATGGCGAACCTCCGCTCTTCACATGAGGTGGGTCAGCTGGTGGTTTCCCGGGGTGCAGACCTCCCGCAGGGGCTCGCACAGGTGCCATGCCCGGTGCCACGCCTCAAGCTCAACCATCGGGCCGATGGCATACTCCGCGCGCCACGCCTCGCACACGTCGCAGTCCGGCTGACGGTCGGGCAGCCACACGCTGTGAACGCCGATCAGGTGGTCGTCCAAGTCGATCTGACTCGTCGTGAGGGCCAGCGCCCAGTGGCGGGGATCTGCACCGTGGCGGCGGGAGCCGATCAGGTTCATGCCGTATTCGACGGCGAGCGTCCGGCAGTCGTCGCAGACCGCCATACGCACGATGAGTTGGCAGGGCATCTGCCGATTATGCCGCGCAGGGGCGGCGCCTGATGAGCGGTTCGCCCGTCGGGTGGACCGCTCGCCACCATCACTGAGACCGGACACCGAGTGCCTGGTCGAGGCGGGCGTCGCGGTTCTCGGTGAGGAGGTCCGGGAACGACACGTTGTGGCCGAAGCGGTACGAGGCCCAGTCCGGGCGGATCTCCAGTTCGTCTTCGGCGCGGGCGTGGATGTTCTCCAGTGCCAGGCGCCACCGTTCTGCGGTGGCAAGCGTCTGCCGCTCCTGGTCGTCGGGTTCGCTGTCGCCCGCGGTGGGGGCCGTCCAGGGGGCGGGGAAGTCGTCGGCCCAGGAGACGACGACCGGGCAGTCGTTGCGCTCGGTCAGGAGGTCTCGCACGGCCTCCCATCCGAGGTCCGGGCGGTAGAGGCCGACGTCCGGGCCGGACTGGACGACATCCCCGGGCCAGGCCCGGTTGGGGCCGTCGGCCCAGCAGTTGATCTCGCACGGCCCGGGCAGGCGTGCGGCAAGTTTCACCGCGGTGCTGCCCAGCACCATGGCGATCTTGAGCAGCATCGCGGAGAGCGCGAGGTCCCGGCCCCGGTTGGTGGCCACCGGTTCGTCGAAGAGGCTCTGCGTGGCCCGGACGTACTGGGCCTGCCGGCCGAGGGTCTGACGGCCGGGCGGGGAGGTCGCCAAGGTCGTGGTCGCGCGGGAGCATGCTGTAGAGGGCGCCCGCGTGTTCGCCTGCGGCACGGTTGCCCAGGAGCGGGCCGGCGGCGGCGTCGTGGACCAGGCCGAGCGTTCAGGGCCGCTCGGTGCCGCAGAGCCTGGCCGTGCCGTGGAGGTCCTGGAACTGGATGAAGCTCACCGCGTCTTCTTCGTCTTCTTCAGGGTCGTTGTCCGGGTGCCGACCTGCGGCGGGGGACTGAGACGGGTGGTGCCGGTCAGCTCGCCGGCGGCCTCTTCCGGGACGTCGGCGATGTGCTCGATCAGTCGCATCGCCCTATGGTGGGCGTGCCGGCGTTCGTTCTGGTCGCCGCCTTCGTCGAATGCGGTGGCCAGCGGCAGGCGTGCCGGCCCGACGGCACGCTGCTCGGCGCTGGGCAGGCTGCCGGTCCCGTGCTTCCGGGCACTGCGGTCGGCCGTCTTCCAGGCGAGCTCCAGCTCGCGCACCGCCGCACCGTAGTCGGAACGGGGATCGGTCCGTGCATCACGGGCGGCGTCGAGGGCGTTGAGGAGCCGTACGGTTCCGGGGGCGGTGACGTCGGCGAGGGCCGGCCGGTCGAGGACGGCGAGGATGTCGGTGGCGAAATCGGCGTAGGCGTCGAGGATCTTGTCGTGGCGTGCCGCGAGGCCGGTCCGCCGCAGGTGTTCCTTCACCTGCCGCTGGTGCCGGCGGCGCAGGCTGTGAAGGATCGCGAGAGCTGTGGCGAGGGTGAGGACGGCTCCCGCCGCTGTGGCGACCGGCCGCCAGGGGATGATGGCCGGTGTGGTGCCGGGGTCTTCCGTGGGCTGCTCATCGTTGTCGGCGCTCTCGTCGGTGTGTTCCGGGAAGGAGCCGGTCAGGTTGTCCATCAGGCCGGTGACGAGGTGCGGGAAGAACACGACGGTGGAGAGGAGCGCTCCGCCGAGCAGCATGCTGGTGGCGCTGTCTCGTTCACGGCGCGTCCAGCTGCTGGTGGCGCCGACGGTGGAGAGGAGGAGCGCCATGCTGGCGAGGAGGGTGAGGAGCCATCGGGTCTGTTCGTGCACGGTGCTGTCCTTCGCAGGTTCTCGCCGCGGGTGAGAGGGGATGGAATCGCGGGCAGCGGCGGCAGGCCGCAGGTTTTGACCCTGCGGCCGTGCGCCTGTGGACAGAACCCGGCTCCGTCGGCGTGGTGGACGGGAGGAACAGCACGTCCACCACCCTGGCCTTCTCAGATCCGGTCGCCCACGTTCACCTCGTCCCAGATCTCCTTGCTGACCCGCTTCCAGCCGGTGTGCTTGCCGTCCTGGAGCTTGAGCTCCCAGCGGGCCGGGTGATGACGGGCCGGGTCGCAGACCCGGCGGGTGGTCGTGTCCGGGCCCTTCTGAGGGGTCCCGGCGCCGCCGCTGCCGGTGTCTGTGCTCTTGTCCTTCTGGGTCTTGCCCGACCCGCCGGAGCTGCCGCGGCTTCCCGAACCGCCACGGCCTCCGCCGGGGCCGCCCTTCAGGGTGAGCGACTGGGTGAAGGAGCTGGAGGTCACGGTGCGGCAGTTGGTCTCGGGGACGGTGTACGCGGCGTGCCCGCGCTTCTCCTTGACGGTGCCGTGCTCGATGGAGCCGGAGCCGGTGCAGGCCGTGAGGACCAGAGCGGCGGCCGCCGTGGTCGCGCCGGTCAGAGCGATACGGCTGGCGGAAGGAATGTTCAAGGTGCGCCTCTCGTGAAGTCTGCGGGGTGTGTTCGGTTCGCGCAGGACAGGGCCCGCGCGCCGGCCGGGGCAGGGCAACGCTGGGGCCGGTGTCCTGTGGACAGCGGATGCGCGGGCCGGGCGGCTCGCGGGCCGCCCGGCCGGAGAGCGGTTATCAGACCGCCAGTGTGTGGACCTGGCGCAGAACCTTGGGTCCCTCTCCGTCGTCGACGATGTAGCGGAAGGACAGGTCGCGCAGGTGCAGGGCCTGGTGGACGGCCTTGGTGACGACGGCGTCGAGGCGGTCGATCACCGGGACGACGGCACCGCAGGTGCAGGTGACCTGGATCCGGCGCCCTCCGTGCGCGCCGCAGGCACGGCCGGCGCTGCGCCCGCTGCCGCTGAGCTGGTGCGCGCCGGTCATGGGGCAGACGGTGCCGTCCCGGTGCGTGCCGTGGATCTGGGCTGTGTGCTGGGGCTTCTTCTTCGTCACGGGGTCGTTCTCCTTCGGGTATGGCGCGCAGCGGGCTCGGCGTGGCCGAGGCTGGTGCGGAAGTGTGAGGGAGCGGCACACACCGGTGCGCGCTCGGCCAGGGGAGGTCACGGCGTTTGCGGCCGGTTCACCTCAACCCTGTTGACACTTAAGACTTTACACACAAGTCGACTGGAACTCAACCCGGCCGAACGGACACGGGCAGCCGCCCGGCACTTCAGCACGCAGCATCGCATCGCCTATGCGACTCGCGACGCCGGCCGGAGATCCGACTCCAGGGTAGCCATGAACGACACTTGTAACTTGACACAATCGACCACTTTAAGTAAACTCTTAAGTGTCATAAGGTGTGACGGAAGGGGCCCCGATGACCACCAGCCAGACGAACACCGGCACCACCGAGGGCATCCAGGCCCGCATGGCGGAGATCCGTGAGGAGTCCGCAGCAGCGCGGGCCAGCGGCGACTTCCGCACCGAGAACGCCCTCGACGGCGAGATGGCCGGGCTGGGACAGCGGCTTCGCAACCTTCGCCCGGCACACGACTGCAACGACGACCGCTGCTGCGCCACCTGCCCGTGAGGTGCCGGTGCCGGGCCTGACAGCCCGGCACCGCCCTCACCTTCCGGAACCGGGCACCAGTCCGCACCGCGGCACCGCCGCACGATCCCCCTTTGGAGCCGAATGGATCTTCTCGCCGCCGCCCGGGGCCGTACGGCCCTTGGCCATTACAGCCAGGACGGTCACACCAGCGACGACCTGGAGACCGGCATCGCCGACCTCATCGCCGACATCCTCATCTGCGCGGCGTTCGAGGGAGTCGACTGGGAGCACGTGCTGAAGAGGGCCCGGGGCTACGCCGCGAGCGGAGACCCGTGCCCGGCGTGCGGCACCGAAGTCCCCGCCGCCAGCACCGGCTGCCCCGCCTGCGCCACCGGTGCACCGGAGTCCCGGTGACGTCCGCCCCTTCGCTCGGCGTCCTGCAGAGCCGGGCGCTGGCTCTCCTCGCCAGCCGTAACTCCGGTACCTGGTACCGGGGCTGCGGCTGGCAGATCGGGTCTGCCTCGCGGACCGGGCAGGTCCTCGGCTCCCTCGTACGGCGCGGCCTCGTCACGAGGCCGGATGCGCGCGGGCGTTACCGGATCACGGAGGCGGGCCTGGCCGAGCTGGGCTGGTTCACCTGCTGCGACTGCACGCGGCTCACCCGGCTGCCGTTCCGCGGGGACTTCCGGCGGACCGACCGGCGGGTGCGCTGCGCCGAGTGCTTCCAGCGGACGTCCCACGGACTGTGCGAGCACTGTTCGGGGCACTGCCAGCGTTTCAGGCCGGGGCTCCGCGTCAACGTCCGCCACCTCGCCGTCAGCGCGATCTGCCGCGAGATCATGGCCCATGTGTTCACCGCCGTCCCCACGCCGGCCTTCCCCTCCCGTGCCGGCAACCTGCGCGACACCGGCGGTGAACACATCGGGCTCCCTCGCCCCTCGGAGAAAGGTCTGCGCATGCCCGGTGACCCGGACGGCTCGTCCGATCCGCCCTGCCCGGACTGCGAAGAGCCTCTCGACTGCACCGGTACCCGGCTCTTCTGCGGGAACGAGCAGTGCGCCGGGTGGGGGATGGAGATGCCGGTGTGGCGGGTCCTGGCGGCCGCCGGACTCGACGCGCCGCCCCCCTCCGGACTGCCGCGGCCGGTCCGCGACGGTCTGCCGGTGCCCTGGGTGGTCTCCTCCACGTCGAAGCGTGTGTGGTGGCGGGCGATGGACGCCCGCCGCCTGGCGGAGGTGCACAACGGGTGGCTCTGCCAGGTCTGCGGCCAAGCGCTCCCTGAGGAGGCGTGGGTTCTGGCGGCGCCGGACGGCATGGTGCTCCAGGCCGCGCTACACGAGACGTGCAAGGACCTCGCGCTGGGCTTCTGCCCGTACCTCTCCGGTGGAGCCGCAGGGGCGGTTCCCCTCCTCGTCACACGCGACGAGCTGTCCACCGATGGCCTGCCGCTGTCCCACGCGGCCCCCTCCGCCCCCTACTTCCTCCACCAGTGGAAGCTCACGGATGCGGCACAGGGATCCCACCGCCCCGCCCGGCCGGATCAGCCACACCAGGGGTGATCCGGTCTGGGGCCGCTCCGCACCGGCCTGTGCCCGCCCTCGCGTGCGCCTGGCCGTGTTCACCGCGCGGGCGGCCGTCCCGCGTGTCCTCCGTTCACCACCCCGCACAAGGAGCAGCTTGTCCCTCTACGCGCAGATACCGCCGCACACCGGCCGGTCCCCCGCCGCCGTATGGCAGTGGGCGGCCGATTTCGACCAGCTGGCCGCGGGCGCCGACGACGGAGGCGGCCAGCGGGACCTGCCGGAGTACCGCACGCTGGCAGCGGTACTCCGCGTCAGCGCCCTGGTCGATGTCCTGGTGCTCGACGGTGTCCCCGTGATGGAGGAGGGCTGGGTACTGACTCCGCATCCTCTGCGGCTGGTTCAGGACGGCGCGGACGCCAGGGCGGGCCGCTGCCCGGGCGCCGTGCTGTTTCCCCCGGACTGCGGCTTCGCCGAGGCGGTGGAGGCGTTCTACAGGGCACTCGGCCGCGCTGTACGGGGCTGCCGGCCGGGGCCCGGCGCCTCACCGTCCGCCCAGGGTCCGTGCGCGCCGTGCGCCCGCTGGGCCGACCATTACCTCGCGGTGCGGGTCGCCGTCCTCTGAGGCCCGGCCCGCCGTCCGCCCGCCGGTCTGTGCCGGCCCACCTCCTGCTGAGAGGCACGATCCTGAGCACCTTGCCGCCCACCTCCGCCGACCAGGCCGCACGGCCGTACTGGACCACCCGGCTCGTCCGCGCCTGCGACGTCCAGGAGGGCGATGTCGTCCTCATCGCCGGCCGCTGGCGCGAGGTGGTGGACGTCTACAACAGCGGAGACGATCCGAAGAGCGACCTCGGACAGGACAGCCACGCCGCCCTGGAGATCCGGAAGGTCATCGACCGGGCCAACAGCGTGTGGACCGCCGTGCGGTTCGTCACCGAGGAGCAGTGCTCAGGACTGGAGATCTCGACCCGGGTCGAGGCCCTGCTGTGGTGCACGTTGGTCGAAGTCCAGGTGGAGGCACCCGAACCGCGAGGCGGACAGGCGCTGCTGACGTAGCGCCGAGGCCGGCGGCGCAGCGTGCACCGGACTGCCGCAAGCTCCTCACACAACAGAGTCAATTGCCGCCCATGTATGCGTCATGTAATATCTTGGTTGACGTCTGGGTGGTCGTTCCGCCCCGTGCCTTCCCCCCGGGCAGAGCGGCCGCACGCAGGAGGGACGCCCATGCCGCAGCCACCCCAGGCGACCGGACCCGGCTACGCAACGCGGCCGGACGCGCCGCGCTGGGACGTCCGTCTGGCCCGGAGCGTGCTCACGCAGGCGGGTCTCGCCGATGTCGACGACGACCTCGTCGCCCCGGACGGATTCTCCGCCGGCGCCGAGCGCTCGGACGTGCTGGTCTGGTGGACCCAGGACCACAGCCTCGCCGTTCCCCGGCGCCCCGAGTCCCGCCGGCGCTGGAACGCCGCACTCGGTCGGATCGAGGCCGCCCTCGACGACGCCGGGTTCACTGTGCTGCGCCGTACCCACACGTCGGTGCTGGCCCGGCCCCCGTCCCGTCCGCGGCCCACACCATCGCGCGGGTGCGCCCCGCCGGGGCACCCGCAGAGCTCAAGAACGCCGTGACCTTCGACGGACACGCCCCCACCACGGCCCGCGGAACGGCAGCGCTGTTCTCCTACTACAGCCCGAAGTCGCGGCTGTACACCCTCGACGCCCGCGGAAACCAGACCGGGACCGGCTGCCGCGGCCATCCGTGCGCGGTGCGGGCGCTGGCCGGGCCCGACTGCCTGCCCGTGCCGCTGCGCATTGTTCATAAACAGGAAGAGAGCCCGCACCGGAGCGCAGGGGAGGGCCGGACAGGCATGCGGACCGGGCCGGTCCCCCTGACCTGGGAGCAGCGGGCCGGTCTCGGACCGGCACTGCTGTACCCGGTCGGCCGTCTGTCGGCGTCCGTACGCGGCGCGGCCCTGGGTCAGCTCCTCGTCTGCGGATCCGTGGAACTCCGCGCGGGAATCGCGCCGGCACGTCTCGAACTTGCCGGCCGGGCAGCGCGGTTCCACGTCCCGCGGACGGAGCACCGGCGTTCCGCGGAAAGGCCGCAGCTGCGGCACAACGTGATGCCGTGCGCGATGCGCAGGAGCGGCGGGCCTGGGCCCGCCGGCCGCTGTCACCTCGCCGCGCGCAGGGCCGCGGAAGTAGGGGCCGGGCAGGATGACAGTTGCTCATCCTGCCCGGCGGAGTTCGGGCTCCTGCGGCTGGGGGACCGGATCCTCGACTACGGCCTGCGGGCCGGGCAGGGCGGCACCGTCACCGCGGCGATGCGGCGCCGCCAGGCCCATCACCTGGCGGTGACCGGCTGCCGGGCGATCGTCCTGGTCTGCCGCCGGTACGCCGATATGGCCCGGCAGGTATGGAGCGATCCCCGCCTTCCCCTGGCCGGCGCCCGCGGCATCGGCGACCATCTCGCCTACTTCGCCGCCCAGTACCGTACCGCCCCGCCCCTCAGTCCGGCCGGGCGGGTCCGGGGCCCGGTCCGTATCCACAGGCCCCGCCCGCCACTCTCACCTCGTACGCCCGACCGGGCGACCTCGTCCCGTAAGGATCAATCCGTGCCGTTCACTCCCGACCTTGTGCTCGTGCGGCACCCGGCGCACGGACTCCAGATCACCACACGCCGGGGCACCGGCTCCGTACCCGTCGGCAAGGCCGTCACCGGCCACGTGCCCAGTGGCGGCTCCCCCGGTGCCGGCCGCACCGCCGAGGCGAGCGCCCGGCACCGGGCGCTCGCGGCATCGCCGCAGCCACCGCCCCCTCCCTCCCCCGGGCTTCGGCCCGGCAACGACGAAGAGCGAGAAGCATGTTCAACCGCCCCGCGGCCCCAGCCCCGGCCACCGTGCCGGTGACGCGGTCCTCCGTCATCGACCTCACCAAGAAGGCCGCGCTCAGCCTGGACAAGCACGGCCTGACCGGCCAGAAGGCGGCCGTCTACCTGGCCCTGGACCGCTCCGGATCGATGCGTGACCACTACAGGGACGGCAGCGTCCAGTACCTCGCCGAGCAGATCCTCGGCCTGGCCCGCAACCTCGACGACGACGGTTCGGTGCCGGTGGTGTTCTTCTCCACGGGCATCGACGGCACCACCGAGGTCAAGCTCGACAACTACGCTGGCCGGATCCAGAACCGGCACCAGCAGCTCGGGCACATGGGCCTGACCCACTACGAGAAGGCCATCGAGCACGTCACCGGGCTCCACCTCGCCTCCCGGGCGCACGCCCAGGGCATCCCGGCCCTGGTCGTGTTCCAGACCGACGGCGGGCCCAGCGACAAGGAGGCCGCCGAGGCGGCCCTGCGTGCGGCCTCGAACCTCCCGCTGTTCTTCGCGTTCGTCGGCTACGGCACCAGGATCGAGTTCCTCAGGAAGCTCGACGACCTGGACGGCCGTGCCGTCGACAACGCCGGCTACCTGCCCGTGCCCGACCCGCGCAGCGTGGACGACGACGTCCTCTACGACGGTGTCACCGGCCAGTACAAGCCCTGGCTGGCCCAGGCCCGTTCCCAGGGCATCGTCCGCTGACCCACCCGCCAGGGGCCGGCCGGTCTGCGCGGCCGGCCCGGAGAGGACACCACCGTGACGGATACGGCCGGTGCCGCCCCGACGGCACACGCCCAGGGCTCTCTGTTCTGGCGCCCTCGCCGCCAGCGTGCAGCTGCTGGTCGACCGCGTCCAGCGCGAGCCGGCCCTGGGCCGGGCGCTGTCGCTGACCGGCGCCACCTGTGCCTGCGGCCGCCCCTGGCACCGACCACGCCCGGGAGCTGACCGGGGACGGCCGGCTCCCCTGCTCCCGCCCGTCTGCTCCTGCCATGACCTCACCTTCGCGTGACCGCACCTCCTGGAAGGCCCCCGTGCACGACAGCGTCCCCGACGACCTCCCCGGCTCTGCCGAGCAGCCCTGGGCCGTGTGGCTCCCCTCCTCGCAGGAGGTCCTGGAGCGCCCGAGCCGCGACGCCGCCCTGGCGACGGCCGCGGCACGCAACAACACCTACGCCCAGGAGCGGCCTCACTCCGGGGGCCCGTCCCGCTATGCCCTGGTCCTGCAGCACGGCCGGATATGGGGCGGCGAAGAGGCGGGTCCAGGAGCGCGGGTGAGCCCCGACACCCGCAAGGTCCACGTGCAGCTGGCCGAACTGCTGCGCGAGCAGATCCGCGCTGGCCACCCGGTGCCCGGCAGCCCCATGCCGGCGCAGCGCGAGCTCGCCTCGGCCTACGGGGTCGGGCTGAGGACCGTCCAGCGGGCCCAGGAGCTGCTGATGGAGGAAGGTCTCCTCAGCCGCCGGGGCCGCAACGTGGTGGTCAGCTCGACGCCGCCGGTACCGGCCCAGGCTCTTCCGGGACTGGACCTCACCCCGGTACAGCCGACCGCCGCACCCGTGGCCGGGGTGAGCCACTTCGGCACGGCCGCCTACCGCCGGCTCGCCCAGCGGCTGACGGAACTCATCGCGGCCGGCGCCTACCCGGCCGGCTCCGAGTTCCCCACCGCCCGCGCCCTGGCGCAGCAGCACGGTTACACCCTCACCAGCGCCCAGCAGGCCGTCCGCAGCCTCAAGGACCTGCGGCTCCTCGTCGACGGGCCCCGCGGCGCCACGTGTGTGGCCCACACTGCGGCGCCCGCCCGGCACTCTGGCCGATGGAGCCAGTACCCGGCAGGGGACACCACTGCCGTAACCTCAGCCCCGACATACGAATGAAGAACAGGAAGGCACCGTGACCAGCACAGACTCGATGAGCCTGGCCGATATGGCCCGGGAGGTCGGCATCAACCGGCAGACCGTGCAGAAGTGGCACCGCGCGCCGCTCGAACGCGCGCGGGAGACCACACCGGTATCCGCGCTCAGGGCCGTCGCCGAGGCCATGGAGATCGAGGTCCCCGAAGCCGATGAGGCCCGCTACCCGCGGTCCGTCTTCGTCGCCTTCTGTCAGGCCGTCGGATACATGGACGAGGACGGGCAACTCGTCCCGGAGGTCCAGGAACGCATCGCGCAGAAGAAGCGCGGCCGCTGGTACCCCGCCAAACCAACGCTCCAGCCGGGCACAGGCAGCCGGCGCCGGCGCTACTACTCCAACCACGTCGCCGAGATGCTCGGCCTGGACACGAAAACCGTGCGGTACTACGCGACGCCGGGGGTGAACGTGGAACGCTCCTTCCCCGCCGCCGACGGGCTGGACGAGATGGACCGGCAGTACTGGTTCATCGAGACGGTCCAGAGGTACCGCACCCGGGCGGAGCGCGCCGCACGGATGCAGCCGGCGGATCCGGACGAGCAGCCGAAGGGATCCGAGGCGAAGGGGGGCTGACGGCGCTCCCCCGTCCGCCGGCACATGCCACCTGGGCCCGCCCGCATGGGCGAAACCCCTCCCGTTCCTGCTCTCCGGCGCGCATCAGCCCCCGCGGCCCGTGTGGGCGCAGGGCGAAACCGGCCGGCGGCAAGTGCCCGTGACGCGCAGCTCCCGCTGCCGGCGCGGGCACTTCTGCGTGACCTGCCGCCGCGCGGGGATCTGCGTCCTTCCGGTGCGACGGCCCCGTCCGTCTGGGGGAGCTCCGTCAACGGCAGCGATTCGAACGCCCGAGCAACCCGGACAGAGGGGGTCCACGATGCCGCGCACCCGGCCGGGCCTTCCCCGGCACGTCAGTGCTTCGCTCCTGCGGCCCGGCCGCCGAGGCCCCGGGCCGGACGGCCGTCCGGCTTTCCTGTTCCACCCGGCGCTTCAGCGGAGCGCGAGCCCGCCCCGGACCGGGAACCGGCCGACTCCCAGGACCTGCGCCGACCGAAGTGTCAGACGGAGCACTGAAGCACCGGGCGACTCCCGGCACACCCTCTCTGAGCTGGCCAAACAGCCCCACCCGTGGTAAAATCATAAGTGTCACCAGGGGTGGTTCCGGCCCACCGGCCGTCGCGCCGGGTGTTCACCGGCGCGACGGCCCAGGCACCTCAGCGGCCGTGGCCGCCACCCCCGTCCCTCGGCTGCGCTCCGCGCGCCGGGCGTCCTGTTCCCTGGAGTGAGGACCTGCGTTTGCCCGAAACAATCGACTTCATCGGTGAAATCCACCCGCTCATCACCCAGTTCCGCGAGATGTCCGACCGCCACCGGCGTGATGCGGACCAGTACCGCGACTCCAACGGCGCCGAGCCCACAGACGACCAGCGGTGCGACAGCGCCCTGATCGCCCACGCCCGCGAAGCGGCCGAGCTCCTCGACACCGTGATGGAGCGCCTGTCGGAGCTGTGCGGACCTCCCCTCCCGGGACACGCGCACACCCTCACTTTCGCCGGTCCTGAGCGCCACGACGGCGAGGCACCATACTTGTTCGTCGTCAACGGCCAGGACCTGCCCGACGCGCGCCGCAACCTCGGCGCACTTCCCTCCTTCCGCGAGTGGTTCGAGGAGCAGCGCGCCTGGGACGAGCCCGGCTCGGACCCGGACGTCGTGTTCCTGTCGGCCCCGGCGGACAGCCGCCCCGGGCTGCCGAACAGCGGCTTCTACAACGAACTGCGCCGGGAACAGGCGGTCCTGTGGGACGCCGAGAGCGTGGCACCGGAGCTTGCCGCCCGTCTGCCCGAGCTGGAGGGCTGAGCGTGCCGACCGGGCCTCCGGGCCTCACCGACCGGAGTGCCCCGGCCTGCTGGCCGCCGACGCGGTCGCCTCCCGTGGGCCCACCCTGATCGTGCTGTCGCGGGTCATCCTCAACGCCGTGGCCCTCGCGCATACCTCCGGTGCCGACTTCTACGGTCCTGTCTCCGGAGCGGCCGACGGCCCCGGCTTCCGCAGGGGCGCTGCGGAAACTGCGGGACCGGCCTCGGCCGCAACCCGTATGAGAAGTGGCCGCTGTGCGGGGACGGTGCGTTCTGGACGTGCGCCTTCGGGAACGAGAGCTGCGAGGCTCAGTGCGGCGCCCGCCGCCTGACCCGTGCCGGGCAGGGCGAGCCGGTGCCGCCGTGTGCCTGCGGATGCGGTCCCGCCCCGGGCCGGTACGGCGACTTCGACACCGGAGCCTCCGTGTCCCGCAAGCACTCCATCGGCACCGGCCGCTTCCTGCGCCCCGGGCAAGACCCTGAACACCGGCTGACTCCCCCGCTCCTCCCCCATACCGGGCCCGCCCGGCCCCGGCACGGGCTCCGTCCTGCCCCCGAACAGAAGGGACGCCCCCTTTTGCCGACCGTTGAACTGACCGATCTGCTCAGCCATGCCACCGACGACCAGGCCGATGCCATCCGAGCCGCCGCCCACACGGCCGGCGTGCTGTGGAAGTGCCGCAACGCCGCGTGCGCCACCGACGACCTGCCCCGCAGCGCCCGGCGGTGCGCCCTCTGCGGCTTCGACCGCGAGGGCGAGCCGATCGGCGACAAGGTGTCCTACCCCTATGGCCCCGTCCCCGGCGACCTGCTCACCGCGCTGCGGGGGGCCCTCGTCGAGTGGTTCACCGAGCACGGCCGTCCCCGGCCCGACGCCGTCACCTTCGCCTACACCAACGAGAACGGAGGCGCCCACGACTGCTCCGACTGGGGTGTCCTGCACTTCGGCGGCCGTACCGAGCCCTCCTGCGACTTCTCCGGCACCGAGGTCGCCGAGGCCCTCATCCAGCTGACGGACTTCGAAGTCCCTTTCTCCGGTGCCGAGATGACCGTCGCCCTGCCCCGCTGACACCGCACTCCCCCGCGCTCCGGCCGAGCCCGGCCGGGCTCGCCGCCCCCCGATCCCCCGGGAGCACCGCTTGACCGACCTCAGCACCACCGCGCGGCCCGTGTACGACGATCCGTTGCTGGAGAACCTGCGCGCCGCCCTCCTCGCGCACTTCGACGCCCCCGGCCGCCGTCCGGACGCGGTGGACTTCCGCATCACCGAGGAGCACGACACCATCGAGGGGCTGGCCTGGGCCGGTGACGGAGCCCTTCTGCTGTACGGCGACCGCACGGTGGCGGCCGGCGACCTCACCGAGGCCGTCGGCGACGACCTCGACGCGTACTCCCTGTTCCGCGCGCCGTCCTTCGGGGACACCCTGGTCATCGCCCTGTCCGCCGGCTTCGTGCCCGCGCCCGGCGCGAGCGGCGAGCAGGAGGAGGCCGGGACGGACGGGCTGCCCGCGTTCGACCCCCAGGACGCTGAGCGCCTCTTCGCCTCTTTCGACGACCGCGCCCTCGACCGCATCGAGCAGGCCCTGACCACCGAGCGGGTGGAGCGTCTGCACAACGCCCTCACCGTGGCGGTCGTGGCCGCGCTGCCCGAACTCGCCGCCGAGGAGCCTTTCGAGAGCACCGCGCCCGTCGGCCGCGTCGTCTTCGGCACGGAGTGGGACGAGAACGGCACTCACTTCTCCTGCGAGGGCACCGCCCAGCACACGGACGGAACCGTGACCCGCTGGCTGGAATTCTCGGGTGACGCCTACGACGCCCTCTCCTCCCTGACCGACCTGACGTACCCGGGCGAGGGGGACCAGTGCATCGTCACGGTGCCGGGGGTGACGATGCTGGTCGATCCCTGCACGGTGTGCAACGACAAGGACTGCCAGTTCAAGGAGGGCCACGCCTCCGTGACGTGCGTCGTGTGCCCCGAGCCGTACAGCACCGAACACGCGGCTCACCCGCTCCCCGGCTGCCCCGGGTTCACTCCCCTCTCAGCCCGTCCTCCCGCCCTGGCGTAACGCCGGGGCACCGGCCATCACCTCCGGCCGGGGCAGCGGCCGCTCCCCGGACGCACAGGGGCGTCCTTGAGTTCCCGTGCGATGCGGTCGATCATCGCGGCCTGCTCCGGGTGCTGCTCCTGCCATTGCCGCCGCTGCTCGGCCCGCTCTGCCTGCCCGTGGTCATGGGTGGCGCGCAGGGCGGCGAGCAGCCGGCCGGGAGCGACGCCGAAGGCGGGTGAGGCCCGGTCCTGCCACAGCACCCAGCACTCCCGTACGGAGTCGTACCGGCTCGCGCTCAGCCGCCCCCGCTCACCGGTGATCTCCAGGTGCCGGTACGTCTCCTCGGCCATCCCCAGGGCCGTCGCCATCGCGGCCCGGCTTCGGCCGGTCCAGACCCGGAGGTGCACCAGGCGCTCGCGCTCGATGGTGCACAGGCCGGCCGGCGCGACACCGACCGCGGCGGCCAGACGCGGCAGGATCTCCGGGCGGGGGACCCGGGAGCCGGCCAGGTAGAGGCTCACCGCCCGGTCGGACACTCCGGCCGCCCTGGCGATGCGGGCCACCGACGTGCCCGCGGCGGTGCGGGCGGCCCGCAGTTTCGCCGCGTCGAAGCCGTACGGGGTCTCGCTCACCCGCGTCTCCTGTCCACGGTAGTACGGGGAGGTTCGTTCACCCTGAACGATCGGTTCAAGGCCGGAGAGGTTGGAGTGTGTTCAGGGTGAACGAACCCTTCTACGCCTCCCAGCGTAGGGCGGGCAGGCGATCAGCGCGCCCTGCCGGGGAACGGCGCCGGGAACGGCGAGGTGAACCAGGGGACCCACCGTCCGTTCTTCTCCGGGCCCGCCACGCCGCAACGCACGTGTGTCTTCACCGGCCCCGGTGCGGGCACCCCCGACGTCGCCGGGAGGGCCCTGCGCTCCGTCCGGCGGAGTGCGCTGGTGCGGTGCTCACTCTCTGAGACGGCTGTTGCCGCAGGAGTGCCTTGCCCTGCCCGGCGCAGCCGCCGGTCTTCCGGCGGGTTCCGTCTGGGCGGTGGGTGTGCGCCCGGAGGGTGCGGTGAGTCTGCCGCTGCGCACCGGGCGTCGTCGCGTCCCAGACCGCTGGGCTGGTCAGTGGTTGCCGGGTTCTGCTGTCTCCGGCTGTGTGGGCGGTACCGGATGGGAGGTCTCTTCTTTCGGCGTGGACGGGTCGCCCGGTGTCTGGGAGCGGTCTTCCGGAGCGGGCCAGGGGATGTTCGTGAACTTCGCTGTCATGACGGCTCCTTGGGGTCGTGTGCGGCGGGGACGGGTTCCCGGCCGGCGGTACGGGGGTCCGGTTCCGGGGCTTGGCGGGCGCGCAGCGCGCGGGCGAGCGGGTAGCAGGCGGTGGCCGCGGTCAGGGCACTGGCGGCGAGGATGGCGGCGACCAGCGGGCGGCCGCCGGTGTTGAGCGCGAGGGCGATGCCCAGCGGCGGAAGGGAGGCGGTGGCGGAGGCTCCGCTGAGGACTGCCTGGTAGCGGCCGGTCGCGCCGGGCGGGGCGGCCTTGGAGATATAGGCGCCGGTCGCGACGCTGTAGCAGATCTCGCCGGGAACGATCAGGACGGCCGCGATGGCGTACCCGAGCGTCGTGTGCTGCAGGACGGCGAAGGCCATTCCGGCGCCGAGGATGAGGCTTCCGACGGCGAGGAGCGGGGCAATCGGGAAGCGCATCTCCTCGTCGCGGCCGATCAGGACGCGCATCAGGGGCGGGGTGAGGATCAGAACTCCGGCGGTGTTGGCGATCATCACCGCGCCGTAGGCCGAGGGCGGGAGGCCGTCGTCGACCATGACGAGCGGCAGGACGCTGACCAGGCCGTAGGCGCAGATCATCGCGCCGACTTCCGCCACGGTGATCCACCGCAGGCTCGTGTCGGCGAGCACGTGCCGGTAGGAAAGGGATGCGCTCGCGCGGGGCGCCCGCGGCCGCGGGGTGAGCACGCGCCGTGCAATGAGGGCGAAGACCAGGCAGGCGATGCCGTTGGCGACGAACAGCAGCTGATAACCGTGCTGGTGGGCGAGGTAGCCGCCGAGGCCGCCGCAGACCGCGATGCCGACGTTCATCGCCCAGTAGGTCCAGCCCTGGGCGCGCGTGCGGGCGGCCTCGCCGGTGATGCTGTCGTTGATCTCGGCGGAGACGGCCGGCCGGTGGATCTCCATGGTGAAGCCGAGCAGCAGGGAGAGGGCCATCAGCGCGGGGAGCGAGGTGGTGAGGGCCAGGGCGAAGCAGGCGAGTGCGGAGAAGCACATGAACACGATGAGGGCGGTGCGCTGGCCGAGCCGGTCGGTGACCGCTCCGGAGAACGCCTGCCCGGCGCACCAGCCGATCCCGAAGAGGGTGAGCCCCGCGCCCGCCGCGGTGGTGCCGTGGCCCAGGCCGTCGGAGATGTAGTAGCCCAGGAAGTCCCAGCAGAAGCCGGCGGCCTTGAGCAGCAGCGTCCCGCCGATCAGCGCGGTGATGACGGTACGGACGGGGAGGCTGGTGCGCTCCGGTGCCACTGCGACAGGTGGTGGGGTGGTGGGCATGGCCGGGTCTCCAGTGCGGTGGCGCCGGGTGCGCGCGAAGGTGTCGGGGACGTGCGAAGGCGGCCGGCCCGGGGTGGGTTCGGCCGCCTTCGTCAGAAGGAGCTCGTCACCGGGGGAAGCCCGGCGGGATGCTCACGGGGGGGGTGTCACCAGACCGTTAGGCCGGTCGCTTGACGTTGCGAGGACGCATGGACGTTCACCTCCCTTCGGTGTGGGGTTGTTCCGCCGCCGGCGGAACACTCATGAATCTAGGGGCCGGTGGACCCGGTGGTGGCCGGGCCTGCCCGCCGGGGAATTGTTTTAGGTTCGAAGTGCTTCCGCAGGGGAAACGCCCCCGGGCCCGCCGGCGCCCGGGGCGGGTTCAGACAGCGAGGAGTCCTGGTCGCGGGGGCGTTGCGGAGGGCTCAGGGCCCGGCCGGATTCCGGCGGGGGCGGGTGAGCCGGCACGCTGGGCCGCGCGGCGCAGCAGGACGGCGTACTCCTGGACGAGCAGGGGGTCGGTGAACGCGGCGGCGGGTCCCAGGACGGTGAGAATGGCGACGACGGCGCCGGCTCTGCGGACACAGGTGGCCAGGGCCTGGCCGGTGGCAGTGCGCGAGGCGGCGATCTGGCCGGCGGTGATGCTTTCACGGATATGGGCCGGCAAGGTGAGGGGCCGGTCGTCGGCTCCGGTGGTCATGCCATCGGGGAGGAAGGCCAGGGCTGCGCGGCCGGCCGCGCTGTGGGGGAGGTTCTCGTGCTGCTGTTTGACGGCCCGGTGCAGTTCGGGATGGGGCGGGCACAGGGCGTCGACGAGCTCCAGGCGCAGGCCGCTGCCGGGGCGCCATCCGGGCTGATGGTAGGCGACGGCGAGTCCGGTCTCCTCGTGGAGGGCGCGCAGGAGTTCGCGGATACGGGGGTGGACGGGGCCGGCCGCGCGGACGTCGAGGAGTGCGCGGCCGGCGCGGGTGAGACGGTAGGAGCCGTGGCGCTCTCCCCGCTCGGCGACGCGCTCGGCGACCGCCGCGCCCAGGAGGCGCGAGACGTGCGGGCCGCGCAGTTCCGCGGCCTCGGCGATCTCGGCGACCTGGTGGTCCTCGTAAGGGCCGAGGTCGTGCAGGACCCGCAGGACACGCAGTCCGCAGCGGACGCTCTGGTTGGGGCGGGCCGGGGCAGGCCCGTCCAGAGCGGCGGCGGGCGGGGGCCAGGTGAGACGGGACGGCCCAGGTTCCAGAGCGGTGGTGGACATAGGACTCCCCCATCTGACGTGATGTGGTGCGGTGAACTCCAGCGCAGGAAGACGGAACTGCTGCCGGCGCCGCCGCGAGGGCGGCACCGGAGGGTAGGAGGCAGGCCGGTTCAGCGCCGGTGGGAACGGCGCGGGACGACAGCCTCGTCGTACGCGTCGTCGAACTCCTGCTGAATGTCCGGGTCGGTGTACCGGGGAGCGAGGAAGAGATCGCTCCACCGGGGCTTCGGGGACAGCGGGGGACGGCGCTGGCGTGGCGGCCGCATCTGCCCCGGTGCGCTGCGGCGCTGCTCGGGCGGGGGTGAGGTCATGACGGGATTCCTTCTACGACGGGGTCAGGGTGACGCCTGCTGAGCGGTCACCGGGGAGCGGCTGGCCGGGGCAGTGCTCCAGTACCCGGTTCATCGCGTCCCGTTCGGCGGAGGTGACCCACAGACCGTACTTGGCCTTCACCGCGATCTGACGGGCGACGTACGGGCAGCGGAAGGCCGTGCGGGCGGGCAGCCAGCCGGCCGCGTCGGAGTCGGACTTGTGCTGGTTGGCCGGGCCCGAGGAGGCGAGCAGGTTGAGGGGGTCATTGGCCAGGGCCTCGCGCTGCTCCTGGGTCAGCTCCGCGGCGCCGGTCTGCCAGCTGGCGCTCAGCGCGACGACGTGGTCGATCTGGACGGCCGCGGAGCGCGGCCCACGGACGAAGTCGATGCGGGTCCCGGTGTACGGGTCGCTGAGACGGCCCGAGGCGATCACGCAGGCCGAGCCCGCCTGGTAGGTGACCTGGGTGAGATCGCGGGCCAGGATGTCGTTCCGCGCGTCGCAGCCGTTGCGCGAGCCCGGCGCGGTCGTGGTGTCGGACCAGGCCGGCCCGAACCTTTCGGTGCGGTCGTACCCGCTCCCCGGGGCACGGTCCTTGACCGGCAGGGACTCCAGAGCCGCGCTCGCGGCGCCGTGCACAGCGGCGGTCCCGTGCGCACCGGGCCCGGAGAGCTTGTCGGGGGACTGCGAGGTGGCGGAGCAGCCGGTGAGCGCGGCCGCGAGGACCAGAATGCCGGGGAGAAGCCGCTGCTTCACCAGGCGGGTCTCCTGCCGGTGTGCGCGGCCCGGTGGACCGGCGGCGTCCCCGCTGCCGGTGCTCACGCGCAGGCCCGGGTGCGGTGCGGTGGCACGGCCGTGGCGGCGCGCAGCGCGTCCGCGAACGCGCGCACGTGTCCCATCGCCTGTGCTGCTCCCCGGGCGGCGGCCTGTTCGAGCAGGGGCCGCACGACGGGGGTGCCGATGACGACACCGTCGGCGTACGGGGCGACCTGGCGGGCCCGGGCGGGGGTGGAGATGCCGATTCCGGCGACGATCGGCTGCTCGGTGCGGTGGCGCAGGCGGCCGGTGAAGTGCTGTATCGCGGCCAGGTCCAGATCTCCCTGGTAGCCGGTGGCCGCGACGGCGGCAGGGGCGTAGATCCAGCCCGACGCGGCGGCGGCGATGCGCGTGAGGTCCTCGTCGCCGGCGTCGCGGGGAGCGAACTGCGGTGTGTGGATGCCGGCCTTCCGCGCGGCGGCGCGCCAGCGGCCCGCTTCATGCGGGGGAAGGTCGGGGATCATCACGCCTGCGGCGCCCGCGACGGCGAGGTCGTCGGCGAACCGCTCGATGCCGTACGCGAGGACCGGGGCCCAGTAAGTCATGGCCACGACGGGGGCTCCGCCGGTGACGGCGTGGCGCACGGTCGACAGCACGTGTGCCATCACGGTTCCTTGCGCCAGGGCTGTTTCGTAGGCGGCTTTGATGACGGGACCGTCGAAGACGGGCGCGGTGTGGGGCACCCCGACTTCGAGGATGTCGGCGCCCTGTTCGGCGAAGGAGTGCAGGAGGTCGATGCCCGCGGTCCGGCTGGGGAAGCCCGCCGGCAGGAATACGCCCAGGGCCGTGCGGCCGGTCTGGTCGAGGAGGTGGGTGAGCCGCGAGGCGGCGGGGGTCTGCGCGTACACGGTGCGCCTTTCGGGCGGGAGGGCGTCGTCGGTCGCCGTTGCGGACATTGCGCGCGGCCGGTCGCCGGCGGGGTCCGGGCGCCGGTCCGCCCGTGCCGGGCCGACCCCCTTCTTCCGTGGTGCGGGGCCGGCCGGTGTACGGGTGGAGTCGCCGGTCGCGGCGCCGGATGAGCTGTCGTGCCGGATCCAGCGGGCTGGACCCGGCACCCGGTCAGGCTGTGCTGGTGCCGGTTTCCTTGCGGTTGGCACGGTGCCTGCTGTACCCGGCGAGGCCGAGGGCGCCGGCTCCCACCGCGGCCAGGCCACCGGCCGCGACTCCGAGCGCGGTGTTATCAGCGGCACCGGTCTGTGCGAGGCTCCCGGATGCCACCGGGGTGACCGTGACCGATTCCTGCGCGCCGGCCTTGTCGGACGAGCCGGAACCGCCCGAACGGTCGACGGCAGGGGTGATGGTGCCCGAACCAGCCTGACCGGCAGCCTCGTTGCTCTCCCCGCTGCCGGGGGACGGAGTGGGACTCGGGTCGGAGCCCGGCTCGGTCGGCGGATCCGTGGGGTCGGTCGGGTCGGTCGGGTCGGTCGGGTCGGTCGGGTCGGTCGGGTCGGTCGGATCCGTCGGATCCGACGGATCGGTCGGGTCCGTCGGATCGGTGCCCGGCTCCGGGTCCGTCGGATCGGTAGGATCCGTCGGATCGGTCGGGTCCGTCGGATCGGTCGGGTCCGTCGGATCGGTGCCCGGCTCCGGGTCCGTCGGATCGGTGCCCGGCTCCGGGTCCGTCGGATCGGTAGGATCCGTCGGATCGGTCGGCGGATCAACCGGATCGGTCGGATCGGTCGGATCCGTCGGCGGATCGGTTCCGGGGTCGGGGGTCGGCGGGTCCGTGGGATCCGTGCGCGGGTCGGTGGTGGTCGGCGGCTCCGGGAGCGTTGGGCGGTCCTTGGCAGTGCCCGGTTCCTCGTTCGTCGCCCCCGCCGGCACGTCGACGGCGGTGTCCGGAGCGCTCTTGGACGTGGTCCTGGTGTCGGACTTCCTGTCGGCGGCCATCGCGCTCGGGGTCGCGATCGCCCCGGTGGCGGCCACGACGACGGCCGCCGCGGCCACGCGCCGCAGCACAGTGAGTCGAGTTCTACGCATGAAGATCAGCCTCCGAGGATGCACAGCACATCAAGGCCGTCGAGCGGAGCGCCCGGGCTTATGTGCTGCTCTCGATCCTCGAAGTGCGGGCCTGTGGATAAAGTCCCGGCTTCGCGGGGCCGGTCGGACCCCATGGCGGATCTGTGGCCGTTCGCGATGCTGGGTGCTGGTCGCGCAGGCCGGCGGGAACGCCGAGACGATCACCTGAGCTGCGACGTGCCGGTGAAGCGCCGGATTCGGGTCCCGGATCCGCCAACTACCGCGACCAGGAATCGCCAACTGCGGTGAACAGGAATGCCGTGGCCTGCGAGGACTCCAGAGGCGATCCGTCGACCACCGCGAACGGTCGGATCTGCGGCCGGACCTCTTCCGGAGTCCGCCCTTCGTTCGCGGGAGGGCCTGTCGCGTCTCATGCGGTCTGGCGGCTTCCAGGCAGCGTCGGCCCGCGCGGGAGCCGGGTGGGGGCATTACGCGGGTCCGGCGGCGGGGGGCCGGGGCAGGGGGCTGCCCCAGGCGCGGTCGGTGAGCCGTCCGGGCAGGCGGGGGAGGACGGTGCGCGGGTCGACCGCTTCGAGGGGGGCGTGGGTGCGGTACTCGGTGTCGGGGCTCTCGCCGCGGTCGTGGGGCAGGAGCCAGAAGGTGCGGCGGTCGTAGCGGCCGGAGTCGCGGGTGGCGAGGGCGTCGGGGCGCAGGTCGGCGTAGCCGACGAGGCGGCCGTGGCCGTGGTAGGCGGGCCTGCCGGCGCGGCGCTTGGTGATGTCGAGGCCCTCGCGGACGTAGTCGAGGCCGTCGAGGGGCGTGAGCCAGACGATGCCGAGTTCGTCGGTGAGCTGTGCCGGCTGGAGCCGGGTGGGCGGCTCACGGTGGTGGTGTCCCTCGGTCCCTGGTGTATCGGTGCAGGTCAGGGGCTGTTCAGGGCGGGGGGCAGGGACTGACAGGGACTGAGTTCCGTAAGTATGACGTGCTGGTGAGGGCTCGGGGCTCTGGGAAGGGGATAGGTTGCGGAGATCGGTCCCTGTCGGTCCCTGTGTGGGGGCTTCCATGGGCTGTGACCTGCTCTTTCGTGGGGAGGGACTGTTCTGGGGAAGGTCTCCGGGCCCGGTCACTTCGGTCCCTGTGCCGGGGCGGGCGGGTTGGTGAGGGCGATGCCCTTGTAGATCTTGCGGCCGTTGGAGGTCGGCAGGCCGGTGCCCGCGGGGTGGTGGATGACGCGGCGGACATTCTCCCCGAAGCGGCGCGGGGGGACGGGGTCGACGCCTTCGTCCTCGCACCAGCTCTGGTACGCCAGGCGCAGGGTGCGCTGTTCGGTGCGCAGGGTGGCGGGGTCGCCGAGGCGGCAGCAGTCGGCGAGGAACCGGCCGAAGGTGTCCTCGGCCTGGGCGTAGTCGCGGGTGGCGGCCGCGACTTGGGCGGAGTTCTTGAGGTGGGGGTCGTCCCCGTTGAGGTACTTGCCGGTGCCCTGGACGATCCAGTGGAGGATGCCGGGGCCTTCGGCTTCGACGAGGAGGACGTCGAGGTCGCTGATGACGCGGGTGACGTTCTGTTCGAAGGGGATGAGGCGGATACGGCGCCAGAAGCCCTTGCCGCCCGCGGGGACAGCGGGGCGGTGGTTGCCGATGAGCCAGAGGGTGTGGGTGGGCCAGAAGCTGAAGAAGTCCTGGCGGACCTTGCGGGCCTTGATCCGGTCGCTGCCGGTGAGCAGGGTCATGCGGGCCTGGTCGAAGCGCGCGCCGGGGTTGAGTTCGTTGCAGACGATCAGGCGCCGGCCCTGGAGGTCGGCGAGTTCGGTGGGATGGTCGGAGTACGCCTTGGCCATGAGGAAGTCGTGCGGAGCGGTGTCGGCGTAGTCGGCGAGCAGGCGCTGCAGGACGCCGACCAGGACGGACTTGCCGTTGCCTCCGTCGCCGTGGAGGAAGGGAAGGACCTGGGCGGAGACCAGGCCGGTGATGGTGTAGCCCATCATCTGCTGCATGTAGCCGGTCAGGGCCCGGCCCTTGGGCCCGGGTCCGAAAGTGTCCAGGAGGTACTGGTCCCACATCGGGGTCGGCATCTCCCGGGGCGCGCACAGCGCGGAGCGGGTGTGGAACTGGCTGGGGTGCGGTTCGCGCACGACCCCGGTGCGCAGGTCGACGACCCCGTCGGGGGTGCACAGGGCGTAGGGGTCGCGGTCCAGGGCCTCGGCGGCCAGGTGGAAGGCCGGCATCTTCTTCGCGACGCGGATCAGGGCGCTGTTGCCCTGGTCGTTGAGGGAGCGGTTGATGTGCCGGGCAAGTTGCCTGGCGGTGAAGCGTTCGCTCGGGTCCCTCGGGGAGAGGTTCTCCGCGAGTTCGAAGGCGGCCTCGCTCACCGCGCGGGCTTCCACATCGACGGCCCACCGGTAGCCGGCCCACCGGTACCAGCCGAGGTTGGGCACGTACCGGAAGTCCTCTCCGTACACCCGCTGGAACAAGGTGGCGTTGCCGCGGTCGGTGAGCGAGCGCGGGACCAGCGGCACGGCCGCGGGCCCGGATTCCCCGGGGGCCGGCGGGAGCGGGTCCGCGCGCAGGGCCGCCGCCGCGGCGGGACGCGGGGCGGGTCCGCGGCTGGGCGGCACGGTGAGCCCGTCGTGGTCGGTGATCGTCATCGTTCGTCTCTCGGGTGCAAGGCCCGCCGCGCTCCCGCGGTCAGACCGGATCGGATGATGCCCAGCGCCGCGGCGTGCCGGCCGGGGCGCGCGGTCAGGGCGGCGTCGAGGAGTTCGGTATGCGCCGCCGCCTCGCTTATGTGACCGGCTGCGACGAGTCCCCCGAGGGTGAACGCCGCCCGGTTGAGGACTCCGGACCACCCCGCCCCCTCCGCGACGCGGCCGCAGTCCCGGATCTGGCCGAGCACGGTGTCCGCGGTCCGCCGTGCCCAGGCGCCGCCGCCGGCCCTTCCGCCGGGGGCTGCGGCGCGTGCGACCGCCGCGGCCCGGTTCGGCACCGGCGGGAGGGCTGGGCCGGGACCGGCGGGGGCATCGAGGAGGTGTCCGGTGCGAGTGAGCTCGCCGGCCAGCCAGGCCGGCAGCAGCCGCGGGGTCCTGGCGGGCCCGGCAACCGTGTAGACGCCGGCGGCGGTGCGGGTTCCGGGGGCGACGATGTAGCCGCCGTGCGCCCGGATGTCGAGCTGCCAGCCCAGGGACCGCCCGTGGTGGTCGCCGCCGGCCGAGGAGCTCCAGGCGGTGCGGGCCGGTGCCCGGAACCACAGGTGCAGGCCCCCCGAGGGGGTCCGGACGGTCAGGGTCGACGCCCCGTCTGCCGGATCTCCCTGGCCGCACCGGCGGGCCAGCAGCCGCAGGACGTCGAGACCGTCGCGCACCCCGGCGGCCTGGGCCGCGTCCACGGGGCGGCCGGGCAGGATCCGGTCGCATCCGGGGGGTGTGCCGGGATGCCGGTCGACGTCCAGGACCACCAAGCGGGCCGGGCCCGTCGCCACGGCGACTCCACGCCCCGCCACCGCCGCCGGCCACCAGCGCCGGATGAGACCCGGGTCGAGCGTCGCCGCGTAAAAGCCGTGACACCAGCCCCCTCGGGGAAGGCACGGGCACCGTGCGGCGTCATGCGGCCGGTACACGGGGCTCTTGCGCCGGCAGTCCGGGCAGCCGGGCAGGGGCGTTTTGGCGCCCGGCACGAGCGGGAAGACGGGAAAGCCCTGCTCCGCGCAGCTCTGGGCAACCCGCAGCATCTGCCGGGAGTTCATCCGGTCCCCCCGCACAGGGTGCGGCAGACCGGCGGCCGCGGGACGACCGGTCCCGTACGGAGGGCGGCCGGGCACGTCCCGGCCGCTGCTGGGTTCACGCGCACGCTCTCACCTCGCCTCCGGCCCTGTCCTGCCCTCTCCATACGGGATGCGCCCGGTCACGGACGTCCCAGCCGCGCCACGCGTCGTCGAGAAGCTCACCGGTGTCCGGGTCCACGACACCGTCCGGAACGAGCACGGGAGCGGGCCGCCGGGTCCGGTGCCGCCCGGCCCGTTCGGTGAGCCACCGCAGGTAGTTGACGCGCTCGCGCTGGTGGCGGGCCCTGCGCCGCTCGCCCAGACCCGCGGTACCGCGGCGTTCAGCGGCTTCGGACAGTACCGGCCCGTCGGCGTGCAGACGGCCTGGCACGCTGAGCCCCGGCGCCAGGTAGTACCTCCCTTCGAGCTCCACCGCCAGCTGATCCTCGACCAGTCCACGCATCCTGCGCACGACGGTGGTCCGGTGCAGCCCGGTCGCGGCGGCCAGCTGCCGAACATCGTGACCGTCCACCGGATCCAGGCACGTCAGCAGCCTCGCCCCGCTCGTTCCGTGGGCGTACCGGTGGAAGGCGTCGTGTGCCATCACCCCGGCCAGACCCGCGGTGTCCGTACGCACCGATCCGTGCACGGGCAGGACAGTTCCTGCCCCCCTCCCACCCGCAGCTGGCAACTGTCCTGGGCGCGCACCGCCTTCCACCGCTGCCCGGGCAGCATCGGGAACCCGCAGCTCCCACCGGCTTCCGTGGTCCTTGCCCGCCCCGGAGGCGACCAGCACCAGCCACTTGTTCTCCTTCAGCCGCTCGTTGCTGGCCTCGGCCGTCGCCTTCGCGCAACCCATCAGCTCCGCCAGCTGCCGCACCGAGACCACATGCCCGATCCCGCCGGCCCGCTCGCACAGCCCCAGACGCGCCGTCAGGTTCTTCTGATCGGTGTCACCGCCCCGCCGGCCCGACCACTGCAGCCGCTCCACCACCGCCCGGATGCCGCCCAGGGCCTCGACCGCGTCATCCCGGCAGCGGATCACCGGATGCACCGCGACCCGCCCCGCAGCCTTCTCCAGCATCGCGGTCAGCTTCGCCTCCGCGTACATCGACCCCTTGCGCTCCCGAAGGCGCCGCGCCCACGCACCCCCCACCGTCGGGGTGTAGATCAGCGCATGGTGGAAATCAGCCGGCGACCAGGCCCGGCCCGGCTGCGAACATCCCACGGCCAGGGCCATCGTCATCCGGTAGCCCGCATCCGCCTCCGAGTGCCCGCCGTACCGGCCCTCGGTGTCCCCCTCCAGCAGAAGCCGCCGCATCCGGTCCGACAACCGCAGCCGCTCCCCCACCGGACCCCTCCCCCTGCGCTCCGCCACCGCGCTCACGCCGCACCCACCCGGCCCATGCCGACAAGCCCGCCCGCCCCTGCGGCCGCGTCCCCGGCCGGTGGGCGGCCCGCCCGTTCCCCACACCGCACGCGCCAGCCCGCACGCTCCGCCACCGGCCTCCCCCGCAACCGGGCGAGATCCCCGAGCCGCTCCCGCAGCAGGGCCCCCGCAGCCGCCTCACGGGCCGCATCCGCGGCCTTCTGCGCCGCGGAGAGGGCCATGCCCCGCGTCGGGTAACGGTGCTGACGGCGCATCGCCGCCTCGAAAGCGCGCTCGGCCTCCGCCTCGGCCTCCTCGCCGCCGGCCAGCCGTTTCAGCGCCGCAGCCCGGCGCCCCGCGAGGATCCGCCCGGCCACCGTGCTCTGATCGAACGCCAGCACCGCCGCCTCCGGCACCCCCGCAGAACGTCCGCACACCCCGTCCAGCAGCAGCCGGGTGTCCGCCGCCACCCGCTCCGTCAGCTCCCCGACGGCCGCCCGGTCACCCAGATCCGCCCGCAACGCCACGGTGACGTCCACCGCTTCACGCAGCAGCTCCCCCGTCCGCCGCCTGGCGCTGCACACCAGACACAGCCCGGCCGCCTCCGCGACCCCGCACTCCTCACACGGCGCCGACACCCGCTCCCGCTCGGCCACCGCACGCTCCCTGCGCCGCCGCTCCACCGCCTCCTCGCGTACGGCCCGTTCGGCCGCGGCCCGCTTATGCCGCACCGCGTCGGCCGCCGCCCGGACCTGCACCTGATGGTGCAGACGACGCTCCGCCTCACCACGCCGGACCTCCGCTGAGACCCCCGGCATCTCCTGGGCGACCTCCACCGCCACCGCCCGGCGTACCGCCCGCCGGTCCCCCACCAGACTGTCGCAGCTAGCACACCCCCCACCGGTGTCCATCCGCACCCCGTCGTCGCACACGTGCGACCAGCACCCGGGCCGCTGCGGCAGACCCCGGCTCATCAGCCACCCCTGCAGCCCGACCACCGGCCGGCCACGCTCCAGCAGCAGCCGGCGCTCCAGCCGCTCGGCCAGCACCCGCTCGGCCACCTCACCGCCCACCAGACCCCGCACCCGGGCCAGCTCCGTACGCACCGCGGCGGCCAGCCAGCGGCACGTCGAGGCCCGCCCCACACCTGCCCACAGCCCCGCCACCGGCCCCAGCACCAGCGCCAGATCCCCGGGCACCCTGCCCGGCCGGGTGAACACCCCCCGGCCCCTCGCCGGCAGCCGTCCCAAGCCGTCCCCCGCCCGAGAAACGCGCTGTTCCCCGCGGAGCGGGCCGCCCGGGCCCACCACGCAGCCAAGCCCGGCACAGCCGTCGGCAACGGGCCCGTCCTCGCCCGCCCCCGCGCGCTCCGGCAACGGCGACAAGCCCTCGACGGCAGAGCCGGAAAAGCCATTCAACCCAGCATCAGAAGACCCAGATACCTCAACCACCTGCGGGTGGGAGGCGTGGAGGTCTGCACCAGCAGGGCGTACCCCCGTCCCACCACCGGCACCTGCCTCACCACCACAGGGCCCAGCAGCCCCAAGGCCACCAGCAGCGCCGGGCCCTTCAAGATCACCGCATGCAGCAGCGGGGCGCCCGGCGAGACCCTCCTCCACCATCTCCTCGAAGGAACCCTGCACCCACCCGTCACCGGCCACCGCCGGGTCGACGACCACACCGGCCCCACCGCACCGCTCACACGACGAAACCGGCACCGGTTCGGCCGTGCTGGCAAGACCAGCGGGACCCTCCTTCAGCACAACCTCCGCAGGCCGGCCGTGAGCAGCGGCCACCGCCGGAACCCGAAGACGGCCCCGACCGAAGCACCCTGACGCCGTGTCCGCCCGGGCCACCTCCACCAGACCGCCCGACTCCAGACGGTCCACCACCTTCGCGCCGCCCGACACCGAGCACCCCAGCGCCCTGGCCACCGTGGCGTCCGCCCGGCCCCGTCCCGCGGCCACGCTGCCGCCCACCATGCACACCCGGCCGTCCGCACGGGTCTGCAGAACGAGCAGCAACAGAGCCAGACGGTCCGTCGCCGCGCCCCTCCCCCGCCTCCCGGCCAGAAGACCCGCGGGAGTCACCGGCCCGTCCTTCGGCTCCCAGCCCGGGCCGATCACCGCCTCGCACAACCGCAGCAGCGTCGCCAGATCACGCCGCGTCAGCTTCAAGGGATGATCACCGGCATCCGCGCGGGCCTCGCGCAGCGGAACCAACTGCAGCTCCAGTCCGGTCACCTGACCGGAATCGTCACTGCGCACCCCGGAGACCGCGATGCCCGCCTCCTTCATCGCGGGCAGCACGGTGTGACCGACATGAGACGCCGTACAGCCCATCCACCGGGCCAGATCACTTGTACGCGTCCGGACCTTCACTGAAGCCGCCGGCGACTTCGCGAGCAGTACCACCGCCGCCAGACGCACCGCGTCCTTCTGACCGGCAACCCGCGGATCGGCCAGCAAAGCCCGCACCGCGGCGAACAGCCGGGTACGCATCGCGCGGTTCAACTGCAACGGATGACCAGGCCCGGACACCGGCACAGGACCCGCGGTGGCGAACGGGCCGCCCGGCGGGTTCGCCCGGCCGGCCGGACGAGGGGACCGGCGTCGAGAGCCAGTCCGAGAACTACGGGAATGAGCCGACTTACGTGCGTCTTCTGGACCTGAACCAGGCACAACTAGGCCGACCCTCTGACGGGTAGCTATGATGCGCTCCTGTCGAGGAGTAATGGGGGAACCTTCATCGCCACCCGGGCCGCTAGGGGTAGCAGGCAGAGTGCCGGGCGCGAAGTGTTCAACTACAGATGCAGGTAGCTCTCACCTCCTCCTCGACAACACGACTGGCCCGGGATGTGCCGTCCCGGGCCAGTCCTCGTTCCACCGGCATCCTGAAGGAGCGGGCCTGTGGACGGAGTCCAGCGAGGAACGCTTGTGGGACGTCGAGGGTCTCTGTCATACAGTCGGTGACTTCCGCCGGGCAGTCCGGCCCCCAGCCGCGGCTGCTCGTCTCGGCTCACGTCGAGGAGTCGCCGCGAGAACGGCCGGAAGTTCATCGATCCATCTGCCGATGGGGAGCCTGAGGGCAACCTGGGCATCGAGGATCGATGCCTCTAGCCCGTCAGTAGAGGCGGATTCGAGTACCGCGCGCTCTTCCCGAGAGTTAGCGACTCGGACGGAATCCTGCATCACCCACAGCGTGGTTTCGGGCGTAGTGGCTGGATCCGTGACAGCATCGCGTGTTGCGTGTAGCGCGGTGAGCTGCCACGTATCGAGGGCGTACTTCTTCGATCGCTGGCGGGGCTTGTCCGGCCACACGAACTGTGACAGCAGCCGGTACACCCTGATGACGATGATGTCCGCCGAGAAGTGAGGCTCACTGAGAACCCCTATGGCGACGGCCCGGTATACCCAGTTGCTGTCGACCCCAGCGGCGACCGCAACGGCGTTAGCGCTTAGGCGCACTGTCGGCGGCATCGAACTCTCCTGCTGTGGATGATGAACGGCTGCCGCAACCCTACCGGATGATGCGCAGTTATTTCCCTGTCAGGGGCATAGGTAGGTAGCTGGGTGTGATGATCGGGCTGTGATTCGAAGGATACGTGTGAGCATCGATCGGAGTATCGGTATGGAGATGGGTGGGTGTATGAGTAGATCTAAGGGTCCGGGTATGGATATATCTGCTGGTCACAGCCTTGATTAGTGCGCTTGGATCCTTTGATCTCGGACGAGAGGGTGCAAGTTCTCGACCGGCAGCCCTGCTCTGCTAGACCACCGCCCGGGCTGCAAGCCGGGGTTAGGGAACGGACTTTCACACCAGTGACGAAGCGCCTAAACGCGAATAGATAAGTACATGTAGCCAAAAAATAGGCTGAATGTGTGATTGTGTCTTCGGTGTGTCGAGGAACGTGAAGAGGCCCGCACAGCGGACGAGCGCTGTGCGGGCCTTCAGTGAGCACGAGTCAGATAAGAGGGGGTACTTCAGGGCGCGGAAGCGGCCCCTCCTTTTCGAGGGTGCGCAGTAGGTTCAGTACCAGCGCCGACATCACGTCCTTACCCTTGCGGGCAAAGTCGGCTGCTTCCAGGAGTTCCAGCAGTGTGTCTGCCTTCTCCCGGGCCGCCGGACTCAAACTCAACGTCGTTTTCTTTCCCTTCGGAACATCCCCCATTCGTTCGGCGTGCAGCCGATCGTGCAAACCGATGAGGGTGTCTGTGTCCATCACTGCGGAGCGAAGGGCGACATCCAGGTAATGCCCAAGCCCAAGATCGGACTTCCCGGAGGTTTTTCGGTCACGTCCGATGCGAGCCCGCAACGCCGGCCAGAGCGCGGGAATCAGGTTCACTCCGTGAGAATCCCAGTGCCGGGAGTTGACCTTGGAATCCACGTAGCTATCGAGAAGGGCCTGGTGCATCGGGGTCAACTTCACCGACTTGCGCCGCTGAGGAGACGAAGCCTCGCCAGCCTTTTGGCTGGTGGAGGCTACGGCGCCTGCTGCCGGTTCCTGTCGGAGGTGCGGTTCGCTTTTCGGCTCTGACGTTCCACTTTGCTCAGCGTTGCCACTCGTCCTGGATTCGGTCACATCCGGTACATGCTCAGTGGTTGAGGTGGAGCTCAGACCCTCACTCTGGGATTGTGGCTCACCAGCAGGTTGAGGTACCGGGCTCGCTGGCGTGTCCACTGTAGCGACTGTTGAGGTACCGGAAGCAACTGTCGAGGTCTGCGGCTGTGCCGTGATGACGGCCGGGAGCCCTTGGCCAGTTCCAAGGAAGGACGCGTCAGCAGTGCTCTGTGCATGGCCGAGGAGAGCGGCTGCGGACGCCGCGCGATTGGCTGGTGCTGCTGCAGCCCGGCGCCGCACCACAGCGAAGTCCCCCGCAGGGTTGTCCTTCTTGGCCTTCTCGTCCTTACCCGTTGTGTCGTTCTTAGGCACGTACCTTCTCCTTGGCGGCCTTTGCCTCGACGGCGGCAGCGATCACCTCGTCCGCGCTGGGAGCGATCGTCCACTCCTCCGGGGGCAGATCCATGCGGTCCAAGGTTTCCTGGAGGAACTTTGCGTACTGCTTCCCCGGAGCGTGACGTGCGAAGCCCAGAACAGCAGGCATTCCAGTGGCGTAGCTGCGCGAAATGCGCGTGTCCTGGCGGATGTCAGTTACGAACGGGGCGAGATGGGTGTCCACCATGAGGTTTCGCACCTCAATCTCTTCGAGAGTCCACTCGCGCTGGGGACTCGACATGTTGAGGACGACGCCAAGGTACTTAGGATCCGCGAGTCCATTGGTGCGTTCTTTGACGTGTCGAATTGTTGAACGCATCGTTACCGCACCTTCGACAGTCGCGTGCTTCGGCAAGCAGAGAGTCAAGGCGTAGTCGCTGGCGGCCAAGGCGACACCGTTGAGAGCCTGCACCGCAGGCGGTGTGTCGAAGACTGCGTAGTCGAACTGATCGTCAAGTTCATGGAGAAGGGTGCGCAGTACACCGATCTTTTCGATGCCGGCAGCATGCAGAATGTGCTGGGCGTTCGCCATGGTGGCCTGCTCGGAAGCCAAGAGGCACAGTTTGCCCTGACCTGCTCGATGTTCAAGTAGATGACTGCAGTCGATCACGATGTCGCTGACCGTTGACGGCACCCCCTGAGCAGCTTGCTGTAGCCGCAGACCCAGCGACTTTGCAACCTCGGGGCCGGCGAGGCGTACCCCAAGGGCGATACCGGCTTGGGCCTGAGGTTCGATGTCGACAACAAGGACACGGGCACCCGTGAGAGCGAGGCCAGCCGCAAGGTTCACGGTTGTCGTGGTCTTGCCGGGGCCGCCCTTCTGGCTCGCTACGGCGATCTTCTCCACGAACTGCTCTCTTCCTGGCCGTCTCCTGCGAGAAGCCCACGGGTACATGGTCGTTTTGTGCCCCTAGAGGCAAGGCGAGGGTACGCGCTGACCGCAGGATCACCCAAATGATGTCCCTGTCAGGGAGCTTATTCGTGGGAGACGATAACAGCATTGAAGTGGAAGCCGACGCTAGACGCGGCCAGAACTTGACAGATTCGGCTTGAGCGGTCCACGGCCGGGGGGCGAGGCTCCGTATGGGGTGATCTTGGTGTGAAGCCGGATCGCCAACGCTTGCTGGGTCCTTGTGCGACGCAGGCGTGCGGCAGGGAGCGGTAGTTGTGAGTGCCAGCGGTCTGGAGAGGCTCGGTTCTGTGCAGAGGTCGATCGGCCTGTCCGTCCGTGTGGTGGTGAATCTGTCGATGGGTGGGGTGGTGGGTTCGGCGGTGGGTCGGCTGGTGGGTGGGCCTGTCCGTCCGTGTGGTGGTGAATCTGTCGATGGGTGGGGTGGTGGGTTCGGCGGTGGGTCGGCTGGTGGGTGGGCCTGTCCGTCCGTGTGGTGGTGAATCTGTCGATGGGTGGGGCGATAGGTCCGGCGGTGGGTCGATCGGAAAGAGCACAGGTAGACCAGTAGGTGGGTGGATCTAACGGCGAGTTAGTCGGTGTGCAGTTCGGCAGATATGTGGGTGTGTCGATCTGTAGGCAGGTATGAAGGTCGCTCGATCTGGTGGTAGAGCCATCAACCTGTGAGTCGATGGATGTGAAGGTGTGTGCATCTGTGTGTAGGTCGACGGGTCGGTAGGTCGGTCGCGCGTTAGATGACTCGGTAGCGAGGTAGAGCTACCGACCTGTCGGCCGGTCGATGGGTCGGTAGTTGTGTCGATAGCGAGGTGCGTAAGGCGATGCCTAGGTGGGTGTAGCGATCAATGCGTCGATAGGTTGATGGATGCGCGAGTCGGAAGGTAGGTGAGATGGGAGATCGGTAGATAGATGGGTATGGCTATGGGTAGTGACATCTATCGGTATATGCATCAGGACTTGCATCGGATTTTTCATCCAAATATCGGTAGCGACATCTAAGTAGATTCACCTAGGTGTACACATGGGTCTATGGATCGGCATATCTTAAGTGCTGTGGATCGACAGGAGGGAAGGTGCGTGCATCAGAACCTAGATGTGGACACTCAAAGGTCTGTTCATCTGGATGTCTATCGGTATATGTGCAGGTCGCAGGCGATCTGTGGACTGGCGGGCTGGCGAAGCTCTGAGGTGATCTACCCCTCGGGGCTTTGGCCAGTGAGATCTCTCCCCACACAGTGAAAACCAGAGCCCCGGTGCCGTAGATGCTGGCGGTGACAGGTCGTAGACGACAAAGACTCGTCGGTACTTCGGCGCCAGCGTGGGAAGCGATGAGCCATCTTGCGAGGTCGAACCGAGGTAAGTGGTGTGTTGACAGGGAGGTTGCTCGACGTTTCTGGGTGGCTACATGGTGGCCTCTGTGTTGTTGATGGGGGTGGGTGCGTGTCGTCGGCCCTTGGGCAGGACGGTCACGACGGCGTCGTGGGTGTTGCCGGTCTCTCGTTCGTGTCGATAGAGCCTGCGGGTCCGTACGAGCTTGTGTTCGACGAGGGAGGTGAGGGCGTTCGTGACGAGGTGGTCGTCGGGGTCGCGGTGGATGCGGATACGGGCATTGTCGTAGACCTCGGCGATGACGTGGTCCGCGGCGGGCAGCGTGGTTGTGGCCGGCGGGGTCGTCTGGTCGGCGGATGCGTTGAGCAGTGCCAGGAGGTCGCGCTCTGCGGGGGAGAGGTCGAGTTTGTCGAGGGGGCGGTTCGTGGTGCGGTTGTGCTTCTTGTCGGCGTAAGCCTGGACGGCTGCGGCCACGAACACGGGGCCGGCGGCCAGGTGCTGTACCGGATTGAGGGCGCCCTTCGTGATCAGCCGCTTCACGAGGGTCTTGGAGACGCCGATGATGGCCGCGGCCTCCGCGGTGCCGGCGAGGTCGGGAACGGCGGGCTCGGTCTGCCGGCGGTCGAACTCGGCCTCGGTGAGGACCTCGATGCCGACGACGGCGCCGTGCAGCCCGAGGTCGTGGACGGCGGCGGCCGCGATGGTGAGGGCCTCGGCGACGGCCTGGTGGGCCTGGTCGGCTTCGAGCGTCAGCCGGAGGGACAGGTTGCCGTTGGGGGCGGGGCCGACGCCCGGTGCGTGCGCGCTCAGGGCTTCGAACAGATCTCCGTAGACCTCCGGCGAGGTGTCGGGGGCGTCGTACTCGACGTAGACGTTCCAGTCGGTCATGCGGTGCGGGTCTCCTTCAGTGCGGACGGGCGGGGGTGGCGGCGCTGGGGACTGCGCCGGGCACCGGGGCGGGCCCCCGGTGCCCGGTCGGTCAGTTGATGAATCCGGCCCTCTTCAAGTAGGACAACGAGTTCTTCAAGGACCGGTGATCGCTGGGAGTGCCGGGAAGCACCGTGACGAAGGCCGACCCTTTGAAGACCTGGTGGTGGCCTTTGGTTGTCCGCCGGACGGTGAACCCCTGCTTCTCGATGGCCTTGATGAGCTTGTTGACTTCCTTGTGGGCCACACTCTCCCCTAACAGTGAACGCCGTCAACACTTATTATGATCATAACTGTTTACGACGTCAACAGTTATGATCATTGGCGGCGCTAGGGGGTGCCCCGTGTCCGGCGGGGGAGTGGATGCGAAGTCGACGGTGCTGCCCGTCGGGCGAGTCGTGAGGACCCCGGCGGCCTGGCCGGATGCGGCCCTCGGTGATGCTGCTGGACCGTCGGCTTGTTGGCTGCGCCGGCGGCGCCACTCTCTTCCGGCTGGCGTGCCCCAGTTGTGGCGAGGGGCTGGGCGACTGCCGCGTGGCGTCTCGTGTGCGAGAGGTGTTCGGCGGATGGAGGCGACGCCCATCCGGCTCCGGGTCCGCTGGAGTTCGTCAGGTCGGCGCCGTCCTGGTGCCGGGCGCGTGAGGCCGGGCGGCCCCTGCGTGGTGCGGATGCTCGCGCCGGACCGGTCCGTCCCTGTGGCGTCGTGCCGCTCGGCGGGGCGGTGTGGCACGCGATGCGATCCTTGCCTGGGGCCCGGATCGGCATCGGCGTGAAAGTCCGTCTGATCGGTCCCGCGCTGGTGCAGGCCGCGGCTCTGTGACCGGGTCGTGAGGAAGGTGTCAGCGTGCGGCCCGCCGCTCGCCGACTTCAGGGTCGGGCGAGCGGCGGAATCAAGCACTCTCATTCCGCGTGAATCGCATGAACTGCCACAAAGGCGACCCCCAGAATGGGGGCTTGGGTCGCCGACCTTGATCCACTTGGGGTGATGGGGTCGGTGGGTGGCTGAGAGGTCGCCAGCGGGGCGTGTGTGGACTTCGCGTCCGGGGGAGAGGCCGCTGGAGAGGGAAGCCGGTGCGCGGGAACGCGTCCGGATGGACGGGCGCCCCGGATCGGGTGAACCCGCTCTGTGGACCAGAGTTGCGGCGGAGTGTGAAGGGGGACCCGGAGTGCTGCTCGGCGGTCCGGGGTGGCGTCCCCGCCGGTAGGCGCCAATGGCCCCTGCCGGCCCTGGGCTCAGTTCGAGGGGACTGCGTCCATCAGCGCCGTGAGAGGGGAACACTGGCCCTGGCCCGTCGCGCGCAGTTCCTCCCAGTCGACCTCGGTGTGTGTCCGGGGGAGGGCGTCGATATCGGCGGTGCGGAAGAGCAGCACGTCGACGGCGCCCGCGCGGCTGGTGCCGAAGCGGACCTCGACCGACTGCGGGGAGCGAATCCAGCCGAGTTTCACCATCCAGTCCCGTGGGCCCGGCGCACCCTGAGCCTGGCTGGGGCCGGTTCGGGGCCGAGCGGGGTGTCGGCGGCGACCAGGTCCGCCAGGTCCTGGCGACGGCAGACCTGGTCGACCTGGTCGGGGTGGTGCAGTGACCCGCCGTCCGGGTTCGCGCTCAGGTCGGCGAGCAGCCCGCGGTCGGTGAACCGCCGCACCACGAACGCCGTCACGTGGAGCTTCTCGCCGTACGCGGTCGGGTTCGGGGTGCCGAGAGCGTCGGCGATCCGGTCCGCCGCCGTGCCGCCGGGAACCGGCAGGGAGGGCATCGTGGCCCGGATGGCGTCGGAGTCCATCGCCTCCACGGCGGCCCGCGACCACCGGGTGGGCGGGACGTCCGGGGGGCGAGGCCAGTGTGCAGGGCCCACCGGAACGTTGTTGCGGGCACCTTCAGTCGCTTGGCTGCCTGGCCTGCGTCGTACTCGGTTCGTCGTGCCATGGGGGATGGTCCCTTCTCACGAGTCCGCTGCCCGAAGCGGGCACTCACGAACGTGACAGAACGTGCGAAAAAATAGCAAGCCCCTTTGAAGCAGGGTAATTTGGGTTCCCTCGGTGAGATCCGCGTCCGCGTAGGCGAGGGCGGATCTCACCCGTCCGGGCTCAGCGAACGAGTACCGCCCGGGGGAGTGGCACCGCCGGGCGCCGGTCGTTGTGCACCGCGAAACCCGTCCCGCCCGAAGCCGCCGCCCGCCGTATCCGAAGAGACCGACCGACCGCCCGCCGCCGGCTCGCGGTGGGAGGACAAGAAAGGGACCCTGCCGTGGATTCCTACGGGACCGCCCAGCTGCCCGGTGACTGGGGCCACCAGTGCGACGCGACCGCCGTGTGGACGGCGCCCGGCGGCACCCGGGCCTATGTGCTCCTCGACGGCGTCGGTGACACCGCCGCCGTGCGGGCCTGGACCCGGACCGCCGCACGCCGCCTGGCCCGCACTGCAGCCCTGCGCGCCAACGCCGAGACCGGACTGCGCGCCGAACGCGCACGCTATGCAGCCGAACCCGGCCGGCACGCCATGGACGGACCCCAGCTACCGTGCGCCGCGGCCGTCGTCGTCGTCCACACGTCCCATACCCCAGGCACCGGCGGACCAGGCGGGACGTTGTCCTTCGCCTGGTCCGGCGACGCCCGCGCATACCTCCTCCTCGACGGACACCTCCGCGTCATCACCGAGGACCACAACGAGCGCCGAGCCTACGACGGCCACGGCGACCGCAACGTCCTCACCGCCTGCCTCGGCGCGGGCTGGGACGACCAGGAGACCGAAGAACGCTACGGCCACGCCGCGGTGGAGACCGTCCGCGGCCCGTCCCGCTCCGGCCGGCTTCTCCTCACCTCCGACGGCGCCTACGAGCCCTACGGCGACGCCGACCGCGACCTGGCCGACCACCTCACCGGTCCGCCCCGTGCGTCCGCCCGGCGGCTGGTGGAGGACGCTGTCCGCCGGGCACGCGCGCTGCCCGATCCGTACGCGGACAACGCCACCGCCCTCATCGCCCACCTCACCTGACGACGGCCAGCGGGGCCGGACAGGTCCACCCTGTCCAGCCCCGCTGCACGTTTCCCGGCTGCTCAGCGGCTGAGCCGGATGCGCGGCCCCCACGCGAACTCAAGGTCGTCCAACAGAACGGTCTCCAGCTCCTTCTCCCACTGGCCGCGCAGACCGAACGGGTTGGCCTCCATCCGCTCCACGATGACCAGCGTCTCGGGCTGCCCGACCAGCGCGTACCGGCCGCGTGAGGCGGGCCGGCTGCCCGGCCCGTACGCGCGCAGCAGCTCCTCCAGGCGGGCGCGGCGCTGCTCCACGAACTCCTCCAGGCGCTTGATGTACCCCTCGCGTTCCTCGGTGCGCACCGCGCTCAGCGCGACGGTCAGGAACTCCCCGTCCGGCCAGTGGCGTGTCCCCGGCGCGGCCACGGCCCACGGGAAGCCTTCCGCCACCGCCAGGACGCGCCTCGCGTACAACGGCGCTGGGGCTGGGGCCGGTTCCTCCACCGGGGGGCCTGCCGGGGCGGGGGAGGCCGGCTGCCGGAGGTGGGCGAGGAGCAGGGCGCTGGAGGCGGCGCGACCGCGTCCGGTGGTGGCGGTGGTGTCGGCGATGCGCAGCAGGTGGCCGGCGACGTCGCGGACACCGGCGAACCAGCCGTCCTCGAACCGCTGCTCGGACCCGTGCGGGGGGCTGCTCTCGGAGATCCAGGTGTGGGCGCCTGCCACCGCCCCGGCCTCCAGCGTCGACACGATGTCGTCGGCCTGCTCGTGTCCGATGCCGAAGGCGGCCAGGGCCTGGAAGACCGTGAACCGTACGGTGGTGGCCTCGTGCTGGTGGTGGCTGATGCGGGCCAGCTCCTGGCCGTACGCGTCGGCGTCGTGCTGCTCGGTGCTCACGTGGTTCCTTCCTCGTCTGAGCTGTTCCGGCGCGCGACCCCGTCCGGATCGCGTACGGGCGCCGGCACCCCCGTGCCGGCGTCCGGGGCGCGCGTGACGCGCCAGCTGGTGCGCGGCGCGGTGACGACTGAACCAGGACGACGACGGCCCGCCGCCGTGTCCAGTGCGGTCGGCGTCTGCCTGGTGAGCCGACGTCCGCTGCCGGCTGTGTCCGGCGGACCTTCCTTCCGGCCGGTGGCGGTCGCCGGTCCGGGGTGCGGCTGCTGACGCGGAGAGCCTTTGCGGGGACCGGTGTCCCCGGCAGCCGGGTTCGGTCTGTGGTGTTGTGGGGGTGCCGGGCCGGACCCCGGGGGGTGCAGGCAGGAGGGCCGTCTCCCGGGGTGACGGCCCTGCGCGTCAGCCCTGTTCCGCTCTTGCGGACCGGGAGTCCGCTGCGGGCGGTGGTGCCGCTGTTCCGGCCACTGCGTGAAGGCGATGGGCGTGTCCGTCGCTCCGCGGACGAGAGAGGCAATGCGGGTGCCCTGCGCGGGTGTGCCGGGGTCCTGCTCCTGCCGAGGCTCCGCGCATCCGGGGAGGGGTTTCGTTCCGGTTGGTGGACGGCGGTGGCCGGTACGGCGGTTGGGCGGGGGAGAGGCGGCCGGCTACAGGTGGATCAGGTCCCGGATGCTGTCGGGTAGTGCTGCGACCTTGGCGGGGTTGTCGAGGAGGTGGGCGCGGATCCGCTGGAGCAGCTGGTGGTCGATGACGAGCGGGCGGGGTGCGGCCGGCAGGCCGAGCGCGGATCGGGTCTCGTCGTCCAGGTGCCCGGCGAGGGGACTGTAGTCGGTGCTGTCGGTCTGGGCCATCAGCTCGTCGTAGCTGGGCCGGTGGTCTTCCCGGGCCGGGACGGGGTGGATCGGGCGCGGCGCGGGCTGGCCGGCCAGGCGCGACTCCTGCGGATCGGGGCGGGTGGGCTGGGTCATGAGGTGCCTTCCTACTTCTGGGCCGGGACGGGGCGCGGCGCGGGCTGGCTGGCCAGGCGCGAGTTCTGCGGTGTGGGCTGGGTCATGAGGTGTCTCCCTGCTTCTGGGGTTCGGCGGCGATCTGGTAGATCCGTGTCGTTGTCATGTCGGTCGCGTGGGCGAGTGATTCGACCGGCCAGCGGCTGGAGATCCGGCGGATGATCGCGTCCCGTTCGGCCTCCTTCCGCTTGATGGCGGTGGCCGCCTCGCGGAGCGCGGCCAGTTCGGCCGGGTCGGGTGCGCCGTGGGGCTCGCGCAGGCGGCGGGCGAGCACCTGCCACTGGCGGGCGAGGGGTGTGCCGGTCTCGTCGGTCCTGATGCGGAAGGCGTCGATGTAGACGAGGAGGTCGGCACGGGTGAACCGTGTTCCGTCCGCGAGGACCAGATGGTCCAGGCGTTCGCGGAACAGGTCCTCGATCTGCTGGGAAGTGAGGTTCATCCCCATCCTTCCAGTGTCTAATTGATTTAAGGTTACACCCTTCTGCTTCTAATGTCAAATATATTTGACATTACGTGCTCAGTGGCGGGGAATGTCCTTCGTGTCGACCATCTGCACCACCATGCAGTTGTGGCCGTCGACCTTCACGTCCTGCTGGATGCCGACCACCCGGTACGAGGCGCCGCGCGGCATCAGCCGCTCCCGCTCCCCGTTGCCCTGAACACCGACCGCCGCGACCGCCGCGCCGCGGCTGGAGACTATCTCGAAGACGACCCGGTGACGGGCGTTGCCGTCCCGCCCCGTCCTCGGGTTCGCCCAGAAACGCTGGGAGAACCCGGCCGCGACCGCCGGACAGTGGGACACCGACATGTAGGAGTCGTCCCGGTAGTCCTGCCCCACCTGGAAGGTAGAGCGCACCCACGCATCGACCCGGTCCTTCTCCCGAGCTTCCGCCGGCGGCGTGTACCCCCGGTAGGTCGTGTGCAGTTCTCCCGAGCTTCCGGCCTTGGACAGGGCCGAGTCGATCGGACCGGTCATCGTGCGGACTGCGACGACCTGTTCCCGGATGTACAGGTCCTCGTCCAGGGAACGGCCGCTCTGCAGGTGCTGGTTGATGTGCTGGTAGTAGCTGTCGCCCGTGTAGTTGGCCACCCACCGCTTCTCCTCCGGGCTGAGGCCGGCCGCCCATGCCTTCGACTCCGGGACCAGGGCCGTCGCCCGGCCGGTGGCCAGCATCTCCCGGTCCTGCCCGCCGCCCAGGCCGTGCCGTTCCCACGGCTTGCCCGCCTGACCGGTGCGGGCCGCGTGCAGGATCTTCTCGGCCTGGTCCACCGGCACCCGGTCGTAGACCACCGAGCCGTCGTCCTCGACCCGGTAGGGCCAGGGGGAGGCGGCGAGAGCCTCGTAGCGGTCACGGTCCAGGCTGCTGAACACCAGACGGGCCCGTGGGTGTTCGCCGTCGTCCCCGGCGTACACGGTGGCCACGCCGCAGTAACCGGACTGCCCCCAGGCCACGCTCTGCCCGCCGTCCTCCCGCGGGATGAACTTCGCCCCGGTGCCGGCGCCGCTGGCCTGGGCGAGCGCGGACGCCGCCCGGACATGCTCGGGGAACTCCGGAAGCTCCGCCGGCCGGATCCCGCCGGCGGGAGGCTCGTCGTCAGGGGCACGGGCGGGACCGAGCGCGAAGGCAAGCCGGGGATCGACCGGAGGCCGACTGGCAGCGGCGCCGGGACGGGCCAGCAGCGCCCGGCTCGCCTCCGCGCTCTGACGGGTGTACCCGGCGTACTCCCGGGCCCTGTCCTCGTCACCGCCCTCCGCGGCCTGTTTCGTCCTGTCCGCCCACGTCTGCGCCTGGGAGTAGGCGACGGCAGCGGGGTGTCCAGGCCCGGCCGCCTCGACGTGCCGGCCAAGCTCGGCGGAAGCGGCCCGGGCCGCGGACCGTACGGCCGGGTGGGACGTGGTGCACCGCCGGCCGCCGGCGGCAAGAGATCGGCACACGAGTGCGTACTCGCTTTCCCGCAGACCCCGTGGGGCACCGCGATGGACCAGTAGGTCCACCGAGGCTGCGGCCGCGGGCCTGTGGACAGAGTCCCGCCCCGGTACGCACGGACATCGTGATCTCCCGCTGTCGTGAACGTGTGCGATCGCTGGGTGCTGGCCGCGCAGGCCGGCGGAAACGCCGAGACGATCACCTGAGCTGCGACGTGCCGGTCAAGCGCCTGATGCGGGTCCCGGATCCGCCAGCCACCGCGACCAGGTCTCGCCAACTGCGGTGAACAGGAACGCCGTGGCCTGCAAGGACTCCAGAGACGATCCGCCGACCACCGCGAACGGACACAGCCGTACGGGCACGGCACCCTCCCCTCGGCCGGTCCGCGCGGGAAGCCTGTGCCGCGCAGGGGCCGGCGAGTCAGTGACGGGCCACCGTACCGCCGCGAGCGCAGACAGGGTGCGGGGCAGCCTCGGGCACGGAGATGAAGAGCATCTCCACAGGAAACGGAAGAGGCTCCTGGCCGCGCCCGCCCGCGGCCCGCTCACGCGATGCGGCACCGCCCGGATGTGGTGCTGGCCGACCGTGGTGACGACCACGACAAGTACCGCCGCCTGGTCTGAGACGTCTGAGACCTTGGTGTGAAGCCGCAGATCACCCGCCGCGGTACCGAACACGGCTCCGGCCCTGGCAACCAACGCGGGGGCCGTCGAGCGAGCTTTCGCCCACCTGCACTGGCTCCGGCGCTTGCGCATCCGCTGGGAGATACGCGATGACATCCACGAAGCCCTCCTCAGCCGCGCGTGCAGCATCCTCTGCCGGCGATGGCTGAAAGAGCTCCGGGCGCGTTAACCGTCGGCGTCCTGGGCGGCCCTGAAGCCGCGATCCTGGATCGCAGGGAAGACCTGCTGCGTGGTGGTGATCCAATCGTCGATGTCGACATGAGACGACCTGATGGCGCAGATCAGCGACTCGATCACGATCAGCTTCGCCTTGCCGACGTTCAGGCTGAGCTCATCCATCGATACCTCTCGGTACGACATCACCAGCTGCCACCAGAACCGCATGAGGAAGCGGCATTCCTGCGGGTCACGGTCGTCTGCGAGACGATCATGAATGACCCTCTGGACGCGCCGTTGCTGCTCATCATCACGAAAGCCGTTGCTGAGGTCAGTCAGGGTCACGTCCGGACAATAGCAACCACGTTCGTTCACGAACCGGGCACGTCCCCAAGCCCGCCCTAGAGCATTCCGTGAGGGGTTCTTCAGTCCGCCGGGCGTCGATCGCCCGGTTGCGGCCGTCGCGGATTGCGGCGGCGGCACCGCTGCATGCTCCCAAACAGCCCGAGCCGGGTGATCAAGTGGACACCGCCCGCGTCCGAACGGGCACTGCCCCCGGCACCAGCTGTGCCGGCGGCCGGGGGCCTCTGCGTCCCGCGCCCTGCCCCGCTCGACCGGGCCCGACACTGCATGAGGATCGCCGCAGCATCCGGAGCCGCGACCGCCGGAAAGGACGGAGAGGATCTGCCACGGGCCGGCGCTGTCTCCCGGACCGGCCCAGTGGTGTCCCCGGCCGGTCCGGGAAGCCGCAGTGACCAGCACCAGCCAGAACCCGGACCTCTGCCCGGCCGGCTCGGGATCCCGCCTCAGAAACGACGGACGTCATGGACATCGACCATCTGGATGACAACCTTGTTCTGGCCACCGATACGGACGTTGTCCCGGATACCGACCACATGGAAGACCGAGTCGCGCGGCAGCAGCCGCTCCCGCTCCTGGTTCTCGAACTCCGAGACCGCCGCGAGCGCGGCCCCCCGGCTGGAGACGACCTCGAAGACCACACCGTGCGACGTCTTCCCGTTCGAGCCGTCCTTGGTCCACCAACTGTTACGGGAGAAGCCCGCAGCCACATCCGGACAGTGGGACACCGACATGTACGACCGGTCCCGGTACACCCCCCCGACCGTGAAGTTGGCATGCGCCCACTCCAGAACACGGTCGGCCTTGCGGACCTCCAGCGGAGGAACGAACCCGCGGTAGGTGACGTGCGGCTGATCCGGACGCGGCGCCCGCTCCAGGGCCGCGTCCAGGTGCGCGGTCACCTCCCGCAACGGCACACCCAGACTCGGAACGGGCTCCTCCGGCGACCGCTGCCGGTACAGAGCCCTGTTGATCTCATCGCAGGGCTCCGAGGCGGTGTACGCGTTGATGTAGTCCTCCTCCTGGCCGCTCAGGGACTGCGACCAGCTGTACGACTCGTCCTCGATCTCCTCAGCCTCGTACTCGTCCATCGGGTCCCGGTTGATTCCGGCCGTCAGCCCGTGGCGCCGCCACGGCGTCCCGGGCCGACGGCCGGCCGCAGCCTCGATGACCTGCGCGGCCTGATCGGCAGGAAGACGCTCGTAGACGACCGCGCCGTCCTCCGTCCGGTAGGGCCACGGAGAGTTGGCCAGGGCTTCGTAACGGTCACGGTCCAGGTCGGTGAAGACCACACGGGCACGGGGGTGATGGCCGTTGCGCTCGTCACCGGGGTAGATGGTCGCCGAGCCGGCGAACCCGTCCTGACTCCACGCCACACTCTGCCCCCCGTCCGCGCGGGCCACCACCGGCACGTCACCGGCGCCCGCGGCACCGGCCAGAGCCTGAGCGGCACGCCCTTCCGCGAGCCCGGACACCGGCTCCCCGGCCGCGGGGTACGGCGCCGCCGCGTCCCGGTTCTCCAGCAGAGCCCGTGTCGCGTCACCGCACTGCCTCGCGTTCTGCGCACACCGCCGGGCATCCTCGTCATCACCCCGCCGGGCCGCCTCCCGCGCCCGGTCGGCCCACGCCTGCGCCTGGGCACAGGCGTCCGCGGCCGGGTGGCCCCCGTCCGCCGCCCCGGCACTGTGAGCAAGCGCCGAGGACGCGGCCCGCAGCGCCGCGCGCACACTCGGATGGGAGGCGGCGCACCGGCGCCCGCCCTGGGGTATGGATCGGCACACGCATGCCCTCGCTCTCCCCGTCACCGGGCATGCCAGCTGACGGGATTCGGACCAAAAGGTCCGACCACCCTGCGACGGGCGCGCTGTGGACAGCGTCCGGCACCGCTGGACGGAGCCCGGGGGAACGTCTGATCCGCCGGCTCTTCTCCGACGGGGCTGTCCCCGGAGCGGACAGTCCCGCTCAGTGCGCCAGGCGCGCGCCAGAGGGTGTGGTTTGGGTCCGGCCACGGCGGCGGCCCGCCGGAACAACCCCCACCACGCAGGAGACCCCGTACTCTCTCGCGGACCGCCGAAGCCGGTTCCCTACCGCCGGGGCATGACCAGAAGCGCACCAAATGGTGCGGACCAGGCTCTCGTCGTCCTCGGCGACCAGTACGGTTGTGCAGCTGACGGTGGAGAGGATCAGGCGATGGCAGAAGGCGGACCTGGTGCCCGTCTTCCCCCGCGCCGGGTCTCGCCGGGGACCTTCCTGCTCAAGGGGCTGCTCGGCCACGAACTCTGCCGCAGTACAGGTGGCCTCCGTCGTACCCGCCTGGGAGACGAACTCGCCGCCCGTCGCCGCCCACCCGACCTCCCACCGTCAGTGCTCCTGGACGGGCGTGGTGAGCACGCCTCACATCACCTCGTGCCAGCGGCCCGGGGGCTGGGGTCGTTCGGGTACGAGGCGTGCTTGCGGTGTGTTCAGCGATCCAGGGATTGCGGTGTACGCGGCACGAGGGGCGTCCGCGGTCTCCCAGTCGAGCGGGTGCGGGTCGTGCTCGGACACCCTGATCAGCCCGTCGCCGAGGCTGGCGAGGCGCTGGAACAGCGCGGCGCGCACCCCCTGGGTCTGCGGCTCACTCCACTCACGCGGGCCGGTTGCGGCGAGGGCGTCGAGCAGCGCGTCCTCGTGCGTGAACCCGTCCGCGCCCCTCGGGCTGTCGACGGAGTCCGGGAGCGTGAGGGCCAGCTCGCCGCGCCGCAGAGCGAACCCGGCGGCCCCCTCGCGTAGTTCGCGGCGCTCCAGGCCCGTCACAAGAGCGGCGAGCCGTCCACAAGGGTCACGGCCTGCCAGGGCATCACGGGCAGGGTCCGGGGGAGGGAGCCGGGCCAGCTTCCGGCGGCGTGCTCCAGGTCGCCGATCATGAAGACGCCCAGCCGTGCCCGGTCGAGGCGGGCGAACGCCTCGACCGGGCGCCGGGCGAGCGGGTTGCGCGGTGGCACCTCGTCGAGGAGAGCGCTCACGGACCCGGGCAGGGCCCCCCGGGGCACAGTCCAGGGTCCGGGCCGCTCGCTCGATGCGGGATAGCACACCATCTCCTCTTCTTATGGCCGACGCTCTGCCGGGGCAGTGTCGCACTCCCGCGCCCACCGGTCGGTGCGTCGTCGGTCGCTGCCCCGATCAGGTGAACCTCCAGCCGGATTGGGTCGATGCGCGTCCGCCAGCCTCTAAAGGCAGTGTCTGCTGGGTGTCCTGGGCCCGGTGCCGCTCCCGAGGGCGGCGACGGCAAGAAGAAGGGGCCCCGGGGCGGTGCGGCCGTGAGGACGGCTGCCGCGGTTGTCCATGCCGGGCCGGGCAGCCGGCCCAGGTGGCGCAGCACGGCGGCCCGCTCACTCGCCCGAGGCGGTCTCCACCGGGGGCGAAGGCTGCGCATCCGTGTGCGGGCGGCGGTGGGCGCCCGTCCCGCGCCCGGATGCGGCACCGGACGGCATCGCCGCACCGGCCCGGCTCCCCGCCCCGGGGCGTGAGGACTTGGCGGCGTCGGCCGGGAGGGGTCTGCGGAGGCCACTGGACAGCCCGGATCCGGCGCCGCGCTCGGATGCGGGTCCGGACAGGGACACCATGACTTCCGCCCGGCACCCGGATGTCCGGCCAGGCCGGCCCTGGAGGGGCCGCGGTGGTCACCGGCGGGTGCGGTACCAGGGCGCGAGCCCTCGGCCGAGCCGGAGCGTGCGGCGGACCGCTGATCGGTGCTCCGAGCGGCGGGCGCAGGGCCGGCGGGGCCGTCGGCCTCGGGGCTGCCGCCGAGACCGCCTGGTCGGCCCGGGGAAACCGTGTGCGCACTTGCCTCGCCGACCGGAAGAATCAACAGCTATGCCGCAGAGTGTTCCCGCAGCCGCTGTTCCCGACAAGCAGTACGTCCGGCGCATCCTGCGCCATTCGCAGAGCTCGCTCGTGGAGCTCATCGCCGCCACCGGCGCCCGGCTCCCGCACCCCCGCGACCTGCGCGGGCACGAAGGTCTCGGCGTGTACGGCCCCTGGGCCCTCGCCGACGCCGCCTGGATCTCCCTCGCCCTCGGCCAGGAGATCAACCGTGCCCCGGCACAACCGCGCGACCTTGCGCAGATCCTCGGCTTCTACCTCGCCCTCGACGACCCCTTCTACCAGGAGTCGCCGGGGGAGGAGGTGACGCGCCTGCTCCTGCGGGTGTTCGGCCAGCAGCTCATTTGGCACGTGGACGAGCACTCCGAGCTGAGCCGCACCGTCGCCCTCCTCACCCAGAGCAGCACCCCGGAGCCCCTCAAGGTGATCGGCCCCGGCTGGGCACAGGACGTGCTCGGATGTTCGGTGGCCGACTACGTCGGCCTCGCCCTCTACGTCTGGGCGACGGCCACCGGCCACCCGTTCCTGGAGTTCAAGGGCCGTTTCATCCCTGACATGATGCTCGCCCCGGTGGGCTACTCGGCCTTCTCCACGCTGCGGTCCGCTGCCGAGGCGACCGCGGTCCTGGAGCGCCACTTCGTGACCGACGTCCCCCGGCTCCGGGCGGCCTACCCCGCATCCCCGGACCCGCTGCTGCGCCGCTACGGCCACAACCCCCTGCGGACGGCACCGCTGGTCGCCGGGTTCGGCGACGGCTACCTGGTCCCGGTGCCGGCCGCCGTCCTGTCCAAGGCGAGCATGCTCGGCCTCTACTACACCGGCGGCGAAGAGAACTCCACGCCGCGCGGCAAGGCGTTCACCAGCGACCTCGGAAAACTCTTCGAGGCGTACGCTGGGCGCCAGCTGGGCCTTCTCGACCACGCGATGGTCCACCCCGAGATCCACTGGCTCGGCGAGAAGAAGGGGCAGAGCGGCAAGTCCGTGGACTGGATCGTCGTCTTCCCCGACCTGGTGCTGCTGGTCGAGGTCAAATCCGCGCGGCCCAGCGCCGGCCTGCGCCTGGGCGCGCACAACTACGCCGAGATGCTGGCCAAGCGGCCCGGCGAGGGATTCGCCCAGATTGAGAGGACCGACCTGCTCATCTCCGAGGGCAACCCCGCGTTCGCGCAGATCCCGCCCCACCTGCCCAGGCGGGGCATGGTGATCACGATGGAGCCGTTCCACCTGCTCAACACCGCCGAGCTGCGCGCCGGGATTCTCCGCACGCCCAACCCGGTGACAGGCGAGACGATCCCCATCACCACAGCCTCGATCCACGAGCTGGAGCACGCCGTCACCCTCACCGACATCAGCCTGTCCCAGCTCCTGCTCACCCACCCGCCGAACGGCTCCCTGCGGCAGCTGCTCGCGGGGCACGAGTTCCTGGAGCGCAACCCGATCCTGGAGAAGGGCGGAAAGGCCATCCCCTTCCCGGGCCCCCCGGAGCCCTGACACTGTGCGGCCCGGGGGTTTGTTACCCGGCCCGACCGGCCCATGCGGGTTCACCGCCGAACTCCGTGCTCGGGACCTGGCGGGGTTCGCCACCGTCCGGCCGACGCGAACCACGGGCGGAGTGGTTCGCGCCGGCCGTCTGGAGCGACCCCGGCTTCCGGGCCATGCAACAGAACCCCGCGGACCGGGTCCAGGCAGCGCTGAACACCCCGGCACGGACGCCTGCCCCGGAGCACCGCCGCTGACGCGCCAGCCCTCCGGAGCGCGCGCCGGTATGGCGGTGCCGTGCACCAACTGCGGCTACAGCGTCCGCACGACAAAGACGACCCGGCCGCGTACCGTGCCCCTGGCGGTGCTGGTGAGGGGCAGCCGTCCGGCGGTCAGGGTGCCGTCCGCCGTCTCGACGAGGACGAGGTCACCGGTGCCTGTTGTGTCCGGGTCACACGCGACGAGGATGTCCCCGGCCCGGATGGCCGCCTCCGGGGCATCCACGGCGGCCCGGACGGCAAAGAGCCCGGGGCTGCTCGCGCCGACGAGGGCCCGGGGCAGGGGCAGGAGGTCCTGCGCCCCGCCGGTGTCCGCCGCACCGGTGGCGGGGCGGGGGAGGAGCGGCACCCAGACGGTGTCCGTTCCGTCGTCGAGGACTTCGGGCCGGTGGCGGGCGAGCCACAGGGGCCGGACCCGGTAGGCGCGTGGCCGGTGCGGGTCCCGGCCCAGGACCCCCAGCCGCTCCAGCGACAGCAGCTGGTGCGCCACGGACGAGGTGCTGGAGAGCCCGACCGCTGCGCCGATCTGGCGCATCGAGGGCGGAAATCCGTATCGCTCGACATGGGACAGGATGGAATCGACCACATCCGCCTGACGTATGGTCAGCCCGTCCGGGCCGGTGTTCCGGTCACCCGGCGGACGGCCGGGCCGGCCTGCCGTACGGGGCATCGGTGTCGTCACGGTCATGCCCGCCCCCTCGCCTCATCATGAGCTGAGCAGGGACGATACCTCTTGTATGGGGCAACGGGAAGATTCCTTCCGCCGCTCCCCGGGACGGCGGGGTGCCGGGGAGCACCCCGGCTCGCTCCGGCCGTCAGAGGCTGGGACCCTCCTCGTCGTGGGTCTCCTGCGATACCAACCCGGTCCGGCACGTGAACCGGGCCAGCAGCTCCTCGGTGATCCGGATGCCGGTGAGGCGCTCGGCCAGGGCGAAGAACGCGGCCGTGCGGTCTAGGCCGGGCGCTTCGTCGCCAGCGGGGTTGAGGCCGACGGCGGTGATCAGGGTGGTCAGGGTCTCGGGGGTGGCGCCGTCCCGGCGGGCGGGGTGCTCGAAGCCCGTACGCAGGGCCCCGTCCTCGTACCAGTGGAAGAGGCTCATGGGCTTGCTGGCGTTGCCGGTGACGGACACGGCGCGCGTTCCGGCGGAGACCGCCTCCATGAACCGGGAGTTCAGGCCCAGGGTGTCCCCGCCCAGCTCCAGGGCGAGGGTCCACTCCCCGCCCTCGCCCGGTACGGCGGCGACTCCGGCGAGGGTGGAATCCGGCCAGCCGTCGTACTCATCCAGGAGGCCGGCGTGCTCCTCGGCCACCGCGTCGAATCCGGTGAGACGGCCGTCCGGTTCGGCGCCCGCGTGCCGCAGCAGCTTCTCGGGGCCGATGCCGCGGACGAGCACCAGGGAGTACCCGGCGCCGAGCGCGTATCCGAAGGGTGCGGAGGGGGAGATCCAGCTGTAGTCGGCCGGGATGGCGGAGATCATGCGCTCATCGTGCCAGCGGCTCCCGATACCACGCCCGCTGGGCGGGCCCGGAGGCGGCGGTCAGGCTCCGGAGGTGAGGCGTGTCCAGTGCTCGGCGACGGTGCCGCCTCCGGCGGCGGGGGCGGTGAGGTCGTCGGCCGGGCGGGGCTGGGCCTCGGCGAGGACGGCGTGCCCGTCGCGGGCGGTGTCCTGCCACGGCACGGTCGGGAAGATGTAGCGGGCGCCGTCCCGCAGGGGGCGGTCGTCGGGCGTGAGGGTGACGACCACCGTGCCGGCCAGGCCCACGCCCTTGAAGACGCGGCCCACCTCCACCTCGTACCGCACGGAGGGGATCCCCGCGATCGTCCGGTCACCGGTGCGGCGCAGGACGGTGCCGTGCCACAGGGCGGTCGCGGCGGCAGCGACCTCTCCGTCGTCGGAGGGGTCGTGCAGCACCATCGCCTCGACGGCCGCCCCTGGCACGGGTCCGGCGGTCAGCTGATGGTGGGTGGCCCAGGCCAGGGCCGCGAGGACGGCGGCGCCCGCGAGGGACACGGCCACGGTACGACGACGAGGCATGTTCATCCCCAGAGTGCTCGGTAGTTGCGGCGGTCCTGCCGGGTCGGCTTGCCGTCCGCGGGCCCGTCGGCCAGGCGGCGCGCCATCAGGGTCGCGTACCGCCGGGGGTCCTTGTGGCAGAAACCGAGGGCGTGTCCCAGCTCATGCCCGGCGATCCGGCGGCGGCCCGAGGTGGTTCCAAGCCGCTTCCCGTCACCCACGTACGCCTCGTTCAAGACAAGGCGGTCGGTCCGTACGCCGAAGATTCTCGAACTGCAGGTCCGCGATCCGGGTGCTGTCGTCGGCGGGGAGCCGGATCCGCATGTCCCGTCCGCTCCACACCTTCAGGGCCCAGCGGCGGGCGTCGTCGAACTTCGTCTCGTCCTCCCAGGCGATCTCATCCGCGTCCACGGACGACCGCCCCTTCGAGTCCCGCTCCCTACCGACACAGGCGGCCGGCCCCGCTGCGGCGGCCGGGGACGGCTGGCCGAGCGCGAGCAGCGTGACCGCCGCCGTCACCAGCGCCTGCCCGGCCCGGTACACACCCCCGCGCCGCGCCGCCGGTTCCCTCTCGCCCGCCACCGCACCCCGATTCAGTCCACCGCGCCCGAAGCGAGCCACCTTGAGCCCGCAACGGTAAGCGCCCCGCACCGGCGCCGGGAGGAGCGCTCGCCGGGCACCGCACCAGCCGGACCGGCTCTCACCAGGCACAACATCGGAGCGGGGTGCCACCGCGGCGCCACCGGCATCACCCGGATGACGGACGCTCCCGGGCGCGACCGAGTGCTGTCAGCCGAGCCGGGCGGGCCGGATGATCCCGGGGCCCCAGCGGGCGCGCGCCCGGTCCGCGACCTCCTCCAGTGCTCGCGCGCCCTCCGCAGCGCGGTCGAACGACCCCTGCACCGGTGCCCGCTCGGCCGGGATTAGCTGCCCGGCACGCAAGTGGACGCCGCGCACCCGGGCGCGCTGGAGGCCGAGGGAGTCGTAGATCCCGTACGCGGCGCGGGCCAGCACGGGGGCGTGCGCTGTCGGCTCCGCCAGGGTCCTGGCACGGGTGGTGGTGCTGCCGTCGGCGTACCGGACAGTCAGCTCCAGACGGCCGGCGACCTGCTGCTCGGTGCGCAGCCTCCAGGCGACCTGTTCCACCACCGTTCTCACGGCCCGTTGGTGGCGGGCGGGATCGAGTTCGTCGCGGGGGAAGCCATGCTCCTCCGCCACGGTCCGGGCCGGGGCCTCTGCGGTCACCGGGCGCGGGTCAAACCCGCGGGACCGATCGTGAACCAGGCGGCCCTGCGCGCGGCCGAGGATCCGCTGCAGGGTGCCCACCGGAGTGTCCGCGAGAGCCCCGACCGTGCGGAGCCCGAGCCGGGACAGCTCCCGTACGGCGACGGGACCCACTCCGGGCAGCGCGGCGACGGGCCGGGGGCGCAGTAAGCCCTCCACGTCCGCGGGGTCGAGGTGGACGATGCCGCCGGGCGGCGCAGCCGCGCACGCCATCGCCGCGAGGCTGCGGTTGGGCGCGGAGCCCACGGTCGCCAGCGCCCCGAACAGAGCGGCGGCGCGCAGCCGCACCAGGTGACCCAGCCCGACCGCGTCCCGCCCGAAGAACTGTCGCGCGCCGGTGACGTCGCAATCGGCGTCGGTGGGCGGCAGAGCCTGCACCCGCGGGGTGATTTGGTGCAGCACCCCGAGCAGCTCCTCGTACCGCTCCGCCCCGGACTCGTCGGCTCCGTGGAAGTGGACGCGCAGGACATGCCGCTGCTCAGCCACCGCTGCCCATCCCGTCCGGGGACGCCCCGCTGGCCCGGGCAAGAGCGCGCACGCGCGAGCGGTGAACACTGACCGCGCCGGCGGGCACCGTCCGCCAGTAGGGGTGCCACCAGATCCTTACAGACAGGCTCAGCAGCCGGCGACGCAGCACGGTGCCGTCCGGCGCACCGGCCGCGAGCCGGGCATAGGTGTCGTACCAGGTGCACTGGAGCAGGACGAGGTCAGGGGGGATCGGCGTGTCCATGAGTCCAGTCAAACATGAAATCGAAAATGTGTGCTAACTCGTGCGGCGTGGCGCCCCCGTTCCGCCCCGGCGGGCCACACCCCCGACCACTCCTTCGGCCCGTACAGCGCCGCCGGTGTCCCCGTCGCCAACGCCCAGTACCGGTCCCCGAAACTCCAGTGCCAGAATTCAGTCCCATAATTCACAAAACCGGCCAAACCGAGCGCACTGCCGAGGATGCCCCGGTGAGCACGCGCCTGCTCGCCGAGCCCCTCGGCGTCCGTGTAGCACAAGCCCTCGCTTTCCTCCGGATTCGCGTTCACCCACGTACCCATGTCCAGCTCGACCCCGTCGGCGTCGGCCAGGGTGACATCGACCGCCGCGCCTGCACTGTGCGGCGCGATCTCCGGCGGTGACACGAACCGGCTCGCCGCCTCCCGCACCCGCTCCGCCGACCACTCCGGCTGCGCCGCCGCCAACGTGCCCGCGTACCGCTCGAAGTACGTCCGCTGCAGCGCGAGCGGCCGGTACCCCTCCACGAACAGCAACTGATACCCCGCAGGGAGTGCGCGCCGTGCGGCGAACAGTCGCTCCGCCACGCCCTCCCGCAGGTGCGCGAAGGCCCCGGCGGGGTCGCTCCGGCGCTGGTCGATCAGCAGCTGGCTGGCTGACCGCACGTCCACGAGGGGCTCGCCACACTCCCGCACCGGCACCGCCGCCACCTGTGGATCGGACATCAACACGATCCCGCCTTCGCTCATCCCCCGATCGTCCCCGGGCCCGCCCCCGCCCGCCCAGACTTCGCACCCCGGGCACGGAAGCACACCACGACCCCACCGTGCGCCCCGCCCCGCGACAACCCCGGCGTGCCGCCCGCACCCGTCGCAGAGTGAAGCCGTGGACATGGGCGGCGATCTCGGGATCGAACAGCACCGTGCGCAGGATCCGCTCGACCTTGTGCCGTACCAGATCAGCGATCGGAGGCCCCGCCTGCCACGCGGCCCGTGGCCCTGGGGCAACTCACCACGGGCGCGCGGCATCGGCCGAGGCAGCGGTCGACGCCCGTTCCATGATCTGGGCGACAACTCCGGCATGGCATTTCACGACCTGCGCGCTCCGCCCGAAAGCCCGCTGGCGGAGCCGACGCCCGGGCGTCACCGGTCTGGGTGAAGACCCTGCCCGCGGCGAACTGCCGGCCCCGGCGGAGCGTGGGAGATCGTATGACCAATCCGATCGATCCCGCACATCTCGCCGAGCCGGGGCTCGTCGTCCTCGATGTCACGGCTCCGGACGAAGGAACACTCCGGGCCGCTGCCACAGTGCTCACCGCAGTGTGGGCAGCATCGGGCGAGGGCTGCGTCCGCCGCGTTCCGGGAGAGCCCGGCGTCCAGCTCCGGCTGGTCGCCGACATCCGCAGGTCCGGCGCCGCGCCGGCCCTTGAGGCTCCTCACGCACCCCGCTATGGCCCGGCTCCCCCGATCGGGTAGGTGGTCAGCCGACCGGACTACCCGGGCGTGCCCCGGCACGCGGTCGCGGGAAGAGCCGGTCAGGCGTGTCGAGCCAGAGCACGTCATCCTCGCCAGGGCCGGCGGTGAGACCGAACCGGTCCCGGTTCGGCTCACCCGCCTCCGTCCACCAGAGCCAGGCAGCCACCGCCTCGTCCCACAAGCTCCGTTGACCGACCTGGCTCACGCCGTCGCCGTCGGCCCACCGGTTCCGGTCCACCTGCACCGCGGCGGCGGAGCCGTCGAGCGCCCACAGCCGCAGCACCCGGTCCCCACCAACCGGGACGGGATCGAAGGTCACGTCGCCGAGCTGAAGACCGGTAGCCCACCGGCCGGACCGGGACTCCAGCACGAAGCGGGGGTCCACCGGGGAAGCGGCAGTACGCGCCGGGCCCCCGGCGGGCTCCGGCCACACCGGCCGCTGCCCCCGCTCCCACATGAAGTTCACCGCCCGGGGGGAGAACCGCCCGGACGCGACCCCGTCGCGGTCGCGGACCAGACGAGTCAGACCGGTCGGGGACCAGAGGGACCCGTACGGGGTGACGATCCGCCCGCCCGGCCGGGTCTGGACGCACCAGGCCGCAGGGATCCGCCGGACAGCGAACCCGGCATGCACCGCAGCGTACGGAGCGTCGTCCGCATGCCCGTTGATTGCATCCCCGCACACCACCGTCACCTCCGGGAACCGCGCCAGACGCTCCGCGGCATCGGCGGCGAGGACGGGGTCGGCCTCCACCGTCGTCACCCGCGCTCCATACGTGGCCAGGAGAGCGGCCACCCAGCCGGTTCCCGTCCCCAGATCCAGCACCCTGTCCCCGGGCTGAAGGTCCAGCGCCTGAAGCATCGCGCCGACCGCGGCCGGCGCCGACGAGGAGGACACCGGGACCGGCCCGCCGTCCACCGTCGACCGCCCCAGCTGCGTCACAACGGCCTCGGGCGAAGTCACCAACCGCGCCCACCGATCCGGCTCAGCGCTGCGGGTGACTTCCTCATACCGGCGTACCGAGCCGGGGACTTCCGCGTAGACCGTGTCCGGAGTGAAGCCCGTCCGGTCCACCTCCTTCAGGACCTGGACCCACCCGGGGCCCACGACCTTGCGCGCGACGAGGTCGTCGACGGTCTTCCCCCAGTGGCTCACGACCCGTCCTCCTCGTCGGCGGGAGGGTCCTCGATCGGCATACCGCCCAGGTCTTCACGTTCTTCGTCCGTGAGAGCGCCGTCTTTCGCCGCGTCTTCCTTCGCCACCAGCTCTTCCCTCCGACCGGCCGGGCCAACAACTGAGCAGCTTCTATCGTGCCTGCGACATCACTCCCTGTCACCACCCCCTTCCCTCGGCTACGTACAGCTGCCCCTGTGGGCGAACCGCTGCTTCAAAGCCCGCAGGGCCGTTCCGTAGAGCCCCATCAGCTCCTCACCGAGGAGGCGCCCGGCGCTCGCCCCCTCATGGTGCCGTCCCGCGCTCGGCCCCGGCGCCGAACGGCATCGCCGCACCGGCCCCGCACCCTGCGAAGGCGCCTCGTGACCGTCCGGGCCAAGGACCCATACCGGCCCGCGCTCACTCACGCACTGCCCCCATGCCGATGGACAGCTGCCCGGGAGGGCGGCCGGGTACGGCGGCTCGTTTCAACTTCCGTCTCCCGGATGGGGAGACGGGCCGGCACCGCGGTCAGCCGGCCCGGGACTTCGGGCGGCAGGTTGGGACGCTCACACTGGCGGGATGGTTCACGGGGCTGGGGCGGGGTGCCGGACCAGGGGGATGCGGCCGTCGCCCAGGAGGCGGTGGTGAACGCGGACGACGGCCGCGAGCGGGGGACCCCAGGGACTCCGGCTGAGGAGTTCCCGGCCGGGCCGCTCGTTCTTCTCATTCCTGATCCGCCGGCAGGCCGCTGGTGCGATCGCTCTGCTCCTGTCAGGGCCGGACCGGTGCGACGGCCGCCCGGACGGCGCCGCGCAGACCCGTGTCGACGTGCCGTTCGTTCTCCAGCTCGTGGAAGTGAAGGGCACTGTGCGGGTGTTCGCGCAGCACGGAGGCGACGACCTCTGCCGCATGCCCGGACAGAATGCGCAGCCAGTGCCTGATGGCGTCCTGCGGACCCCATTGGTCGAACCGGCCGTCCCAGACACACATCCCCTGAGCGGCCGCGTCGAGGAGATCCCACTCGCTGGCCTGCGCCGCCGCCCGGGCCACGCCCAGAAGCCACCGGACAGCGATGTCGGCCTCGTCGGGCGTGGGCCACTGCCCGCGGTCCCCGTCGGCCTGAGCGGCCATCGCGCGTACCAGGGCGATGGACTGGTGGGGGTTGGCGAGCAGAGCGGGGACGGCGGCCTCCACGTCCATGCGGGCCACGGCGTCGAGGCTGAGTTCGTAGTCGCCGGGATGGTCCACGGCGAGAGCGATCAGCTGGGCGGCGGCGTTCTCATCCCCCTCGGCGGTGGCCTCCAGGAGCGCGCGGGCCCGGGTGATGGGCAGTCCGGTGCGGGGGGAGGTCTCGCGTTCGACGAGGTCGAGGAAGGCCGCCATGTCCTGGGGCCGGGCGGCCGGGTCCGGGTAGGTCGCCTGGCGCACGACGCCGCGCCACGGGCCGGGAGGAGGAAGGAGCGGCACGTTCGGCTGAGGCCATGTCCCGGTGAGGATCCATCCGATGACCTGCCCGAGGCCGTAGATGTCGCTCGCGGGCACGGCTCCGTCGTGGGGGTCGGCCGACAGCTCCGGGGCGGCCCACCCCAGTGAGCCGATCGACGTGTTCGTCAGGACGCCGTCCACGCTCGTCTGGCCGCGCGGGCGCCGCGCTATGCCCCAGTCGGCCACCGTCCAGCGGCCGTTCAGGAGGAGGATGTTCTGCGGCTTGACATCCCGGTGGACCCAGCCGCGCGAGTGTGCCTCGGCCAGGGCGGCGGACACCGCGTCCACCAAGGCCCGCAGCGCGCTCCCCTCCCGCAGCTCGGCACGCCGGTCCGCCACGGTGGCCTGGGCCCTCGGCATGACGAACCAGTCGTAGTCCGGACTGAAGTCGAGGACCGGCATCACATGGGGGTGTCCCCCCAGCACCTGGGCGACCGTCACTTCCCGCACCATGCGCCGGCGGGCCCGGGAATCCAGCCTCCGGCGGCGTTTGTAGGCGACGACGGTACCGGACGCCTTGTGCACGCCGTTGAAGACATCGCCCTGGCCCTCACTCGCCATCGGGAGCCGGTCGAGCCGATAGTCCTTCCTCACGCCCCGGGCCGACCGGCTCACCACGTCGTACTCCGTGGCCGGCGGCCCGGCCGTAAGGGTTCCCCCGCCGTCGGCGACCGCCGGACGGTGGCCCTCAACGCGGACCAGCACCGGCCGCACGCGTGCGGGATCGTTGTCCGGCACGGACGCCAGCAGGTACGCCGGACCGGTCCCCGGCTCCTGGGCCAGCCCGAGGATGCGGTCGAGACGGAACTCGGCCACGGGTTCACTCACACGCTCGCCCACCGCGGTGCGGTGCAGCGTGATGCGGTTGCCGGAGCCGTCGGGCGAGGCGCTCAGAACACTGTCCGGGCCGGCTGTCAGCAGGTGGGCCGGGTAGTGGCCGGGGGACGGAATCCAGCTCTCCCGCGGGCCGGTGCCCGTGGTGCGGCCGAGATCGACGACGGCGCTGTGCCCGCCGGCGGCAAGGAAGAACCGACGGCCATCCAGCCACACGGCCGACCGCACGGCGGCCTCGAACACGACCGGATACCGCAGCTGCTCGCCGGCCCGCTCGCCCGCACGCGTCAGCGCGAGCGTCCCATCCCCGGCGCCGAACGTGGCCCCGGAGCCCGACAGCACCCACGGCTCACCGTCCGGCCCGGCCAGCAGCTGACCGCCGTCCTCGAACCCTCCCGCCACCGCGGTCAGCACGCCGTCGTGCCACCGCACCACTACAGGCCCGCACATCACCAGCACCGCACCGTCCGCCCCGACCAGCGGCGCCCCATGGCAGCCGGGCAGCGCCAGGACCCACTGCGAGCGCCCGCTGACCGGATCGAGGTCCAGCACCCCGTCCTCGCACGTGAGGAGCAGCGACGAGGGACCGCGCCAGGCCATCCCCCCTGGCGTGGCCTCTTGCGCTTCCCCGACGAGGAGGACCTCGGACGAGGCGCCCTCCCACGTCCGGGCCGGCACGTCCACGGGGACGCTCAGACGGGCGGCCGCGCACATCCCCGCCGACGGACCCTCCAGCGTGGGCCCGCAAGCCAGCTCGGCGAGCGGCAGGTAGGTCTCCCGGCGGCGGAAGACGTCGCGGACCAGATCGGCGAGCGGCAGCAGGCCGGTGACCGCAGCGTCCAGGTGGGAACGGTCGAGGACCACTCCGAAAGCGCTGACACCCTCGACGAGCTGCCCGACCGGCTCCGGCGTCCGCGTCCAGGACAGCAACGCCCATCGCATCTCACCGGGGCGCCCGGTCAGCCCGGCATCCCTCACGATGCGGGAGAGCGTTCCTCCCCTGGCCGCGTCCCCGCCCGCAGTACAGCTGACGAGGTAGTCGCGGCCCTCATGGTCGAACGACACGGACGGAACCCCGCCGACGACGAGGACCTGCACCGCCCCGGGGGAAAGCGTGCGCCGCAGCAGCCCGGCGACGAAGCCGGCAAGCCGTTCCGCCCGCTCCACGGCCGGCATCGTGTCGTCATCGGCCCACCGGCCGTACTCGGCCAGCAGCTCCCGTACCTCGTCCACGCTCTGCTTCTCCCCTCCCGCGCCCCGGATGACCGGCTCCCGACACTCTCCCACCGCCCCGGGCCACCCGCAGGCGTATCTCCGAACCAGACGTCTCTGGGATACCCGCCACCACGGGCCAGTACGGTGTCCCCCGGGCAGCGACTGCTGCCTCCGGCCACAGGAATTGGCCTGGCCGCAACGGGTGTGACACGGCGGGAAGAGGCGCATCGCCACGTCAGGGCAGCGAGAGCATGTTTTCCTGCACCTGCCGGCGCGCTGGTCCGGGGCGGTGCGCTGCGGATGGACAGTCCATGAAACCCCTTGAAGGCCCGACCACACGCCTTTCGCCCCCGGCGAACCGGTGGCCGCGGCACTCACCTCCTACCGCCAACACGGTCTCCACTTCGGCCCCGTCCCCGACGCCTTTGGCCGCAAACGGCGGCTGCTGAAACCGTCCTGCTGCGCACTCCGGCACGACCGCATCCCGGCCTTTCCGCCGGTGGTCGGGACAGCCGTGGCCGCGTACGGACTGACCGGGGTGAGCCCGGGAGCGGACGCCTCCTGCTCTGGCCCCGGCGATGACCTCGATCGAGGCGGAGGAGGACGTCCGGGAGATCACCATGGCAGTGGCACCGCCGCTGCCCGCCGGCTCATCCACGCGGTGCGAGGTCTGCGCCGACCGCGGGATGCGCGGCCGGTACGGACAGGTCCCGGCTGCCGTGGCGCCGCGGTCCTCCACGACCCTTCGGGCGCCGGGGCCGCCACGGCCGATGCAGGCCCGACCCGCATCCCGCACGAGCGGACAACCGTCCGGCGCCGGGGTTCACGGCCCACAGCGTCCCCGGGCCGACCACGGCCCGGGGACGCCGCGAGCACCGTAGCGGAGCCCCTTGTTACAGGGAGCGCAGCACCGCGACGACCTTGCCCAGGACCGCCCCGCCGTCCTCCAGCCGGATGGGGGAGTGGTCCCGGTTGTACGGCATCAGCCACACTCCGTCGTGCGCGACGTGCAGCTTCCTCACAGTGACCCCGCCCCCTGCGAGGAGGGCGGCCACGATGTCCCCGGGCTCGGCGGCACGATATCGCCGTACGGCGACGACGTCGCCGCCGAGTATGCCCGCGTCGCTCATGCTCTGGTCGGCGACTTTCAGCGCGAACAGCTCTCCGTGGCCGACCACCGCGCGGGACATCGCCAGCACGTCCTGGACGTTCTGCTCGGCCAGGAGGGGCATCCCGGCGGCGATCGGGCCGAGGAGCGGGACCTCGGCCACATCCGCGGTGCGCTCGGCCTGGCCGGCCCGCCCGGTCAGCGCCTGCTGGACGTGCGGGGCGAGGGCGTACGCGCGGGGCCTGTGCCGATCCCGGCACAGGAAGCCCTTGCGTTCCAGCGTCAGGAGATGGTGGGCGACCGAGCTGACACTGGTCAGTTGCAGGCTCTGGCCGATTTCCCGCATCGAGGGCGGGTAGCCGCGGGTGCGTACCGAGTCGGAGATGCAGGCCAGGACGGCCTGCTGGCGTTCGGTCAGGCTGCTGGTGTCCTGGGCCGGTGCCGCAGAGGCGAGAGGTTCGTTTCGCATCTGGTGTGGCCTGCGCTTTCGGTGTGGTTACTGGTGAGCGTCGAGTCCGTCGATCGCGATGGCCGTGAAGGACGAGGGGCCGGGCCGGTACGGCACTCCCGCCGGCTTCGTGTGGCCACGGGCCCGTGCCGCTCTCGATGCGGAGCGGGCGTGGTGCCAGTCGGTCTGGAACGGCAGCGTGGGCCCAGTCGAGGAAGGCCCGCGCTGAGGCGGACAAGTGTGATCCGGCACCCGTGGACAGGTGCCGACCGGAGCCCGTGCCGCAATGTCGTGACTGCGGGAAGAATGGTCGGTTCCACAGCAGCTGGTCCCCCGGGGGCTACGCCGCGCCCGTATCAAGGCGCTCAAGGAGGTCGAGGTCGGCATCCGGTCACCCCGTGCCGGGGCCGGTGGCCCCTGGGGCGGAGACCAGGGGCGAGGCCGCTTCCGGATCTGCGATGGCGTGGACTCGCATGGCTGTGGCGATGCCGGCGGCCTCGGCCGCGTCACGGTGACCGGCGATCAGAGGAGGGCCGCCGGCGAGGTTCAGTTCCACGCTGGCCAGTCCCAGGCGCCGCTGCCAGGGCCCCTGCACGGTGACGACATGCTGGATCCTGCCGGTCGGGCTGAGGTGGACGATGTTCCGCAGGAACATTCCCTCCCAGGTACTGACGTGAGCCGCGCTGTGGGAGAACGACAGCGCACGGCTGAACGGAGTGACCCAGCGGGCCCGTGCCGGCGCCGGCCGGAAGCTGCGCAGCACGGTCACGGCGTCCGGGCCCCAGAGACCAGCGATCAGGGCCTCGGCCTCGCCGCGTGTGGCGACAGGGGCGATCATCTGGGAACCGCGGTATCCGGCCGTGACCAACTGGATACGAACCCAGTCCCTGCGTCTCCATAGCAGAGGCTGCTCCAGGATCACGGCCTGGGTGCGCTGGTGACGGAACGTCTGATGCTGGGTGCCGAACAGTCCGAAGTCGGCCCGGTACCCGCCGGTCCCGGCGGTCAGGGTCCAGCCGTGCCAGCGGGGCCACCGGGACACGGTCATGTGCCACACCGGGCCCAGCACACCGGCCACGGAGACCAGCGCGAGGGCTTCCCCCCACCACAGGAACGGGACGATCCCGGCTCCCAGCAGCACCGCGGCCTCAAGCATCGTGCGCACGTCCAGCAGCAGGGACACGGCGAGCGTGCGCGGCTTGACGGTGAGCAGAGCCTCCTCGCCGTCCCTGGACGGCGGCATCGCCCCGTGGTCCGGGACGCCGGGCGGGAGGTTGGCCGTCATACGGCCGCGCAGAGCGGACAGCAGCACCTCGCACGGCGCCGTTCCGAGGTAGGCGAGGTCACTGGACTCCCCGGAGACCGACAGGCGCAGCGTGCACACCCCGAGGAAGCGGCCGATCAGCGGCCTGCGGATGTCCGCGGCCTGGATATGGGCGAGCTCGAAGCGCTGCTTGCGCTGGAAGAGGAGACCGGAACGGTAGTGCAGCGCGTCGCCGGTGAGCCGGTAGGACGTCGCCCGCCAGGAGGCGTAGCCATAGGCGCCTCCACAGAGCGAGACCGCACCCGCAGCCAGGGCAGAAGCCCACCAGGGCAGGCTCTGCGCGGCGTGGTACCACCCCTCAAGGTCGCGGAAGAAGAGCAGGATCGCTCCGCAGGCCACGGCCCAGGCCCGGCGCCATGGCGTGATCGGGTGCAGGCGTCCTTCGAGCAGTGCAGGACTCGTCACAGCGCCACCTGCCGCTCGCTCGCGAGGGGGGTGAGAACATTGCGGATCCGTTCGGCCTCCGCGGTCTCGATGTCCGCCACCTTCGCGCGGTGGTAGGCGCCGGTCGCCACGGTGACGGTGGCGAGCCCGAAGCGGCGCTGCAAAGGTCCCGAACCGACCTCGATGGTCTGGATCCGCCCGTAGGGGAGCGCCACCTGGCGGCGGAACAAGACGCCTCCCATGACGAGCACTTCGTCCTGGGTGAGGTTGTACCCGCTGTGCAGCCACGCGGTGCGCAGACGCAACCACGTCCCTGCGCCCCACGCCAGAAGGACGCCGGCCCCCGTCCAGCCCGTCCAGCTCGGCACGGCCGTGAACAACTGCGGCACGAGCAGGCCGAAGATGCCGGCGGCCAGGAGCGCGGCGGCGAGGGTGCTCAAGGCGACCGTCAGGCGCCACAGTGACAAGGCGGTGCGTGGAAGGGGGGTGTGTCTCACGGGTCGGGGCGGGCACGGAGGCCCGGTCGCGGCAGAGGTCGTCACGAGGAAACTCCAGACAGGGGAAACGGGCGGAATGGCCGGGGTGAGGGAGGCGGCCGGCGGGGTGTTGCCTGCGGGCGGCCGGGGCCGTCCTGGTGGAATGGGGAGCGGCCCCGGCCAGGAGACCTGCCCCTGGGGTGAGGCTCAGGTGGCGGACCGCAGAGCGTGGTGGATGGACTTGAGCTTCCGCTCGGCCGTGAGAGCACGGCTCTTCCACCGGTCGCGGTCCTTGGTGATCCGGTCGGCGGCCGCCGCCTTCTCCAGCAGCTGCGCTGTGGTGAGGCCCAGCAGCTGGCTCCTGGCGGGAGGCGCGGGATCGGAGGTGTCCTTGTGGGCGGCGAGGTGGGCGCGGACTTCGCCGACGCTGCCGGTGAACGTACAGTCCGTGACCTTGCAGCCGTGGACGGTGCTTCCGTCGTCAAGCAGAAGTTCGGCGATCCGCGTGAAGTACACCGGCTTCTCGGCGGTCCACAGCGGGCTCTTCGTCTTCTGCTCGGCGATGACTTCGTGGCTGTTGACGGTGGTGGCAGTGATGGGAGAAGCCTTTCGGGAACGGGGGAACGATCCTGCGCGGGGCCCGGCACATCGGCCGGGCCCCGCGCAGGGCGTCAGGAGTGGACGGTCAGACCGGCCAGGGGGACACCTTCGATGACGTCGGCCGGTCCGCGGCCCGCACGCCGCGCGCGGGCGTGGCGGGTGGCCGACGGGGCGTCGAGTGCGATGTCCGCCAGGGTTCCGCCCTTCCGGCCCTTGTGGGTACGGGTGACCGTGCCGACGAGGCCGTTGAGGTACTTCGGCTTCATGTTGATGAGCTCGACGGTCCTTCCGGTGCGCACGAGGCTGCCCCGGACGGCCCAGACGATCTCGCGGCGCTTGTTGCACAGGGCCTGGAGGATGTCGAGTTCCTCCTGCGTCGCGTGGTCACGGATGTAGGCGGCGTAGTCGTCGGTGCGGGGGAGTCCGGCGGTGAGGCTCAAGCGGGTTCCTTCGTTCGCGGGGTGTGTCAACGGGGGAAGACGCAGGCCAGCGGTGCCGTGAGCGAGTAGGTGGTGGCACCCTGCGGGACGCGGCTGGCGTACATGCGGTGGCTCTGGAGCATCCAGAGCGACTCGCGGTCGATGAGGACGACGGCGTCCGGGCGCAGCGTCGGCGTGCGGGTGATGCTGTGGATCGTCCCGGTGAGGCCGTTGAGCTGCTTGTCCTGGAACCTGTCGAGGCGGACCTCCTGGCCTTCGGTGAGGGAGTCCATGCGCTCCTGGGCGATCCTCGCCCTGGCCTGCTGGGCGGCGTCGGAGAACCGGTCGAGGTCGTCGAGGCCGGCCTGGTCTGCGGTGTAGCGGACGACATCGAAGAACGTGGCGGTCATACGTGTGTCTCCTGGTCGGGCAGGATGATGTGGGCTTCGAGCAGGTCGAGGGCATCGGCCTCGAAGTGGCCGCGGATGCGGTCGCGGACTTCGCCGGTCGTCTCGCGCTGCGCGTGGCGCAGACGCTGCAACAGGTCCCGGGCCGCGTCTTCCAGCGTCACGCAGTCACCCCGGCTTTGTCGGCCGCCCCGTCGGCGGACCACAGGGAGCGGGCCAGCTGCTCGGCCTCACGCGCCGTAGACGCCTGGACCACGGTTGCCATGCGCGTCCAGCCGTCTTCGGAGCGCAGCTCGTCGCTGCGCCACGCGCCGTCGGGCACGGCGTGCTCCAGGACCGCTGCGATCAGCGTTTCGGCCGCGTCCGCGTCCCTGCGCAGGCCGACGACCGTGAAGAAGGGAATGGCCCACTCCGCGTGCTGGGTCTTCGTGGCCAGGTAGTGGTTGCCCGGGTGCACGCTGGGGGGCGTTGCGCCGGGGCCGAGGAACTGCCGCCACACAGGACCGGGCAGAAAGACGAGTTCGCCGGTCTTGACCATGGCGTCGATCAGCTCTCCGTAAGGCTGGGCCGCCCCGATGGGCAGGTCGTAGACCCGGTCGAGGTTGGTGCTGCCGTGGTGCCGGTACATCTGGACGATCAGGTCCCAGCGCTTGAGGGGCCGTGCGTAATGGGTCAGCGTGTCGATGACGGCTTCCCGGGTGCAGGGCGGCGGGGCGGGTTGGTCGGTCATGAGCCTCCAGAGGTGCGGGGGTGGGTGACAGCTGAACGGGGGCGCGGGGTCAGGAGGTGAGGGGAGGCCCGGCGCGGTGAGCGTCGGCGAGGCCGCAGAGCCAGCCGGGCGCGCGGGAGGAGAGGCCGGCGTCCGTGAAGTGCCGGGTCTCGTATGCGGCCCGGCCCGTGTTGACGCTGCCGTCCCTGCGCACGGGGCGCGCGGTGACGCTGATACTGACCAGGTCGAACCGGGCGCCGTCGGCGCTCACATAGTGGAGGGTGACGGCTTCGGGTCGCATGAGGCGGACACGGGCGGACGTAGTGCAGGGGAAGTCGCCGATTCCGTCGATGGCTGCGGCGCCCAGCGCGAGAGTATGCGTCGCGGCGGGCCGTGCGGGCAGCAGGGGTGTGGTCATGCCGTCCGCGCGCCGTCCGGCTGGTCCACGGCGTCCGGGTCGCGGTGGTTCCAGGTGAAGCCGCGCAGCCAGGGTGGCGCGTGGACGCCGAACTCCGTGGTGACGGTGAACGGGTCGAGGCTCACGTGGAAGCGCTGGGTGGCGCGGGACACGGGGCCGGTGCTCGCATCTGTGCGGGAGCGGTATCCAGTGACGTCGACGCGGTCGAGCACCCACGGGCTGCCGTTGCGACGGGTGTAGACGAGCTGCACGTGCGACAGGAGCATCGGGACGTCGTGGCCGGTGTGCTCGGAGGCCAGGTCACCGGCCCTCGCCGAGTAGCGGAGGATCCGCTCGGCGGAGTCGTCGACGCGGTTCAGTGCGAAGCACAAGGGGGAAGCCTTCCAGCGAGGGGGCCGCACGGGGCGGTGCCGGGGGACACCACCTGCTTCACTGCGCCAGTGCGAGTGGCGGCGGGGTGCAGTGGCCTTCGGCGAAGTCCCGCAGCCACCGGGGCGCGTAGGTGTCGCAGCAGCGGTCGCTGGGAAAGAAGCGCACCGTGCGCGGCCCGGTGTCCGGGCTGACGGTGCTGTCCCGGCGGAGGCCGCCGGGGCGGAAGTGCCCCCGGCGGCCGTGGGCCGGTCAGACCGCCAGCGCGAGCAGGTCGTACGCCTTCTGCTTGTCCTTGGAGGCGTCACTGGAGATGGTCAGGGTGCGCGTCGCGCGGGTCTCGGCCGCCTGGATCGGGTTCTTGCCCGCCGGGGCGTGGTGGTCGAGGTACTCGGTGATGGCGTTGTAACCGGCCCAGCGGGTGCCACGGATCGCGGCCTGGGTGTCGGCGTTCTCGAACAGGTTGCGCAGCGTGCCCATGCGCTGACGGTGGTTGGTGATCTTCCGCTTGCCGGGGTTCGGCTCGTTGATCGGCCAGATCTGCTCGCAGACCTTCTCGAACTCGCCGAGCGTCAGGGACTCGTTGATCAGCTTCTCGGCCTCACGCTCGAAGGACGCGACGTAGGCGAAGACGATGTCCAGGGCCTTGCGGGCCTCGGCGATCTTACCCTTCGCACCCACGGTGTGACGGATCGAGTACGACGCCTGGGCGTCCTTCAGGGCCATGGCCTGGGTGTTCGCGCAGACGACCCGGGTCGGGCTGAGCAGGAGACGGAAGGCGCTCTTGCCGTCGTGGCTGTTGAGACCGGCGAGATAGAGGTCGTGGCGGTCGAAACCGCCGACCTGGACGCCCATCGGCAGCTTCATAGTCACGAAGACGTTCTTGCCGCCGTGGAGGGAACCGGCCGTCTCGAAGTTCGCGCCGGACTCGTCCATGAGGAGGTTGAGCATCTCGGTGTGGGCCTCGTTCTGCACCGGCTCGTAGACGCGGCCGACGGTGCCCAGACGCTCGACCGCGCCGGTCTTGGGGTTGTTGCGGACGGTGAAGTACTCGTCCGGCGAGTCGATGCGGGTGACACCGTGGTCGGTGATCTCGACGGCGTTCACGCCGCCGATCTTGCGCACGTTCCAGCCGGACAGGTAGCTCTTCTCCAGGGCCTCTTCGGCGGTCAGCGCGCCCTGGGTGACAGTGCCCAGACGGTGCCAGGCATCGACTCCGTTCGCGGAGACGAAGGAAGCAGTGCCATCGACGTGAACCTCAAGACCGTGCGACAAGTGCGACTCCTCGGTTTGTCCTGCGGGGCCGTTCCCCTGCTGACACCTAAGATATTACATGAATGGACGCGTAAGGTCAATACTTAAGTGTCGCATTGGTGAAGGGTGGACCGTTACCCAGACCCGGCGGCACTCAGAGCGCTCAGTGCCCGGCCGCTTCGGCCGCAGCCGAGTAAAGGGCGCCTCGGCGCACCTCGGCCTCCGCGCGGGAGGCAGGAGCCCGCCCGAGCAGTTCGTCTTTGCTGAGTGTGTTGCCGCAGGCGCGTTCGCGTTCTCGCCCAGACCTCACACCGGAAAGTAGTCGCTCGCGCCGGCCACGGGCGGCGGGTTCAGGTCCTGGAGTCTCCCCGTCCACGCGCGGGGATCGATGCCCCGCTCCCGCAGGTACTGGGCAGCGGCGCGGAACATGCCTCTGGTGCCGCCGGTGGGTTCGCGAAGAACCTGCGGACGGAGGGTCGCCTCGGGCCGGCACCGCCAGCAGAGTGAGCAGCCTGGCGGCGTCGTTCGGAGTGTGGTGCTCGGCCGGCCACGCCCGGTCGCCGCTGTGGCAACGGCAGGTGAGTGTCCAGGACATGAGGTCGATATGTGAGCGCAGCTCCGGATCGGCGTAGCCGGGGTGGAGCAGTACGCCGTGCTTCAGCATGCTCTCGGCGACCGCCTTGACGGCGTACAAGGTGTCCGCGGAGTGCTCCTCTTGCGTCCACTGCAGGAGAGGGCCGGCGGCGCTGATCAGGTCGGGTCTCCGCCACCAGTACCGGGCGGCGATCTCTCCGACCGCCGGTGGCCACCGGCGGGTTGGCTGGGAGGAGAGGTAGTCGGCAAGCCAGGGGGCGTGCCGGGCGTCGGCGCCCTTGATGGGCCACGGCGCGAGAGCGGCGACCGCGCCGCAAGGCATGCCCATCCGCCCGCGCCCGTAGGGTGCGGTGCCAGGTCTCCGCGACCGCCTCACCGAGGGCGGCACCGCCGGAACGGCAGGCGGGACGAGGCGGGGTGCCCGCCGGACGCCGGTCCGGGCCCTGCGGCCCGTCGGCTGGGGAGGGGACTCAGCGACGCGCGGATGCGATGACAGGGGCGGCCTCCAGGGGCGGGATGGGCTGATGTGGAGAGGCCCGGCCCCGCCGGACGGGCCGGGTGCCGGGCGCGGGGGTCAGGAAGAACGGCGCTTCGCCAGCTTTCCGCCCAGGTAGACCTTGGGCCCCTTGATGGGGTGCAGGACGAACAGGGCGAAGGCCAGTATCGGTACCACGGCGATGCGCCATACCCAGTCCTTGCGGCCGGTTGCGTCCCGGTGGAGGGCCCAGCGGATGAGGGCCGATCCGCGTTCGAGGACCCGGTACAGGAGCTCGAAGTGTCCGGCCAGGTAGCCGACGAGAAAGGTGGCGGCGAGCGCTGAACCGAGAAGCATGAGACCCCCGTGGTTGGTGGAGTGGTACCGCTTGGCAACCAAGACGCTACGCCTGAGCGCGTACAATGTCAAATCTTAGGTGTCGTATGGGATGGGTGGACCCCTCCACCGTTCCGTCTGTTCCTTTCCTCGCCCTGTCCGCGGCTCCTGGTGCGGAGCGATCAGACGGCAGTCTGTTGGCGGGTGCGGAGCTCCGCCAGCGGAAGAGGCCGGCTCGTCCCCCCACGGCGGTCGCGCAGGATTGCGACGTCGCCCAGAAGACCGCGGAGTTCCTCCTCCTTGGTCTCGGCGTGGGCGTACCGCTCGGGCAGCGTGGTGAGCAGGTGCTTCCACTGGCGCTGTCCCGCGCGCACGCACGAGCCGAAGCAGTTGTTGTGCGGGAAACCGAGCTCGTAGAGCCGTGGCGGACGGACCCCCAGCGCGCGGACCTCGTCCAGGAGCTCGCCCTTCGTGGCGTCGGGTCCGTCAGCCAGCGGGAACTCGGTACGCCAGGGATGCCAGTTGCGGGCAATGGCGGGTATGCGGCGCCGGTCACGGTCGTTGGGCTCGATGCCGACATAGGCGATCGTCTCCCCGGGAGGAGCGTGCTCGCTCATCCACCGACGGCACGGCTTCTGCTTGAGGACGAAGGTGCAGGGGGCGAGACGGTCGTTGCCCAGGAACCGCTGATCGGCGAAGACTTCCCAGGGATCACGGCCGTCGCGGACCACGGTCAGCCGGAGGCCGAGCAGACGGGCGATGTCGTCGGAGAAACGCCACAGATCCGGGTCCTCGGCCCGGGTGTCGGCGATCAGCAGAACCATGTTCTGCGTGCCGCGCTGCTCGGCGACGCGGACCGCGGTGAGCGCGGACCCGATGCCGCCGGAGAACTGAATGACGTGATGGGTCAAAGACGGGATTCCCTTCCCTGGAGGTGCGGGTTCGCGCGGACGCACGGTGGTTCACGGCCGGCATGGGCCCAGGGCGTCGGCGGCGGCGCGCAGGGCCTGGGCGACGTTCTCGGCCGTACGGTCCGGCTCGGCGCTCCACCGGTCGATCACCTCGTGGGCGAGGCGCTTGGCTGCGGCGGCGCCGCAGGCGTCGGCCGGGTGTCTGGTGAGGTGCTCTGCGAAGGCGCACAGCGCCTGGTCGCGGGCCGTGTGGATGCGGGCCCAGTCGTAGGTCCGCCTCGTGCTGCCGAGGCTGTGGCCGGCGGCGATCTCGATCGCGCCGCGGGGCCAGCAGGCCAGGGTGACGGTGCGGCCGGGCCCCTTGAAGAGGCAGGCGCCCTGGTGGAGGCCGACGTTCGATGTGGCTGGCGGCCCACCGCAGGATCGCGGCGGGCTCGTCGGCGATCACGACACTCTGAGGGCTGTACGGGTGCATGAGGTGGTGTCCCTTCCCGGGGCCGGGGCTTTGGTCCCGGCGCGGAGGCCAGAACCCAGAGACCGTCCGGGGCCGGGGCTCGCGCCACAGCGCGGGGCGGTCAGGCCGCGACGTCGAAGCGCTCGTGACTCTCGGCGAGGGCGGTAGATCGCGCGCAGGTAGTCGCGCAGCCTGGACTCCCACGGCTCCTTGAGCAGCGTGCCGATGACCACACAGCTCATGGTCGGGGCGACCACGTCGCCGATCTGAGTGCAGGCGCTGGTGCGTGAACCGGTCCAGGGGTAGCCCGGCGCGAAGCCCACCAGGAGGGCCGCCTCGTCCAGCGAGAACTTCCGCTCCCTGTCGTGCGCCCAGTACCAGCCCCGAACCTTGCTCGTGATCGCAATGGAGGGTTTGTCGGCGCTCCACTCATTGCCGCCGGGGGTCCTGCGTTCGCCGCGCGTGTTCACGCGGACGCCGGCGGGCCACTGGAGTGCGGCGGCTGCGGACGTGTACGGGAAGGGTTTCGCGGGTTCCAGGGCCTGGACGTCCAGGTAGCGGTGGCGCGAGGCCATCAGGAAGACCCGCTTGCGCCGGGATGCGAGACCGTAGTCCACGGCGTCCAGGACCCGGTACTGCGCGTCGGCCCAGTCCGCGCAGTGGAGCTCGTCCCTGATCGCGTCGAGCACGTCCTCGGGCAGCGCGCTCGACTGTTCCATCGCCAGCCACTGGATGTTGGCGTACTGCCAGGTCAGGGCGAGCGCCCAGATCAGTACCTCGGCGATGAGACCGATCCGGGGGTCGGTCATCTGCGCGATGGGCGCCCGGACCTCGTCGAACGTCAGCAGCGGTCCCGTGAAGCCGCTGTAGCCGTCCCAGCCGGGGGCGGCGCAGATGCCGCAGTCGCCTTCCCACTCGCAGGGCCCGGCGTCGTGGAAGTGCCCGAACGTCGCCTCGAATGCCGAGGTGAACACGTCCAGCAGCAGGTCCAGGTTGGCGGGGTCGTGGCCGGCTCGCTTGCCGCCCGGCGTCCAGCACTGGCACGGGGCCGAGACGATCAGGCCGCTGACCCAGCGCAGGGCCGGATGGTTCGGGTCGAGCGTCGTGACGTCGGTGACGATCCGGCGGAACCCGGCCGCCTCGGCCGTGGCGGCGGCGTCCTTGTACAGCTCGACGCCGACCATGTCGACAGGACGGCCGAGTACATCGCGGATACCGGCGTCCCAACCCCCAGGACCGCTGAACAGATTCACCACGCGCTCGGGCTCGTCGGCCTTGGGCGGGAAGAGCCATTCGACGGGCCAGGGGGCTGCGAGTTCGCGCAGCTGCCCGGGATTCAGGCCGGTGAGATCGGGCAGCTCGGTCGCGCCGTAGTCCTTCAGTTGCAGCAGGGGCGGCACCTTTCCGGCAGCAGAGCGGTCACGGACGGGGAAGCGGCTCGTGGATCCGGGGCTCGCAGGAGATGACGCGCTCGGGCTCGTCGGCCTCGGGCGGGAAGAGCCATTCGACGGGCCAGGGGGCTGCGAGTTCGCGCAGCTCCCCGGGATTCAGGCCGGTGAGATCGGGCAACCCGGCGTCGCCCTGGCCGTTCACGCCCACGTACGGGAGAGAACGCGGGGTGACCGCGTCCGGGACGCTCAGGACCAGGGAAGAGCGGGCGGCGCTCTCGCGACGGACCATGGTCTCGGCCCGCGTAGCGACGCGGACGGTGAAGACGTCGGCGTACGGTGTCTCCTCGGCGGTGAAGTCGTCACGGTGGAGGACGTCGGCCATGGCGGCGCCGTCGCTGAACCAGGACTCTCCGGTGGCTGTGAGCCGCACCGTGCCCGGCCGACCGTGACGTGCTCCGTCGGACACGGTGAAATGCCCGGGAGAGCTCTCCTCGTCGGGAAGGAATCCGACCCGGGTCAGTACGGCCGAGACCGTCGCCGGATCCGCCACGAGCGGCGCCTGTTCGGCGCGCGCCCATGCCGCCGGGGCGTACCTCGGGAGGAAGAGGGAGGCGCCGTGGCCGATACCGCTGGCGAAGCCGACGACGTACGGCGTCACAGCGACCCGGATACCTCGCGCGGCACTGAAACGCAGGAGGTCGCCGAGCACCGGGCCGGACACCGGACTCCGGCAGGAAGACGACAGGCCGGGCCCGCCACGTACCCAGTGCGTTCCGGCCAGGGCCTCGGCAGCGGTATCGGCCTCGGCCGGGGACATCGTCCGCCAGGTCAGTTCCAGGGGCACGACGCTGTGCAGCGGGGTGGCGCCGTCGGAGTCGCACGTGACCACCGGCCCGGGCGGAGGCGCGGTGATACCCAGAACGGCTATGAGGCTCTTGCCGTCCTCGACGAAGGGGCCGGTAGTGGCGGCGGGCGATGAGCTGTGGAGGGTGACGGCGAAGTACTCTGGTGGGCCGCTCGGTTCCTGATGCACTGGGAGCCTCTCCTGGGTGTCGGGGCCGGACTGCGGGTACAAACCGGAGCGAAGTCGTGGTGTCCCCGGGCTGACCTGGGGCTATGGATAACTGGACGGACTCGAAGCGGGCGGCCGGTGCTGGACACTGCCGGTCCGCGTACCCGGATCGGTCAAGACCTCGCCAGCGACGATCCGTACGGAAGGCAGCACGCGCCGCTCCGGTGCCACGGCCCGCGGCACGATACGGCCCTGCACCGGCGGGTTGGGGTCCAGCAGGGCGAGGATCCGCAGGACGAGCTCGGCGGGGACGCCAGTGAGCTTGATCTCGGCCTCGGACGCGTCGGTACTCAGCCGGACTGTGCCGCGCGCCACTGCGGGAGGGAACTCCCGTCTGTCCGCGCCGGTGTTCCAGAACGACTGCTTCCGGAACGGCGCGGTGTGCTCAGGCTCCCAGACAGCAGGGTGCAGAGCGGGCAGAGCCAGCTTCATCCGGTGATTCATCAGCCGGCGGGCCAGCTCGTCCTGCTCGGCCTTGCGCTGCTCGGCCAGTGCAGTATCCAAGTGTTCGAGGTACGCCGGTATCAGGTGCCTTGCGATGCGCGAGGCCATGTGCGCGGGAGACGTGCCGATGCCCACGGTGATCGGGGCGGCGGTGTGGCCGCCGTATCCGGACGGGTAGACGCCCGTGACGGTCAGCCTGCGGCCCGCGTCGCCCGTGCGTCCGGTGTTGTGGTGCCGGAGGGACAGATGCAGGCCCCGGGGGTGGAAGAGAGCGAGGCTCAGATACGAGACCTCGTCGACGTGGTGGTTCCAGCCTCCGCCTTCGATCCGGTCGGTGTTCAGGACCTCGCACACCGTGCGGCCGATCTGGTCGGCCTGGGCGTGGAGCCCGCTGCGTTCCAGCTCGATGGAGGTGTCCAGGAGCATGCCCCTTTCGTCAGGGTGGGCAGAGAGTCAGACTGCGGCCGGGGCCCGGTGCCTGCCGGTGGTCCGCCTGCTGGGCAGGGGCGCGGGGGAGGAGTCCAGGAACAGTTCGGGCAGACAGAAGGGGCCTTCGCGCTCGCTCCGCAGCCGCTGCAGGTAGAGCGCTGCTTAGTTGAACGCCCGGGTGTAGCTGCTGCGCGCGATCCGGCGCCGGCGCCAGGCGCGTCCCATCGGGGTGACGGCCGCGGCGAGGTGGTGCTCGGCCTGGCGGTCGAAGAGGAAGCGGACGGCCGTCAGCTGAGGCTGGGCCGCGCAGCCGCTCACCGCAGTGGGTAGTTGGGATCCGCTGCCAGTGAGAAGCGCGACGCTGTTGCCGATCGCCGCGGTGATAGCCGCCCAGGCCCGGGCGTCGTCCTTGTGCTCCAGCCGGGCATGACGGCGAGGAGAGGGCTGCGACGGCGATTCGGCTGACCATCAGGATCCCTTCGGGCCGTGGAGTGAGGCGGAACCCCGTCCGATAAGCGAAAGACTACTCACAAAGGCATGAAGAGTCAAATGATAAGTGTCTACTGGGGTCCGCCCCCTGGGCCGCCGGAGACCTCTCCCCCGAGGGCCCCGGCGGTCCTCCTGCCGGTGAGGCGAACGGCGATTCGGGGACGGACCGCACCTCAGTTCCACGAGTCCGCTTATGGACTCCCAGCGGCGGCAACCCGACGGTCCGCCGCCGCTGGGAGTGCGGTGCAGCAACTCTTCGGTAGTGCAACGTCCCAGGTCAGGCCGTTTTGGCGGCCACTGTGGGCAGGGGCCACACTGCACCGTGCTGCACCGTCATCAGCCCTTTGAGGGACCGCGCGTCCGGCGCGCCACCACCACGATCAGGAGTGATGATGAACCGTCCACCCGACCCCCGCGCCCTGGCGGACGCCCGTGAGGACCTGGCCGCGCTCTGGGAGCTGGGTGTGTCCACCAGCCTTTCCCAGGTCCTCAAGGAAGAAGCGGCGGTGAGCCGGTGGCGGGGCGGGCGTCTGCCCGCTCGGTGCCTGGCCCGGCGGATGGGATGGGACGCGGCCCGTGTCCGCCCGGAGTACCGGGACAGCCCGTTCCAGGATCGGGACCGTGGCCTGATGGTCGTGCTCCGCCAGGAGGAGCGGCACGCTGCCTTCGGGGCTGCGCGCGAGCGGACGAGCGGACCCGGGCATGGAGGGCGTGTCATGGGCGGAGATCCCCGCCAACCGGCCGCATCACCGGGAACGGGGCATCCCGTGCGCGCGGTGCGACGTCTACGGGGCCACCCGACTGCGCATGGACATGCACCAGCGCCCCGCCCTGGTATGCGACGGCTGCGCCCAGACGGACACCAGCAGCATCGCTTGGCCCGTCAACATCTGACCCGTCGGCGACAGGGTGCTGGTCGGTGCCGGGCGCGCCGCCGGACGCCGGGCACCACCAGGCGCGACAGCTCCTGACAGAACCCCGACACCGCCGACGGCGTCCGATAGCAGTCCCTCCGGCGGAGCGGAAGGGCGAATGCCGCGGTGCGTATCGCGGCGGCGGCCTCCTCGGCCGTGAGGTCGGCCTGCCCCCCCACGGCCGATCGGTCGCATGCGCGGGTCCGAGTCGGCGGAAGGCGGTGCAGCGACTGCCGGCGGACCGAGTGGATGCGGTCCCAGCCGAGGTGTGCCGGGTGTGCCCGGCGGGCGGCGGAAGTGAGGCAGGGCCGGCGCCTACCGCTGTGAGCCGTCGGGGCCGGTGACCGGCGCGCCCTCGGTGGTCACGCGTGGTCCGTCAGGCGCAGGAGCATAACCTCGGGCCGGTCGGGGAGGGCGGACTCCGTGCCGGTGTACCGTTCCCACTTCTCCGTGAAGTCGGCCTTCTCCTTGTCGGCGACGAACGCCGGTGCGCTGACAAGGAACTCCTCCGTCACCGGAAGGTCCTGCCCACGCTCCAGCTTCCAAGCGCGCACCGACCCGAACTGCTCCTCGCGCTCCAGGCGGGCTCCTATCCGCCCGCCCACCCGCTTGAGGGTACGGGCCAGGTCCGCAGGCTGGCCGGTGCGCAGCCGGCGGACCGAGCGCAGCCACTCGCCAGGCGCGGCGGGGTCCTTGGAGCTCGGCGGGCGAAGCCGGCGCAGGTGGTAGACGGCCCACGGGCACGATGCCAGTTCCTGGTCGAACGCCTCCAGAACCGGACCGTTCTCGCTGTGGACGGGGTCGAACTGGCCCAGCAGGGACCGGCGGCCGAACAGGCGCGCATTGGGGTTCAGCCGCATCGCCGTGTACTCCAGACGGAGCACCCGACCGGCGATCTCGGGAAAGGCCCGCATCCGGTCCAGGTGCGCGGACATCGCGCCGACCGAAACCGGGTAGCAACAGAAGCTGCAGTAGGACTTCTTCCATCGCACACCGAGGCGGTCGAGGAGGAAGTCCTCGCACTTCTGCCGGCCCCAACCCCACTCGATGAGCGGATACACGCCGGTGCGCAGCGCGGTGTTCGACAGGCGGTCGCGCTCGCTCCGGCCGATCTCGTCGGCGTTGAAACCGATCATCTGCCGGAACGGGCGGCCGCCGGTGGCCGATCTCAGCCAACGGTCTCCCACGTCGCCCTTCGCGCGGATGCTGCATTTCCGGCCGGGGCCTCCCGCGTGGGGCGGCGTGCCGTCACGATGGAGGCCCGTCGATGAGGGTCAGGCTGACGTGGCGTCGGGTGCCCCGGGGCCCAATACGGGCCGGATGGTGCGCCAGACATGCAGGTCGAGGGTGCAGTCGTGGCCGTCGAGCCGTAGGAAGAGCCCGGCCCGCAGGTCCTTGTCGAGGCCCCGGACAGCCCGCGCGAAGGCAGCACGGTCGAATGACAGGTGAGCAAGCTCGGCGAAGGCGTCGTCGATCGTCTGCCGGACCTGGCGAGCCTGCTCCTCCAGCGATGAAATGATCGTGCGTACCCAGGAGTCGGACTCGTCGGGGACCAGGGCGAGAAGCGCCTCCAGCGCACTCGCGGTCCCGCCGGACAGGGCAGTCACCTCGGCGACCGGACAGCCCAGCGCCTTCGCAACTTTCTTGACCGGGTGCGTGGCGAACTTCTCCACGCCCATGTACCGCCAGATGTCCACCTCGTTCGTGCCGGTGACGGCCTTGTGGAGCCGGACGTAATCGGCGAGCTTGGCCTTGGTGCGGACACCGGAGGCGAACCGCAGCACGTACCCCTCTGCCGTGAGCCCGGACGCAGGGGCGCCATCGGCGCTCCGGTTCGTCTCGGTACGCGCGAGCAGGTCACCCAGCTCCATCGCGGGCCAGGTCCGGACCACGGACCCGATGTCCTCCCAGTCGGGGGAGGCGTCGGCGAGGTCGATCTCGACGCCGTCGGACGAGAACGCGCCCAGCAGGACGAGGTCCTCGCGGTTCCCGTAGTCGACCACGATGCGGTTGCCGGGGTGGAGGATCTCCGCGAGGTAGGTGGTGCCCACCTGCAGGCCGGACGTGTCCCGGCTGTCGAGCCACCGCTGCGCCCACTGGGCCTGCGGTGAGGTGAAGGAGCCCTTCGTGGCGGCGTGCCAGGCTCCGTCGAAGTGGAAGACGATGCCGAGGCTGCCGTCGATCTTGTCGTAGATCCGGAAGGGCTCGTCGGGAAGGGCCGGTGCGTACGTCCGGCCGAGCGCATGCTCGGCCGCGTTGAAGAACTTCTCGAACGGCCAGGCCACGACCGTGCCGGTGCGCTCGTCGACGACCAGACCACGGCAGCGGGTGGTCACCGGCGTCCACGCTCCGGCGTACTGGCAGGCCCGGGTGTAGCTGAGCATGACCAGGGGCAGGTGCGGGTGCCGGTGGCGCACCACATGTCCTGCGTGGACCGCGCCGGTCAGATCGGCCGGTGAGAACAGGTCGGCGAGATGAGTCACGAAAGCCTCCGGGGCACGCCGAGCTGACCGGCGGTTTGGCAGGTGGAAGGGGAGGGTGTCCCGCCACCCCGCGTCCGTGGGGGGGCGGTCATCGACCGGTACGACCGATCGGACAGGCCGGGCCCCGTGGGGGATCGGGGCGGCGGTGCCGAGCGGTATCCCTACCGACCGACACTTAAAATATTACATTGAAGTGAGTGTTGTGTCAATTCTTAAGTGTCTTATGGGTGGTGCGGCCCGGCGTGAGGTGGTGTCCCCAGCCGGCTCAGGCTGTTCCGGCCCGAGGCAGGCGACCAGCCGCGCGAAGGCTTCACCGAGCGCTCCGAGGGTGAGGCCCGCGGAACACGCGGCGAGCCGTGGGCCCGTGGCAGGCCGGGACTATCGGGGCCCGGCCGTGGCGGGCCGGGCCCCGGATTCAGCCGGCCTTGGGGAAGACGGGCGGTGTCCAGCCGATATAGGTCGCGCCCCACTTCGTCTCGAACAGCTCGGCGTCGACGATGTCGATGTAGCCGGGTCGCAGGATGTCGTTCGAGGCGACCTTGTTGTCACCGAGGTAGACGGCGATGTGACCGGCGCGGCGGCCTGTGTCCCAGTACATCAGCGCGCCCGGCGGGGGGTTGCGGTCCTTGTCGTGCCGCATCTCCTTGGGTACGACCGTGTAGTGGTCGATGGCGTAGTTGACGCCGGAGTACGACCAGCCGTAGACGATCGCGGTGTAGGCGAGGCAGCGCTGGTACCAGTCCCTGGTTGACCTGCTGCCGGCGTTCGCCTCGGCCCAGGCGATGGCCGCCTCCACCGTGCGGGGGTTGTTCAGGGTGTAGGTCTGCTTGCCGTCGCTGAACTTCCCGCCGCCTTTGCCGGGGACGGGCGCCGGAGCGTCGCAGTTGTTCTCGCTCGTCACCTCGGAGTCACCGGCGGCGTCGTCGCCAGCCGGGCCGGTGGTGCCAGCCCGCTCAAGGTTGATGCCGGCGTCCTTCGCGAGCGTGCGCATCGCGTTCTCGTGGCCCGCGTAGAGACCGGGGTGGGCCGACTTTTGCACGGCCTGGGCGGCTTCCCCCAAGGGCTTGAGCTGCCAGCTTCCGATGTCCACCAGTCCCGGGTTGCCGCCACGGCCGAGGAAGAAGGACTCCGAGGCGAAGGCGGGCGTCATGATCTGGGCACGGGTGCCCCAGTTCATCGAGGGCCGCTGCTGGAACAACCCCACAGAGTCACGGTCGCCGTAATCGAGGTTCTGCAGAGTGCTCTCCTGCATCGCGGTCATCAGCGCGACCAAAGTGGCCCTCCCCGGCAGCTTCAGCCGGACGGCGACCGAGTCGATGTCCTTCGCGAAGCCGATCTGCTTCTGTCGCAGCGACCCGCTGGCCTGGCCTCCTCCGGTGTCCGAGACGGGGGTCGAGTCGTCCGTGCCCGGTCCGGTGTCGGAACAGGCCACGGCCGATGCCTTGCCTGCGGGGAAGAGCAGGCCCATGAGCAGCAGGCCGGCGACGAAGAGGGCGACGCCGATGACGGCGAACTTGGCCTGGGCCCCCTTCTTGACGACGCCGGTGGTCTGCATGGCGACGCGGGCGATGTCTCTCTGGTCCATGGCCTATTCCTCGATGCCCAGGACGCGGGTGACCATCCACGGCGCGCCTGTGTCGGCCCGGGAGACCTCGATCGTGAGGTGGCGGGTGTAGGTGTAGGGGTCGGTGCCCTTGACCGCGACGGCGATGGTGGCCTGCCGGTAGACGCGTACCGAGGTGTCGGGCGCCGGCCGCTGTGTCCCGGACGGCTGGCCAATCTTTGTCTTCGTGGGCCTGGCCTCGGTGGCCTGGGTGGCGACGAGGCGGTCGAAGTCCTTGTCGCCGTGGCGTGTGAGGTTGTCGACCAGTGGGCCGGACGCGTACGGGGCCGCTCGCTTGACGGCTGCTTTGTGGGAACCGTCCTGCAGCGGGAGCCGTGTGCTGTAGGCGCTGGCGAACCCTTCCGCGACCTTGTCGGGGTCGGCGAACTGGGCGGGCGGACCGGCCGCAGGCGCCGTCGGCGTTGGCGGGTCCGAACTGACCGCGGCCGTGGGGCTGGGACTGCTCTTCGTCCGGGCCGGGGCGTCGTCGCTGGGCCACATCAGGGCGCCCACGGCCACGGCGGCGGCGGCCAGCAGCGCCAGCGCGGGGACCGCCAGGGTGGTGGGTGGTTTCCCCCGGGCCTTCCTGATGGCCTGTTCGCGTTCCTCGCGCCGGGCCGAGCGCCAGCGTTTGGCCGCCCGGCGGCGCTTGCGGCGCGGCAGGCTGGCGAGTTCATCGGGGAGTTCGTCCCGGCGCAGCAGGTCGCGCCACTCGGCTGCGGTACTCGGCGCGGCTCCGGCGCCCGTGCCCGGGCGGGGGCGGTTCTCGGTGGACGGGGCAGGGGTGGTCGGCTCGTCGTCGTGGTGGTCGTGGGTCACGGCAGGCTCCGGATGGGCACGGCGGGATGACCCCGGGGCGGTCCGGCACCGCAGATGTGGGGCCGGACCGCTGGGGAATCTCGGTGAGGGGGAAGGAGGTAAGAGCCGCTGTGGCGGCCGTGGGTTAGCTGTCGGAACTGCCGGGCGGGGGGAGCTCCGGCAGCGGGGCGCCGGTCACCGCGGTGTCCACCGCAGCACGTCCGGCGGCGGCTCCGGCGCGCCGGGCCGCGGCCCGTGCGGGCGAGGGAGCGGGAGGCGGTGGCGGGTACTGGCGGAACCTCGAACCCACGGGATCGGCCGGACTCTCACCCCTCTTGATGACCGTGCCCTGAATGACCCGGTCCCCGGTCGGCTTCGTCTCCTCGGGGACACCAGTGCGGCGGGGAGCGCCCGGTCGCATCGGGTAGCTGCCGCCACCCGGAGCACCCTGCCTGCCGTCTCCCGCGCTACCCGGGCCTGCGGGAGCCCCGGGGCCGCGACCGTCCCGGGGAGCACCGGGACCACCCGGTCCTCCGGGTCCGCGGCCGCCTTCGGGACCGTCCGGACCGCCGGGGCGGGGACCATCGCCGATCGCGGCTGGACCGGTACCACCGGCCTTGCGCCGCACGATCTCCGCCTTCGCGCGGCGGGCCGCCGCAGGGCCGTCACCGCCGGGCCCGGGCTGGTCGAGCCTCTCGATCGTGCCCGGCTGGGCTGCGTAGTCACCGCCGGCACCGGGCCGGGGCCGGCTGGGCGGAGAGGGGAAGGTACGCGTCTGATGGGTACGGGTACGGGAACCTGCGCCCGCAGTCGGCGAATCGCCGCCGGAGCCGTCCTTGCCGCCCGGAGACGGGTGGCGGTCCATGTCGCCGAGGCCACCGCGGTCGCGCTTGGAACTGAGCAGCTTGCCCATCCTGCGCATCTGGGCCATCCGGCCGATGCCGTTGAGAATGCCGCGCCCGGCCATCTGCGCCCCGCCGGCTCCGACGATGCCGTCGAGGCGGCCCTTGACACGGAAGGCCATGACCGCGGCGGTGATGTTCAGCGCGCTCACCATGAGCCAGCCGTAGGTGGGCAGCAGCGACATCAGCGCGATGGAAACCACCATCACCGTGCCGAGCAGCATCGTCGCGGTGAAGGAGACGACGACGAGACCGATGAGCATCTCGAACCACTGCACACCCCACTGGCGTGGTTTACCGGGAATGCACCACAAGGTCGCGAAGACGACGCCGCACACGAGGAGCATGAGAGCGCCGAGCAGGGAGGCGAGCGTCGTGAACGCGAGGGTGATCACCAGGCCGCAGAAGATGACGGCAGAGACAATGCCGGCGATCAGCACACCGATACGGCCGCCAGGGGTGTGCCCCTGGCGCCACTGCACCGCCGCGTCGCCGACCGCCTCGATGTCGAGATTGTCGGCCAGGTAGTCCTCGCGCTCCTCCATGTCCGTGCCCCGCTTGACGACCTCGGCGCCCCACTTCTGGCAGGCGTTGAGTGACCCGAGGTTGGCGATGCACCAGGGTGTCGCCACATAGGTCCTCCACACGGAATCGGACGCGCGCCGTATGGTGTCGCTCTTCTCGTCACCGGACCAGGCGGGCTCGGGTGTCCTGAATGGCACGGCCGCGTCGTCCTGTCCGGACATTCCCGATCCGATGGTGGTCATGGCGACGGACGCGCCGAGCTGCCGGCCGTCGTCGACGCCGTTGACCCAGGTCTGCGGGGCGACGAGGAAGGTGGTGGCGATCGCCGCGGACGCGAAGACCCAGGCGAGCTGCCCGAGCATCGACTGGTCCGAGCGCCTGGCCCAGGCGATGAACATGCCCACGGCCACGGCGGTGGGCATGAAGACCGTCATCATCGGTTCCGCCGCCGCGCTGATGGCGCGGGAGATCGCGCCTTCGACCTCGGGCAGGCTGACCACGTTGAAGCACCACGACGTGACCACGACCGCGGCCTTGCCGATCACCGTGAGGACGATCATCAGGACGCTGCCGACTCCGTGCAGCCACCCGGGGATGAGGTCTCCACCCGTGAGGTCGTCCGACAGCTGCTTGTCGAGCTGGTAGACGTCCGGGTCGTAGCTCTCGTAGAGGGTGCCCTGGCCCGGCGGCGTGACCGGCGAGGGCATCATGTCGCCGATGCCGCCGGGCTTGAACTCGCCGGAGTCGTCCGCGGCCGCAGCGGGGGCGAGCACCGCGCAGGTCGCCAGCAGCGCGGCCGTCGGGGTGAGCAGGGCCCGCAGCCGCGGCAGCCGCACCCACACCTGCAGCAGCAGTGTGCAGAGACGATTCATCACGGCGTTCATCGCTCCTCCCCTCGGGCGGCCGGGGAGCCGGACACGCGCGAGTGGCCCGGCGCGGGAGAGACGCGCCCGCCCGGACCGCCGGGCGTGACCGGCAGCACACCGGCGGCCACGGCTCGGACGCGGCGGTGAATCGTCATACGGGCCTGCCTCCTTGGAACGGCGCGGCGGCCGGTACGGGCCGGGCCGCAGCAGATGGGGATCACTCGTCCTCCGAGGCTGCGGGTCCGGGCCTGTGGACAGAGTCAGCCGGATCCGACGCCTCTTCCCTGGCTGACGCCGTGCCGTCCCTGTCCAGGCCGGGACCCGTGGTGTCCCCCGCCGCTCCGTGGTCCTGCGCCTGGTCCTTCGGGTTGGTCGACAGTGCACGCAGCAGCTCGGCGCTGGGCGCGTCGACCTGCATGGTGGCGACCCGGTCACGGCGGTCACGCACGATGCAGTGGCCGTGGCGGATCTCCCCGTGAGCGGTCTTGCCGACACCGTGGATTAGTGCCCGGGACGCCTCGCCGACGGGCAGGCGCAGCAGTTCGGCCATGGCGTCCTGCTGCACACGCGTGGACTGCTCGAAAGCGAAGACCGTGGTGATCGCCTCCAGCACGCCGTCCAGACCGAGCAGGCTCTGGGGATCCTGGGTGTCGATGGCGAGGGAGGTGTCCAGCGCGCGGCCGGTACGCGCGATGTAGTCGACGAACCGCCGCCCGTCGTCCGTCCCGGTCAGCACGTGCACCTCAGGAATGCTGATGACCTTGGGCAGATTGCGCAGGTCGGGCCGGGCGGAGGTGTTCAGCGAGTACGCGATCAGACCGCGCATCAGGGCGAGCGAGACGCGCTCGGTCATCGTCATGTCCCGCGGCGCCGTGCCCATCTGGGGCATCGACAGCCCCGGAACCTGCACCAGCCACAGCCCCGGCTCGGGACGCAGCGGTGAGGCGCCCGACCGCGGCACACCGAGCAGCGGGGCACCCAGCGGGGTACGGGAGAGTTCCTCCAGCGCCTCGCCAGCTTCGGCGGCCAGCGCGTCCTCACTGTTCTTGAGATGCTCCACGACGCGCCAGGTGGCGGCGTCCGGGTGGGAGGCGATCTCGTTGCAGGCCCGCAGCAGGCGGGTCTCCACACCGGCCTCCCGCATCCGCTCCGGGAGGATGATGAGCAGCTGGGACACGACCTGGAGCGCGGCGTCGCCCTCGGGGAGCAGCCGGAACAGGTCGGCGACGGCCGGGGTCTCACTTCCGCAGGTGACGTGATGGGAGTCCAGACCGAGGTACTCGCCGGCCCGGATGAGCCCGATCTCGTCCCCCTTGAAACCGAGCATCAAGGCGAACGAACCCTTCAGCCCGGCGATCAGCGTGGCCAGCATCATCGACGTGGTCTTGCCGCGGCCGCTGCGCCCCACGAACGCCGACGTCGTCGCGTCACCCCGCGCGGAGCCGGCGGTGATGTCGATCCGGCACACCCCCGGCGTGGTGCCGGTGAGCAGGCCCATAATCGGCCCCTCGTCGTCACCGGCCTCGGAACCGCCCCAGAACATCGACGCGGCCAGGGCGTCCGTGGTGCGGATGTGCTTGAGGTCGTCGACACGGAGCATGTCCCCGATCTGCGACTCCAGCCACAGCTCCCGCTGTTCCTCCGAGGCGACCGTGACGTCGATCGACAGCCCGGCGTAGTGACCGATAACCGCGTCGGTCCGCGCCCGCAGGTCCTCCAGCGACTGCGTCGAGGAGACGACCAGCCGCGGATGGTCCTCCAGCAGCGTGCGCCCGTCACGGGACATCCCCTTGCGCAGCCCTTCCATGACCAGCTCGGTCTCCTCGGTCTCCGAGAAGGTCTCGCCCGCGCTGGACGCCGCGGCGGAACGCCGCTGCTCCTTGGCGGACTGGCGCACCTTGTCGACCGCCCTGATTGCCTGGCCCCTGCGCCACACCGAGAACCGCACACTGGCCTCCGGGCACACCAGGGCCTCGAAGCCGGTGTCGGGCCGGGTGTAGGTGATCTCGCTCAGACACCTCAGCCACTCCTGCTCCCCAGGCGTGACCAGCACCTCGGGAAACTCGGGCATCGCCAGGACCGACACCCACGCCGCCGTCTCGCCGCGGGCGTCGACGAGCCGCACATGATCGGCGTGCGGTATCGCCTTGGACTGCGTGAGGCGCACCAGCGCGGCACCGGAGACGGTGGGCAGCCGCGGCGGGGCGGGCTGGGGACGGTAGGACTCCCGGCTGATGGCCCAGGCCAGCAGCTCCACCGGCGCGATCCGGGCACGCCACGGAGTGGCCTCCAGCCGGCGTTCCATCCGCCGGGCGAGCGCGTCGAGCTGAGCGAGCTCGGCGTCGTCCAGACCGGTACGGCTGATACCGAGCGCGTCACTGGCGGCGCTCTTCACCGTCGCGCCGGTCGCGGAGTCACGCTCGGCGATCCTGACGCCCAGGAGGATGTGCCGCTGCGGCAGGTCCAGCCCATCCAGACGCTCCGCCCACAGGGCGGCCACCGCCTCGACGTCGCCGGCCGTGAAGATCCGCCGGGCCTCCTCGCGGTAGACCTCGCCGTCCAGACGCGCCCAGATGACTTTGAGGTGGCAGTCGAAGCCCGGCAGCACCTTGGCCAGGGCGAGACCGGCCGCGTCCTGCTCTGCGTCCTGCGCCGACTCGGGCATCAGGTCGGTGTTCGACGCCGACAACGCGAACCAGGCTTCCGCAGCGGTGTCGGTGACGACCAGGCCGTCCGCGATGGCGACGAGCTGCGGCTCCTTCATCATGCGCTCGGCACCGAGCCCGAGCATCCGGCCGAAGCGGGAAACGGACTTCTTGGCCGCCTTCGAGGTGCTGCTCATAGGGGTCAATCTCCTTACGTGGGCGGGATCTGGAAGGTGGAGACGGCCGGAGCCACGGCCGGCAACCGGATGAGGGGGCGATGACGCACACGGGGCGACCGGGCAGCTGGCGCGGGGGCGGCGGCCAGGTACGCGGCCTGCAGATCACTCAGCCGCAGTAGCTGGACGACCTCGTCACCGCCCATGCCGACCAGATGCATCCGGCCGATACGGAACGGCTCCTCCTGCGGGGCCGCGCGCCCGGGGGAGCCCACCAGGTCCCAGGTCCGCGGGGTCGGCGCGGACAGGAGCCGGGTGGTGAACAGATCGCGGGCCACGTGCCCCATCGGGGCCGGCACCGCACGGCATGCCATCACCACCCGGATCCCGTACAGCCGCCCGGCCGCGAGGACCGCGGTCAGGGCATCCAGACCAGTCCCTCCCGGAACCGGGTAGTGACGGAACCGCAGCAGCGCTGTCACGGTCTGGTCGCTCTCCACCACCACTACCCGCGGCGGACCCGACCGCTGCGCACGAACCTGGTCGGCCAGTTGGTACAGCCGGCGGTGTACGGAAGCGGCGTCCTCGTAGAGATGGACACGCCGCTGCGCCCTGGCCCAGGTGTGCTGACCGGCGACGTCGAGGATGTCGACCTGCGTGCCGCGCCGGGCGTACTGGGCCGCCACCGTGCGCAGGACCGTCGTGGTGCCCATACCCGGCCAGGCCACCAGCAGGGTGTGGCCCGAACCGGGACCGAGGTAGACAGGCGCAGCACCGCCAGCGGTGAGCCCTATCAGCGGGCCGGGCCCCTGATCGACAGCGTCCTCCGGCAGATCGGCGAGGTCGACCCGCAGGCGCGGCACCTGCGGCCGGCTCACGCGCACCCCTGCTGCTCCGTGCCGGGAGCCGACGTGCTTGCGAGGGTGGTGGCCTGGGCCTCGGTCAGGTACAGAGCCTGGAACGGTGTCGCGGTGTTGCCGGCGACCAGGTGGAAGCGACCGGTCACGTGCGAGTACGGCGGGGCGTCGTGGCCGGGGGCCAACTGGAGCCACAGCCGTCGGCCGTAGCCGAGGACGCGCGTGGGGAAGTGCCGGTGATGCAGCGGCCCCGGGCCGGGCACCGTGCCGCCGGTGTCCCCGGCGATGACCGTCCAGCCGTAGGCCCGCCCGGAGGCGAGCAGCAGCGCCAGGGCCTCGACGCCCGGCGCCTCCTGGAGCTGGGTCTCGGGGCGGGTCTCGATCCAGTAGCCGCGCAGGGCGTCGGCGAGGCGGCTGAGTTCCTCCACGATCAGGACACGGCGCGCACCCCAACCCGTGGCGGGGGCGACGCGGGGAGCGCTGTTGAGGTCGGCCGCGGCGATCAGGAGGTAGTCGTGGATCGCGGCGGCATCGTGGAGGTGGCGGGCCCCCGGCAGAGCATCGGCCCAGGAGTGTTCGCAGTGGCTGAGGTCGAGGATGTCGGTGCGCGCTCCGCTCACGAGAGCCTGGGCGGCCAGGGAACGCAGCACGGTGGTGGTACCTCCGCCGGATCCGGCGGCGACCAGGACGTGTCCGCCGTCGTGGGGCAGCGTCACCGGGCGGTCGTCAGCCGCCAGGCCGATGAGGAGGCCGGAGTTCGTGAGGAGGGCGGGCGCGGAACGGTCGCCGGGACGGACCGAGTTGCGCAGCGTGGTGGTGGTCATGGCGGGCCTCATCTCTCAGCGCTCTTCGAGCGGCGCTGCTTCTTGCGGTACTTGGCACGGGCGTTGGCGACGGCGTCGGGACCGTAGGCGCGCAGCCGGGGACGGATCTGGGCGGGCTGCCCGTAGAACTCGGCCCGGTCGGCCTGCTGGGTTTCGTCCTGGGCGAACAGGGGGGCGAAGGTGGGGAGCTCGGTGAGCTGGGGAACCTGCTCGCCTAGGCGCCGGGCCCGAAGCCGCAGCCCTGGCTTGGGCGAGGGGATGCGGCCGCGACCGTGAACGGGGCGGACCCCGGTGTGCAGGTAGTTGAGGCGGATCGCCCAGACGAGGAGATTGGTACGGCGCCAGTAGGCGGCGGAACGTTTCGCCCCGTAGTAGGTCAGCGCCAGCGGGGGCAGCAGGAACAGGGGCGCCAAGGGCTGCGGGGGGAACCCGAACAGCAGCAGCCAGGTGCCCCAGTAGAGGGGGAAAACGACGGCGCCGTAGCGCAGGGTGGTGCGCGGCAGCCCTTCGCCGAGATCCAATCCGAGCAGCTCATGCTGCCGGGTCTCCACGTCCCAGTGACGGGAGTAGGTGTACGAGGTTCGCATCGGCCGGCCCGCCGCTCAGCCGGCGAAGACGCTGGCGATCTTCGCGCCCACCGACTTCAGGATGTTGACGGCCTGGGCGGAGGAGAACACGAAGAAGGCGACGACGGCTCCGCCGACGATGTGCGTGATCAGGGCGCCGTGCTCCTTCTTGGCCCAGTGGCCGAAGGCCCGCACGGCGAGGACGGCGACGAAGAGGCTCCCGACGATGGCGAGGATCCATGAGACGAGGGCGTTGTTTTCCACGGTGGAGGGCTCCCTTGCGTGAAGGAGGAGATGGCGGAGGGGGTGAGGGGGGCGGGGGGACACCACGGGCCGCCCCGCACCCGGGAGGGGGCAGGCCAGAGGGATGGCCGGGGTCAGGACGTGGCGGTCACCTGCGAGACCTGCCATCGGGACCCGGTGTTGGCCGAGACCTGGGTGAGGGTGAAGAGGTAGGTCTGCTGGAGCTGAGCGCCGGCGAGCTTCCAGCGCACGGTCGCCGTGCCCGTGCGCTTGTCGCCGCTCCCGACGTCGACCGCCCAGCTGTCGAGGGAGTCCAACTGCACACCGCCGCCGAGCGGGGCGATGCGTGAGCCGGGCGCGGCGGCCTGGTCCTCGCCGCCCACGGCCCACGCCGTCAGGAAGTCCTTGACCGTCTGCCGGGTGCTGTTGGACATCGCCGCGTCCGTATCCGCGATGTCGGGAATCTTGTAGTCCGTCGCTGTGGGCATGCCGACCAGAGCGGGCTGCCCGGTCACGAGAATCCGGCCGCCGGACTCGGCCACCGGCACTTCCAGCCCGAGCCACTGCGAGACGCTGGCGTCCTTGCCATCCGACTGCACGGTGTAGCTGACGCGGACATCGACCAGAACCCGCGCGCGCTTGCCCTCGGCCTGCGTCACCTTGCCCGCGATGGTCTGAGAGACCAGCTGCAAGCCCTCCCCATTCCAGCCCATCTTCGGATCGGCGCCCTTCGGCAGGTCCCTCGCGAGGTCCCTGGCCCGGAGCTGCGGGGCCTCGGAGGACCAGGACAGGTAGGAGCGGGCGAAGCGCGCGGCGACCTGCTGGGCCTCGTCGACCGGGACGTCGTTCCTGAGCGCCTCGGCCTGGACGTCGACCTGGGGAGCGACAGCTGGCGGCTTCGCGGGGAAGACCCAGGTCCTCACCCCGGTGAAAGCCGCCAGTCCGATGACCGACCAGATGACGACACGACCGGCCCGGCGCGCGAAGGAACGCCCGGTGGACTCGCTCTCCTCAGCCCACCCCACCGCGTTCCAGCCCGGGTCCGACGGCCCCTTCCCGCCGTCGGCCGGCGGCTCTGACGCGGCGTAATCCTGTGGCGAGGCGGCCTTATTCTCACCGCCCGTGCGTTCCTTCTCGGGAAGATTCAGCATCTTCCGCAAAGCGCTCATGAATGACTCCTCGGCCCATCCCGTTATCCGGTTCCAGCCCGGCGGCCGCGACGACATTCATCACGTCCGCACCCTGTGGCGGGAAGCTCACGGATGAAACCTAAAAGCCAGGGCCTGTGGATAAAGTCCAGCGTTCCAGCGCCCTCCGGGAGCGGACATGGAAGTGGCCGCGAAGGGTGATACCTTCGCGGCCACTTCCTGCGGTTACCGCTATCCCTGGCTGGCTTCCCCGGACAGTTCTGAGCTGCCGTCTGCTGCTTCTTCCGTGTCGTAGGCCATGGATTCCTCCGTACTGTCCTCCTCGGTGCTCTCCTGCCATTCGAGGTTGTAGTACGAGGCCATAGCGGCCATGGTGAAACGTTCTTTCCCATCGTCATGCATCACACCTACGGGAAAGTCCTTACGCCGCTGCTTGTGGGTACGGAGCGTGTTGGGATTCAGCTCGATCCCTCGCTCGGCGAACCGCCGTGAGATCTCCGCCAGACCCAGCAGCTCGGGCCGTTCCCCGGCCGCCGACGCCTTCTCCTCCAGCGGCGCCGGCCCGCTCCCTGCCCCTGCACCGTCCGCTTCGCCGGTGAAACGCTCACTGCAACGCTCACCCTCCTCAGAAGTGAAACGCTCCCCCGCGTTGCGCCCCTGACCTGCGGAAACATGCTCCAAAGCGAGTTCCCCGCGCCCTGCAACGCTGATGGCCGGCGTCTCCTTGGCGAACAGAGGGCGGGAGACCTGAAGCAGGGAAGGAAGACGCTGCGGACTGCGTGCGGGCGGCGACCCGTACAGGTCCGCGGTGGAGTAGCCGCGCTCGGCCCGCAGCTTCAGACAGTGGTCGCGGAAGGCTTCGGGCTCCGCGTACGGGACCTGGATCCACACACGCCGGTTTCCCTCGATGACGAGCATCCGGCCAGCCTTATCGACCGATTCCGGCACCGGCGAGGTGTTCACAATCATTTTCCACTGATTTGCGTTGAAGTTCCCCAGCATCAGCAGGCGGAACATGTTCCGCAGTCCACGGTTTCCGACCGCTGATTCCCGCAGGTCCTGGAATACGCCAATGATTGTGACATTGACGTGGCGGCCCATGCGCATGATGGAAGCGATATCGCCCCAGATCGGGTCACTTGCCGGATCGCCCTTCTCTTTATTCTCGTTCCACCACTCCTTCGACGCGTCGCCGAACTCGTTTCCTTCTTCGAGGATCAGAGTCAGCCGGTCGAAATCCTTGCTGGGATTCTGCTGCTTGACATAGTTCCGGGCCTCGACTTCCCGGGCCGCCCACGAGATGGCGGCGCGCATATCTCCAATATTGCCGGGGTCGGTGTAAAGATGAACTCCCGGGACATCGCTGAAACAGTTGATCGACGCCATTTTCACGTCGATTCCGATGACCGTGGCACGCTGGGCGACGAGCTGCGTGATGATCATCTGGAGGAAGCTCGACTTACCGCCGCCGGACCCCACCGACAGCCCCCACATAGCGCTCTCGCCCGTCATCTCCTTCGTCAGCGCCTCAGCGCGGTCGTCCAGGCCGAGCACCAGCTGGCCGGGTCGGCACTGGGCGATCGCCTCCTGGACCTCCGGCGCGAAAAAGTCGACCCGCTCGGGGACCTCGTGGACGACCTTGTCCTTCTGCGGCTGGAAGAGCACGTAGAAGGGATAGCGCTTGAGGTTCCACTCGCCTGACCACCGGCCCCCGAGCCGGGCGTGTACCAGCTCGCGCACCAACTCCTTATGGCCATCCTGGCCGTGCCATCCATCCGGCAGCGCGATCTTCACGAACGACTTGTTGAGCGGGATGGTCACCGCAGCCAGGCGCTGGGCATCGTCCCAGGCCGGCATTGCGTCCTTGAGTGCCAGAGACAGCGGAACGACGAGGGTCCGCATGTGGCGGCGCCGCGCCCCTCCACGGACGTGCAGCACGATCATGACCGGGATGAGTAGACCAACCACAGCGGCGGACCACCAGATCACCCGCTCGTGGTTCTCCAGCCACCACCACGTCCATGCGGCCCAGCCCGCCCAGCCGAGCAGCACCAGGCGCAGCAGCACATGCTGCCATCGCGCCATTCCGCCCGGCGTCTGTGGCTGGTCCGACAGCGGTGCCCCGCTCAGAAACCGCCCCACAAATACTGCGGCGGTCTCCACTCCCTCCTCAAGCTGCCGGTCAAACTCACTGCGCGCCATGCATCCCGCTCCTTTGCTGCTCGTCCCAAACCGCCCCCGACCAGCAGGAGAGATCACCGCACGCTACGAGCCCCGGCCTGTGGACAAAGTCCAGCGACGGCAGGCGCCGCGGGCAGCAGAAGTCCGGGACGCGGGCAAAGGGGAGAGCAGCAGCACACGCGGCACGCGACGCCCCGCTGCGCGTCGGAGATTTCCTGCTACACCGGTGGTACAGCGCTTGCTGCCCGCCCAGCGGCAGCAGCCGCTACCTTGGCCGCCGGGCAGCACCATGCCTCCTGCTGCTTCACGAAGCAGCAGGCAGAAGGGGTAGCAGCAGGGCTGTTGACCCGGGCAGCAGGGGCAGCGCGGCCTGGCCGGCGTCGCTTACGCGATTCGGCTGCGCTTCTTCAACGCCTGCTGCCTGACCTTGTAGACCTGGCCGCGATTGACCTCGCGGCCGAAATCGGCGAGCCAGGTGACGACAGCGCTATCGTCAGCTGCAGAGTTCACGGCGAGGGCATAGCGGATGGCGTCGGCATTCGTACGGGCCCCAGCCACGGCTCCGCGGTGAGCCTCCGGATCTGCAATGGCGTCATCACCAACGTCACCCTGCCCGGCCGAATGCTCGATCTCCCCCTCCCGACGCCTCCCGCCGCTGATGGCAGGCTTCAACGCCGCACGTGGTGTCCCCGTGACGCCTACCGAAGCACCATCCCGCTCCGGGTCGTGCTGCTCCGGGTCGTGCTGCTCCGGGTCGTGCTGCTCCGGGTCGTGCTGCTCCGGGTCGTGCTGCTCCGGGTCGTGCTGCTCCGGGTCGTGCTGCTCCGGGTCGTGCTGCTCCGGGTCGTGCTGCTCCGG
>NZ_BSBI01000014.1:0-272157 GCF_034961445.1 Streptomyces yaizuensis
CCCCCGCGCCTCAATCGCCGGCGAGGCTGGATTTGTGCGGGTCGGCCCGGCCTCGGGTGGTGGTGCGGGTTGGCGGGGCCTCCGGGCTCACCTCCTCGGGGTCGGCGAGCGCGAAGCGGCTGTCCCACTGGGCCGGTAGGTCCGCCGATCCCCTGCGGGGGCGACCCTGCACCCCCACCCACGGACCATGCGAAGGCGGACCGTACCCCCGGCGGGGGGAAAAGGGGTGCGGGACCCCGTACCGACACGGGTCAGGCAGGGCGCGGCCCCGGACGAGCGCGATGTCCCCGTATCGACGCAGGCGGACTGCGCAAGGCCGAACCCGGACAGGCGCGGGGCCATTCGGCCGATGGCCCGTACCCCGCCGGAGCGGAAATCCCCCGCCACGGCGGGCGGCCCACGATGCCATGGGGAAGGGTCACAGGTCGAGGAGGTCCGACACCCCATGCCTCTGCTCCCGGCCACCGCTCTCCGCGCCCTCGCGGTGCGCGGCACGCCCCTGGCACTGGTGGTGCTCCTGGCCCTGGTGGGCCTGGCGCAGGGGGCCGGTACCGCGGTCGGGGAGAGCGGGCGGCCCGCGCCCGTGTCGGTGCCGTTCGACGCGCCGGGGCAGCCGGAGGAGAGCGATGCGACGGGGGCGGCGTCCGGCCGGGCCCGTGCCTGTGTCGGCGCGCCGGGGCCGGACGCGGGGCCCTGGGCGTTGCCCGCCCGGCAGGGGCCACCGGCGGCCCGGAGGGGCAGGGCTCCGCTGCCGCCGCCCCCGCCGGCCGTGCGTCGCGCCGTGCTGCGCTGCTGAGGGCCGCTGTCCGTCCGCAGCAGCGTTCAGCCCCCCCCCACACGCACGAGGTGCACAGCCATGCCCATCGACCCGTTCACCGCGCTCAACGCCCTGATCCGCGCCGAGGTGGCCCGTTCCGCCCGGCCCGCCGACGAGCAGCCTTCCGCCGATACCCGGCAGCCGCCGGCCGAGGGGTCCCCGCCGGCCCCCGCCGCGCCCGACGCCGATCCGGGGCGTGGCCGCTGACGGCCGCGACGGGCCCCGGTCGCCCGGCATGACCTCCCGGGTAATCGACCGGCCCCCCACCGGGGCAGCACTCTGGAGCCACCGGAACCCGGGCGGCGCACTCCGCCCGGGCTCCGGTCCCCCCGTCGTCACGGGGTCCAGGTCCAAGCGCCCCAAGGAGGCCGCCCGCCATGTCCGCCACCCTGCTCACCGGCATCGCCCGCACCACCGAGCCGCAGCTCGCGCTCCGCCGTTTCCTCGCCCTGGACGCGGTGGTCACCGGGGTCAACGGCGCGGCCTATGCCGCCGCCTCCGGACCGCTCGGCCGGTTCCTCGGCGTGGACAGCGGTTTCCTGCTCGGACTCGGTGTCTTCCTGGTGCTGTACGCCGTCGCCCTCGGGGTCCTCGCCGGGCGCCGCAGTCCCGCCGGGGGAGCGGTGAGCGCCGTCGTCGAGGCGAATCTGCTGTACGCCGCGCTCAGCTTCGTCTCCGCGGTCCTCTGGTTCGACCCCACCACCGCCGGAGCGGTCTGGATCCCGCTCCAGGCGGTCGTGGTCGCCCTCTTCGCCGTCCTCCAGTACACGGCGCTGCGCGCGGTCAGGCGCTGAGTTCCCGCAGGGCCCGGACGGTCTCCTCGTCGGCCGGCAGCAGGGTCTCGATGGCCAGCTCGGCGACGGTCACGTCCATCGGGGTGTTGAACGTCGAGATGGACGACACGAACGACAGGATCCGCCCCTGGTGTTCGACCACCATGGGCAGGGCGAAGGAGGGGTGGTCGCCCGGGGCCCGCGGGTCGTCGCCCGCCCCCGCGGGCAGGGGGTAGGCGGCGACCTCCTCGTACAGGGATCGCAGCGGGTCCGAGCGGAGCAGCGCCATCTGACGTTCCATCTGGTGCAGCAGGTGCCCCCGCCACTCGGGCAGGTTGAGGATCCTCGGGGCGAGGCCGCGGGGGTGGAGCGTGAGACGCATGACGTTCACCGGCGGGGTCAGCAGTTCCGGTGCCACCCCTGTCATCAGCATCTCGATGCCCCGGTTCGCCGCCACCACCGTGTAGAGGGCGTCGACGACGAGCGCCGGGTACGGTTCGTATCCGCGCAGCAGGCGGTCGATGCCTTCCCGCAGGGTCCCCATGGACGGGTCGTCCATGGGGGTCTCGCTGTAGCGGGGCGCGTAACCGGCGGCCAGCAGGAGCGCGTTGCGTTCCCGGACGGGCACGTCGAGGTGTTCGGCGAGCCGCAGCACCATCTCCTCGCTGGGCCGGGAGCGGCCGGTCTCGACAAAGCTGATGTGGCGCGCGGAGGAGTCGGCGCGCAGGGCGAGTTCCAGCTGGCTCACCCGTCTGCGCTCGCGCCAGCCGCGCAGCAGCGGACCCACACGCGTGTCGGGGAGGGCGTCGGAGAGAACAGAAGTCATGATCCGACCGTAGTACGGCCTCCGGTTGTCGCCGCGTTCAGTCCTGGCCGTCCCGGGCCCCGCGCAGCAGCGCCGACAGGCCGCCGTCGAGGTCCACCGCGCAGGACTCGGTGCCGGCCGGTACCGCCGCGTAGGCGTGCAGCAGGAAGTGCCGCAGCCGCCCGGTGGGGAACCGCAGCAGTGCGGTGCCCTCCGCGGACCGCAGCTCCACCAGGGTCCGTGTGCTGTCGCGGGGCCGGATCCGCACATCGCCGCGGCCGGCCGCCGCCCGTAGTCCCTCGTCGAGCAGGGAGCGGGCGAAGGTCCAGGTCACCTCGGTGCCGCTGAGGGCCACCGCCGCCGGGAACGCCATCCGTACCGCGAACGGGTCGGCGGCGCTGTAGATCAGGCACACCGTCATGGGTGCCGGGCGGGGGGCCCCGCTGATGAGGTGGGCCGGGATCGACTGTTCGACGGTGCGGAACATCGCCGCTCCTTCGCTGCTGGGTCGAGGCTGCGTGTCGTCGTGGTGACGACAACTACGACGCACGCCGCCCCCCGGCCCACTGCGTGATGAACGACCCTGTTGGTGTGAGGTATGTCACATGGCCGCGCGGCTGCCGCTCCGTGCGATCCGCAGCTCCTCCGCCGTCAGCGGCGGCCCCGTCAGCGGCCGCCGGCCCGGCCCACGCACCACCCCGACCACGACGTCCGGGTGGAGCCAGGAGGCGACCGGCCGGGAGAGGGTGATCACGTCGATGAACGCGCGGGTGAGCCGGGCCCGCCCGGTGGCCGCGCGCACCAGGCGGTCCACATAGCGGTGCGCCAGACCGGTGCCGGGGCCCGGCCGCCGGCCCACCGCCCCCGGATAGAGGATGTCCTGACCCGTCGCCAGGTCCCAGGCGGTGCCCACCGGGCCCGCGATGAACCGCTGAGCCACCGGGGCGAGCCCCGGCGCGTCCAGCGCGAGCCGCCCCAGCAGCCCCCGCAGCCCCACCAGCCCCTGCGCCGCCACGGTCATGCCCTGGCCGTACACCGGGTTGTAGGTGGCCACCGAGTCCCCGGCGGCGATGAAACCCTCCGGCCAGTGGGGCACCCGCTCGAAGTAGCGGCGCCGGTTGACCGTGCTCCGGGAGAGCACGACGTCCCCGAGCGGTTCGGTACGGGAGATCAGCTCACCCACGACGGGATGGCGCACCGCGTCCCGGGCGAACGCCTCGAACGCCTCCGGTTCCGCCGGCGGCTCACCGCCCCGGGTGCCCGACAGGGTCACCATCCAGCGCCCGCCCTCGACGGGCACCAGCGTCGCCGTCCGCCCCGGCACCGGTCTGCCCGGATCCGACTGCACGTTGACGACGGGGAAGTCCTCGCTCCCGGCGGGCGCCCGGTAGAGCCGGGTCGCGTACACCAGACCCGAGTCGACCCGCGCCTCCTCGACGTCGCCGACCCCCAGGTCCCGCAGCCAGGCCGGCGCCCGGGAGCCCCGCCCGCAGGCGTCCACCACCAGATCGGCCGGCAGGGACAGCTCCTGTGCGTCCGGGCCGCCCACCCGCACCCCCGTCACCCGCCCGGCGGTGCCGGTGAGGCCCCGTACCGTGTGCCCCTGGAGCACCGACACCGCCGGCAGCTCCAGCACCCGCTCCCGGACCACCCAGTCCAGCAGATCGCGGGTGCAGGCGAGCATGAACTGCATCTCGGGCCACCGCCGTATCCAGCCCTTGGACGACAGCGTCACCAATCCCGTCGGCAGCGCGATCCGCCGGGCCCCCGCCGCCAGCCAGCGCGTGGTGATGCCCGGCAGCAGTTCCTCGAACGCCCGCACCCCGCCCGACCAGAGCAGATGCGTATGCCGGGCCTGGGGCAGCGACTTGCGCGGCTCCGGGCCCGGGGGCAGCACATCGCGTTCGACGACCGTGATCTCGTCGGCGAAACCGTCCAGGGCGGCGGCCGCGAGCATCCCCGCGACACCACCCCCGATCACGACGGCCCTGCGGGGCTGGACGGAAGCGGTGCGGCTGGGGCGCGTCATCGCGTACGGGTCTCCGCGTTCTGTGAGGGGGCAGGGCCCGGTGCCGGGGCTCCCGCTGGGGTCGCAGGGGATTCTGCGCGATCGGCCCGCCCGGCGGAAGGGCGCCATGCCCACCGGCCCTGCGTCCTGCCTTCCGCCCGCCTCTTCGACCTGCCCTTCGACCTGCCCCCGGGACGGCCCTCCGGCCGGTCCCCGGCCCGGTCCTCCGGCCGGTGGTCCTGCTCCGGCAGCGGGCCCAGCGCCCCCGACAACCGCACCAGCCGCTCCCGGCCCGGCCCCAGCTCCGCCGTCAACGCCCGCGCGCCCGCCTGACAGTGCTCCTCGTCCGACGCGGGGCAGGAACCCGAGCGCCGCGCCTCCACCGCGGCCACCACCATCGCCGCCACGCCCGTCATCCCTGCCCGCCGCTCCGTCGCCCCGATCCCGAGCGCCGCCTCGTACGCCAGCCGCCGCACCCGGTCGTCCAGATAGGGCTGGAGCCGCAGCAGTTCGTCGTGGATCAGCGTCTCCCGGACCGTCAGCCGCAGCTCCGCAGGGGCCCACCAGGGAATACGCGGCACCTCGCGGCGCTCCCCGGGGGCCGGGCGCAACTGCCGCCAGAGCGCGCCGAGGCGCCCGTACGCCCGCCAGGAGCGCAGCAGGCCCTCCGCCCGGGGCCCCAGCAGCGGCAGCAGGAAACCGGCCGTCAGGGTCAGCCCGCCCAGCGCGGCCAGCGGCGGCGCCACAGCGGTGCTGAGCGCGTCGCACTCACTGCCGGTCCACCGCACCACCACCGCCGTCAGCTTCGCGAAACCGAAGGCGAGATTCAGGGTCAGCCCCGCCACCAGCACGATCAGCCCCAGCCGCAGCCACTGTCCCACCGCCCGCGCCCAGCGCAGACAGAGCACCGTCGTCACCACGGCGGAGACGATGTGCGCCACCAGATACGTGACCACCAACTCGCGGATGAACGGGGTGGTCGCGTAGTACGTGTCGAAGTCCCGCAGCCGCTCCACCGGCGTGTCGCCCAGGACGAACAGCACCGGCAGCGCCGCGATCACCACCCCGTAGAACGTGATCCAGGTCAGCGACGCCCGCCGGATCCGCTCCCGGGGGCCGCCCCGCCAGTTCACTATCAGCACCATGCACGCGCAGCTGAAGGCGCACATGATGCAGTAGACCAGCGGCGCCGACAGATTGGTGACCCCGGTGATCCGGTTGACCCGGACGATGGTGGGCGGGGCGGCGAAGAAGAAGCAGAGGGCCGCCGTGAACAGGAGGGCGAGTACGGACCGCACCATCGGGTCGGGCCGGCCCCGGCGCACCGCGGGAAGCTTGGCCACGAAGGCGATGAACAGGGCGACGGTGGGGACGTAGTAGTCGCTGTTGCGCATGGGGTTCAGCCCCGGTGGTGTCCCAGCAGGTGCTTGATCCGCTGGGCGTCGGAGGTACGGGGGGCTGCCGCCTCGGGCGCCCGCTCCAGCCAGTGCCGCAGATGCGCGCCCAGCTCCAGGCCGAACGCCTCCGCCTCGTTCTCCTCGGCCTGCCGGAAGTCGGTACGGGCCGCCAGGCTGTGCACGGCAGCGCCCAGCGGCGCGTCCCGGCCCGGCTCGGGGGAGGGGCCCGGCAGGCTCTCGGCCGCCAGCCGCGCGGCCGCCGCCGGGCCGCTGTCGTGGTGTCCGCCGTGCCCGGCGACCATGTGCCAGACCTCGTGCCCGAAGATGATCAGCTGATGGAGCGGCGGGGTGCCGGCCTGGACGCAGATGACGTCGCGGTCCTCCAGGTCGAGATAGAGCCCGCTCGCGGTCTGCGGCGGGAAGTCCACCAGCCGCAGCACCACCGGGCGCCCGCGCCGCTCGCCCAGATGGGCGCAGAGCGCGGCGAACACCTCCTGCGCATCGGCGGGCCGGGCCTGGTCGAGGGCGCGTGCGAGGTCGTCGCGCAGTCGGCGCATGGCGCTCCTGGTGCCCAATGCACACTCTCCCCCGGGTCGGTCAGTGGCCTCAGCCTGGCACCACACCGTACAGAGCGATCGCCGCGTCTTGACGGGGTCCTGGCGACGTTGCGAGTTTTCCGGACAGGCTCACAGCGTGTCAGCCAACCGGAGTCGGTTCCCCACCGGGCCGACCTGCGGAAGATTGCGCAGGTGGGAGCCGTGTCGCCGAGATCGGCCGCCCCTCGCGCGGCCCGGCGGCAGGCGTGGCCCGGGCGCCGTGGACACGCAGGACCTTTGGCGGAATACCGCTGGGTGGGGCCGGGCGGCGATCCTGGAGGAGGTACGTCCGGTGACCGGACGGGCCGCTCCCGGGAGCGGGTCCGGGGAGCGGATCGGGGACGGGGGCAGGGGCAGGGGCCGCGTGCGGGGCGGCACATGCCGGGTCCGGCAGACGCGGTCAGGCGTTCGACCGGTCCGAGTCAGGCGTCCGACAGGGCCCGTCTGCGTGCCCGGTGCACCAGCGCCGGGCCCCGGAGCGCCCGCGAGATGAGGACCAGGTCGTCCGGGCCGGTGGCGGGCTGGATGGGCACCTGCCCGTCGCCGAGCAGGGTCCGGCCCGGTTCCGCCGCCCGCGCCCGCCCGGCCGCGGCGATCATCGCCGCGTCCGCCATGACACCGGCCCGCTCCGGCGGGTGCCCCTGCGCCCGCGCCCGCGCGAAGACCTCCTCGTACACCGTCTCGTCGTAGTAGGGCCGCAGACCGATGATCCCGTCGTGGATCGCGGCCTCCCGGCGGATCAGCCGCAGCTCCAGCGAGGCCCAGGGACCTATCGTCACACCGGCGCTCCCGGGGGGCGCGGCACGGCGCAGCAGCCGGGCGAGCGGTCCGAGGCGCAGATAGCGCAGGGCGGCCCGCCGCAGGTCACCGACGTGCCGTGCCACCAGCGGCAGGACGAAACCGCCCGCGATCAGCGGGGCGCCCAGCGCGGCCAGCGGCGGGGCCGCCTCGGTGCTCAGCCGGTCCCAGTCCCGCCCGGCCCAGCGGGCGGCGACGGCGCCCAGCTTGGCGGTGTCGTAGCCGAGGTTGACGAGATAGCCCCAGCCGACGAGGACGAGACCGGCGCGCGGCACCCCCACGACATGACGGGCCCACCGCCAGCAGAACACGGCCGTCCCCACCGACGCGAGGGCGTGCGCCAGCAGATAGAGCACGATCATCTCGCGGATGAACGGGGTGGTCGCGTAGTGCGTGTCGAAGTCCCGCAGCCGTTCGACGGGGGCGTCCCCGAGGAGGAACAGGACGTTCATGGCGACGGCGACCCCCAGATACGCGAGGACCCACCGGCGGACCGTCCGCCGGGTCCGGGGCGTGGCGCCGCCGCGCCACAGGATCAGCACCACCAGACAGGCGCAGCTGACGGAGGTCAGCACCGAGTAGAAGACCGGCGCGGCGATATTGGGCACGCCCGAGAACTCGTTGATGGCTTCGAGGGTCGGCACGGCCGCGAGGAGGAAGACCAGCCCCGCCAGGAAGAGCAGGCCGCAGACGGAGCCGAGCAGGAGGTCCCGGGGCCGGCGCAGCAGCGCGGGCAGCTTGAGGAAGAACGCCCCGAACAGCAGCGTGGCGGGGAGGAGCATACTGATCCGACTCACTGGGAACCTGCTTCCCGGGGGGTGCGGAGCCGGGGCCCGGGGGCCCGTCCGTATCCCGGGAGCGCGCACCATAGGCGCGTCCGTGCCACTTCGCCGCGCACCGTCGTACCCCACCCCGTCCGAGCCGCGTCCCCGTCCTGCCGGCACCGGCCGACCGGTGCGGCGCCGGCCTGCCCGCCGCTCATCGCGGGCCGGGCGGCCGTCCCCCTGCGTAACCGTACTGTGTGCGAGTGTGTTCGCGGACGACGGTCTCCCAAGTCACGGGGCACTGACACCCCTGGGAAGCCTCAGGCTCCGGCGACACCAGAAGCCTGAGGGGGTGCGGAAGCCGTGTACGCGTCGAAACCCCCCTGAAACGCCGCTGGTTCGTCCGTACGGATCCGGCCGTCCCCGATGCCGTACCCGCTTCCGCCCGCCGTGGCCCGCCCGCCCGGCGAGGCCCCGGCGACCACCGGGAAGGGCAAATCGCGGCCCCGGGACGGGGACGTGCGTTTCGGCCGCCGGGGCCACCGCCCGCCGCGCGTGGGCCCGTTCGGCACGGGGCCTGCCCGGGGGCCCTTGGGCGCGGGAGGGGTCGGCAGGTCGTGTGTCAGGCACCCGGGTCGCCGGAACGACCGGGCGGAGCGCTTCCCGGCCTCCCGGCCTCCCGGCTTCCCGGCTTCCCGGCTTCCCGGCCTCCCGGCCTCCCGGCCGTTCGTGCCCGACGACAGGGCCGTCTCCGCCGCAGGGCGCGCCGAGAGGCAGGCGGCTCGGCGCGGGACCGGGTGCGGTGCCTGCCCCTGGGCCACCCTCCTGCGGTGGCAGGCCCCCGCCGCTCGGCGCCGCCGGGCTGTGGGGGAGTGGAGTGTCCTTCGGTACGAGGGTGGGCGGCCCGGTCGCGCGGTGGTGGCAGGGCCGGGCCGTCGTCGTGCCGGACGGGTGCGTGGGCCGGTGGTGGCGGGGCCGGTGGACCCGCGTCGTCCGGTGCGTGGCCGCGTGGCAGGGAAGGCCGTACGGGTGGCAGGCCCGCGCGGCCGACGGCTCCCGCCGCTCGGGCCGCCGGGCCCTTGGCGAGTGCGGTGCCAGGGGGCGCGCGAGCCCGGCAGGGGCCGCCGGACAGGCACTCGGCCCCGCGCGGCACCGGATGCGGCAGGGTCGGGGGCGGGGCAGCATGGGCGCATGGCAGTGCGGGAAACCCCCGGTGCGACCGGTGCGGCCGGGGCGGCAGGAGTGCCCGGGGCGGCCGGCGTGACACTGGCACGGATCGCCGGCGTGTCCCGCGCCGTGGCCGCCACCACCGCCCGCTCCCGCAAGACCGCCCTGCTGGCCGAGGTCTTCGCCGAGACCGAGACCCGCCCCGAGGACGTCCCGCTCGTCATCTCCTATCTCTCCGGCCGGCTCCCCCAGGGCCGCATCGGCATCGGCTGGAGCGCACTCAAGGACCCGCCGCCGCCCGCCGCCGACCCCGTGCTCACCGTCGCCGCGACCGACGCCGCGCTGACCGCGCTCGCCGGACTGAAGGGCCCCGGATCCCGGGCCGCACGGGTCGGCCTGGTGCGGGAGCTGCTGGCCGCCGCCACCGAGGAGGAGCAGCGGTTCCTGACCCGGCTGCTCCTCGGCGAGGTGCGGCAGGGCGCGCTCGACGCCCTCGCCCTGGAGGCCGTCGCCGCCGTGGCCGGCGCCCCCGCGAGCGCCGTCCGCAGGGCGGTCATGATGGACGGCTCCCTGCCCCGGGTGGCGGGCACCCTGTTCGCCGAGGGGCCCGCCGCCCTCGACCGGTTCCGGCTCACGGTCGGCACCCCGGTCCTGCCGATGCTCGCCGGTACGGCGCCGTCGGTGACCGAGGCGGTGCGCGGACTCGGCGTCCCCTGCGCCGTCGAGGAGAAGCTCGACGGGGTCCGGATCCAGGTGCACCGCGACGGCGGCACCGTCCGGGTCCACACCCGGTCCCTGGACGACATCACCGATCGGCTGCCCGAGGTGACCGAGGCCGCGCTGCGGATCGACGGCGACCGGTTCGTCCTGGACGGCGAGGCCATCGCGGTCGGCGCGGACGGCAGGCCGGTGCCCTTCCAGGAACTCGCCTCCCGGGTGGGCTCCCGGACCGATGTCGGCTCCGCGCGCGCCGCACTGCCCGTGACACCGGTCTTCTTCGATGTGCTGGCCGCCGGCGGCGAGTCGACCGTCGACCTGCCGGCCGACGAGCGGCACGCCGTGCTCGCGCGGCTGGTGCCCGGACCGCTGCGGGTCGGCCGGATGGTCGTCACCGACCCCGAGGACGCGCGGCAGCTCGCCGCCGCCGAGGAGTTCCTCGCGGAAACGCTGCGCCGGGGCCACGAAGGCGTCCTGGTCAAGGCGTTGGACGCGCCCTACGCGGCGGGCCGCAGGGGACGCTCCTGGCTCAAGGTCAAACCCGTGCACACCCTCGATCTCGTCGTCCTGGCCGCCGAACGGGGCCATGGCCGCCGGACCGGACTGCTCTCCAACCTCCACCTCGGGGCCCGCGCCGCCGACGGCGGTTTCGTCATGCTGGGCAAGACCTTCAAGGGCCTCACCGACGAGACACTGCGCTGGCAGACGCGGCGCCTGGGGGAACTCGCCGTCTCCGACGACGGGTTCACCGTCCGGGTCCGCCCCGAGCTGGTGGTGGAGATCGCGTACGACGGGGTGCAGCGCTCGCCGCGCTATCCGGCGGGGGTGGCGCTGCGGTTCGCCCGGGTGGTCCGCTACCGCCCGGACAAGCGCGCCGCCGACGCGGACACGATCGACACGGTCCTGGCCGCGCGCCCCCCGGACCCGTCCCCGGACCCGAGCGACTGACCCTGGGCCGGTGTACGGAGGCGACCCCGGGCCGGTGTCGCCTCCGTACGGCTCAGTCCTTCCAGACCCCCGCCGCCGCCGCGTCCCGCGCGTACTCCGCGAGATCCCGGGGCGCCCGCCCCAGAACCCTGGCGACATCGCCCGTCACGGCGGAGTTGTGACCGTCCATCAACTCCACGAAGAGCCCGGTCAGCCAGGCGGCCTCCGGCTCCGGCACCCCGAGCCCGGCCAGGACCGCGGTGAAGGCCCCGGCGGTGACGGGCGCACTTCGCCCGCCGCTTCCCCGGTCTCGTGGGCGAGCCCCCGATGGGCTGGCTCGCCCGCCACCGGCTGGACCTCGCCGCCGACCTGCTGCGGGAGACGGACGCGACGGTCGACGCGGTGGCCCGCCGGGTGGGCTACAGCGGTTCGTTCGCGCTGAGCGCCGCCTTCACACGGGTCCGGGGCGTCAGCCCGCAGGAGTACCGGGGCCGCCGCTGACGCCGTACCCGCCGTCCGCCGTGTCCCGCCACCCGCAGTACCCCGCCGCACCCCGGGGTTGCCGGAACGGCAACGGTATTTCCGCCCGCGCCCCGCAGGCGTCCACCATGTCCCCATGACTCATGATCACGACCACAGCCTGCTGGACTGGGACGAGATGACCCCGCTCCTGGAGCGCGGCGCCGAGCTGGAGACCCCCCTGTACCGGCGGGCCGCCGACTGGATGGGCGAGCTGCTGCCCGTACCCGCCGTCCGCCGGGTGGTGGACTTCGGCTCCGGCCCCGGGGTGCTGACGGCCGTCCTCGCCGAGGCCTTCCCGTACGCCTCGCTGGTCGCCGTCGACCCCACACCGCAGCTGCTGGAACGTGCGGCGGACCGGGCCCGCCACGGCGGCTACGGCGACCGCTTCGAAAGCCGCCACGCCGAACTGCCGCTCCGCCCGGGGCAGCGGGACGACCTGGGCGGCGCCGATCTGGTCTGGGCGGGCAACGTCGTCCACCACGTCGGCGACCAGCGCGCGGCCCTCGCGGAACTCGGCGGGCTGCTGCGGCCGGGCGGGCTGCTCGCCGTGGTCGAGGGCGGGCTGCCGTCCCGTGCCCTGCCCCGGGACCTCGGGATGGGCCGGCCGGGTCTGGAGGCCCGGATCGACGCCGCCCACGCCGAGTGGTTCCAGAAGATGCGGGACGCCCTGCCGGGGGCCACCGCCACGACCGAGGACTGGCGCACCCTGCTCACGGACGCGGGCCTCGCCCCGGCGGGCACCCGCTCCTTCCTGCTGGACATCCCGGCGCCGGTCCCGGCCGTCGTGCGCGAGCACCTCGTGCACGTCTTCACCCGGCAGCGCGAGGTGATGGGCGGGCTGCTGGCCGCGGACGACATCGCCGTCCTGGACCGGCTGCTCGACCCCGAGGACCCGCAGGGGCTGTTCCTCCGGCCGGACCTGTACCAGCTGTCCGTGCGCACGGTGCACCTCGCCCGCCGCTGACGCCCGCCGCTGACGCCCGGGGTGATCAGTCGCAGGGCTCCAGCCGCCACTGCTGCCCGGGTGCGTCGGTGTCCTCCCACTGCTGGATCCGGGCCCCCTTCTCGCCGCTGCCGCCGGCCACCTCCAGCAGCAGCCCGCTGACGAAGCTGACGATGGAGACCGTGCCCGGCGCGTCCAGATGGTGTTCGACGGTCCACTCCTGGGCGCCGTAATTGTTGGCCCGCCAGTGCTGGATCCGGGCGCCGTTCTCCGTGGACGCGTTGGACACGTCCAGCCGCCTGCCGCCGGCGACACTGGTGAAGTGGTAGAGCCCGTTCCCATTGGGGACGGGCTCGATCCGCCACTCCTGGGCGGCGCTCCCGCTGTCCGCGCCCTGCTGGACGACGGTACCGACGCCCTTCGGCCCTTCGAGGACCTCCAGCAGCAGCCCGCTGCCGACGTTGCGCACCCGGTAGCGGCCCGGTCGAAATGCCCCGCTCACGTTCCCGTACCCCTCGGTCGTCGGCTTCCGCCGTTTTCAAACAAGTGTACGAGAGTGTGCGGTCAGAAGCCGCTGAAGGACGCCGGGTCCGGGCCCAGGCGCCGGCCCTCGTCCAGTGCCGCCAGGGCCGTCAGGTCCTCGTCGTCCAGCGTGAACCCGAAGAGATCGATGTTCTCCTCGATCCGCCGCGGGTTCGCGGACTTGGGGATGGCCACGACACCGAGCTGGAGATGCCAGCGCAGCACCACCTGCGCCGGGGTCCGCCCGTGCTTGTGCGCGATCGCCACCACGGTCGGCACCTCCAGCAGCCCCCGCCCCTGCCCCAGCGGCGACCACGCCTCGGTCGTGATGCCGTGCCGCTCGTGGAAGGCCCGCGCCGCCGCCTGCTGGAGCTGCGGATGCAACTCGATCTGATTGACGGCCGGCACCACCCCGGTCTCCTCCAGGAGCCGCTCCAGGTGCTCCGGCAGGAAGTTGGAGACGCCGATCGCCCGCGCCCGCCCGTCCGCGAGGATCCGCTCCAGCGCCCGGTACGTGTCGACGTACAGACCGGCGGAGGGGATCGGCCAGTGCACCAGGTACAGATCCACCCGGTCCAGGCCGAGACGCTCCAGTGAGACGTCGAAGGCGCGCAGGGTCGCGTCGTACCCCTGATCGGTGTTCCACAGCTTGGTGGTGACGAAGAGTTCGTCCCGGGGGACACCGGACCGGGCCAGCGCCCGTCCCGTCCCCGTCTCGTTCCGGTACGCGGACGCCGTGTCCACACTGCGGTATCCGGCCGCCAGCGCGGCCGACACCACCGCCGTGGCCTCGTCGTCCGGCACCTGCCAGACACCGAAGCCGAGTTGCGGCATGGCGACGCCGTTGTTGAGCGTGATCGAGGGAACCTGGGTCACGAGCGGAAGATCCTTACGTCGTCGGGGGTCTCCGGGACCGGGGCGCCCGGGCGACGAGGACAGGGCCGGGGCCGGGGGCGGGGATGGCGCGATCCGAACCGGAACCCCGTTCGGGCCATTGACCGGTTCCCCGCAAGAGGCGACCCTATGACACACATGGCTGAACTCTGGTCGCCCTTGTGAACAGATGTCCAGGGCGCGTCCCCCGCCGCCCCGGTCCGCACAGCTCTGTACCGATCAGGCCCGTACCGATCAGGTCCGTACCGATCGGCACAGCCCGTACAGCCTCGTACAGACCCATATCACCCTGCTTCGTCGCACGACCATCCTGCACCACTCCCCACACCCCCGCACCCCAGGAAGGCAGGACAGCGCCGATGAACACCGAGACCCCCGAGACCACCGAAGTATGGGAGACCCCCGAGTACGAGGTGGTCGAGACCGCGCTCGAAGTCACCGCCTACTACCTCACCGACTGAGACCGGCCGCCATGCTGCTCCAGGTGCTCGGCACCGCGGCGGGTGGCGGACTGCCCCAGTGGAACTGCGCGTGCCCCGGCTGCACCGGGGCACGCGCCCATCCGCACCGGCGCCGCCGGCACGCCTCCCTCGCCCTGCGCGCCGGGGACGGCCGGTGGTACCTCGTCAACGCCACCCCCGACATCGGCGACCAGATCGAGGACACCCCCGCGCTCCGCCCCGGCCCCGGCCCCCGGCAGACCCCCGTGGCCGGAATCCTGCTCACCGACGCCGAACTCGACCACACCCTCGGCATCGCCCGGCTCCGCGAGGCCGACGGCTTCGACGTGCTGGCCACCCGCCCGGTCCGGCACGCCCTCCTGGACCGCCTGCGGCTCGGCACCACCCTCGCCCCCTACACCAGCGTCCGGTGGAACGAATTCGGCACCGGGCCCCGGCCCCTCGCCCCGGACAGCGGCATCGAGGTCCAGGCCCTGCCCGTTTCGGCCAAACGCCCCCGCTACGCCGCCGACCTGCCACCCGACGCCCCCGGCCAGGACGCCTGGGTCAGCGCCCTGCTCCTGCGCTCCACCACCACCGGGCGCCGGCTCCTCTACGCCCCCGCCCTCGCCCGCTGGAGCGACACCTTCCAGCGCGCGGCCGAGACCGCCGACTGCGTCATCGTCGACGGCACCTTCTGGGACGACGACGAACCCGTCCGCACCGGCATCTCCCACCGCACCGCCACCGGCATGGGCCACCTCCCCATCACCGGCCCGAACGGCACCGCACACCGCCTCGGCCGGCTGCCCGGCCGCGGCCTCTACACCCACCTCAACAACACCAACCCCCTCGGGGACCCGGACGCCCCCCAGCACCGGCTGCTGCGCGACCAGGGACTCGAAGTCGCCGCCGACCGAATGGTGATCGAGCTGTGAGCACCCTCGCTGTGCCCCGTACGGGCACCGGTGAGCCGTGGGGCCCGGAGGAGTTCACCGCACGGCTGCGCGCCGTGCCCGCCGGGCGCTACCACGACCGCCACCCCTTCAACGTACGCATGCACAACGGCGCCCTCACCCCCGCCGAACTGCGCCGCTGGATCGTCAACCGCTTCCACTACCAGCGGCACATCCCCGTCAAGGACGCCCTGATCCTCGCCAAGTTCGACGACAGCGCCCTGCGCCGCGCCTGGCTGCGCCGGATCCAGGACCACGACGGCGTCACCGAGGGCGAGGGCGGCATCGAACGCTGGCTGCGGCTCGGCGAAGCCGCCGGCATCCGCCGCTCCCGGCTGCTCTCCGGCGACGAGGTCCTGCCCGGTGTCCGGCTCGCCGTCGACGGATACGTCAACTTCTGCCGGCTCCGCCCCGCGCTCGAAGCCGTCGCCGCCTCGCTCACCGAACTCGCCGCGCCCACCCTCATGCGCACCCGCATCGACGCCTTCGAACGCCACTACCCCTGGATCGAGGCCGGGGGCCTGGCCTACTTCCGCACCCGGATCGGGCAGGGGCGGCGGGACAGCGCGGAGGCACTGCCCCTGGTGGTGGCTTGGGCCCGCACCCGGGAGCAGCAGGAGGCCGCCGTCGCCGCCCTGCGCTTCAAGTGCGATGTGCTCTGGGCGCTGCTCGACTCCATCGACACCGCCACCGCCGCCGATAGCGGCGCCGGCACCGGCACCGACCTCGGCGTGGCCGGGGACACCCCGGGACCCCCGGCGCCGGGAGCCCGCCGATGACCGCCCCCGCCGACCGGAGCCCTGCCCCCGCTTCCCCTGCATCCGAGGCCCCCGCCGCCCCCGCTTCCCCCGCATCCGGGGCCCCCGCCGGCTGGCGGCCCGCCCTCACCCGATCCGCCGTCCTCCGCCACGACCGCGTCCGCCGCACCGACCTGCTGCTGCTCCCCGAACGGGTCGTCGTCCTCAAGGGCGCCGCCGGAGCCGTGCTGCGGCTCTGCGACGGAACCCGCGACACCGCCGCCATCGTCGCCGAACTGACGGACCGCCACCCCGGCGCCCCGGTCGCCACCGACGTCCCGGCCTTCCTGTCCCGGCTCCGCGAGGAGGGCTGGCTCCAGTGACCCCGCCCCTGCCGTCCGCCCCGCCTCCGGCCCCGGCTGTCGCCCCGCCCTGGGCCCTGCTGGCCGAGCTGAGCCACGGCTGCCCCCTGCGCTGCGCCTACTGCTCCAACCCCGTCGAACTGATCAGTCGGTCAGACGAACTGACCACGTCGCAGTGGGCCGACGTCTTCCGGCAGGCCGCCGGCCTGGGAGTCGTCCAGAGCCATCTCTCCGGCGGAGAACCCCTGCTGCGCCGCGACCTCACCGCCATCGTCGCCGCCGCCGACGCCTGCGGCATCCACACGCAGCTGGTCACCAGCGGCGTCGGCCTCGGGGAACGGCGGCTCGCCGCCCTCACCGCCGCCGGCCTGCGCAGCGTCCAGCTCTCCGTGCAGCACGCCGACCCGGCGGCCTCCGAGCACATCGCGGGCGTCCGCTCCTTCGCCGCGAAGGAGCGCGCGGCCCGCCTGGTCACCGCCGCCGGACTGCCGCTCGGCCTCAACGTCGTCCTGCACCGCGCCAACCTCGACGCCCTCGACGCGATCGTCGAACTCGGCATCGCCTGGGGCGCGGAGCGGATCGAACTCGCCAACACCCAGTTCTACGGGTGGGCCCTGCGCAACCGGGACGCCCTGCTGCCCTCGCGCGAGCAGGTCGCCGCCGCCCGCGCCCGCCTGGCCGCCTGGCGCACCCGGCTCGCGGGCCGCCCGGAGCTGCTGTGGGTGGTGCCCGACTACGTCGACGGCACGGCCAAGCCCTGCATGGGCGGCTGGGGCGCCCTCTCCCTCACCGTCGCCCCCGACGGCCGCGTCCACCCGTGCCCGGCGGCCGTCGCCCTCCCGGGGCTGGAGGCGCCGAACGTACGCGACCACCCGCTGGAGTGGATCTGGTACCGGTCGCCGGCCTTCAACCGCTACCGGGGCGAAGCCTGGATGCCGGAGCCCTGCCGCGGCTGCGAGCTGCGCGGCCGGGACTTCGGCGGCTGCCGCTGCCAGGCCCACGCCCTCACCGGCGACGCCGCACGGACCGACCCCGCCTGCTCCCGCTCGCCCGACCACCATCTGGTCCGCGCGCTCGTGGACCGCGCGTCGGCGGCCCGGCCGCACCGGCCCGTGGAGGCCCCGGCGACCGTACCGGAGTACACCTACCGCCAGGAGGGACCATGAGGCGCTGGACCACCGCCACCACCGCCCTGCTGATCCTCGCCCTCGCGGGCGGCACGCTCACCGCCCCGGCCGCCCACGCCCGTACACCCCGGGACCCGGCCACCCAGGCCCGTACGCCACCGGACCCGGCCACCCCACCCGTACCGCGCGGGATCCCGCCACGGCCCCCGTCCGGTACGAGGCCGAGGACGCTGGCGCCGACCGGGGCGCCGTCGAGAGCAACCACGCCGGGTTCACCGGCCGGGGCTTCGTCAACTACGACAACGCACCCGGCGGCTGGGTGGAATTCACCGTCGACGGCGGCCCGGCCGGCACCGACTGGTCCGTCGCGATGGTCGAGTCCACGATGGCCCGCCACACCCCCACCTCCATCGGCGGCTGGTCGTACCCCGTCGGGCTCTACCTCTACGGCCAGTACCAGGTCTACCAGCGGGTCCGCGACCCCCGGTACCTCTCCTTCATCAGGCTGGGCGACCTCGCCGCCGGGATCGAGCGGGCCCAGGACCCGGCGACCGGCCGCTGGTTCCAGGTCGTCGACCAGGGCGGCCGGGCCGGCAACTGGACCGAGACGTCCTGTTCCAGCATGTTCGCCTTCGCCCTCTCGCGCGCCGCCCGGCAGGGATACGTGGACCCCCGCCACGAGGCCGCCGCCCAGCGCGGCCACCGGGGAGTGCTGGCGAAGATCTCCCTCGGCCCCGACGGCCGCACCGACCTGACCGACATCTCCATCGGGACCAACGTCGGCGACTACCCCTCCTACGTACAGCGCGAACGCCGGACCAACGACTTCCACGGCCTCGGCGCGTTCTTGATCATGAATGAACAACTCGCAGTGAGGTGAGCACCATGAACACATCACGCAGGACCCTTCTGAGCGCGGCCGTCACCGGCGCGGCCGCCGCGGCCCTCCCCGCACTTCCCGCCCTCGCCACCCCCGCGAGCGCGGCCGCCTGGCAACTGAAGTGGTCTCCGTCGGCGAGCCGGGACGGGCTGCGTGCGTTCGAGACCCTGGAGGACGATCGCGCGGACTCCCACACCTCCTACGGCCCCCACATCACCACCGAGGGCGACAACTTCCGCTTCACCATGCACACCCGGGACCGGGACACCAGCACCGACCGCCAGCGCCACGAGGTCACCGGCTGCCGCAGCGGGAACACCTTCCTGAGCTGGCGGCAGGGCGAGACCTGGCGCATCAGCTACGCCATGTACATCCCCAGCAGCCTCAAGGCGACCACCACCTTCACCCACATCATGCAGATGAAGCAGCCCGGGACGGGCACCTCGCCGATCGTGGTCCAGTCCCTGCGGCGGGTCGGCGGCCGGCAGACCATCGAGCTGAAGATCTTTGAGCCGAACATCCTCGTCGGCCGCACCGACCTGGAGCCGCTCCACAACAGCTGGATCGATGTCGACTTCGAGATCAAGATCGGCGACGGCACCTCCGGGGCCGTCCGGTGGGCCCTCAGGAAGGGCGGCGCCACCGTCGTCGACGCGACGCGCACCGGCGTCGACACCTTCCTGGCGGACCGGGTCCGCCCCAAGTGGGGCATCTACCGCTCCCTCGGCGACAGCTCCGGCTCCCTCCAGGACTGTCATCTGCTCCTCACCAACCTGCGTGGCTACCAGCTCGTCTGAGGAGGACGGCATGAAGAGCCTCCGCGCGGCTGCCGCGACGGCGGTGTCCGCCCTGGCCCTGGCCGCGGGCGCGCTCCAGCCCCCGGCCACCGCCGCACCCGCGCCCGTACCCCTGAATGCACCCGCGTCCGACCGGGCTCCGGCCGTCACCCCCGCGGCCCCTCTCCGCGGCGGCGACCACGTCACCGTGCCCCCGCCCCGCGCGGCCGAGTTCGACGTCCGCGCCTACGGGGCCGTCGGCAACGGCTCCACCAACGACACCGGAGCCATCAACCGCGCCATCACCGCCGCCAACAGCGCCGGCGGCGGCATCGTCCGCTTCACCCCCGGCACCTACGAGTCGAAGAACACCATCCATCTGAAGAGCCGTGTCACGCTCCACCTCGACGCGGGCGCCACCATCAGCGGCAACGGCGCGGACACCTACGACGCGCCCGAGCCCAACCCGTGGGACGACTACCAGGACTACGGGCACAGCCACTTCCACAACGCCATGATCTACGGTGACAACCTCACCGACATCGGCTTCACCGGCGCCGGTGTCATCGACGGCGACGGCGCCCTCATCACCGGCAACCCCAAGCCGGGCGAAGCAGACAAGATCATCTCGCTGACCCGCTGCACCAACCTCACCCTGAGCGGCATCACCCTGCGCGAAGGCGGCCACTTCGCGGCCCTCATCAACGACTGCGACAACGTCGTCTCCGACCGGCTCGTCATCGACACCGCCATGGACCGCGACGGCTGGAACGTCATCAACACCACGAACGTGCGCATCACGAACGCCCACTACGAGGCCAACGACGACGCCCTCGCCTTCAAGAGCGACTACGCCCTCGGCGCGAAACTCACCAACGGCAATGTGACCGTCAGCGACTCCCATCTCTCCGCCGGCTGTTGCAACGCCCTCATGTTCGGCTCCGAGACCTGCGGCGACTTCACCAACTACCGCTTCGAGCGGATCACCATCAAGGGCTCCGACAAATCCGGCCTCGGCATGGTCTCCATGGACGGCTCCAGGATCTCCGACGTCCACTACAGGGACATCACCATGACGGACGTGAAATCGCCCATCATGCAGAAGGTCGGCACCCGCAAACGCTGCGGCAACAACCCCGGGGTCGGCTCCATCAGCGACATCACGTACACCGACGTCCGGGCGAACGGGAAGGCCGCCGGCTTCTCCCCGACCCTCTGGGGCGAGTCCGGCGGCGGCCGCATCAGGAACATCACCTTCGACAACGTCGACATCACCGTCCCCGGCGGCAACGGCACCATGGCCACCACCCCGCCCGGCAACCAGCCCACCAACTACAACCCCAACTCCATCGGCACCCGCCCCGCCTACGGCTGGTACATCCGCAACGCCGAGAACCTCCGCTTCACCGACAGCGAGGTCCGCTTCGGCGCCAACGACGGCCGCCCCGCCGTCATCGCCGCCGACAGCAGCCGCATCCGCTTCGACCGGTTCACCGCCCAGCGCGGCAGCAGCAGCCCCTCCGACCTGCTCTTCCAGACCGTCACCGGCTACTGCGCCACCGGCGCCAACACCTCCGGCGGCTCCTTGCGGATCGGAGCGACCGGCTCCAGCCAGGACTGCGCACCCACCGGACCCACCCCCCGCCGCCACGAGGCCGAGAACGCCACGTACACCGCGGGTTCGACGGTCGACTCCAACCACACCGGCTTCAGCGGTACCGGATTCGTCAACACGCCGAACGCCGTCGGCACGTACGTCGAATGGACCGTGACCGCCACCACCGCGGGAGCCGCCGCCCTCGCCCTCGGCTACGCCAACGGCACCACCACCGACCGCCCCATGGACCTCACCGTCAACGGGACCACCGTCGCCACCGGCGTCCCCTTCCCCGCCACCGGCGCCTGGACCACCTGGCGCACGGTCACCGTCCCCGCCGCCCTCCTCGCAGGGACCAACACCGTCCGCGCCACCGCCACCACCGCGAACGGGGCCCCCAACCTCGACTACCTGGACGGGCCCGCATGATCCGTCGCCCCTGGGCGACCCTGCTGACGGTGGGCGCGCTGCTCCTCGGCGCGCTCACCGCCCCGGCCCCCGCCCACGCCGATACGGAGCACCCCCGGCAGGACTTCCTCCGGCAGTCCACCGCCGGGCTCTTCCTCCACTGGGGACTGCGCACCGCCCCCGCCCACACCAGCTGCACCGCCTGGGAACGCGATGTCACCGCGGGCGGCTGGAGCGCCGACTACTGGGTCCGCGAAGCACGGAAGCTGCACGCCCAGTACCTCGTCCTCGCCACCTTCCACAGCCGCCTCGGCTACGCCCGCCCCTGGCCGTCGGGGATCCCCGGCAGCTGCGCGACCCAGCGGGACTTCCTCGGCGAGCTGATCGAGGCCGCCCGCGCCCAGGGCCTCAAGACCATCCTGTACATGACCGACGACCCGCAGTGGCACGCCGAGGGCGGCCAGGAATGGCTCGACTCGGCCGCGTACTCCCGCCACAAGGGCCGCACCGTCGACCTGCACACCCGCGACGGCTTCGGCGAGTACTCCTACGACCTCTTCTTCGAGGTGATGGAGCGCTACCCGGAGCTGGCCGGCTTCTGGATCGACAACGACAACGCGTACTGGGAGCGGAACAACCTCTACGCCAAGATCTACCAGCGCCGCCCGCACTACACCCTCAGCAACAACAACGAGGACACGCCGATCATGGACATGATCAGCAATGAGCAGAAGACCGGCATGTCCCCGGCGTACGACTACCCGCAGGCCATTTATACCGCCGGACCCCGGCTGATCGAGGCCGACTTCAAACTGCCCGCCACCGGCGCCTGGTGGTACGACGGCTCCGACCCCGCCGTCGACCGCCGACTCACCCTGGGCCGTCTGATCACCAACGCCGGCTCCTCCGTCAAGGCCCTCATGGCCGAGACCGCCCAGGTCAACGGACGATTCCCGAGCAACCAGGCCGCCTTCAACGACTTCGCCGCCGGCTATCTCGACCGGATCCGGGAATCCCTCGTGGGCACCGAGGGCGGCGGCTACCTCCACGGCGGACTCGCCCCCGGCTTCTGGCACGACGGCGCCCACGGCGTCACCACCGTCGCCCGCGCCGACCCCGACCGGCACTACGTCCACGTCCTCACCCCGCCGGCCACCGGCACCCTCCGGCTGCGCGACAACGGCTACCGGGTCACCGCCGTCAGCGATCTGCGCACCGGCGCCCCCGTCACGTACAGCCAGAGCGGCGGCACCCTCACCCTCACCGGGCTCGGCGGCTGGGACCCGTACGACACCGTCCTCAAGGTCACCACCGCGGGCCGCGAGGGCATCCTGCCGCACACCGCGTACACCATGAGCGCGAGCGCGTCGGCCTCCGGGCACGGGCCCGCGGCGGCGGCCGACGGGAACCACCGCACCTACTGGGACAGCGACCGCACCACCCCCGTCTCCCTCCGCTTCGACCTGGGCACGGCCCGGACCGTCCGCTATCTCGCCCTCAACCAGCGCGAGGACTCCGTCAGCTACGCCCGTTCCGCCACCGAGCAGTCCGCCCGGATCAAGGACTACCGCCTCTACGTCAGCCAGGACGGCACCAGCTGGGGCAGCCCGGTGAAGACCGGCACCCTGGCGAGCCGGCGCGGCGTCACCACCCTCGACCTCCCCGCCACCACCGCCCGCCACGTGCGGCTGGAGGTCGTGAACACCCACGCCGCCACCACCGACACCAGCCGGCACAAGCGGCTCCGGATCGACGAGGCATGGATCGGCACCGCGTACGCCGGCTCCGGCGGCCCCGGGCCCGCGCCCCAGCGGTACGAGGCCGAGAACGCCGCCTGCACCGCGGGATCGACCGTCGACTCCAACCACACCGGTTACAGCGGCACCGGATTCGTCAACACGCCGAACGCGAGTGGCGCATACGTCGAATGGACCGTGCCCTCCGACCGCGCCCGGGATGCGAGGATCTCGTTCCGGTACGCGAACGGGACGACGGCCGGGCGGCCCATGGACCTCGCCGTGAACGGGTCCGTGGTCGCCGCGAACCGGGCCTTCGACGGCACCGGCGCCTGGACCACCTGGACCGACGTCACGCTCACCGTGCCGCTGAAGGCCGGGACCAACACCGTCCGCGCCACCGCCACCACCGCGAACGGCGCCCCCAACCTCGACCGACTCGACGTGGAGTCCCCATGACATCCCTCAGAGCCGTGCTCGGCCGCTGCGCCCTGACCCTCGCCCTCGCCCTGCCGCTCGCGGCCGCCGGCCAGTCCGCCGCACCCCCGCCCGCCGCCGCCTCCGACAACGGGCTCTCCCTGCGGCCCGCCATGGGCTGGTCGAGCTGGAGCTTCGTCCGCCGCTGGCCCACCGAGGCCAAGATGAAGGCCCAGGCCGACGCCCTCGCCGCCAGCGGCCTCAAGGACAAGGGATACATCCATGTCAACCTGGACGACTTCTACCAGAAGTGCGACGCCAACGGGTTTGAAGTGGACAGCTACGGCCGCTGGGCCGTCGACCCGGCGAAATTCCCCTCCGGGATCAAGGCGCTCGCCGACTACATCCACGCCAAGGGCCTGAAGTTCGGCTTCTACGTCACCCCAGGCATCGCCAAGAACGCCGTCACCCGCAACACCCCCATCGAGGGCACCCCCTACCGGGCCAGGGACATCGCCGACACCACCCGGCAGGAGAAGAACTACAACTGCAAGAACATGTACTACATCGACTACGGCAAACCCGGCGCGCAGGAGTTCGTGAACTCCTGGGCCCGCCAGTTCGCCGACTGGGGAGTCGACTACCTCAAGATCGACGGCGTCGGCAGCCACGACATACCCGACGTCGCCGCCTGGGACCGGGCCCTGCGCGCCACCGGCCGGCCCATCACCTACGCCCTCTCCAACAACCTCGCCATCGCCGACGCCCCCACCTGGCGCCGGCTCGCCAACAGCTGGCGCACCCAGGGCGACGTCGAGTGCTACTGCGGCCCCGGCCCCAACGGCAGCGGCTTCCCCCTCACCAACTGGGGGAAGATCACCTCGCGGTTCACCTCCGCCGCCAACTGGCAGCCGTACGCGGGCCCCGGCGGCTGGAACGACCTGGACTCCCTCCAGATCGGCAACGGCGACCAGATCGGACTCACCGCCGACCAGCGCCGCAGCCATATGACCCTCTGGGCGATGGCCGCGTCCCCGCTGCTCATCGGCTCCGACCTCACCCAGCTCAACGCGACCGACGTGTCCATCCTCGGCAACGAGCGCCTGATCGCCGTCAACCAGGACGGCATCGCCGCCCGCCGGATCGTCGACTCCGGCTCCCAGCAGGTCTGGCACAAACGCCGGCCCGGCGGCGACCACGTCATCGCCCTCTTCAACACCGGCACCTCCGGCAACCAGACCGTCTCCGTCAGCTGGTCCCAGGCCGGGATCAGCGGCCCCGCCGAGATCACCGACCTGTGGTCCGGCCGCACCACCGGCACCGTCGACGGCTCCTACAGCGCCGTCCTGCGCCCCGGCGAGACCCGGCTGATCCGGGCCGTCCCCGGCGGCGCCGGAGCCGTCCGGTACGAGGCCGAGAACGCCACGTACACCGCAGGATCGACCGTCGACTCCAACCACGGCGGCTTCAGCGGCACCGGATTCGTCAACACGCCGAATGCTGTTGGCGCATACGTCGAATGGAAGGTCCCGGCTTCGATCGCTGGCGACGCCACCATCACCCTGCGATACGCGAACGGGACGACGACCGGGCGCCCGATGGACCTGTCCGTCAACGGGTCCGTGGTCGCCCCGGACCGGGCCTTCGACGGCACCGGCGCCTGGACCACCTGGAGCGACGTCACGCTCACCGTGCCGCTGAAGGCCGGTGACAACACCGTCCGCGCCACCGCCACCACCGCGAACGGCGCCCCCAACCTCGACTACCTCGACCGCGGATAGCCCCACCCCGGCACCCCGCCGGAACCACCCGCGCCCCCCGGGCCCGCCGGACCCCTCCGGCGGGCCCACCGCGTTCCGGGGATTTCCGCTCCGCCTGTAACGATCGCCTGCGCCGGACCACTTCCCGGTGACCGAGGGAAAACCGGATGACGGAGGTGCGGGTGGTGGCAGATGAAGCCGACCGCTTTACCGCGGTGTACGACGCCTGCCGCGGGCGGGTATGGGCCTACGTGGTCAGCAGGGCCGGCCGGCAGGTCGCCGACGAGGTGGTGAGCGAGACGTTCACCGTCGCCTGGCGGCGCCGGGCCGACCTCCCGGCCGACCCCCTGCCCTGGCTGCTCGGCGTGGCCCGCAACGTCCTGCGGGACACCGTACGGGCGGAGGTCAGACGGGAGTCCCTGGCCGCCGAGTTCCGCGACTGGACCGAGCGCTCCGCCCCCGCCGGCGAAGGCGATGTCGCCGACGCCGTCGCCGACCGCAACGCCCTGCTCACGGCGCTCGCCACGCTGGCCGACGAGGACCGCGAAATCCTGGTCCTCACCGCCTGGCACGGCCTGAAGCCCGCCGAGGCGGCCCGGGTCGTCGGCTGCTCGGCGGCCACCTTGCGGGTCCGGCTGCACCGGGCCCGCAAACGGCTCACCAAGGCCGCCGACGCCGCCCCGGCGCCACTCGCCCCGGCGCGGCCCGCCTGGAGCACGCCCGTACGGCCCGTACGGGTACGAGAGGAAGTGTGAGGAACCCGCCATGGAACGTGAGCGCGATGTGCTGCGACGGCTCGCCGCCGCCCGCCCCGCCCACCTCGACGGGAACGGCCCCGTCCCCCCGGAGGTCCGCAACCGCGAACTGACCGGCGCGATGCTCGACGGACTCCACACCATCGCGCGTCCCGCCCACGCCGTACCCGATCGCGCCGGACTCACCCGGCCCCTGACCCCGCGGTGGCGGCGGCCGGGCTGGGGCGTGGGCCTGGCGGCCGCGGTGGTGGCCGCGTCCGTCATCGCGGTCACCGTCCCGCCGTGGGACAGCGGACCCGGCGCACCCGCCACCGGCCTCAGTATCGGCACCGACGGAACGGCCCGCGAATTCCTGCTCGGTGCCGCCGCAAAGGTCGAACACCGGCAGGACGGCCGGGGCGACTACTGGCACCAGCGGCAGGAGAGGGGGGCCGTCCACCGTGTCCCGGGCAAGGACGGCAAACCCGGCTACGACATCAACGACCGTAGCGTCGACCACGTCTGGATGGAGCGGGACTCCGGCGACCGCTGGCGCCTGAGCGACAACATCGGCGCCCGCCCGGCGACTCCCGGCGACCGGGCCGCGTGGCTGGCGGCCGGCTCCCCCAAGAGCTGGGAGGCACCGCACGGGGTCATCACCTACCAGGGCTGGGGACTCACCCACCAGGATGCCCCCGGCGGTCCGGCGAACCACATCTCACTGCGCGAGCTGGAACCGTCCGTGCTGAAGACGCTCCCCACGGACACGGCGGAACTGCGCGAGCGGCTCGGCGACGGGGCCGGTGCCAACGAGCGGCTCTTCCGTGTCTCCAGGGCCGTGGAACTCGCGGCCGGCGCCCCCGTGGGACCCGAACTGCGGGCGGCCGCCTACCGGGTGCTCGCCGAGGAGCCAGGGGTCCGCACCCTCGGCAGCGTCCGGGACCGCTCGGGACGGGAGGGCCACGGCATCGCGATCCCCTTCGAAAGGGGTGAGGGGGAGCAGCGACTCGTCTTCGACCGGAACAGCGGAGCCATCCTCGGCACCCTGAACGTGGCCGGCACCCGCCCCTACGGCGACTTCGAGGAGGGGGATGTGACGTCGTACGTCACGGTCCTCGGCAACTCCTGGACCGACACGGAGCCCCCGTTCGACAAGGACCGCCTGGGGCTCGGATTCACGCCCGCAGGCAGGGACCGGGTTCCGGTACCGGTCCCCTCCGTGGAGCTCGAACCTGACGGCTCCGGCACGCCCTGATCCTGAGACGCCGGCCGCGCGGGCGGTCCACCCGGGTCGGGGGGCCACCGCTACCGGCGGGAACGGGAGGTGACCGGGCACCCACGGGGGTGTCCGGTCGCCCCCTGTTCCCGCACCGGCCCCGCTCACGGATACAGCGCCGCCACCTCCCGCGCGTACGCCTCCTCGATCGCCCTGCGCCGCAGCTTCAGCGACGGCGTCACCAGCCCCTGCTCCTGCGTGAACGGACGCGCCAGGATCCGGAAGGTGCGGATCGACTCCGACTGCGACACCCGCGTGTTCGCCGTGACCACCGCCCGCCGGATCTGCGTCTCCAACTCCGGATCGCGCACCAGCGCCGCCGGAGCCAGCGGCACCCGCCCCCGTACCGCCAGCCAGTGGTCCACCGCCTCCGGGTCCAGGGTCACCAGCGCCGCCACGTACGGCCGGTCGTCGCCCACCACGAGACACTGCGCCACCAGCGGATGCTGACGCACCGCCTCCTCCAGCGGCAGCGGCGACACGCTCCGGCCGCCCGAGGTCACCAGGACCTCCTTCTTCCGGCCGGTGATCGTCAGATAGCCGTCCGCGTCGAGGGCCCCCAGATCACCCGTCGCCAGCCAGCCGTCCCGGAGCACCCCGTCCGTGGCGTCCCGGTCCCCGAGATACCCGGCGAAGACATGCCCGCCGCGCAGCCACACCTCGCCGTCGGCGGCGATATGGACCGACGTCCCCGGCAGCGGCTGCCCCACCGTGCCGAAACGGGGCCGCCCCGGCGGGTTCGCCGTCGCCGCCGCCGTCGACTCCGTCAGCCCGTACCCCTCGAAGACGGTGATCCCCGCGCCCGCGAAGAACAGCCCGAGCCGCCGCGCCAGGCCCGAGCCGCCCGACATCGCGTACCGCACCCGGCCGCCCATCGCCGCCCGCAGCCGCCCGTACACCGTCCGGTCGAGGAACTGGTGCCGGGCCCGCAGCCCCGCCGACGGACCGGGGCCCAGACCGAACGCCCGCTCCTCCCCGGCCTGCGCGTACCGCACCGCCACCTCCACCGCCTTCTCGAACGGCGCCGCCCTGCCCTCCAGCTCCGCCCGCCGCCGGGCCGCCGTGAACAGGGACTCGAAGACGTACGGCACCCCGATGAAGAACGTCGGACGGAACGCCGCCAGCTCCGGCACCAGCGCGCTCGCCCGCAGCACCGGCTGATGGCCGAACTTGACCCCGCTGCGGACCGCCGCCACCTCCACCACCCGGCCGAAGGCGTGCGCCAGCGGCAGGAAGAGCAGCGTGGCAGGGTCCTCGCCGGGCCGGGAGCGGAACAGGGACCGCCAGTTCCCCGCCAGGGTGTCCGTCTCGAACATCAGATTGGCGTGGGTGATCACACACCCCCGGGGCCGGCCGGTGGTCCCCGAGGTGTAGATCACCGTCGCGGGCGACTCGGGCGTCACCGCCCGCCGGTGCCGGTGCACCACCTCGTCGTCGATGTGCGCGCCGGACGCCATCAGCTCCCCGACCGCCCCCGCGTCGAGCTGCCACAGCCGCTTCAGCGCCGGCAGCCGGTCGATGACCGACCCGAGCGTCATGGCGTGGTCCTCGTGCTCCACGAGAGCCGCGTACACCCCGGAGTCGTACAGCGTCCACAGCACCTGCTCCGCCGACGCCGTCGGATACAGGGGCACCGACTGGGCGCCCACCGTCCAGATCGCGAAGTCGAACAGCGTCCACTCGTAGCGGGTACGGGCCATCAGCGCCACCCGGTCGCCGAACCGCACCCCCGCCGCCAGCAGCCCCTTCGCCAGCGCCAGCACCTCGTCGCGGAAGACCTCGGCGGTCACGTCCCACCAGCGGCCCGCCGCGTCCCTGCGCCCCAGCACCGCCCGGCCCGGAGTCCGCTCGGCACGTTCGAAGACCGCGTCGGCCACGCCGCCGACCGGGGGCGGCGACGGCAGGGGAGGGACAGAGAAGTCACGCAAGGGTCTGCTCCTTGTGGCGCTCCGCACGGCGCCGCGACGCTACCCCAGGACGACGGCCGCCGGGTGGCACTTGAACAAGTGCGGACGAACGGCGTCGGCACAGGTCAGCCCGACCACCTCGGCCACCTGCGGCGGAGCGCGACAGGGCGCAGCGACGGGTCGCGAAGGGGACGGAATCTCCACAACTCGACATCCCCGGGACAGGCCCGCGACAGCCCGGCGACCGGCCGGAACCGGCCCGGCGACCGCCCGGCCGCCGCCGTGGATCCGTCGCTTCCAGGACACCGGCGCGCAACCGTCGCGTCCCGGCCACCGGTGTGGCGGGCGCCTCCTCCCGCGCCTGGCGCACCGCCTGAGATGATCACCGGGTGACGACCTCCGGCATACGCCCCTTCCGCGCCCGCGCCGCCCGCCCCTGCACCCTCGTCGTCTGCCGGGGCTGCTGCTGCGGCAACGCGGCCAAGCACCCCGGCACCGACCACGAGGGCCAGCTGCGCAGGCTGCGGGAGGCGGCCGCCGCGTCGGACGGCCGGTTCGAGGTACGGACCACGGAGTGCCTCGGGCCCTGCGGACAGGCCAATGTGATCGTGGTCCAGCCGGCGTCCGAGGCCCGCCGCCGGGGCGCCCGCGCCACCTGGATCGGATGGGCGCTCGACGACGACGCCCTGGACGAGGTCGTCGACTGGGCCCTCGCGGGCGGTCCCGGCCGCGCGGAGCCGCCCGCCGCGCTCACCCTCCAGACCATCCCCGCGCCCGCCGACCGCCGCTGACCGCGAGGCCGGGGCCGGGGTCAGGACCGGGGGGCCGGGGCCGGAACCGCGGGGCGGCTCACTCCTCCGGCAGGACCACGCGCTCCGCACCCGCGTACACGTTCATCTGCGTACCGCGCAGGAACCCGATCAGGGTGAGACCGCTCTCGGCCGCCAGGTCCACGGCGAGCGACGACGGCGCCGAGACCGCCGCCAGCACCGGCACCCCCGCCATCACCGCCTTCTGCGCCAGCTCGAACGAGGCCCGCCCCGACACCAGCAGCACCGCCCGGGACAGCGGCAGCCCCCCGTCCCGCACCGCCCGGCCGATCAGCTTGTCGACCGCGTTGTGCCGGCCGACGTCCTCCCGCGCGTCCAGCAGCTCCCCGCTCTCCGAGAAGAGCGCGGCGGCGTGCAGCCCGCCCGTCCGCTCGAACACCCGCTGCGCCGCCCGCAGCCGGTCCGGCAGCTCCGCGAGCAGCTGAGGGGTCAGCCGCAGCGGGGGAGTGTCCGCCACGGGGAACCGGGTCGCGGTCCGGACCGCGTCCAGGCTCGCCTTGCCGCACAGCCCGCACGAGGACGTCATGTAGACATGGCGCTCCAGCTCGGGACCCGGCTCCGGAACCCCCGGCGCCAGCCGCACGTTGACCACGTTGTAGGTGTTGACCCCGTCCGCCGTCGCACCCTCGCAGTAGGTGATCGCCTGGATGTCGTCCGCCGCCCCGATCACCCCCTCGCTGACGAGGAAGCCGGTGGCGAGGGCGAAGTCGTCCCCGGGGGTGCGCATGGTGATCGCGAGCGCCCGCCCGTTCACGCGGATCTCCAGGGGCTCCTCCGCCACCAGCGTGTCGGGGCGGGCGGAGACCTTGCCGTCCCTGATCCGGATGGTGCGGCGGCGTTCGGTGACGCGTCCCATGGGTATCGGTTCCGCTTCGTGTGAGGTGGCCGGCTGGACCCGTCCCATTCTCCCGTACGGCGCCGGTCGCTCTGCGTGTCGCTCCGTTCCGGAAACCCCGTTCGCAAGGACTCCCCAGGTGGGGGGCGTACGGGGGAGGGTACCCGCGGGCTGCGGCACACCCCGGGAAGCTCCAAATTACGCGGGTGGAACCTGTGGGGTCGCATGCCGTCGTACCGGTCGGTAGCAGCGAACACTGGGGAATTCACCTGCCCGCACGGAGGGGACCCGCAACATGACCGGCTCACGCATCGCCGCACTCGGCCACTACCAGCCCGCCGGAGTGCTCACCAATCACGACCTGGCGGCGCTGGTCGACACCAGCGACGAGTGGATCCGTACCCGGGTGGGCATCAACACCCGCCACCGGGCCGAGGACACCGAACCGGTCGACGAACTGGCCGCCCACGCCGCGGCCAAGGCCCTCGCCTCCGCCGGGCTCACCCCCCAGGACATCGATCTCGTCCTGGTCGCCACCTCGACCGCCGTCGACCGCTCGCCGAACACGGCCGCCCGGGTCGCGGCCCGGCTCGGCATGGAGTCGCCGGCCGTCATCGACGTGAACGTGGTCTGCGCCGGGTTCACCCACGCCCTCGCCTCGGCCGACCACGCGGTCCGCGCCGGGGCCGCCACCCGCGCCCTGGTGATCGGCGCGGACAAGATGACCGCCGTCACCGACTGGTCCGACCGCACCACCTGCGTCCTGGTCGGGGACGGCGCGGGCGCCGCCGTCGTGGAGGCGGTCCGCGACGGCGAGGAGCCGGGCATCGGCCCGGTGCTGTGGGGCTCGGTCCCGTCGATGGGACACGCGGTACGGATCGAGGGGACCCCGCCCGTGTTCGCGCAGGAGGGCCAGGCCGTCTACCGGTGGGCCACCACCCAGCTGCCGCCCATCGCCCGCAAGGTCTGCGAGCGCGGCGGCGTGGCCCCCGAGGACCTGGCGGCCGTCGTGCTCCACCAGGCCAATCTGCGGATCATCGAGCCCCTGGCGCAGAAGATCGGCGCGGTCAACGCCGTCGTCGCCCGCGATGTCGTCGAGTCCGGCAACACCTCCGCCGCCTCTGTGCCGCTGGCCCTGGCCAAGCTGGTCGAGCGCGGCGAGATCCGGTCCGGCGACCCGGTGCTGCTCTTCGGCTTCGGCGGGAACCTCTCGTACGCGGGTCAGATCATCCGCTGCCCCTGAGTCGGCCACTGCCCCTGGGCGGGCGCGCGCCGTCGGGCCGCCGTCGGGCCTTCGCCGGGGCAGACTGGTGGCATGACGGTGGTGAGAAGCGCCGGTCTGCTGCTGTTCCGGGACCGTGGCCGGGACGGCGGCACCGCCGGTGCCGCCGACGCGGTCGGTACGGAGGTTCTGCTCGGCCACATGGGCGGGCCGTACTGGCAGGGCCGGCAGGAGCGGGCGTGGTCGGTGCCGAAAGGGGAGTACACCCCCGACGAGGAGCCGATGGCCGCCGCGCGGCGGGAGTTCGAGGAGGAACTGGGGCTCGCCCCGCCGGCGGGGGAGTGGCTGCCGCTGGGTGAGGCCCGGCAGCGGAACGGCAAGATCGTGACGGTCTGGGCGGTCGCCGGCGACCTGGACACCTCCCGGGTGGTGCCCGGCACCTTCACCATGGAGTGGCCGCCGCACTCGGGCCGGACCGAGGAATTCCCCGAGATCGACCGCGCGGAGTGGTGCGGCCTGGCCCAGGCACGTATCCGGCTGGTCGCCGGGCAGCTCGTCTTCCTCGACCGGCTGACCGAGCGGCTGGCGCGCCGCACCTCCTGAGTGTCCCCGTACCCCCTTCTTCGTCCCGCTTCTTTGTCCCGACTGAGGAAGAAGTCATCGCCGAACTCCGCGCAAGTTCTTCCCCGTCGGGGAAAGCGCTGCTACGTTCCCCTCGAAAGCCGGATCGCCCGAACCCGTGGAGAACTGCCCCTACGGGGAACTTCCGGGCGCCGGCCTGCGGAGGGGAGGGACCGTTGCGACGGATGACCGCACGACCGGCGAACACGCACCAGGCACGGCTGCTGCGGCTGCTGCGCGACGGCGGCCCCAACTCCCGTGCCCAGCTCGGCGATCTGGTCGAGCTGTCCCGCTCCAAGCTGGCCGTCGAGGTCGACCGGCTGCTGGAGACCGGCCTGATCGTCGCCGACGGGCTCGCCGCCTCCCGGGGCGGCCGACGCTCGCACAACATACGGCTCGCCCCCGGACTCCGCTTCCTCGGCATCGACATCGGGGCCACCTCGGTCGATGTCGCCGTCACCAACGCGGAGCTGGAGGTCCTGGGCCATCTCAACCACCCCATGGACGTCCGCGAAGGACCGGTCGCCGTCTTTGAACAGGCCCTGTCGATGGCGGCCAAGCTCCGCGCCACCGGCATCGCCGAGGGCTTCGACGGCGCCGGGATAGGCGTCCCCGGGCCGGTCCGCTTCCCCGAGGGCGTACCGGTCGCACCCCCGATCATGCCCGGCTGGGACGGCTTCCCGGTCCGCGAGGCCCTCAGCCAGGACCTCGGCTGCCCCGTCATGGTCGACAACGATGTGAACCTGATGGCCATGGGGGAGCAGCACGCCGGGGTCGCCCGCTCCGTCGGCGACTTCCTCTGCGTGAAGATAGGCACCGGCATAGGGTGCGGCATCGTCGTCGGGGGACAGGTCTACCGGGGGACCACCGGCAGCGCCGGGGACATCGGGCACATCCAGGTCGACCCCGGCGGCCGGCCCTGCGCCTGCGGCAACCAGGGCTGCCTGGAGGCACACTTCGGCGGCGCGGCCCTCGCCCGCGACGCCGAGGAGGCCGCCCGCGCCGGCCGCTCGCCGGAGCTGTCCGACCGGCTGACGGCGGCGGGGAGGCTGAGCGCCGCCGACGTGGCGGCCGCGGCGGCCGCCGGGGACACCACCGCGCTCGAACTGATACGGGCGGGCGGCAACCGGGTCGGCCAGGTCATCGCCGGACTGGTCAGCTTCTTCAACCCGGGGCTCGTGGTGATCGGCGGCGGGGTCACCGGCCTCGGACACACCCTCCTCGCGAGCATAAGGACCCAGGTCTACCGCCAGTCGCTGCCGCTGGCCACCGGGAACCTGCCCATCGTGCTGGGCGAGCTGGGGCAGACCGCCGGGGTCACCGGCGGCGCCCGGCTCATCAGCGACCACCTCTTCTCACCCGCCTGACCGCACTGCCTGCCTGCACTGCCCGCCTGCTCGACCGGGCGGATCCATACCGGAACCACCCGCACCACCCGTACGACCCGGCGTGACCCCGTACCCATCCGTACGACCCCGTACGACTCTCTACGGCGCTGTACCACCGCGCGTCCGCACCGGCCCCGTACCACCCTGTCACCGGGATACGAACACCCCGTGCCGCGCCCCGACCGCGTACGGCACACCCCGCCCGCGCCCACCCACCCACGCGACGCGGCCCACCGGCCGCCACCGCCGCCGAGGGGAATCGCCATGGCACCGGAACCACCCCTGCTCAGCATGGAAGGCATCACCAAGTCCTTTCCCGGGGTCCGCGCGCTCGACGGAGTCGACCTGACCGTCCTGGCCGGCGAGACCCACTGTCTGCTCGGCCAGAACGGCGCCGGGAAGTCCACCCTCATCAAGGTCCTCGCCGGCGCGCACCGGCCCGACAGCGGCAGGATCGTCTGGTGCGGCGAGGAGATCACCCTCAATTCGCCCAGCGCCGCGACCCGGCGCGGCATCGCCACCCTCCACCAGGAACTCGACCTCGTCGACGGGCTCTCCGTCGCCGAGAACATCCACCTCGGGCACGAGCCCACCACCGCCGGGTTCATCGTCCGGTCCGCGGCGGCCAGGGACAGGACCGCCCGCCTCCTCGAACGCCTCGGCCACCCCCGGATCGACCCCGCCGCCCCCGTCGGCGTCCTGCCCGCCGCCCAGCGCCAGATCGTCTCCATGGCCCGCGCCCTCTCCCACGACGCCCGGCTCATCGTCATGGACGAACCCTCCGCCGCGCTCGACCCCGACGAGGTCGCGGGCCTCTTCCGGATCGTCCGGGGCCTCACCGCCGAAGGCGTCGCCGTCGTCTACATCTCCCACCGGCTCGAAGAGATCCGCCGCATCGGCGACCGCGTCACCGTCCTCAAGGACGGCCGGTCCGTCGCCGCCGGGCTCCCCGCCAGGACCACCCCCGCCCGCGCCGTCGTCTCCCTCATGACCGGCCGGGACGTCGGTCACGTCTTCCCGCCCCGGCCCGTGCGCGCCACCGGCACCACCCCCGCGCCCGCCGTCCGCCCCGCGCTCAGCGTCCAGGGCCTCACCCGCGCCGGCGAGTTCGCCCCCCTCGACCTCGACCTGTGGCCCGGGGAGATCGTCGGCCTCGCCGGACTCGTCGGCTCCGGCCGCTCCGAGATCCTGGAGACCATCTACGGCGCCCGCCGCCCCACCGCCGGAACCGTCCTCGCCGGCGGGGAACGCCTGCGCCCCGGCAGCGTCCCCCGCGCCGTCCGCGCCGGCATCGGGCTCGCCCCCGAGGAACGCAAGACCCAGGGCCTGCTGCCCACCGAGAGCGTCACCCGCAATGTCTCCCTCGCCTGCCTCGGCCGCTTCTCCCGGGGCGGCTGGATCGACCGCGCCGCGGAACGCGCCGCCGCCCGGCGGGCCACCCGCTCGCTCTCGCTGCGCCCCGACACCCCCGACGCCCAGGTCCGCACCCTCTCCGGCGGCAACCAGCAAAAAGCCGTCCTCGCCCGCTGGCTGCTGCGCGGCTGCAAGGTCCTGCTCCTGGACGAACCCACCCGGGGCGTCGACGTCGGAGCACGCGCCGAGCTGTACGCGGTGATCCGCGCCCTCGCCGCCGACGGACTGGCCGTCCTCCTCGTCTCCAGCGAGATCCCCGAGGTGCTGGGCCTCGCCGACCGGGTGCTCGTCCTGCGCGAAGGCCGCGTCGTGCACACGGCCGAAGCCCGCGACCTGGACGAACACCGCGTACTCGACCTGGTGATGGAAGGGAGCCCGCCGGTATGACCCAGCCCGCGTCCCCGGCCCGCCGCACCACCCCCGACCCGCCCGCCGCCCCCACCGGGGAACCCCCGCCCGGCCGGGGCCGCCGTACCCCCCTCGGGTTCCGCCCCGACATCCGCAACCTCACCCTGCTCGGTGTCCTCGCCGTCCTGGTCGCCGTCGGCGGCATCACCGAACCGGACGCCTTCCTCGACACCGGCAACCTCCAGCTCGTCCTGACGCAGGCGTCCATCATCGGCGTCGTCACCGTCGGCATGACCTTCGTCATCACCGGCGGCGGCATCGACCTCTCCGTCGGCGCCGTCGTCGCCCTCGCCTCCGTATGGGCCACCACCGTCGCCACCCAGGAGTACGGCTTCACCGGCATCCTCTTCACCGCCGTCGCCGTCGGTCTCGGCTGCGGACTCGTCAACGGCGTACTGATCGCCTACGGCGGCCTGGTGCCGTTCATCGCCACCCTCGCCATGCTGGCCTCCGCCCGGGGCCTCGCCCTCCAGATCACCGACGGCAGGACCCAGATGGTCACCGTCGAATCCGTGCTCGACCTCGGCGTCAGGGACTCCTACGTCCTCGGTGTCCCGCCCCTGGTCCTCGTCTTCGCGGCCGTCGTCGTCCTCGGCTGGTTGCTGTTCAACCGGACCACCTTCGGCCGCCGCACCCTCGCCGTCGGCGGCAACGCCGAGGCCGCCCGCCTCGCCGGCATCGACATCCGCCGCCACCGGCTCCTCCTCTACCTCCTCTCCGGGCTCTGCTGCGGCATCGCCGCCTTCCTCCTCGTCGTCCTCTCCGGCTCCGGCCAGAACACCAACGGCAATCTGTACGAACTCGACGCCATCGCCGCCGCCATCATCGGCGGCACCCTCCTCAGCGGCGGCCGGGGCACCATCACCGGCTCCGTCCTCGGCGTCCTCGTCTTCACCACCATCACCAACATCTTCGCCCTCAACAACATGGAGAGCGCGGTCCAGCAGATCGCCAAGGGGGCCATCATCGTCGCCGCTGTCCTCGTCCAGCACCGCACCCTGCGCACCCGGGGCGAGACCTGACCCCCCCTGCCCCCCCTGCCCCCCTCCCTGCCCCCGGCCTCCCTGACCCCAGCCCGTCCCTCCCACCCGAAGGGCCCCTCCCGCCATGCCGGAACACCCCGTACCCAGTCGCAGAGGACTGCTCCTCGGCACCGCCGCCGTCTCCACGGCCCTGCTCACCGGCTGCACCAGCAACGAACCCAGCGGGAAGAAGGACAGGTCCGAGAATCCGGATGACCGGAACGCCCCCGCCGCCGACACCCCCGGCAAAGCCGTCACCATCGGCTTCGCCGGCCCCCAGGCCGACCACGGCTGGCTCAACGCCATCAACGACAACGCGCGCTCCCGGGCGAAGAAGTACCCCGACGTCACCCTGGAGATCACCGAGGGCTCCAACGACACCGCCGCCCAGATCGGCCAGATCCAGACCCTGATCAACAAGAAGGTCGACGTCCTCGTCGTCCTCCCCGCCGACGGCAAGGCCCTCACCCGCACCGGCCTCGAAGCCATGCGCGCCGGCATCCCCGTCGTCAACCTGGACCGGATCTTCGACTCGCCCCAGGCCTACCGCTGCTGGATCGGCGGCGACAACTACGGCATGGGCCTCAACGCCGGCCGTTACATCGGCGAACAACTCAAGGACAAGCCCCGCGCCAAAGTCATCGAACTCGCCGGCCTCGACAGCCTCGAACTCACCCGCCAGCGCACCCAGGGCTTCGACGACGCCCTCAAGAACTACCCCAACATCACCAAGGTCGCCCGCCAGGCCGCCGAATTCACCGTCGAGTCCGGCCAGGCGAGGATGGCCCAGCTGCTTCAGGCCGAAGCCGACTTCGACGCCCTGTGGAACCACGACGACGACCAGGGCGTGGGCGCCCTCCGCGCCATCGCCCAGGACGGACGGAAGGACTTCCTCATGGTCGGCGGCGCCGGGGCCCGCTCCGCCATGGACGCCATCAAGGCCGACAACAGCGTCCTCAAGGCCACCGTCCTCTACCCGCCGACCATGGCCGCGTCCGCCATCGACATCGCCCGCGCCGTCGCCCAGGGCAAAGGCATCGGCGGCCTGTCCGAGCTGGAGATCCCCGCCTCGATCACCCTCTACTCCGCCGTCGTCACCAAGGACAACGTCGACCAGTACCTCCCCACCGGCTTCAACTGACCCTCCGGACCCCACAGATCCACGACCCACCGGCGACGAGGAGAACCGCATGGACCGCACGGACGCGACCGAGGACAGCGGCAGCGACAGCCCGCCCGCACCACCCGCCCTGGGCATCGGCATGATCGGCTACGCGTTCATGGGCGCCGCCCACTCCCAGGGCTGGCGCACCGTGTCCCGCGTCTTCGACCTGCCGCTGCGCCCCGTCCTCGCCGCCATCGCGGGCCGCGACCCCCTGGCCGTGCGCGCCGCCGCCCGCCGCCACGGCTGGGCGGCCGCCGAGACCGACTGGCGCGCCCTGATCGCCCGGGACGACGTGCACCTGGTCGACATCTGCGCCCCCGGCGACCTCCACGCCGAGATCGCCGTCGCCGCCCTCGCCGCCGGCAAACACGTCCTGTGCGAGAAACCCCTCGCCAACACCGTCGCCGAGGCCGAGGCGATGTGCGCCGCCGCCGCCCGCGCCCGGCGCGAGGGCCGCATCGCCATGGTCGGCTTCAACTACCGGCGGGTCCCCGCCGTCGCCCACGCCCGCCGGCTGATCGCCGAGGGCCGCCTCGGCGCCCTGCGGCACCTGCGCTTCACCTATCTCCAGGACTGGCTCGTCGACCCCGGGGCCCCGCTCACCTGGCGGCTCCAGCGCGAACACGCCGGCTCCGGCGCCCTCGGCGACCTCGGCGCACACATCGTCGACCTCGCCCAGTACCTGTCGGGGGAGCGGCTGACCGGCGTCAGCGCCCTCGCCGAGACCTTCGTCACGGAACGCCCCCTGCTCGCCGCCGCCACCGGAGGCGGCCGGGGCATCCCCTCCGGCGGCCTCGGCCCCGTCACCGTGGACGACGCCGCCCTCTTCAACGGGCGCCTCGCATCGGGAGCGCTCGCCTCCTTCGAGGCGACCCGGATGGCGTCGGGCCGAAAGAACGCCCTCCGGTTCGAGATCAACGGCGAACGAGGCTCGCTCGCCTTCGATCTCGAACGCCTCAACGAACTCTCCTTCCACGACCACACCGAACCGGCCGCCTCGTCCGGCTTCCGGCGCATCCTGGTCACCGAGGCCGATCATCCGTATCTTCAGGCGTGGTGGCCGCCCGGTCACGCGCTCGGCTATGAACACACCTTCACCCACCAGGCACGCGACCTGATCGAGGCCATCGCCCGGGGGACCGCCCCCGAACCCGGCTTCGAGGACGGGCTCCAGGTGCAGCGCGTGCTCGCCGCGGTGGAGGAGAGCGCCCGGGGCAACGCCGTGTACATCCCCGTACCGCAGGGCTGACCCGCCCGTACCACCGCGCACGCTGTTCCTCCGTACCCCGTACCCCGTACCTCGTACCTGTGACTCCGCTGCCCGTGCCGTGTGCCATGTGCCGTGTACCGCGTACCGACCGTCCCCGTCCCCGTCCGTGTCCGGAACGCCCTCGTCCGGGACCGGCGCGGGGAGTGCTCAGGGCCATGGCTCATCGGCTCGTCCAGGGATCGACCAGGGACCACTCAGGAGGCGACACCCATGCCCCGCCCGTTCACCCTCTTCACCGGCCAGTGGGCCGATCTGCCGCTGGAGGACGTCTGCCGGCTCGCCCGGGACTTCGGCTACGACGGACTGGAACTCGCCTGCTGGGGAGATCATTTCGAGGTCGACAAGGCCCTCGCCGACCCCGGCTACCTCCCGGGCCGGCGGGCCCTCCTCGACCGGTACGGCCTCGGCTGCTGGGCCGTCTCCAACCACCTCGTCGGCCAGGCCGTCTGCGACAACCCCATCGACGAACGCCACCGGGCCATCCTGCCCACGCGCGTCTGGGGCGACGGCGACCCCGAAGGCGTACGGCAGCGGGCCGCCGCCGAACTCCAGGACACCGCACGGGCCGCGGCCGCCTTCGGCGTGGACACCGTCGTCGGCTTCACCGGATCGTCCATCTGGCACCTCGTCGCCCTGTTCCCGCCGGTACCCGAGGCCATGATCGAACGCGGCTACACCGACTTCGCCGACCGCTGGAACCCGATCCTCGACGTCTTCGACGCCGAAGGCGTCCGCTTCGCCCACGAGGTCCACCCCGGCGAGATCGCCTACGACTACTGGACCACCCGGCGTGCCCTCGACGCCGTCGGGAACCGGCCCGCTTTCGGCCTCAACTTCGACCCCAGCCACTTCGTCTGGCAGGACCTGGACCCGGTCGGCTTCCTCTACGACTTCCGCGACCGCGTCTACCACGTCGACTGCAAGGAGGCCCGTAAACGCCTCGACGGCCGCAACGGACGCCTCGGCTCCCATCTGCCCTGGGGCGACCCCCGGCGCGGCTGGGACTACGTCTCCGCCGGTCACGGCGACGTCCCCTGGGAGGACGTCTTCCGCATGCTCCGCTCCATCGGCTACGCCGGCCCCATCTCGGTGGAGTGGGAGGACGCCGGAATGGACCGCCTGACCGGGGCACCCCAGGCCCTGGCCCACCTCAAGCAGTACGACTTCGAACCGCCCGCGGCCGCCTTCGACGCCGCCTTCGGCAGCGGCGACCGGAGCTGACGCCCCCGGCTCCGGACCCCGTATCCGCACCTGGACCCGCACCGGAGCCCTCCCAGCAGGAGCCCCCGTGCAGCAGAGGAGTGACCCGTGCACCGATCGCCCCCACGACCACGCGCCCGAACCGTGCTCGCCCTCGTCACCGGCGTCCTGCTCACCGCCGGAACCCTCACCCTCACCCCCGCCCGGCCCGCGGGCGCCGCCCCCGCCGCGGCGGCCCCCGCCCCGACCGCCGAACAGTTCCAGCAGGTCACCCTCGCCAAGGGAGCGGCCGAGACCGGGGAACCCATGTCCCTGGCCGTCCTCCCCGACCGAGGCGTCCTGCACACCTCGCGCAACGGCGAACTCCGGCTCACCGACAGCGCCGGCAACACCCGCGTCGTCGGGAAGATCCCCGTCTACACCCATGACGAGGAAGGACTCCAGGGCATAGGGCTCGACCCCGGATTCCGCGAGAACCGCTTCCTCTACCTCTACTACGCGCCCCCGCTCGACACCCCGCCCGGCGACGCCCCCACCGACGGCACCCCCGCCGACTTCGCCCCCTACGAGGGCGTCAACCGGCTCTCCCGCTTCGTCCTGCGGCCCGACGGCACTCTCGACAACGCCAGTGAGAAGAAGATCCTCGACGTCCCCGCCACCCGGGGCATCTGCTGTCATGTCGGCGGCGACATCGACTTCGACGCACAGGGCAACCTCTACCTCTCCACCGGCGACGACTCCAACCCGTTCGCCTCCGACGGCTACGCCCCCCTCGACGAACGGCCCGGCCGCAACCCCGCGTACGACGCCCGCCGCACCTCCGGCAACACCGACGACCTGCGCGGCAAGATCCTCAGGATCAAGGTCGCCGCGGACGGCTCCTACACCGTCCCCGACGGGAACCTCTTCGCGCCGGGCACCCCCGACACCCGGCCCGAGATCTATGCCATGGGCCTGCGCAACCCGTTCCGCTTCAGCGTCGACCAGCGCACCGGACACCTCTACGCCGGTGAGTACGGGCCCGACGCCGGGGCCCCCGAGCCGGGGCGCGGCCCCTCCGGAAAGGTCGGCTTCCTCAGGATCACCGGCCCCGGGAACTACGGCTGGCCCTTCTGCGGCATCGCCGGAGAGCCCTACACCGACTACGACTTCGCCACCGGCACGAGCGGCCCCCCGTACGACTGCGCCGCCCCGCGCAACGACTCCCCGTACAACACCGGACTCCGGGACCTGCCGCCCGCGCGCTCGGCGTGGATACCCTACGACGGCGGCTCCGTCCCCGCATTCGGCACCGGCTCCGAATCCCCCATGGGCGGCCCGGTCTACCGCTACGACCCGGACAATCCCTCCCCGGTGAAATTCCCCGAGGCCTACGACGGGGACTTCTTCGCCGGGGAGTTCGGCCGCCGCTGGATCCGGCGCGTCGAACACACCGCCGACGGCGGCCCCGGAGCCATCCACGCCTTCCCCTGGAACGGCACCCAGGTCATGGACATGACCTTCGGCCCGGACGGCGCGCTCTACGTCCTCGACTACGGCACCGCCTGGTTCGGCGGCGACCACAACTCCGCCCTCTACCGCATCGAGAACGCCACCGGCGGACGCTCGCCCGTCGCCGAGGCCACCGCCGCCAGAACCTCCGGCAAGGCCCCGCTGAAGGTCGCCTTCTCCTCCGCCGGAACCAGCGACGCCGACGGCGACCCCCTCACCTACCAGTGGGACTTCGGCGACGGACACCACTCCACCGCCGCCCACCCCACCCACACCTACCGCGCCAACGGCACCTACACCGCCACCGTCACCGCCAGGGACCCCGGCGGACGCACCGGCTCCGCCAGTGTCCGTGTCGTCGTCGGCAACACCGCCCCCAAGGTCACCCTCCACCTCCCCGCCGACGGCGCCCTCTTCCGCTTCGGCGACGAGATCCCCTTCCGGGTCACCGTCACCGACCCCGAAGACGGAGCCGGCGGACCCGTCGACTGCGCCAAGGTCAAGGTCAGCTACATCCTCGGCCACGACAGCCACGGCCACCCCATCACCTCCGCACAGGGCTGCACCGGCACGATCAAGACCTCCTCCGACGGCGGCCACGACCCCAACGCCAACATCTTCGGCGTCTTCGACGCCGAGTACACCGACGGCGGAGGCGGCGGCCAGGCCCCCCTGACCAGCCACGACCAGGCCGTCCTCCAGCCCCGCCACCGCCAGGCCGAACACTTCGGCTCCTCCGCCGGCATCCGCGTGTACGACAAACCCACCGCCAACGGCGGCAGGACCGTCGGAGACATCCACGACGGCGACTGGATCTCCTTCAAGCCCTACCACCTCGCCAAGGCCACCACCCTCACCGCCCGGATCTCCTCCGGCGGCACCGGCGGCCACCTCGAAGTCCGCACCGGTTCCGCCACCGGCCGCATCCTCGGATCCGCCCCCGTCCCCGTCACCGGCGGCTGGGAGACCTTCCAGGACATCGACATCCCCCTGCACACCGCGCCCCGCCGCACCACCGAACTCTTCCTCGTCTTCAAGGGCGGCCCCGGAGCCCTCTACGACCTCGACGACTTCACCATCTCCCACCAGCCGCGCGACCCCGACGCTCGGCGCGTCCTCGTCTTCACCAGGACCGCCGGCTACCGCCACGACTCCATCCCCGCCGCCACCGCCGCACTCAGAGAACTCGGCGGCACCAGCGCCATCACCGTCGACACCACCGAGACCGCCGCCCAGTTCACCACCGGCAACCTCGCCCGCTACGACGCCGTCGTCTTCCTCTCCACCACCGGCGACGTCCTCGACACCGCCCAGCAGAACGCCCTTGAGCAGTACATCGCGGGCGGCGGCGGCTTCATGGGCGTCCACGCCGCCGCCGACACGGAATACGACTGGCCCTTCTACCGGGGACTCGTCGGCGCCCACTTCTCCTCCCACCCCCACATCCAGCGCGCGACCGTACGCGTCGAGGACCACGACCACCCCGCCACCCGGCACCTCGGCGAGGAATGGGAACGCACCGACGAGTGGTACGACTACGCCACCAACCCGCGCCCCGGCGTCCGGATCCTCGCCGCCCTCGACGAGACCACCTACACCGGCGGCACCATGAAGGGCGACCACCCCATCGCCTGGTGCCAGACCTACCGCGGCGGCCGGTCCTTCTACACCGGCGGCGGCCACACCCGCGAGTCCTACGCCGAACCCGCCTTCCGCCAACACCTCCTCGGCGGACTGCGCTACGCCACCGGCCAGACCCGCGCCGACTGCACCCCCCGGACCGGCGACCGCCCCCTCTTCAACGGCAAAACCCTCAACGGCTGGAAACAGGCGGGCCCCGGACGCTTCACCGTCACCGACGGAGAACTCCGCACCGAAGGCGGCATGGGACTCCTCTGGTACCAGGCCAAGGAACTGCGCTCCTACCGGCTCACCCTCGACTGGAAGGTCGAAGGCGACGACAACTCCGGAATCTTCGTCGGCTTCCCCGCCTCCGACGACCCCTGGTCCGCCGTCAACCGGGGATACGAGATCCAGATCGACGCCACCGACACCCCCGACCGCACCACCGGCGCCGTCTACGGCTTCCGCTCCGCCGACCTCAAGGCCCGCGACCGGGCCCTGCGACCCCCCGGCCAGTGGAACACGTACGAGATCACCGTCCGGGGAGAACGCCTCCAGGTCCACCTCAACGGGACCAAGATCAACGACTTCACCAACACCGACCCCGCCCGCAGTCTCACGGACGGCCACCTCGGCCTCCAGAACCACGGCACCGGCGACCGGGTCTCCTTCCGCGACATCACCCTCAGAGAACTGCGCCCCTGACGGGCCATGACCCCGGACGGCGGCGGGCAGGCCGGAACCACCCGGCCCGGCCCGCCCGGCCCCCCGCCGCCGTCCCCACACACCCCACCCCACGGCCCGCGGAGGCCCGATGACCACCCTTCTCGGACGGATCAGCCGACCCGCCCCGGCACCCCGCCGACAGCGCGCCACCCGGCTCCACCGCCTCCTGAACCCCCCACCCCCTCAGGACCCCCGGCCCCCGCGCACCACCCCACCCGACCGCCGGGCCACCGCACGCGCCTGGGCCGAACTCCTCCGCATCTCCGCCCTGCCCACCGTCCCCGGCGACACCCTCACCGGCGCCGCCGCCCTCGCCCTCCGCCCCAACCGCCGCACCGCCCTCGCCCTCGGCACCTCCCTGTGCCTCTACACCGCCGGCATGGCCCTCAACGACTGGGCCGACCGCGCCGAGGACGCCCGGGAACGCCCCACCCGCCCCATCCCCTCGGGCCGCATCACCCCGACGGCAGCCCTCACCGCCGCCGTCGCCCTCACCGCCACCGGCCTCGCCCTCGCCACCCGCGCGGGCCGCCCCGCCCTCACCACCGCCACCGCCCTCGCCGCCACCGTCTGGGCCTACGACCTCCGCCTCAAACACACCCCCGCCGGCCCCACCGCCATGGCCGCCGCCCGCGCACTCGACCTCCTCCTCGGCGCCGCCGCCACCCTCCCCCCGACACCCCCCGCCGGCCCGCGCCCCCAAAACCACACCCGGACCCCCCGGCTCCGCACCGCGCTGCCCTCCGCGCTCGCCCTCGCCGCCCACACCCACGGCGTCACCACCGTCTCCCGGCACGAAACCCACGGCGGATCCACCCGCGCCCCCCTCGCCGCCCTCGCCACCACCCTCGCGATCGCCGCCCACACCACCCGCACACCCCCCACCACCGACACCCCCGGCCGCCTCCTCCGCGCCGCCCTCACCACCGGCTACCTCCACACCGCCGCCACCCCCCTCCTGCACGCCGCCCTCAACCCCTCACCACCCCTCACCCGCCGCGCCGTCGGCAACGGCATCCGCGCCCTCGTCCCCCTCCAGGCCGCCCTCGCCACCCGAGGCGCCACCCCCACCGGCACCGCCACCGCCCTCGCGCTCCTCGGACTCGCCCCCGCCGCCCGCGCCCTCGCCCGCACCGTGAGCCCCACATGAGCACCACCCCCAGCCCGACGCCGCCCCGCACCCTCCGCCTCGGCTACGGCACCAACGGCCTCACCGACCTCCGCCTCGACGACGCCCTCACCCTCCTCGCCGACCTCGGCTACGACGGCGTCGGCCTCACCCTCGACCACATGCACCTCGACCCCCTCGCCCCCGACCTCCCCACCCGCGTCCGCCACACCGCCCGCACCCTGGACCGCCTGGGACTCGCCGTCACCGTCGAAACCGGCGCCCGCTACATCCTCGACCCCCGCCACAAACACGGCCCCTCACTCCTCGACCCCGACCCCCGGGCCCGCGCCACCCGCACCGCCCTCCTCACCACCGCCGTCCGCATCGCCACCGACCTCGGCGCCCACGCCGTCCACTGCTTCAGCGGCACCACCCCCCACGGCACCCACCCCGACACCGCCTGGCAACGCCTCGCCGACGCCCTCACCCCCGCACTCCACACCGCCCAGGACGCCGGCATCCCCCTCGCCGTCGAACCCGAACCCGGCCACCTCCTCGCCACCCTCGCCGACTTCCACCACCTGCGCACCACCCTCGGCAACCCCGAAGCACTCGGCCTCACCCTCGACATCGGCCACTGCCAATGCCTGGAGGACACGTCACCCGCCGACTGCGTCCGCGCCGCCGCCCCCTGGATCCGCCACATCCAGATCGAGGACATGCGCCGAGGCGTCCACGAACACCTCCCCTTCGGCGACGGCGACATCGACTTCCCGCCCGTCCTCGCCGTCCTCGCCGCCCTCACCGACACCGGCTACCACGGCCTCACCGTCGTCGAACTGCCCCGCCACTCCCACGCGGGCCCCGAACTCGCCCGCACCTCACTCCACTTCCTCCGCGCCCACGGAGCACCGGCATGACCCCCGACCCCCACCACCCCCATCACCTCCGCACCCGACTCCACCCCACCGCCCGCACCTGGCTCGACCAGGCCCTCACCGAAGCCACCGACCCCCACCCCACCCCCCACGGCACCACCCCCTGGGAACTCCGCTTCGCCACCGCCGGCCGCCACTGCGGACACCAGCACGCCGACACCGCCCGCACCCTGCTGCTCACCCGCGCCCGCCCCGACGCCGACACCCTCACCCGCCTCTACCACCACGGCACCGCCGACGAACGCCGCGCCGTCCTCCTCGCCCTCCCGCACCTCGACCACCTCACCCCGCCCGACGCCGCCGTCCCCCTCGTCGACGACGCCCTCCGCAGCAACGACACCCGCCTCATCGCCGCAGCGGTCGGCCCCTACGCGGCCCGCCACCTCGACGCCCACACCTGGCGGCACGCCGTCCTCAAATGCCTCTTCACCGGCGTCCCCGTCGACGCCGTCGCCTCACTCGCCCACCGCGCCCGCGGCGATGGCGAACTCCACCGCATGCTCACCGACTACGCCGCCGAACGAACCGCCGCCGGCCGCCCCCCACCCCCCGGCCTCCACCGCGTACTGACCCTGACAGACACACCGCCCACGGAGTCCTGAGGAGTACGGATGCGCATCTTCGACCCCCACATCCACATGACCTCCCGCACCACCGACGACTACCGGGCCATGCACACCGCCGGAGTCCGCGCCCTCGTCGAACCCTCCTTCTGGCTCGGCCAGCCCCGCACCTCACCCGCCAGCTTCCACGACTACTTCGACTCCCTCCTCGGCTGGGAACCCTTCCGCGCCGCCCAGTACGGCATCGCCCACCACTGCGCCCTCGCCCTCAACCCCAAGGAGGCCAACGACCCCCGCTGCATCCCCCTCCTCGACGACCTGCCCCGCTACCTCGTCAAGGACAACGTCGTCGCCGTCGGCGAAATCGGCTACGACTCCATGACCCCCGCCGAGGACACCGCACTCGCCACCCAACTCCAACTCGCCGCCGACCACGGCCTCCCCGCCCTCATCCACACCCCCCACCGTGACAAACGCGCCGGACTCCGCCGCACCCTCGACGTCCTCGGCGAATCCGCGCTCCCCCCGGAACGCGTCCTCCTCGACCACCTCAACGAAACCACCATCGCAGACGCCACTGACAGTGGCTGCTGGCTCGGCTTCTCCATCTACCCCGACACCAAGATGGACGAGCACCGCATGGTCACCCTCCTCCGTAGCCACGGCACCGACCGGATCCTCGTCAACTCCGCCGCCGACTGGGGACAGAGCGACCCCCTCAAGACCCGCGCCGTCGGCGACGCCATGCTCGCCGCCGGATTCACCGACGACGACGTCGACCAGGTCCTCTGGCGAAACCCCGCCACCTTCTACGGACTCAGCGGACGGCTCCGCCTCGAACCCCCTGCCCCCGACACCCCCGTCGACCACCGCACCGGCAACTCAACTCTCCGCGGCGGGGAATGAGGGACCACGGATGCGCTTCCGGCACCCCGACGGCACCACCGTCCACCTCGCCTACTGCACCAACGTCCACCCCGCCGAAAACCTCCCCGGGGTCCTCGCCCAACTCCGCGACCACTGCGAACCCGTCCGCAAACGCCTCGGCCGCGATCGCCTCGGCATCGGCCTCTGGCTCGCCCACGACGCCGCCCGCGCCCTCACCACCGACCCCGCAGCCCTCCGCGGCCTTCGCCGCGCACTCGACCACCACGGCCTCGAAGTCGTCACCCTCAACGGCTTCCCCTACCAGGGCTTCGGCTCCGCCCAGGTCAAACACCGCGTCTACCGGCCCGACTGGACCCATCCCGAACGCCTCGCCCACACCACCGACCTCGCCCGCCTCCTCGCCGCCCTCCTCCCCGCCGACATCACCGACGGCACCATCTCCACCCTCCCCCTCGGCTGGCGCACCCACTGGAACCCCACCGCCGACACCACCGCCCGCGCCGCCCTCACCACCCTCGCCGGCCGCCTCGACGCCCTCCACCAGCTCACCGGCCGAAACATCCGGATCGCCCTCGAACCCGAACCAGGCTGCGCCGTCGAAACCACCACCGACGCCATCGCCCCCCTCACCGCCATCGGCTCCGACCACATCGGCATCTGCGTCGACACCTGCCACCTCGCCACCGCCTTCGAGGACCCCGCCCCCGCCATCGCCGCCCTCACCCACGCGGGCGTACCCATCCCCAAGGCACAGCTGTCCGCCGCGCTCCACGCCGAAGAACCCCACCTCCCCGAAGTCCGCGCCGCCCTCGCCGCCTTCGCCGAACCCCGCTTCCTCCACCAGACCCGCACCCGCACCGCCACCGGCCTCCACGGCACCGACGACCTCCCCGAAGCCCTCACCGGAGCGACCCTCCCCGACACAGCCCCCTGGCGCTCCCACTTCCACATCCCCCTCCACACCCCGCCCGCCCCACCCCTCACCACCACCCTCCCCGTCCTGAAGGAAGCCCTGACCGCCCTCGTCGGCGGCCCCCACCCCCTCACCCACCACCTCGAAGTCGAGACCTACACCTGGCAGGCCCTCCCACCCGCCCTGCGCCCCCGCAACCGCGCCCAACTCGCGGAAGGCATCGCCGCCGAACTGGCCCTGGCCCGCGACCTGCTGACGGACCTCGGGCTGAAGGAGCTGCCGTGACGGACGCCGCCGCCCCGCAGACCCCCCTCCCCCCGGGGGCCCCCTCCCCCCTCCCCTCCCCACCCTCCCCAGCCCCCCGCCCCACCCCGCTCCTCGTCCTCGACGTCGTCGGCCTCACCCCCCGGCTCCTCGCCCACATGCCCCGCCTCCGGGCCCTCGCCGCCGCCGGCTCGCAGGCCGCCCTCGGTACCGTCCTGCCCGCCGTGACCTGCGCGGCGCAGTCCACCTTCCTCACCGGGACGCTCCCCGCCGAACACGGCATCGTCGGCAACGGCTGGTACTTCCGGGACCTCGGCGAGGTCCTGCTGTGGCGGCAGCACAACGGCCTGGTCTCCGGCGACAAGCTGTGGGACGCGGCCCGCCGCGCCCACCCCGGCTACACCGTGGCGAACATCTGCTGGTGGTACGCCATGGGTGCGGACACCGACATCACCGTCACTCCCCGCCCCGTGTACTACGCGGACGGACGCAAGGAACCCGACTGCTACACCAGGCCGCCCGGCCTCCACGACGACCTCACCCGCCGCTTCGGCACGTTCCCCCTGTTCCACTTCTGGGGGCCGGGCGCGGACCTCGTCTCGTCCCGGTGGATCGTGGACGCCACCCGCCACATCATGACCACGCACGACCCCGATCTGACCCTGTGCTACCTCCCTCACCTGGACTACGACCTCCAGCGCCACGGCCCCGACGGCCCGCACGCCCGCCGCGCCGCGGCCGCGCTGGACGCGGCCCTCGCCCCCCTCCTCGACGACGCCGACCGGCAGGGCCGCACCGTCGTCGCGCTCTCCGAGTACGGCATCACCCCGGTGAGCCGCCCCGTCGACATCAACCGTGCTCTGCGCAGCGCGGGACTGCTGGAGGTGCACACCCAGGACGGCATGGAGTACCTGGACCCGATGGCGTCCCGGGTGTTCGCCGTCGCCGACCACCAGATCGCCCATGTGTACGCGCGGGGCCCCGACGATCTGGCGGCCGCCCACCGGGTCCTGGCCGGCCTGCCCGGCGTGGAACGGCTCCTCGACGACGAGGGAAAGAAGGCCGAGGGCCTGGACCACCCCCGCTCCGGTGACCTGGTCGCCGTCGCCGAACCCGACGCCTGGTTCACCTACTACTACTGGCTCGACGACATCCGCGCCCCCGACTTCGCCCGGCTCGTCGAGATCCACCGGAAACCCGGATACGACCCCGTCGAGCTGTTCCTCGACCCCGACGACCCCTATGTGCGGCTCAGGGTGGCGGCCGCGCTCGCCCGCAAGAAGCTGGGTCTGCGCTACCGCATGGCGGTGGTCCCCCTGGACCCGTCACCTATCCGTGGCAGCCATGGCCGCCTCCCCGCGAACGAGGACGAAGGTCCGCTCATTCTGTGCTCCACCCCCCATGCCGTGCACGGCCGCGTCGCGGCCACCGATGTGAAGACCCTGCTGCTTCGGCTCGCCGGTCTCCACTGAACCACGGATCACCGACATCGAGGAGTTATCCACAATGAGGCTCATCGGCAGGGACAGGGATCCCGGACTTGTCCACAGGTTCAGCCGTCGCGGCATGCTCGGCGTCGCGGCGGGCGGTGCGGCCGCCGCGCTGCTGGGCGCGGCCACCACACCCGCCCACCCCGCGCCCGCAGGGCCCGCCGCCCATCCCGTGCCCGGCCCGGTCCGGGGGAGAGGCCGCCCCGTTCTCCCGCCCGGCCGCCTCGGCATCCAGCTCTACTCCCTCCGGGACAAGGTCACCACCCTCGGCTTCGCCCCCGTCTTCGCGGAGCTGGCACGCCACGGCTACGACGAGATCGAGTTCGCCGGCTACACCCAGGGCGCCGCAGGACCGATCACCCTGCGGGGACTGCGCCGTCTCGCCCGCGACCACGGCCTCCGGCCCATAGGCAGCCACGTCGGCTACTGGTCCACCGACCCCCATGCCTACACCTTCGCCCAGAACCTGGACCGGGTCCTCGACGACGCCCAGACGCTCGGCCTCCGCCACATCGGCACGGCGTCGCCGCCCTTCCGATACGGATCCACGGTCGACGCGTGGAAGCGGGCTGCCGAGGACTTCAACACCTACGGCGAGGCCGCCCGCCGCCGCGGCATGCGTTTCTACCAGCACAACCACGCCGAGGAATTCTCCTTCGCCACCGACCGGCCCGATGTCCGCCTCTACGACGTCCTCCTCGCCGAAACCGATCCCGACCTGGTCTTCCTGGAGATGGACATCTTCTGGGCGTACGTCGGACAGCACCGCTTCGGCACCCGCCCCGACGGCACCCCCGCCCCCTTCGATCCCCTGCGCTATGTCCTCGACCAGCCGGACCGCTATCCGCTCTTCCATGTGAAGGACGGCACCCGGGACGCGTCCGCCCGCGACGGCTACCGTATGCGGGACGTCGGCGACGGCGACATCGACTTCCGCACCTTCCTGGCAGCAGTGGGCGGCACCCCCGGCGGCCGCCGCGACCACCACTGGCAGGCGGAGCACGACAACCCGGTCGACTCCTTCGCGTTCGCCCGCAAGGCTGGCGCCCACCTCCACGGGCTCCGCGAGGACTGCTGACCGGGCTCCTGCCCCTGAGGGCCGCCCCCCAGGGGCAGGAGCCAGTGCCCGTCGTCACCTGGGGCGCCGACCGGCGTCATGAGTAGTCGACCAAGCGCTCTGTGTGAGAATTCCCCGATTGTGTGGCCCCCGCGCGTCAGTCCTGGCCCGTCGCGGCTCCCTGGGGCCCGCCGCTGCGGCGAGGTCAGGGCGCGGTGGGTGCGTCCTGACCTCACCCGGCGACCCTGCCCCCCCCGCTGACCACGGGATATGTGGGTGAGGGGCACTCCGATCCCCTGGTATTGTTGTCCATGTCGCCGAGGGAAACCGAAGCGGTCACCTGGTCCGGGTGGCGGAATGGCAGACGCGCTAGCTTGAGGTGCTAGTGCCCTTTATCGGGCGTGGGGGTTCAAGTCCCCCCTCGGACACCAGTAAGAACCCCAGTTGACCTGGGGTTTTTCTGCTTTCTCCGGCTGTGGCGTGATCGACCACGCGACCAACAGCCGAGCGAATCTCCTGGTCGGATCAGGGACGACAGGTCGATACGCGCCATATCAGCCGGTCATCCTGACCGTGGTGAAGATGAAGCGCCTCGCTTGCAACGCTGCGGAACTCATGACTCTGCCGTCCATGCTTCAGAAAGACGGCGTCCAACTGGAACTCCTCTCCGGCCCTCACCGGGGTGTACGCCCCGAACGGGGCGGGGTGATCGTGTTCGCCGTCCTGGCCGTGGCCACCGAGGTGGAGCGGGAGGGCATCCGGCAGAAGATGTTGGAAGTGCTCGACACCGCCGCCCGCAAGGGCAGCGTGGGCGGACGCCTGCTGATGGACGACGACAAGCTAGCCGTGGCCCGCGCCAGGTGCGGCCGGGGGGGAGAGAGCGCCACGGCCATTGCCAGGGCCCTCGGAGTCCACCGGGCCTCTCCTGCCGGCACCTTGCCGATAGCGCCTGAGACAGGCGCGCAAGCTTTCCCCCAGCTAAATCATGTGCTTGACGTACCTGGCATGCGATGACGTACACGACCAACGTGGCGGGCTCACCGTCCGCATGATGACTCCGGGGTCTCACGCCGGGGAGTCCAGCGAACGAGTCGCGGCCCCCTGCTCACGCCACGCTGTCGAGTACCGCCTGGACTTCGGGCACGTGTGCGTACTCGGCAAGCCGGGCCAGCACGACCCGGCCCCGTTCCGCTGTCCGCTCGCTGGCCACGTCCGCCGACAGGCTGATGACCCGCTCTGCGGTCGCCGCCGCCTCCTCTGGTTCGTTGGCGTCGGCGTAGGCCACAGCGAGCCGCGACAGGTACAGCGCGAGTTCCCGCGTGTGGGTCGCGTCGTACCGGCTGAGCACATCCCGCAGGAGTGGTACAGCTCGGAGCGGTCGATGCAGTTCGGTGTGGACCCGGGATTCCATGACCTGGAGTTCGCCGGCGTCCACCCAGTACAGCCAGGTCGGGGACTCGGTTCCCGCGCTGTCCTCGGCCAGTGCTTCCCCGGCTTCCCCAAGCGCCCGCATGGCGTGCTGCGCGCACTCAGACCCCCCGGCTTTCGTGTACGCCCAGGCGACCCGGTCGAAGTACAGCGCGCGAGCCTTCGGCGGTGCGTCCGTCCCGGCCTCCGCCAGCGCTGAGCGAGCGAGTACCAGCCCCTCCGCTTCGCGGCCGGTGTTGCTGAGCTGGTAGGCCAGCGAACCGGCGAGGTTCCCGGCCAAGGTGTGGTCCTCACCTTGTTGGGCCGCGCTGAGTCCCAGCCGGTAGATCCGCTCAGCTTCCGTGTGCTGCCCCGCGTCGCTGGCAATCCAGCCGGCGATCTGCGCAAACTCACCGATCAAGCTCAAGAGTTGGCGGCCGGTCTCCTCGGTGTACCGGGCTTCCCGGTAGAGGGTGATGGCGGCGCGCAGGTCCCGCATCGCCCGCCCGATGAGATCCAGTCCGTAGACGACATCATCGGCAAGACGCAGCCCGTGAACCCTCTGGTGCAGGTCGAGTACAACTCCCTCGCCGATGCGACGCCCGCTCTTGGCACTGAGAGGGGCCAGCGGGTCCCCTTCGGGCAGATAGTCGGCCAGCGCCGGCATCGCCGGTTCCGGGGGCGCTGGAGGGCCGGTGAGCACGTCCACGGAAACGCCCAGTACGGCAGCGAGGAACGGAAGCCAGTCGCGCGGAGTGCGCCGACCGGCTTCCCACCTGCTGATCTCCTGGGCGCTGACCGGCTTGCCCTGCACCCCCGCCGCACGGCACAGCTCCCACGCCAAGCGCGCCTGAGTCCATCCGCGCTGTTTCCGCAGACGCCTGATGTTGGCCCCGATCGCGGTCGTCATCGACCCAGTGTGGCCTACACCTTGGCCCATGTGGGGGCCCATGCCGGGCCAATGGATGCCGACCATCCGCAGGCCGACGCTGAACGGTATGAAGCCCAGCACTGAGGCCCGACGATTCCTGTCCCGTCTCTCCGGAGCACGCTGAGTGGCCGGGGTGCTCCTGGTACGGAAAGCCGACCCCGGCCCGGAGGGAGCAGACCTCGTTCCGGGGGATGCCCTGCGGTGGCCGAAGTGCCGGTGTGGATCAGAGCGGTGCCCGGACTACGTGCCGCAGGCGGAGCGGACCGCGAACGGCCTGCGGAGCAGGCTCGTGGAGGTCAACCAGAGAAGCCGCAGGGGCAAGCCGTGATCCGGCCACCAGTCGTCGAGCAGCGACGTACAACCGCGCGGAGTTCCGCCCGGCGGACATGGACGGTCGTCAAACGCTTCCTCGGCTGCGCCGCGTGGCCGACGTTCGCGTTCGGCGCGGTCGCCCTGTGCTTCGCCACCGTGGCGCTCGCCTTGACGGACAACCTCTGACACTCGCTCCTCGCTCAGCGGAAACCACCATTCCCACGTCGTAAGGAGTCTCCCCATGCACGCTGTCCGGAACCCGCTGAAGTTCGCGTGGTGAGAGGTGACGGGACTCTGCAACGAATTCTGTGACCACTGCTACGCCGACTCGTCCCCCAAGGGGACGCACGGCACGATGACCGTGCCGGACTGGAAGAACACGATCGATCAGCTCTCGGCCATCGGAGCACGGGACGTGCAGTTCATCGGCGGGGAACCGACGCTGTACCCCCATCTCCGCGAGCTGATCGAGCACGCGCACGGGACGGGGCTGGCGATCGAGGTGTTCTCGAACCTGACCCACATCCGCGACGAGCTGTGGGAGACCTTCACGGCGTGCAGCGTCAAGCTGGCAACGTCGTACTACTCCGACAGCGCGGAGGACCACGACACGGTGACCAGGCTCAAGGGGTCTCACAGGCGCACCCGTGCGAACGTCGCCAAGGCGGTTGAGCGGGGCATCTCGCTGAGGGGCGGAGTCGTCGCCGTGAACCCGGGCCAGCGCGTCCAGGAGGCCGCGCGGGATCTGGTGGCACTCGGAGTCGAAGAGATCGGCGGCGACCGGACCCGCGCGTTCGGACGGGCCGGCCGAGGAGCCGCACCGACCATCGCCGACCTGTGCGGACACTGTGCCCACGAGAAGTGCGCCATCGGCCCGACCGGTGACGTCTGGCCCTGCGTCCTGGGACGGTTCCTCACCATCGGCAACGTGCGGGAAACGCCGCTCGCCGACATCTGGGGCGGCCCGCAGATGGCCCGGGTGACCGCCGACATCACGGCCGTGCACGGGGAGGGGGCGCAGTCCTGCACGCCCCCGCAGTTCCTCCCGATGTGCGGACCGTGCCAGCCCTGCGTTCCCTCGGTCGGGCACTGCGATCCGAGGGAGGCGGACGCGGGAGCCGAAGCCGCTACGATCGGCGCACCCGCTTGACCCTCCGAGAACCCTGGGGTGCGCAGATGGATGACCACGGAGACGACTTCGGCAGGTGGGGGACGGAAGCCTCCCCCGATGCCGTCCAGCGGAGCGACGAGGAGTGGGCGGTCGTCGCCGGGTACATCCGGCACGCCGCGAACAAGGTCGGTCCCACGCTTCCGCTGTGTCTCCCGGGGGAGCCGCAGGAGTGCGGGCGCACCGCGCAACAACATGTGCTGGCGTGGTCGGCACACCTCAAGGCCGTAGCCCATCACCTGATCGAGCAGTCCGCCCCCAGCGAGGCACGCGCCGCCCACGTGGCCGGGCCGCTGTACCAGCGCCGACTGACCGAGTTGCGTTCCCTGAACGCGCCCCAGCACGTCTAGCGAGATCCACGACGCCCCGTCCGTGCACTGCCCCGTGGCCGTGCGGGTGGGGCGTCCGGCTCGACGGACCGGAACGGTCCCGGCGCGTCCGAGAAGGGCCCGATCGACGGGCGGGGTCGGCTTCACAGAACTCTCGGCACGGATTCCTCCGTGCCGAGAGTTCTTTTGTGTTCGAGATCTTGTTCGGTGTGGGTGTGCCGGCGGCCTTGCGTACGGGATCGTGGACCGCGACCCCGCCCGGACCGGCCCGGAGGCGGTCCACTCCGGTGCCGCGGACGCCGCGGACGCCGAGGGATCAGTCCAGGGTGCCGAGCGGGATGTCGATGTAGGACTCGGTGCCCTGCGGGGAGGTGATCTCGATGGCCGACGGCGCGGTGTTGGCGTCGGCGAAGAACGGGTCGTGGGTGTCGATGATCAGCTGGAGCCGGCGCCCCCGGGCGAGGACGTAGTGGGCGGGCTGGAGGGGGAAGGCCACGGTGGTCGCCTGGCCGGGCTGCTCGTTGGTGAGGGTGCAGGGGGCGTGGGTGATGATGGTGGCCTTGCCGGTGGCCGGGTCGCAGTCCGTCAGATAGGCCACGATCGTGGCGTTCTTCTCCTGCGGCTTCACGGTCACCCGAACCTCCAGGTCGCCCTGGACGCGCATCGCCTGCTCCAGCGGCGCGGTGGCCCAGATCGCGGCGAGGCCGCGGTCGATCTCGGCCGTCCTGTAGACGTGGGGCAGGCCCATGCGCTCGGCCAAGCCGGTCTGGATCAGCTTCGGGGCGACGACGGCCTCGGTGCTCCGGCCGGTGGCCTTCACGGAGCGGGACCAGCCAGGCCGCGGTCCGGTCGGCGTCAGCTGCCCGTCGCGCTCGCCGGCGGCAGCGTCCGCGAGGTGGAACCGCTGCCGGGGCAGGGCGTAGCTCTCCCAGTCGGGGTGGCGGAGGTCGGACAGGAGGTTGTGCATGTACTCCGAGCGCACGCCGAACCGCGGCTCCCGGCCGTCGCCCGCGCTGCCGCCGAGGTGGTGGTCCATCCAGCGGTAGGCCATCTCGGTGGGCTTGGAGAGGAGGCCGGCCAGGCCGGGAAGCTCACCGTTGCCGTGGTCGCCGACCTGGACGAGCAGCGACTTGGGGCCCGTCAGCCGGGTGAACAGATCGACGACGGCGGGCACGGAGAAGATCGTCTCGTGCCAGGCGGTGGTCAGCAGGATCGGCGTGCGGTTGTCGTTGTACGCGGCGAGGTGGTTCCTGGGCGACCGCGCTTCGGCGAACTCCCTGACCTGGTCGTCGATGGTGTTGGCGCGGATCTTCTGGATGACCTCGCGGAACTCCTGCGAGCACCGCTCCTCGTCGAACAGCTCCACGAGCGCCTCGAAGGCCTTGAGGTGGCGGGTGCCGTTCTCGTACAGCGAGGCGAACAGGTCGCCCCAGGCGCTGGTGCCGGCCACGGCCTTGACCCGCGGGTCCCGCGCGGCCGTCAGCAGGCTCGTCCCGGCGCCGTAGGAGGAGCCGAAGAACCCGATCCGTTCCGGGTCGACCGCGTCCTGCCCGACCAGCCAGTTGACGATTTCGGAGGCGTCGGCCACGTCCTGCGGTCCGGCGACGTGGATCTCGCCCTTGGAGGCGGCCAGGCCGCGCTGGCTGTAGGCCAGGACGGCGTAGCCGCCGAGGGCCCAGCGGGGGAACATGCCGAGGTAGGCCCGGTGCCCGATGTTGATCAGCGGGGCGGGCAGGACGACCGCCGGACAGGTCTGTCCGGGCGCGAGGTCGCGCGGGACGCTCAGCGCCGCGTCGAGCACCGTCCCATCCGCCATGGTGATCGAGACCTCCGCGTACGTCGAGGTCAGCGTGTACGTCTCGAAGGTGTCGGCCAGGCCCCACTGGTCCAGGCGGCCGATCCGGCGCGGCGACGGGTCCAGCAGCCCCTCGCGGATCGCCTCCAGCCTGGCGAGGTCGTCGGTGTTGAGCGTGAACGGGTTCCCCGGGGTGCTGTCGACTGACATGGCTGCGCGCGCCTTCCGTGGCCGTGGTGCTGACGAAGCGGTCGGAGAAATGATCTCCCTGTCATGATCATCTTGGGGAGCCGTCCCGTACTGATCACTCGAACGGGTGAACGACGTGGCTTAAACCTCAGGACAGGGGCGAGAAGGGACGCCGTGCCGGAAGCCCGGTCAGGACGGCGACGGTCGGTGGCAGGAGGCGGGGCGGGTGTCCTCGGGCAGGACGCGGAGCTTGTCCAGCGGAGCCTTCAGTGCCTGCCGTTCCTCCGTGTCCCACAGCACCACCGTGCCGCCCGCGTCGCCGATCCTGAGGTACGGGCGGTGCGGCAGCAGTTCCCCGCCGTCGACGGGGATGTCCGCGGGCCTGCCGATCGGGCGGACGCACACCCACTCCGGTTCGATCCCGAAGTACGCCGACGGGGTACGCCCCTGTGCCGCGTCCCTCTTCGCCTCGTCGCCCGCCCGGTCCGCCGCGGCGATGCCCAGGGTGAACACGCCGACGTAGAGGAGGGTCAGGGCGGTGGTGAAGAGCACCAGATTCCCCAGCAGACGGTCCCTCACATACAGGTGCAGATGCTTCATATAGCCCAGCAGCGCCAGGGCGCCGAGCCACAGACTCATACAGGCCATCAGCTTCAGGGTGGCGAGGAAGCGATACGCCTGAGGCACCTCCACGTCGTCCAGCGAGAGGTCGAAGGCATGGAGGTAGAAGGTGTGCAGCCCGATGCCCAGCGGCGGCACCAGGCCCACCGAGACGGGCAGGATGGCCGGCAGCAGCCAGGGTGCGGTGCGGCGCCACGTCCACTGGCGGGCCAGCAGTCGGACGCCGTTGAACACCACCCCCGCGATCACGCCGTAGGCGATGACGCGCGAGCCCCAGCCCGCGCCGGGTTCGGTGCGCACGATGTTCGCACCGGCCAGGGCGATCACGACGGCGGGGACGAGGCTCGCCGCGACGGTCTCCCGGAGCGGTCTGCCGGGCGCCATACGGCGGGCCGCCGCCGCGATGGCCCAGACCGCTCCCAGGCCGACGAGGGCGAACCCCCACCACGCCCCGGGGCCGTCGCCCGACCGGTCGGCGATCCGGGCGCCCACCCACAGGAGGACGACCCCCGCGATCAGCATCCGGGTCACCATCCGGGCCGACTCGCGGCGCCGGCCCAGCTGGGCGGGGGTGCGTGACGGCTCCGTACCCAGGGAGCCGCGGGCGGTGGCCTCCGGTGCGGGCGGCCGGGCACCCGGCAGGGGATGCCGTGCGAGCCGTCGGGCGTCCGGGGCGGAGACGGCACCGACGAGGCGGCCGGTGTCGTGGGTGCCGAGCCGTTCGGCGAGCCACCGGGTCCACCGGTCCGCCCAGCGCCGGAGCCGGGGCGCATCGGCCCCGGGGGCGGTGCCGCCGGGCGGGGACTGGGCGAACCACCGGGGGAGGTCGACCGGGTCCCGGTCCACGCGGTCGACGACCAGGACGGTGAGATCGAGCAACAGGGCGTCCGCCAGGACCTCGACGCGGTCCCGTGCCCCCTTCACCGCGTTGACGCGGCTGCCCGGGAAACGTATGTCCACGGTGTACCTGCGTCTCTCGTCGGCAGATACAACAGACACAACAGATGTAACAGACACGGCAGGCGTGGCAGCGACCGGTTCGGCGGCCACCGGACCGTGGTCCTCCAGCACCGCCCACCCCGCCTCCGCCACCGCGTTCCCGAACAGCTCGTGCTCGCTCCGCGTCCCCCGCAGCTCGATCAGCGCGACCGCCCGCTGGTCGAACCCCGACATCTTCGGCATGACGCCCTCACAACTCCCGGTCCCCGCTCCTCGGTGACACCCGGGGGACATGGTGCCCGGCCCGGTCGCCGCGCGGGCGACCGGGCCGGGCGGCAGCGGTCAGGGCCGGCCGTCCCCGTACGACGGCCGACGGGTCACCGGGTGCGGTAGGCGTCGGCGGTCGTCTGGACGAGCGTGTTCCCCTCGGTGTCCGTCAGCTCCGCCCGCAGGGACACACCGGTGCCGGCACCCGGGCCGGGGACGGTCACGGCGTCGCCCGCGACGGGCAGCCGGGTCCAGGTGGCGCCGCCGTCCGTGGACGCGGAGACCACCAGGGAACGGATCCGTCCGTTCGCGGCGGCACCCTGCACGGTGACGGGAATCCGCAGGTCCGTCCCCGCGGGCGCCGTGCCGTCCGGGCCGAGGCCGGGCGAGAAGCGCACCGCGCTCAGCGGCAGCGCCGCCGGGCCGCCCGTCGTGGCGGACATGAAAGTCCACTCCGAGGTCACACGGGTGGCGGTGCCGGGCGTGCCGCTCAGCCGCGCCGTCCCGGTCAGCCGGTAGGAGGCCCGCCCCGGAGGCACGGTGAAACCGGCCCGCCCCGGGGTGTTCGACTCCGCAGGGACCCGTACGCCGTCGCGGTGCAGCGTGAACACGGGTGCCTCCCCGTCCGCCGACTCCGGCACATGGCCCGCGCCGTCGGCCAGCAGCGGGACATCGACGGAGATCCGGTCGCCCTCGCGGACCGCTCCGGGACGGCCGGTGAGGTCGGGCCCGAAGACCCCGTTGTCGAAGGTCAGTTCCGTGGTCCCGCCCGCGCGCACGGAGATGTCGCCGGCGCTGTAGCGCTTCGTCGTCCGACCGGACGCGTCCCGGGGCGCGTACTCGAACTCCCAGGTGCCGCGCTCCGGCGTCACGACGAAGGTGGACGTGCCGGGCGTGGCCATCGTGTTGCCGTAGCCGACGGCCGGGCCGGGCCGGGGCGTCACGAAGACAGCGGCGTGCCCGGTGCTCCCCGGCCGCGTGGCGCCGCTGACCCGGACGGTGGCCAGGTCCGCCGCCGAGGGATGCCGGGTGAGCCCGGTCAGGGCGCGCGCACCGGTGAAGTGGTAACCGAGGGCGTAGTAGCGGGCGTTGCCTGCGTTCCAGTACGAGTCGTACCACTGCCGCACCGACCCGGGCTCGGCGTCCGGACCCAGATGGGCGACGCGCAACTCCGCGCTCCTGACGCTGACGTTCGGGTGGTACGCGATGCCGTCGTGCGCGATCCGCATCATCATCGCGCCCATGTAGAGGTCGGCGGAGGCGTCGGGGGGCCGTACGTCGACGGGAGCGGTGGTCCGCGCGTCGACGGTGACGGTGGTGTCGCGGTCGAGATCGAGGCGCGGCTGCACGATCCAGTCGACGCGCTGCGCCGACGGGCCGTCGAGCACGGCGCTGTCCAGCGCGTACCGGCCCCGGGGGAGTTCGACGGTGGTGGTGCCGGAGGCGTCGTGGGGGTGGACGGACCTGCCCGCGCGCGGCCCGGTCAGGCCATGGACGTTGGTGGTGTACTCGCCCGTGGCGCGGCCGGCCCCGTCGAGGTGGTGGATCGTGAGGGTGAAGGTCTCGGGCTGCGCGGCGAGGGCCGTGGCGCCCGTTGCGGGGATCGTGCCGCCGACGAGGGCGACCGTGAGGGCCAGCGCCCGCAGGACGCCCCGGCGGGGTACGGATGAAGTGCTCATGTCCTGTACTGCCCTCCCGGAAGCCGGAGTTCCGTGAGTCGTGTCACACCGGAGGGTCCCAGCGCCCCCGGGCGGTGGTCCGCCGGCGACTTCCGTGTGCCGCACAGCCAGGCGGGTGCGGGCCCGGCGGGCGTGCGCCGTCGGCTCCGGTGCGCTCCCCTCGGGTGGGCCATGGGCGGCCCGGCGCGGGAACACTCTCAGCAGCGCACACCGATCAGGCCGCCGCCGTTGTCGGAGGAGGGCCGCCCGGCCCATGGGCGGGCGGGGTCTCCGGCTGCCAGGGTACGGGCGGCGGAGCGGGGCGCGGAGGAACACGCCAGAAGGGAAGCGGACAATGACACCGTGGATTCTGAGGGAGTGCGACCACGCATGGGTGGGCTGGGGCGGTAAGCAGCGGTGCCGCAAGTGCGGTGTCACACAGCAGTGATCCACTGAGCGGTGGGGGCACCCGCCCGGTGCCCCCACCCGGCCCACCGGAAACCATCCGGCCCATCGAAAACAGAGACCACCTGACTCACCGGGACCACCCGGCTCACCGAAACCAGAGACCACCTGGCCCACCGGAAACCACCCGGCCCACCGAAACCAGAGACCACCCGGCCCATCGGAGACCACCCGGCACGCCCAGCACCACGGGACCCCCGGTCGTCCGCCGGGGATCGGAACGGGCGGCGTCAGCCCACATGGATCCGCGGACGGCGCCCCGGATCCGGTTCGGCGCGGCGCAGCACCTCCCGGGTCACCGGGGCGGTCTCGCCCTCCCCGAAGACCAGGAAGCGGAGCAGATTGCTCACCGGGTGTCCCTCGGTCCAGGTGAAGTACGCGTGCGGCAGCACGCCCGTGCGGTCCCGGATGTTCATCAGTACGGCGGCGATGGTGTTGGGCACGGTCGCGCCCTCGACCCGCAGCCTGCGTACCCCGTACCGCTCGTCCCCCCGGACGACCAGATCGGCCGTGAAGTCCGACGAGTCCCGCACGAACACCTCCAGGAAGAGGGTGGACCGGCCGCCGGGCGCGGGGGTCCTCCGGCGGCTGTACTCCTCCATCCGGTGCTCGGCGGTCGTCCTCCCCGAGGGCTCGTGCGCGATGATCCGCAGCCTCCCCGCCGCCACCGCCTCGTCGACGTACCGGGCCGCCTCCGGGTCGAGGACCACGTCCGCCGCCCGGAGTTCGAAGGCCCGGTGCGCCCGTGACGCGAAGGACGTGACGAGGATGGCGACGATGAAGAGCGCCGCGATCTTGATGCCGTCCGGGCGTTCGATCACATTGGCGACCAGGGTGTACGCGAAGACCACGGTGATCGCGCCGAACCCGGCGGCGGCCCGTCCCCGGCCCTGGCGGCGCACCGCGACCGTCGAGGCGAACGCCGCCGACAGCATCAGCACCAGCACCCCGGTCGCGTACGCGCCGCTCTGCTTGTCCACGTTCGCGTCGAAGTAGAGGGTGATCGCCACCGCGACCGCGGTGAACAGCAGCACCAGGGGCCGCACCGCGCGGGTCCACTCCGGCGCCATGCCGTAGCGCGGCAGGAACCTCGGTACGAGATTGAGCAGCCCGGCGAGGGCCGACGCGCCCGCGAACCAGAGGATGCAGATCGTGGACACGTCGTAGAACGTGCCGAACACCTCCCCGAGGTACCGGTGCGCCAGATAGGCGAGGGCGCGTCCGTTCGCGGGGCCGCCGGCCTTGAACTCGTCCTGGGGGATCAGCAGGGTGGTCGCCAGGCTCGACAGCAGCAGGAAACAGCTCATGATCAGCGCGGCGGTGGTCAGCAGCTTGCGGGTGTCGCGGATCCGTCCCTCGGGCCGCTGCTCGGTGTCGGTCGGGTCCCCCTTGATCTGGGGCATCACCGCGACGCCTGTCTCGAAGCCGGACATGCCCAGCGCCAGCTTGGGGAAGACCAGCAGCGCCACCCCGATCATCACCCAGGGTGACGAGTGCCCGGCGATCATCGCGTCCCACCAGTCGGGTACGAGCACCGGGTCGCGGAGCACCTGCCAGGCCGCCGCCGCGAGCACCACCACGTTGAGGGAGAGATAGACGGCGACCAGGGCGACGGCCACCCCGATCGCCTCCCGGAAGCCCTTGAGGAAGACCGCGCCGAGGAGCCCGATGAGGGCGAGGGTGATCCAGACGTTGGTCCCGTGGAGGAAACCGGGGGCGTACGGGTTCTCCACCACATGCGCCGCCGCGTCCGCCGCCGACAGGGTGATGGTGATGATGAAATCGGTCGCGGCGAACCCCAGCAGCACCAGGACGAAGAGCTTCCCGGACCACCAGGGCAGCAGCCGCTCCAGCATGGCGATGGAGCCCTCGCCGTGCGGGGACTCGCGGGCCACCCGGCGGTAGACGGGCAGTGCGCCCAGGAGGGTGAGCGCCAGCAGGACCAGGGTCGCCAGCGGGGAGAGGAGCCCGGCGGCGAGCGCGGCGATCCCGGGCTGGTAGCCGAGGGTGGAGAAGTAGTCGACGCCGGTCAGGCACATCACCCGCCACCAGCGGTGGCCCCGGTGCTCGGGGGGCGGGGTGCCGTGGGGGCCGGGGTGGCGGGCCGCGGTCTCGCTCAGGCCGTCCAGCAGCCAGGTCCGGCAGCGGTCCCCGAGGCCGTCGGCGCCCCCGTTCCCGCCCCCGTTCCCGTCCCTGTCCCCTTCCCCGAGGGCCTTGTCCATCCTCTGCACCTCGAACGCCACCGTTCCCTTCCCGGCGATCGGCCCGGACCCGGCCCGGACCCCGATTCGGGCTCGGCCCGGCCCGGCCCGGACTCCGGTCCCCGGCTGCCCATCGCCTCCGTACATCAGTGGATTTCTCCACCCATGGACCGCTTCGCTGCGGATCCTGTGCCCATGGTGGCCCGTACGCCCACGCCCGGCAGCCCGTCATGGTTCCGTCAAGAGCGTCGGCGGGGCCGTATGGGACGTGTCAACGAAAGCCGCGCACTGGCTGAAAAGGGGTTTCCTCGAACCGTCCTGCTCCGAGCAGGGCCGTGCCCGCCCCGGCGGACACGCATCCGGCGGGTCGAATCCGACGGTCCGAATCCGAATCCACTCAGGAGCTCACGATGGCCGACCTGGCCTTCGTCGTCACCACGGTCGCGGTGTTCGCGCTGGTGGCACTTGTCGCCAAGGGGGTGGCCAAGCTGTGACTGCCGAAAACATCGTCGGTCTCGTCGTGGCCGTCGCCCTGCTGGGCTATCTCGTCCTCGCCCTTCTGTACCCGGAGAGGTTCTAGCCCAGATGAGTCCCGTACTTGCCGGCGTCCTCCAACTGCTGGCCCTGATGGCGGCACTCGCCCTGGTCCACCGCCCGCTGGGCGACTACATGGCCCGGGTCTACTCCTCGGACAAGCACCTCCGGGTGGAGAAGTGGATCTACAAGGCGATCGGTGCCAGCCCCGGCACCGAGATGCGCTGGCCCGCCTATCTCCGGGCGGTCCTCGCCTTCTCCGCCGTCGGCGTCCTCTTCCTCTACGGTCTCCAGCGGCTCCAGGGCTCGCTCCCCGGATCGCTCGGATTCCAGTCGATCGACCCCGACCAGGCCTTCAACACCGCCGCGTCCTTCGTCGCCAACACCAACTGGCAGTCGTACTACGGCGAGCAGGCCATGGGCCATGTGGTGCAGACCGGCGGCCTCGCGGTGCAGAACTTCGTGTCGGCGGCCGTCGGTATCGCCGTCGCCGTGGCGCTGGTCCGCGGCTTCGCCCGCTCCCGCACCGGTGAGCTGGGCAACTTCTGGTCCGACCTGGTCCGCGGCACCGTCCGGATCCTGCTGCCGATCGCGGTGGTCGCGGCGGTCCTGCTGGTCGCCTGCGGCGCCATCCAGAACTTCGCCGGCATCCACGAGGTCGGCCAGTTCGCCGGCGGCACCCAGGAGTGGAACGGCGGCGCGGTCGCCTCCCAGGAGGCCATCAAGGAGCTGGGCACCAACGGCGGCGGCTACTTCAACGCCAACTCCGCCCACCCCTTCGAGAACCCCAACGCCCTCTCCAACCTGCTGGAGATCTTCCTCATCCTCGTCATCCCCTTCTCGCTGACCCGCACCTTCGGGCAGATGGTGGGCAATGTCCGCCAGGGGTACGCGATCCTCGGCACGATGGTCCTGATCTGGGTCGGCTTCACCGCCCTGATGATGTGGACCGAGTTCGCCCACCCGGGTGAGGCGTTCCAGGAGGCGGGCGCCGCGATGGAGGGCAAGGAGACCCGCTTCGGCGTCGCCGGCTCGTCGATCTTCGCCGTGGCCACCACCCTGACCTCGACCGGAGCGGTCAACAGCTTCCACTCCTCGTACACCGGCTTCGGCGGCGGCATCACCATGCTCGGGATGCAGCTCGGCGAGATCGCGCCCGGCGGCGTGGGCTCCGGCCTCTACGGCATGCTGATCATGGCGATCATCGCCGTCTTCATCGCCGGTCTGATGGTCGGCCGCACCCCCGAGTACCTGGGCAAGAAGATCGGTACGCGGGAGATCAAGTTCGCCGCCTGCTACATCCTGGTCACCCCCGCGCTCGTCCTCGGCTTCACCGCCGTCGCGCTGGCCCTGCCGACCCCGGGGAACTCGATGACGAACTCGGGCGCCCACGGCTTCTCCGAGATCCTCTACGCCTACACCTCGGGCGCCAACAACAACGGCTCGGCCTTCGCCGGGCTCAACGCCGACACCCAGTGGTTCAACTCCACCATCGGACTCGCGATGCTGCTGGGCCGCTTCCTGCCGATGGTCTTCGTCCTCGCGCTGGCCGGCTCGCTGGCCGAGCAGAAGCCCGTACCGGCCACATCCGGCACCCTGCGCACGGAGAAGCCCCTGTTCACCGGGTTGCTGGTCGGCACGATCCTCATCATCACCGGCCTCACCTACTTCCCGGCGCTGGCGCTGGGACCGCTCGCCGAAGGGCTCGCTTCATGAGCACGATCACTCCCACCCGGGCGCCGCACCCCGAAGCGCCGGCCGGGTCCGCGCCCGACGGGGGGCGGGTCGGCGGCGGTCTGTTCGACCCCGCCCAGATGCTGAAGTCCTTCCCCGAAGCCCTGCGCAAGCTGGACCCCCGGGTGATGGTCAAGTCCCCGGTGATGTTCGTCGTGCTGATCGGCTCGGTCGTCACCACCGTGCTCGCCGTCGCCGACCCGACCGACTGGTTCGGCTGGGCCATCACCGGCTGGCTCTGGCTCACCACGATCTTCGCCAACCTGGCCGAGGCCGTCGCCGAGGGCCGGGGCAAGGCCCAGGCCGACACCCTGCGCAAGGCCAAGACCGACACCGTGGCCCGCCGGCTCGAAGGCACCACCGAGGTGCTGGTGCCCGGCACCGGCCTCACCATCGGCGACCTCGTCGTCTGCGAGGCCGGGGACATCATCCCCGGTGACGGCGATGTCGTCGAAGGCGTCGCCTCCGTCGACGAGTCCGCCATCACCGGCGAGTCCGCCCCCGTCATCCGGGAGTCCGGCGGCGACCGCAGCGCCGTCACCGGCGGGACGAAGGTGCTCTCCGACCGGATCGTCGTCAAGATCACCACCAAGCCCGGCGAGACCTTCATCGACCGCATGATCAACCTGGTCGAGGGCGCCGCCCGGCAGAAGACGCCCAACGAGATCGCGCTCAACATCCTGCTCGCCTCGCTGACGATCGTCTTCCTGCTGGCCGTGGTCACCCTCAAGCCGTTCGCCGTCTACGCGGGCGCCGACGACGAGACCTCGATGATCGTGCTGACCGCCCTGCTGGTCTGCCTGATCCCCACCACCATCGGCGCGCTGCTCTCCGCCATCGGCATCGCCGGCATGGACCGGCTGGTGCAGCGGAACGTCCTCGCCATGTCCGGGCGGGCCGTCGAGGCGGCGGGCGACGTCTCCACCCTGCTGCTCGACAAGACCGGCACCATCACCCACGGCAACCGGCAGGCCGCCGAGTTCGTGCCCGTCCCGGGCGTCACCGTCGCCGAGCTGGCGGAGGCCGCCCAGCTCTCCTCCCTCGCCGACGAGACCCCCGAGGGCCGCTCCGTCGTCGTCCTCGCCCAGGAGAAGTACGGCCGCCCCGAGCACCACCGGGGCGACCTGGCCGACGCCGACTGGATCGACTTCACCGCCCAGACCCGGATGTCCGGCGTCGACAGCGGCGGCCGCAGGATCCGCAAGGGCGCCACCGGCTCCGTCGTCGCCTGGGTCCGGGAAGCGGGCGGCACGATCCCCGACGACGCCGACACCCTCACCGACCGCATAGCCGGGGCGGGCGGCACACCGCTGCTCGTCGCCGTCGAGGACCGCGAAGGGGCCCGCGTCCTGGGCGTCGTCCACCTCAAGGACGTCGTCAAGGACGGCATGCGCGAACGGTTCGAGGAACTGCGCCGCATGGGCATCCGTACCGTCATGATCACCGGCGACAACCCGCTGACCGCCAAGGCCATCGCCGAGGAGGCGGGGGTGGACGACTTCCTCGCGGAGGCCACCCCCGAGGACAAGATGGCCCTCATCAAGCGGGAGCAGGCGGGCGGCAAGCTGGTCGCCATGACCGGGGACGGCACCAACGACGCCCCGGCGCTGGCCCAGGCGGACGTCGGGGTGGCGATGAACACCGGGACCTCGGCCGCCAAGGAGGCCGGGAACATGGTGGACCTCGACTCCGACCCCACCAAGCTGATCGAGATCGTGGAGATCGGCAAGCAGCTCCTGATCACCCGGGGCGCCCTGACCACCTTCTCCATCGCCAACGACGTGGCGAAGTACTTCGCCATCATCCCGGCGCTGTTCGCGGCCGCCTACCCCGGCCTCGACAAGCTCAACATCATGCGGCTGGAGTCACCGGACTCCGCGATCCTCTCGGCCGTCATCTTCAACGCGCTGATCATCGTGGCCCTGGTCCCGCTCGCCCTCAAGGGCGTGCGCTACCGGCCCACCAGCGCGGACCGGATGCTCCGGCGCAACCTGGGGATCTACGGTCTCGGCGGGCTGATCGCCCCCTTCATCGGCATCAAGATCATCGACCTGCTCATCTCCCTCATCCCTGGCATCGGGTGACGACCATGAACACCTCTGTACGCAACACGGGCCGGCTGCTCACGGCCGCCCTGCGGGCCCTCCTCGTCCTGACCGTGGTCTGCGGCGTCCTCTACCCGCTCGCGGTGACCGGCGTCGCCCAGACGCTCTTCCCCGCGAAGGCCGACGGATCGGAGATCAAGGACAACGGCAAGGTCGTCGGCTCCTCCCTCATCGGCCAGAGCTACCTGCTGCCGCCGAAGAACCCGGACGACCCCGAGGAGGCCCCCCGGCCCGACCTCCGCTGGTTCCAGCCCCGGCCCTCGAACGGCCTCGGCACCAACAGCGTCAACACCCAGTACTCCCTCATCCTCTCCGGCGCCACCAACCGCTCCGGGGACAACGAGGAACTGATCCAGTGGGTGAAGGACGCCAAGGCGGCCGTCGTCCGCGACAACTCCACCGCCGGCCACCGGGTCGACCCCGGGGACGTCCCGGCCGACGCCGTCACCTCCTCCGGCTCCGGTCTGGACCCGCACATCTCGCCCGAGTACGCCCGGCTCCAGATCCACCGGGTCGCCGCGCGGAACGACATCCCCGTGGACCGGGTGCGCGCCCTCGTCGACGAGCACACCAGCGAACGGATCCTCGGCTTCATCGGGGAACCCCGGGTCAACGTCCTCGAACTCAATGTCGCGCTCAGGGAACTGACCCGCTGACCCGCTCCTGAGCCGGGCGGCAAAAGCCGAGGGGCACGGATCCGTTGAAGGATTGAACAGATCGGGGCGGCCGGCCGTGCCTCCCATGGGGACCCCTGCCGAGCCCGGTGCCATGCGCACCGGGACCGGACGGGGACCCGGACACCGGTCAGGGGCTCTGGGGGGCCCGAGCCCCTGGCCGGGCCCCTCACCCGCCCGGTCCGCCCCCGATCGCGTCCACCAGCTCCGCGAGCGCCCCGGCCAGCGCGGACAGCCCCGGCCCCGGCGGGCCGCCCGGCTCCCGCATGTACCCGTCCCGGCGTATCTCCACCATCAGAGCCTCCACCCGCCTCTCCCGGCCGTGGAACCGCAGCGGCACATACGTCCCCGCGAAGGGGGTGTCGACGGCCGTGCCCCCGAGCCCCGCGAACGCCCGCCGCGCGTGGGCCGTCAGCGCGGGCGGGGTGTGGAAGGAGTCCGTGCCCAGGCAGACGGGCGGCCGCGGCCCGGTGCCGTGCAGCTCGTACGGCAGGGCCCGTGAGGGGTACGAGTGCACATCCACCACCACCGCCCGCCCGGTGGCCGCGAGACGGTCCTCGACCGCCGCCGTCATGGCCCGCGCGTACGGGGTGAAGTACCGGTCGACCAGCGGCGCCGGGTCGGCGTCCGGATCCCGCAGCCGCTCCCCGTGGGTGGTGCGGGTGTAGACCGCGCCCATGCCCACGGACAGCATCTCCTCCCGCTCGTCGGGAAACCGCTCGGGGTCCACCACCAGCCGGGAGAGCCGGTTGACGAACCGCCACGGGGTGAGGGAGCAGGCCCGCGCGGCGAGCGCGGCCAGCCGGTCCGTATGGGCGTCCGTGATGTGGTCCAACTCCCGCTCCAGGGCCGCGTCGTCCAGCACGATGCCGGAGCGCACGGCGGCGGGGATCGCGCGCGACGCGTGCGGGACATGGAGGATCACGGGCGAGCCGGCCGCACCGGGCAGCAAGGAGAAGGCCCCGGCCCCGGACATCGACGCGGACGTCGGCTCGGACTCCGGCACGGACTCGGTGGTCATGCGCTGCGCTCCTCGGGCGAGGGGACCGGTCATCCGCACTGTAGGCGACGGCTCCGACAACGCCGCCCGCCGCAGGGCCCGCGGGGAGCCGTCGTACGCGAGGACCCCGGCCCGCACGGTGAACGTGCCGACCGGGGTCCTCGTATGCGTCCGACCGGCTGTCAGGCCCCCGGCAGGGTGCCGGGACCGGTGGGGGAGGGCGTGTCGCCCTCCGGCGCCCCGGGCGTGGGGTCCGGGCCCGCGTCCGCCGCGCCCGCGACCTCCGCCGCACTCGCCGCGCCCGCCACATCCACCGCACCCGCGGCGCCCGCCGCAGCCGGGACGGCCACCGCCGCCGCGTTCCGGCGCTGGAGCAGCGGCAGCACCAGCGGCTCCGTCCAACGGGCCGCCAGCGGGCCCAGGATGACGAGGATCAGGACGTACGCCGTCGCGATCGGACCGATCCTCGGCTCGGTCGCGACCGCCAGACCCGCGATCACGATGGAGAACTCGCCCCGGGCCACCAGGGCGCCGCCGGCCCGCAGCCGCCCCTTGGGCCCGATCTCCGCCCGCCGGGCCGCGTACCAGCCGGTGAGCACCTTGGTGACCGTCGTGACCACCGCGAGCAGCAGCGCCGGCAGCAGCACCGGCGGGATCTCGTTCGGATCGGTCGACAGACCGAAGAAGACGAAGAACACCGCCGCGAACAGGTCCCGCAGCGGGGTCAGCAGCCTGCGCGCGCCCTCCGCGACCTCGCCGGAGAGGGCGATGCCGACGAGGAAGGCGCCGACGGCCGCGGAGACCTGGAGTTCCTGGGCGATGCCCGCCACCAGCAGGGTCAGCCCGAGGACCACCAGCAGCAGCATCTCCGGGTTGTCGGAGGAGACCGCGCGGCTGATGACCCGGCCGTGCCGCAGCGCCAGATAGAGCACGATGCCCACGGTGCCGAGCGCGATGAGGAGGGTGACGCTGCCGCCCGCGAGCCCGACGCCCGCGAGCAGGGCCGTCAGCAGCGGCAGGTACACCGCCATCGCCAGGTCCTCCATCACCAGGATGCCGAGGATCACCGGGGTCTCCCGGTTGCCCAGCCGGCCCAGGTCGGTGAGGACCTTGGCGATCACACCGGAGGAGGAGATCCAGGTGACACCGGCGAGCGCGACCGCCGCCACCGGACCCCAGCCCAGCAGCAGCGCGGCCACCGCGCCCGGCGTCGCGTTCAGGACGAAGTCGACCAGACCGGACGGATACTGCGTCTTGAGGTTGCCGACCAGCTCGGAGGCGCTGTACTCCAGCCCGAGCAGGAGCAGCAGCAGGATGACGCCGATCTCCGCGCCGACGGCGATGAAGTCCTCGCTGGCGCTCAGCGGCAGCAGGCCGCCGGTACCGAAGGCGAGGCCGACGAGCAGATAGAGCGGAATGGGGGAGAGGCCGATCCGGCCCGCGAACCGGCCGATCAGCCCGAGCCCCAGGATGATCGCGCCGAGTTCTATGAGCAGGGTGGTGGTCTCGTGCACCGTCAGCCTCCGGCGATGATCTCGGCGAGCGCGTCGACGCCCTCGCGGGTGCCGACGGCGACCAGGGTGTCGCCGATGGCGAGGCGGAAGTCCGGGGCCGGCGACGGGTGCGCGCCGGTGCGGCGGAGCACGGCCACGATGGAGGCGCCGGTCCGGGAGCGGGCCGCGGTCTCGCCGAGCAGCCGTCCCGCGTACGGGGACTTGCTGCCGACCGGGATGTGCTCGGTGACGAGGTCGATCCCGTCCGTGCGGACGGCGTCGATCGGCTCCGGGTCGATCAGGTGCGCCAGCGCGGTGGCCTCCTCGGAGGAGAGCGGCACCGCCAGCTGGCAGGCGTCGGGGTCGTCGGACGCGTAGAAGCCGAGGAAGCGCCGGCCGTCGTGGTGCACGACGACCGAGATGTGGCGCCCCTCCTCGGTGGTGAAGTCGTACTGGGTACCGACTCCTGGCAGTGAGGTGCGGCGGGTGCCCATGCTCGCCTCCCAAGGCGTGGCTGGTCCTCTCACCGCGGGCGGGTGAGCGGTGGATGGTTTTGAGGTGTACCAGACAGTCTACGAAGAAGATCACACCTGGTCGCGGGCGGGTTCCGGGGGAGCGGTGGAGTAAGGGCCCGTGAGGCGCGGTCCCGGGCCCGGGAGCGGGCCGCGGCGGACCGGCCGGGATCCCGCCCACGGCGACCCGTGCCCGTGCCCGTACCCGTACGCGTATCCCCGGCGGCTGTCGGAAGCGCGGCCGCCGTCAGAGCGCCGGCGCCCGGTCCGCGCGCGCCAGCGGATCGGCGAGTACGTCGTGGACCACCAGCGCCGCCGCGCCCCGGGCCGCGTCGGCGGCGGACGACGAGGGCCGCAGCCGCATCCCGGCTCTCGGCCAGAGCCCGGACACGACCCGGGCCGACAGCTCGCCCGCCGCGCGGGGGACGAGCCAGGGGGAGAGGGGACGGTAGATCCCGCCGAGGACGACCGCCGCCGGGTCGAACAGGTTCACCGCACCCGCCAGCACCCGGCCCAGCATCAGCCCCGCGCGCTCCAGTGCCGCGACGGCCCGCTCGTCGCCGCCGCGTGCCCGCCGCTCCAGCTCGGCGACGGCGCTCGCCCCGTGCGGCTCGTCGATCCCGGCGGCGCGCAGCAGGGCCGGCCGGCCCGCGTACTGCTCCAGGCAGCCGCGCCCGCCGCAGCGGCACTCGGGTCCGTCGCCCGCGACGGTGGCGTGCCCGATCTCGCCGGCGAAGCCGTGCGCCCCGCGCAGCAGTTCCCCATCGATGACCAGGGCGCCGCCGATGCCGACCGACCCGCCGAGGTAGAGGAAGGTGCGGACGGGTCCGAGTCCGCCGAACCACAGCTCCGCCAGCGCCGCGAGGTTGGCCTCGTTCTCGGAGCGTACGGGCAGGACCGGCCGCCGGTGCCGCAGCGCGGTCAGGGCGGCGGCGAAGGAGTCCTCGGCGGGGACGCGGGACCAGCCCAGGTCGGTGGCCTGGCGGACGGTGCCGGAGGCGACGAGACCAGGCAGGGCCAGGGCCGCGCCGACCGGGGTCAGGTCCTGTTCCTCGGCGGAGGTGAGGGCCCGCGCGGCGATCTGCGCGGCCCGTCGCAGCACCTGCGCGGGCGGGGTGCCCCGGTTGTCCTGGTGTTCCACGAGCCGTACCCGGTCGGTGCCGGCCAGGTCGACCACGCAGACGGTCACGGTGGCGGCGTCGATCTCCACCCCGACTCCGGCGACCCCGGTGCGGGCCACCTTCAGCACGGTGCCGGGGCGGCCGGCCTGACCGCTGAAGGTCTTGCCGGACTCGGAGAGGAAGCCCAGCTCCAGGAGTTGTTCCACGAGGGAGGAGATGGCGGCGCGGGTCAGCCCCACGCGGGCGGCGACCCCGGCGCGCGTGATCTCGCCCGCGTCGCGGACGGCCCGCAGCACCAGGCTGAGATTGTGCCGTCGTACGGTGTCCCGCCCGGCCTTGGGCTCCAGCGGGTCCCGGCAGCCCGGAGCGGGGATCCGGACGCGTACGGGCCTTTCCACCACCGGGTCAGCCCTGGGGCCCGCGGTATCCCAGGGAAGCCTCGATCCGTCCGGCGAGCCCCTCCCGGCGGCGGGGGCCCCGCGCGGCGGAGCCCGCCAGCCAGGAACGGCATTTGCTGCCGAGCAGCAGGCCGAAGCTCTCGGCCTCGTTCTCCTCGTTCCGGTCGAACCGGGTCCGGGCCACGACCTTGAGGACGGTGTCCTGGAGGTCGGCCTCGTCCGAGAGCAGCCGGGCCGCGACGGCCGCGCCCTCGATGTGGTGGGAACAGTGCCCGGCGTTCATGTGCCACAGCTCGTGGCCGAGGATGACGAGCTGGTGGTCGGGGGCGGTCCGTTCCTCGATGACGATCAGGTCCTGGTCGGTCATGTCGAGCCAGAGCCCGCTGGCGGTGCCGGGGGGAAAGGTGGCCATGCGATAGCGGACGGGGCGGCCGCGGCGGCCGCTCATCTGGCCGCAGAGCGAGGCGTAGAGATCGGCTGGCTCCGCCGGCGTGGGCAGATCGAGACCGGCTACCAGCTCGCCGCAGAGCCGTCGCATCTCCTTGCCAATGCTCACCGTTCTCCTTTCCCCCGCGGCGGCCGCGTGCACGCCTGCGGCCTCAACCCTGCACCCGGATCAGAGGTTTTCTGAAGTCATCTTTCCGTCAGTCATGTTTCCGTCCGCTGCGGGGAATCGGCCGGATCCACCGGCTTGACGCTCTCCAGGAGCATGTCGAGCCATTCGGTGACCTTGTCGCGGTGCTTGTCGGTGGGGAGCTGGGCGGCCCGCCAGGCGATGCCGCGCACGCCGTGGTCCTGGAGCAGCCGCTCCAGCCGGTCGCCCTCGACCGCGTGCTCCTGGAGCAGCCGCTGCTCGGTCCGCAGGAGCGCGCTGTTGAGCGCGTCGGCGTCGTCGGCGGTGAGGAAGCCCGCGTGGACGCGGAAGAAGCGCTGGATGGCGTCGCAGTGCTCCATGGTGGGGCGGCGGTCGCCGTTGATGAGGGCGCCGGCCTGCTGCCGGGACATGCCGGCGCCGTCGGCGATCTCCTGCTGGGTGTAGCGGCGGCCGTTCGGTTTGAGCCGGGTACGGCGCAGCAGGTCCAGGCGCTGGAGGAAGCGCGTCTGGAGGTCGGCCCGGCCGGCGGGCCGCCCTTCGAGCAGGGCGGCGGCGACGTCGGCGGGTACCCCCGAGGCCACGGAGAGCTGGTGCACGTCGAGGATCTCGCCGAGGTTCACTCCGCGTCTGTTTGCCAGTTCGGTGACGCGGGCAACCGACGCCGCGAGGGCGCCTGCGGCTGCCGGCCCCGGAACCAAGAAGCCGTCTGTCACCAGTGGGTCTCCTAGATCACGCGAGATGGCTCCGCACACAGTTGGCTGCCCGGAGATTAACCCGTCCTCGGTCGCTCAGCCAGGTCTTGCCACAGCTGTGGCGCGTTCTGGACGTTCAGCGGCGCGGAATGCCACGATAGTTGACATGACCTCTCTTCCGGTAGCAGGATCGCGGAGCGGGGTGAAGATCCAAAGGGCGCTGCCGCAGCGGGACTTCGAGAAGGGTGGCGTTCTCGATGACACATGACACGGGCTCCGGCCGGTCGGGTCTCCTCGGACGCCGGGCCTGCACGGGCACGGGAAGCGGGAACGGCCGGGGAAGCCTCCGGTCGCGGAGGCTGTCGGACATCCTGCGCGGGCGCAGGGAGGAGCTGGGCCTGAGCGTGGCGGAGGTGGCCGCCCGGCTCGACATCAGCGTCGGCATGTACACCGACTGGGAGGGCACACCCTCCGAGGACTGGACCGAGGACAAGCTCTACGCCCTGGTCAAGGCCCTGGAGATGACCGACCAGCAGGGCGGCTGGCTGTTCCGTCTCGCCGTGGACCGCGAGCCCGAGCAGCCGCTCGGAGGCCTCCCGGCGCCGTCGCTCTCCGCGATGGGCCCCGCCCGGCCCTCGGGACCGGCCTTCCCCGCCGTCCGGGTGCGCCCGTACGCCCCCATCGCGCCGCCCGTGCAGAGCGCGGCGGCCGTCCCGGGCGGTGCGCCGCCCGCCCAGGACCCCGGCACCCAGGAGTACCTGCGGGACTACGCCGCCATGATGGACGCCGTGCCGCTGCCGTCGGTGCTCTTCGACCGCCGCTGGGACGTCACCCACAGCAACCCCGCGTTCCAGACGCTCTTCCAGGGCATGGGCCCGCACCCGACGGCGATGCCCGACCAGAACTTCCTGCGCTTCGTCCTCTTCCACCCGGACGCGGGCGCGGTCCTCGGCGACCGCGAGACGAGCTGGTGTCTGCCGCTCCTCGCGCAGCTGGAGACCGCCCTGGAGCGGTACGAGGACGACGGTGTGCTTCAGGCCATTCGCGGGGAGATCGCCGACGACCCCATCATGGACGCCGCCTACCGCTGCGGACTGCCGCACTGGATGCGGGTGACGGGCGCCGCGGCGGTCCACCACGACGGCGCCGTACGGCCGCTGCACCACCCCGACCCGCGGTGGGGCCGGTCCGAGTGCCGGATCGTGGACGAGACCCCGGCGACCCTCCAGGACCGGGGATACACCCGGATGACCCTGGTGCTCCGCGAGCACCTGGGAAGCACCACGCCCAAGGTCCGCCGGGGCAAGGCCCATCTGCGGGCCGTCTCCGGCGGCTGACCCCAGGACCGGGCGGAGCCCGGGTCCCGGTCCAGCGGGGGAGGACCGGGGCCCGCCGCCCCTGTGGCCCCCGCCCGTTCACCGGGCGGGGGCCGCGCTCTTGCCCGGGCGGGTCTCCGGGCCTCCGGCACCCCCGGGACGTGAAGATCGTCACGCGGGGCCCGGCCCACACCAGCGAACCGGTCGGGGAGCGGGGCCCGGAGCGTGATCCGACGGGGTACGAGGTGGTGAACCGGAAGGGGGCCGGGCGGCCCTGGCGTCTTCCCCGTACCCCCGCGCCGACGGGACCCCGTCCATGGGTGAGCGGCACGCCGGAGCCCCAACTCCGGCGTGCCGCCGTCCCGGGCCGCGAGCACCGGCCGCCTCCCCCATGGGGCAGCGGGCCGCGGACCGGATGCGGGACCAGGCCCCCGGCTTCCCCCGCGCGGGGGCCTGGTCCCTCCCCCCTCCCCCCGTGCGAATCTGGCTTCTGTGGTGTGCAGCTGTGCTGATCTGTCGACGTGCTGACGTGCCGGTGTGCCGGTCCTTCGGGCGGCGTCAGCCGGGTGCGGCAGCCGCTGCCCACCGGGGAGCGACCCCGGTCAGCTGGCAGGCGTTCAGATAGAGCGGAATGGGCGGCGTGTACGGACTGCCGTCCTCGGGGCGGCCGATCAGCTGGGGGCTGTCCCCCGGGACCCGGGCCCCCGGCGCGTAGTGCGCCGGCAGCGGCCAGGTCAGCTCCTCGTCGGAGCCGGTGGGCACGATCCACCACCACCAGTCGGCGTCCGCGTAGACACAGCCGCTGCGCGGCAGCCGCGCCAGCAGCCCCAGTCCATGGCGGGCCGGGACCCCCACCGCGTCGCAGCCCAGCGTGGGCACGAACGACGGCGGCAGCTCCAGCCGGATCAGCGGCCGCTCCGCCTCCGGGCGCCCGCCCGGCGTCAGCAGCGGTGCCGGGGGCCTCAGCATGGTCTCTCCGACCCCCGGGCGGCCGCAGCCCGCCCGGCCGCCGCACCGCGCACGGTGTGCCCGGCACCCGCCCGCCCGGCCGCCGGATGCCGTGACTCCGCACGTGACTCCGTACGCGCGGCGGGCACCGAGGCCGTCTTCACCGCCGTGGTACCGGACCCCGCGGCCATCCCCGCGACCGCCCCGGGGAATTCGGCGCGGCGGGCCCCGCGCACGAGGTCCGTCCGCGCGACCTCGGCCCACACCGTGCGGCCCGTCCCCTGGTGCGCCTCGTGCGCGCCCCAGGCGGCGGACACCGCCTCCACCAGCAGCAGCCCCCGCCCGCGCTCCTCCGCCGCGAGGGTGTGGCACACATGCGGGCCCATGGGCGAGCAGCCCTGGTCCCGCACGCTGATCCGCAGCCGCTCCGCGCCGTTCGACAACTCGCAGGAGATCAGATGGCTGCCGCTGTGCACCACGGCGTTGGTGACCAGCTCGGAGAGGACCAGCATCGCGGAGTCGTGCACATCCTCGCCGATGCCCCAGCAGTCCAGGCGGGCACGGGCGAGCCGGCGGGCTCTGGAGACGTACTCGACGCGCGCCGGCAGCTCGAAGCCGTACCTGTGGTGGTCGACCCCCGAGCACGGGTCCAGAAGCGGTGCGTGGAGCGCGTCACGATTCACCAGACCACTGTCGCCCTGAAATGGACAACTTGGCAAGGCCCACTCTGAAAAATTCAGAGTGGGCGTATTCATCGATGCGGGCCCATGGCAGACTTCTCGGCAACAGCACGTGGGGAGGTCGACGAAGTGAGTGAACCGCGGTCCGCCCCCACCGTGGGGCAGGTCGTCCTCGGCAAGCGCCTGCAGGACCTGCGGGAGCGCGCCGGGCTCAAGCGCGAGGAGGCCGCCAAGGTCCTTCGCGTCGCCGCGGGCACCATCCGCCGCATGGAGACCGCCGAGGTCGCACTGAAGATCCCGTACGTCCAGCTGCTCCTGGGCGCGTACGGGATCGGCGACGAGGAGGCGCGCGGCTTCATCGAGCTGGCGGAGGAGGCGAACAAGCCCGGCTGGTGGCAGCGGTTCCACGATGTGCTGCCGGGCTGGTTCAGCATGTACGTCAGCCTGGAGGGCGCGGCCAGCCTCATCCGCTCCTACGAGCCCCACTTCGTCCCCGGTCTGCTCCAGACCGAGGGCTACGCGCGAGCGATCATGCTCAGCGGAGCCGTCGGGCAGACCGACCCCGAGGACATCGAGCGCCATGTGGCGCTGAGGATGCAGCGCCAGGCGCTGCTGACCCAGCCCAAGGCGCCCAAGCTGTGGGTGATCATGGACGAGACGGTCCTCCGCAGGCCCGTCGGCAGTCCCGATGTCATGAGGGGCCAGATCGACAGGCTCCTCGACGGCATGGACCTGCCCCATGTCACCTTGCAGATCGCGGAGTTCGCGACCGGCCACCACCCGGGCACCTACGGCCCGTTCGTGCTGTTCCGGTTCGCCGTCCCCGAGCTCCCGGACATGGTCTACAGCGAGTACCTGACGGGCGCGGTCTATCTCGACGCGCGCCCCGAGGTCGCCTCGCACCTGGAGGTCCTGGACCGCATGGCGGCTCAGGCCGCGACTGCACAACGCACGAAGGAGATCCTGAGGGGTCTTCGCAAGGAGCTGTGAATGGATCAGATATACAACGGCATGCCGGCCACCGACCTCGGCGAGGCCGGCTGGCACAAGCCGTGGAGCGGTGGCAACGGCGGGAACTGCGTCGAGACCATGAAGCTCGCCGACGGCCGGGTGGCGGTGCGTCAGTCGGCGGACCCGGAGAGCCCCGCGCTGATCTACACGGCCGGTGAGATCGAAGCGTTCATCCAGGGGGCGAAGTCGGGGAAGGCGGACTTCCTCCTCACCTGACCATCCGGCAGGGAATCCGAGGGTCACCCCACCGCTCACCATCGACAACCACGCGACGACGGCGTGCGGGCACTCCTGCCCGCACGCCGTCGTCATGCCGTCATGGACCGGCGCGTATACGGGGCAGGCGACTACGGCCGCACGAGGGTGGCCAGGAAGGAGCGTGCGGGAGAGATATTACCCGATGAATCGATCGTTCGGTACTCGATCGTATGCGTTCCGTAGTCGGGAGTGGCGTCGTCCCAGGGGACGGCCCGATGGGTGCCCAGCTTGCCGTGGACCAGGCCGTCGAGCACCGTCCCCGACGGGGTGAAGAGATACGGGGCGCTCGCGTCCGTCGGCCAGCCGTAGTACGTCTGCCAGCCGTCGCCGTCGACCCGGAACTCGATCACCACGGCCCCGCCGCCGTCGTCCCCGGCCGTCAGCTTCATCGTGAACGGCCCGTCGTAGACGTACTCCACCGGCCGCCCCGGCCGCTCGACCGTCCGCAGCGGCTCGGACAACTCGTGCGCCGCCCCGGCGGGGGTCGCGTCCACGGTCCAGGCCAGCGACTCGGCGGTGCCGGCGATCCGGGCCGTCAGCCGGTGGCTCCCGGGGGGCAGTTGCAGTGAACGCAGATCCAGGTCCCGGTCGTTGCCCGGGTTCGGCACCGGGCGGCCGTCCAGCTCCCACAGCACCGCCGGGGTGCGGTCGTCGGGATGGGTGGTGTCCGCGTACACCACCGTCCGCGTCCCCACCGGGGCGTCGGTCGCGGTGTGCGTCGTGAAGACCGCCGGGACCCACCGGTACGCGGTGGTGAGCGCCGGATCCACCGACCAGGAGACGGTACGGGTCAGCGCGGCCGAACCCCGGATCGCCGGGTCCCGGACGAACGGCGTCGGGTCGGTGACCGTCGCCGTCACCGTGTGCCGGCCCGGCCGCAGACCGAGCACCCGCAGATCCAGCGTCCGCGCGCGGCCCGTACCCGGCACCGGACGGCCGTCCACCCGCCACACCACCGACAGCTCCCCGCCGTCCGGATGCAGCGTGTCCACCCACAGCACCCGGTCGTTACCGACCGGGGCGCCGTTCGCGGTGTGCCCCTGGAGCAGATCCACCCGCTGCGCGATCCGCTGGACCATGATCTCCCGGCTGACCTGGTCGAAGGCGTACCCCAGCGTCTTCATCATCGAGTGCCTGCTCGGCCGCCAGACGCCCTGGGTGCGGTAGAGCCCGGCCTCGTACCGGCCGATCACCCCGCCCGACTCGCTCCGCTCGCCCAGCCAGCGCCACCACTTGACCCGCCGCTCCCGCATCTGCCGCTCGGTCAGGACGGTGTGGTGCGCGGACGCCGGCTCACCGCCGGAGTGGGCGCCGCCGGGGACGCCGCGCGCGTAGTAGTCGTACTCGTCCTGGAGCCCGCCCAGGGTGTGGCCCAGCTCGTGCGGGGTGATCAGCGAGGAGAGGGCGTTGCCGCCGGACGCCGTGGCGTGGGTGCCGCCGGTACCGCCGTACGTGGTGCTGTTGGCCAGAGCCACGATCTGGCGGTTCGCCGCCCTCGCCCCGGGGACGAGGGCGGCGAGCGCGTCCACCGCGCCGGTGTCCACCGTCAGCGCCCGCTGGACGGCCGCCGGGTCGCAGCCCGCCCAGAAGGCCATGCCGAGCGCGGTGTCCCGGCGGGGCGAGTCCAGGCGCGGATCGCAGTCCACGCCGGACTCCGCCGACGGGACCTCCACCGCCCAGACGTTGATGTACGAACGGTAGGAGGCGAAGGGCTCCAGCGACCACAGCACCTGGAGGTGCCGTTCCCTGTCGGCCCGGAAGGCGGGCAGTTCGGCGGCCGTGTAGCCGTCGCCCATCAGGATCAGATTGAACCGCTTCTCCGCCGGCCCGGTGATCTGCACGGGCACGACCTCGGCGGCGGCCCGCACATCGGGGCCGGTCATCTGCCCGGCGGCGGCCGACGGGGCTGCGTTCAGCGACAGAGAGCCCACCAGCAGGGCGCTCGCGGCGAGCAGCGGGGCTCTGCGGGGGCGTCGTGCACTGGTCAGGAACATGCCTTTGGAGGGTAGGCGCGCCCCAACGGCCCGTAAAGGAGGCGCCGTCGCATCCGGTCGCCGCCCGGTGGCTTTGCGCCGGTCGGCTACGGTGGAAGGATCATGGATCGTACGAGGTGGTGACCGTGTCCGAGCGGGAGCGCGCGGCCCGGGAGGCCGGCGGGGGCTTCGTCCGCGCGGGCGCCTGGATCTCCGTGCCGTACCGGGAGCGGGCGGACCCCGCGCAGGCGCTGATCGTGGTCGACGCGCAGACCGCGTTCCTGACCGGAGCCGACGCCGTCCCCGGCGCGCCGGCGCTCACCGCTCGGCTGGCCGCCCTCGTGGGCCGGGCGCGCGCGGCGGGCGCCCTGGTGGTCCACCTCCGCAACGACGGCGAACCGGGCGCGGCCGACGAGCCGGGCACCCCCGGCTGGGAACTCCTGCTGCCCGTGGCCGAGTCCGCCGGCGAGCACGTCGTCGCCAAGGACGGCGACGACGGTTTCGAGGGCACCGGCCTCGCCGCGCTGCTGACGGAACGCGGCGTGCGGCGGGTCGTCGTCGCCGGGGTCCTCTCCGAGATGTGCGTCAGCGCGACGGCGGCGGGCGCCGTCGCGCACGGCTTCGATGTCGTCCTCCCGCACGACACGCACGGCACGTACGGGCTGGACGACATCCCGGCGTCGGTGGTCGCGCGGGTGGCGGAACACGCCCTGGGGTCGGACCCGGAGCTGGTCCGCTCGGCGGACGGGGTGTCCTTCACCCGCCATCGCGCGTGAGTCGAAGGGCGGTTCCCGTACCGAACCGAGGTCTTGCCGAAGCCAACTCTGGTTTGTAGCTTGTCGGGAAAGCGCTTTCCGCAAGCGCTTGCCGTGCTTGCCCCCGACCGATGAGGTGAACGGGATGCCCAAGCCACGAAGAGCCCGGACGGCGTTACTGGCCGGGGCCCTGCTCGTCGCGCTGGTCGCGCCGTCCGCGCAGGCGGCGGAGGAGGTGCCCATCGCGGATCCGCTGCCCGATCCGACGCCTTCCCGCCAGGCGCTGGTGCTCACCGAGTTCGCCACGCTCCCCAGGTCCGAGTCGGTGCCGCCGCCCACGGACGCGCGGCTCAAGCGCTGGGCCCGGATCACCCATCTCGGTGAGGTGCCCGACCGGTCCGGGCGGCTCTTCGTCCCCGATCTCAACGGGATCCTGCACTTCCTCGACCGTACGGGTGCCTCCCGCCCCTATCTGGACGTCGCCGCCGCCGTCGGCCCCGACTTCTGGTCCCATCAGGGGCTCGGCAGCGGACTGGGTGCGGTCGCCTTCCACCCGGCGTTCGCGCGCAACGGCGTCTTCTACACCGTGCACACCGAGGGCCGTGCCGCGCTCACCACCAAGGTGCCCGATCTGCCCGCGCCGGCCGGGGCCCGGTTGCACAGTGTCGTCACTCAGTGGACCGCCGCCGATCCCCGGGCCGGGACCTTCGGCGGGACCCGCCGCGAGGTCCTGCGGCTCGGCTTCGCGAACACCTACCACACCATCCAGGAAATCGGTTTCAACCCCAACGCCGCGCCCGGGAGCGCCGAGTACGGACTGCTGTACATCGGGGCCGGCGACGGCGCGGCGGGCGCCGGCGGGACCGTGCCGCAGGATCTGGCCGTACCCCAGGGGAAGATCCTGCGGATCGACCCGGCGGGTACGGACGGGCCCGGTGGCAAGTACGGCGTACCGCCCGCGAATCCGTTCGCCCGGGACCCCGCCGGGGCGGCCACGCTCGGCGAGATCTACGCGTACGGGCTGCGCAATCCGCACCGCTTCAGCTGGGACACCGGCGGCCGGCGGCAGCTGCTCGTGGGGAACGTCGGTGAGCACCGGGTGGAGGCGGTGTACGAGGTGCGGCCCGGGGACAACTTCGGCTGGAGCAACCGGGAGGGCCCGTTCGTCTACCGCAAGGCGGACAACCCCACCTGCGGGGTCTTCCCGCTGCCCGCCGACGACGCCCGGTACGGGTACACCTATCCCGTTGCCGCCTTCGACCACACCCCGCGCGCGGACCGGCCCTGCGGCGACAGTGGCAGCGCACTGGTCGGCGGCTTCGTCCAGCGGGGGTGGCAGATCCCCGAACTGCACGGCGTGTACGTGTACGCGGAGGGTGTCGGCGGGCGGATCCTCGCGTCGGACGTGCGGGAGATGCGCCGGGGCGGGCCGCCGGCGACCACGTATCAGCTGCCGCTCGTCGACGGTGCCACCGGCCTGCCGACCACGATGCGCGATCTGGCCGGGCACAGCCGGGTCGACCTCCGGTTCGGCACCGACCGCTCCGGCGCGCTGTATGTGCTCTCCAAGGCCAATGGGCGGATCTGGAAGGTGACCGATGTGGTCACCGTCCCGTGAGGCCCGGCGGGGCCCGTCCGTGTGTCCGTCCGTGTGTCCGTCCGTGCGCCGGGCCGCCCTGGTCACGGCGGCGCTCGCGCTGCTCCTGCCGCCGCTGGTGCCCGGCTCCGCCGTCGCCGGGCCACCGGCCAGGCCCGGGGCCGTACCCGATGGGGGTGTCGGGCGGCACCTCGTCGCGTTCTACGACTTCGCCCACCCCGTCCCCGGCGACCCCGGCCGGGAACGGGACCTCGGCCGCTCCGGCACCGCCCTGCGGCTCGTCAACGGCGGGGAGCTGATGCGGGTCCGCGACCCCGTACGCGGCCGGGTCCTCGAAACCCGGCAGGTGACACCCGCCGAACGGGGCAATGACGACTGGAAGGCCGGGGTGTACGACCCGGCCGGCGTGGCATCGCTGCGGGCCTTCAACGGCGCCCGCGAGGCGACCGTCATGGGCTGGTTCAAGCCGGTCGGCGAGCTGCCCGCGCCCAACTCCCAGTCCGCCGACCCCACCGACCACTACGGCGCGGTCGGCCTCGCCGGGATCCTCTCCGGCACCTCGCAGGGCCACGACGTCCGTGCCCTGCTGGAACTGATCAAGGTCGACGGGGTGCTGAGACTGGTCGCCCTCGGCCGCCGGGCCGACGGGGCCGGCTCCCAGACCTTCGCCGCCGACGCGGACTGGCGGCAGCTGCTGCCGCACGGCCGCTGGGTCCATCTGGCGGCCACCTTCGACTTCGACACCGGCGCCATGGCCCTCTACCGCGACGGCCGCCCGCTGACCGGCTCCTTGGTCGTCCCCGGCGACCCGTGGGCGCTGGCGGGGCCGCCCGAGCCGGACACCGCGTCCCCCAGCGACCCGCGCGGGATCAAGATCGGCGGCAGCTATCCGCAGAACACCCGCGAGGGCAACCCCTGCTCCTGCCGCATGGACGACCTGGCCTTCCTCGACCGGGCGCTGAGCCCCGCCGAGGTCCGAGCACGGTACCGATCGACGCGATAGACCGACAGGCCGAGAGGCCGAGAGGCCGACCGATCAACAGGCAGATCGACAGGCAGACCGACAGATCCGACAGAGAGGGAACGTATGCGTGCGTCTCTCCGGCCCCTGGTGGGACTCCTGGGGCTCGTGATGGTCTCCACCCCGCTCGCCGCCCCCGCCCAGGCCGCCCCCGCCGAGCCCACCGCACGGGAGCCCGCCGCCCGCGCCCCGGCCACCACCCCCCGGCTCCCGGACGGCCTGGCGCCCACCCCGCCCATGGGCTTCAACAACTGGAACTCCACGGGCTGCGCCATCGACGAGAAGATGATCCGCGACACCGCCGACCTGTTCGTCTCCACCGGCCTCAAGGACGCCGGGTACGAGTACGTCAACGTCGACGACTGCTGGGCCGCCGAGTCACGGGACGCGAACGGCCGCCTCACCCACCACCCCGTCCGCTTCCCCAGTGGGATCAAGGCCCTCGCGGACTATGTGCACTCCAAGGGCCTCAAGTTCGGCATCTACACCAGCGCCGGCACCCTGACCTGCGCCCGGACCATGCCCGGCGCCCTCGACCACGAGGAGATCGACGCCCGGACCTTCGCCGACTGGGGCGTCGACTACCTCAAGTACGACAACTGCAACAACCAGGGCCGGCCCGCCCTGGAGCGGTACACGAAGATGCGGGACGCGCTGCGCGCCACCGGCCGCCCCATCGTCTACTCGCTCTGCGAATGGGGCCAGAACAAGCCCTGGGAGTGGGGGAAGGACGTCGGCCATCTGTGGCGCACCACCGGCGACATCAACGACAGCTGGCAGTCCGCGCTGACCCTGTTCAAGGCCAACGCCCCGCTCGACCGGTACGCCGGCCCCGGCCACTGGAACGACCCCGACATGCTGGAGGTCGGCAACGGCGGGATGACGGACACCGAGTACCGCTCCCACTTCAGCCTCTGGGCCATGATGGCCGCGCCCCTGCTGATCGGCACCGACCTGCGCAAGGCGACCCCGGCGACACTGCGGATCCTCGCCAACCGGGAGGTCATCGCCGTCGACCAGGACCCGCTGGGCGTCCAGGCCCGGGTGGTGCGCGGCGAGGGCGGCCACTGGGTCCTCGCCAAGCCGCTGCGGGGCGGCGATCTCGCGGTCGCGCTGTTCAACGAGACCGACCAGACCGCCACCGTCTCCACCACCGCCGCCGAACTGGGGCTGCCCCGCGGGGCCGGCCATGTGATCCGCGATCTGTGGGAGGGGCGGGAGTCCCACACCACCGGCCGGATCAGCGCGAGCCTCCCGGCGCACGCCACCGCCGTCTACCGGGTCAGGGCGGGCGCCGACTGGTGGCAGGCCCCGCCCGCCGCGACCCTCGGTCTGGAACTGCCGCCGGACGCCGAGGGGATCCCCGGGAACATCGTCCCCGCCGGCCGGACCGTCACCGCGACGACCTCCGTACGCAACGACGGGCGGCTGCCGCTGTTCGCCGCGCGGCTGGAGCTGGCCGCGCCCGCCGGATGGACGGCACGGGCACTCGACCCGGCGCGCGCCGCGCTGCTCCCGCCGGGGCGGACCCTGACCACGCGCTGGCGGGTCCGGGCCCCCGGCGACGCGCCCCCGGGCTCCGCCGCGCGCCTGGACGCGGCCCTCGGCTACCGGGCCCTGGGGCAGGGCGCGGTACGGCGTACCAGCGGCGACACCCTGACCGTGCCCGCGCCGGTCCCGGCCGGCGTCTCGGACCTGGGCGACCTCGCCTGGGCCTGGGCGAGCAACGGATACGGGCCGGTGGAGCGGGACATGTCCAACGGCGGGCCGAGGGGCGGGGACGGCCGGGCGCTGACCGTCAACGGCGTCCGCTACGACAAGGGGCTCGGCACCCACGCCCCCGTCCAGCTCGTCTACTTCCTCGACGGCCGCTGCACCGGTCTGACCACGGACGTCGGCATCGACGACGAGCGCGACCCGCGCGAGCCCGAGCAGGGCACGGCGACGGCACAGATCTGGGCGGACGGCGTCAAACGGGCCGACAGCGGGCTGCTGACCTGGCGCGATCCGGCCGTTTCGCTCAGCGCGGAGCTGCGGGGCGCCCGCTATCTGCGGCTGGTCGGCACGATCGGCCCCGACACCCACCGCTATGACCGCATCGACTGGGCGGCCCCCCGGCTGACCTGCGCCCCCCGGACCTGACCACGGATGACTGGGCACGGCGCCGGCGGCAGCGGGCGACCGTGACCACGGCGAGCAGCGGGCCCCGGGCCGGCAGAGGAGGCAGCAGGCGGTCATCACCCCGTAGGGGACGCCTTCGGTAGAAGGATTCCGCTACGGGGGAGGGGCCCGCGTCCCAGGGCGTCCCCGCCGGGGGTCCCGCGACGGCAAGAGAGCGCCAACAGCCGTCCCGCCAGGGGTCATTGCGCGCAGTGCCGGTTCCTGCCGCCCCGGACTCTGCTACGTTCCTGGAGGCGGGAAACCGGTTTCTCACCGGTGTGTCAGCCGTGCGCAAGCAGTGTGCCCCCGAGGAGAGCGGTCCTGATGGTTGCCTCGAAGCGTGCGAAGCGAGCGAAACGCATCACGATCGCCGATGTCGCGCGGGAGGCCGGGGCGTCCGTCGCGACCGTCTCCCGGGTGCTCAACGGCGTGGACACCGTCGCCCCGGGCCTCGCCGAGCGGGTCCGATCCGCCATGGACGACCTCGGCTACCGGCCCAGCGCCGCCGCGCAGGGCCTCGCGCGCGGCCGCTCGGGGACCATCGGCGTCCTGGTGCCCGATCTGGCCAATCCCTACTTCCACGACATCATCAAGGCGCTGTCCGCCGTGGCCCGTTCGGCGGGCGGCCGGGTGCTGGTCATGGACTCCAACGAGGACCCGGCGGTGGAGCGGGAGCTGACCGAGGACCTGCTGCGGTACGCGGACGGGCTGTTGCTCTGCTCGCCCCGGATGCCCCGCGCCGACCTGGCGGCGATGGCGGGCCGGGGCACCCCGCTGCTGGTCACCAACCGTCAGGTGCAGGGCCTGGCGCTGCACTCCATCACGGTGGACTTCTTCCGGGGGATCATGGCGCTCTGCGGCCATCTGGCCCGGCTCGGGCACCGCAGGGTGCTCTATCTGGAGGGCCCCCGGCACGCGTGGGCCAACGGCGAGCGGCTGCGGGCGCTGTCCGGCGCGGAGGCGTTCGGCCTCGACGTGGTCACGCTGCCCTGCGGCTCCACCACGGACGAGGGGTACGCGGTGGCGCCCGCGGCGCTGGAGAGCGGGGCGACCGCGGTGATCGCGTACAACGACTTCGTGGCCCTCGGGGTGCTGGCCCGCTTCTCCGAGCTGGGGGTGCGGGTCCCCGACGACATCTCGCTGACCGGATTCGACGAGATCGACATGGCCCGCTTCGCCGCCCCGCCGCTGACGACGGTAGCGGTTCCGCGCGACCGGCTGGGGCAGGCGGCGGGGGAGGCGCTGGGCCGGATCATGGCCGGGGGCGAGGACATCGAGCCCGAGACCATCCCCGTCGAGCTGCGGGTCCGCAGTTCCACCGGCGCACTCTCTTGACAGTGCGCCGGGTGGGGTGGACCTTGTTCGGGCACAGGGCTGAGTAAGCGCTATCTCACCTAGAGGGATGCCTGACGCCATGTCCCTTCCACTGAGTCACCGTTCAGCAAGGGTCGATGCTGGTGCTGCTGGTGATCGCGCTGCGCTGTGTGAACCCGACCCAGCTGGTGACCCGGGTGCAGGAGGACCGGCGAGCCCGCTGACGACCCCGTACCCCTGGTGAAGAGGTGACGCGCCATGCATCCGCACCCCTCGCGCCGTTCGGCCCTCGCGGCCGGCGGCGCGCTGGCGGCGGGCTCCGTCCTGCCCCTTGCTCGTCCCGCATCCGCCGCCGGTCCCGCAACCGCCGCCGGACCTGCCGCCGGGGCCGCCCCGTCCGGCTGGAGCCGGGTGCCGGGCATCCTCGCCCGGATCCGGCCGCCCCGCTTCCCCCGCCGCTGGTTCGACATCACCCGGTTCGGGGCCGTCGGCGACGGCACCACCCTGAACACGGCCGCGATCCGGGCCGCGGTCGGGGCCTGCCACCGGGCGGGCGGCGGCCATGTCGTCGTCCCCGCCGGGCGGTTCGTCACCGGGGCGATCCACCTGCGCAGCGGGGTGGACCTCCAGGTGAGCGAGGGTGGGATCCTCGCCTTCAGCCCCGACCCCGCCGACTTCCTGCCCGCCGTCCGCACCCGCTGGGAGGGGACCGAGTGCTGGAACTACTCCCCCCTGATCTACGCCCACGGACAGCGCGGGGTCGCCGTCACCGGATCGGGGATCCTGGACGGGCAGGCCCGCCGGGGCCCCTGGGAGAGCTGGTACCGCACCGGGACCCTCCAGGGCCCCGATCAGCGGCTGCTGCGGCGGATGGGCAGCGAGGGCGTGCCCGTCGCGGACCGGGTCTTCGGCGCCGGCCGCCATCTGCGGCCGCAGATGATCCAGTTCAACCGGTGCCGGGACGTCCTGGTGAGCGATCTGACCATCGTCGACCCGCCGATGTGGACCGTCCATCCGGTGCTCAGCGTCAATGTGACGGTCCGGAACATCACGGTCGAGAGCCTGCTGCACAACACCGACGGCGTGAACCCCGAGGCCTCACGGCTCGTCCGCATCACCGGCTGCCGCTTCAACACCAACGACGACTGCGTCGCGGTGAAGGCGGGCCGGGACGAGGACGGCCACCGGGTCGGCGTACCGAGCGAGGACATCGTCGTCCAGAAGTGCGACTTCTCGGGCCGCTGGGGCGGCGTCACCGTGGGCAGCGAGATGTCCGGCGGGGTACGGAACGTCTTCGCGGAGGACTGCCGGATCAACCCGCCCGACTTCCCCGGCCACTATCCCGTGAAGTACCCCGTCTATCTGAAGGCGAGCCGGAAGCGGGGCGGCTTCATCGACGGGGTGTACGTGCGGCGCTTCACCGGCCGGGCCGTGGAGCGCGACGTGCTCTTCGTCACCATGGACTACAACAACGGCGAGGGCGGCACCCTGCCCGTCTCCGTCAGGAACATCCAGCTCTCCGACACCACGATCGACGGGGCCCGCGCGGTGCTCAACCTGGTGGGCCTTGAGACGGACCGGCTGCGCGGGGTCCGGCTCTCCCGGTGCGACTTCACGGGGGTGCGGGGGCCCGACACCGTCGTCTTCACCGACGGTCTGACCCGGCACCAGGTCACCGTGAACGGGGTCGAGATGCCATGAGGAGTGTCATGGGCATGATCTCACGGCCATGGGCCGCCGTGCTGGCCGCCGCCGTACTGGTCCTGGCCGGGGCCGCCCAGCCCACCGCGACCGCCGGGACCACCGGGACCAACGCGACCGCCGGGACCCCCACCCACCGGCCCGGCGCCGTCCGCGGCTGGACCATCCTCTCCGACAGCGACCGGGGCGCCGACGAGATCCTGGCCGCCGCACCCCAGTACCGGATCAACCACCTCCAGATCAGCCACCACATCGTGCACGACCTCCGCCAGGTACGGGAGGAGCGGCGCCGCGTCCAGGCCAATCGGATCACCGCCGCCGCCCACCGGAAGGGCATCGGCGAGGTGGCGATCTGGGACCACGCCCTCTACCGGCTCGACTACTACCCCGAGCGCTTCCGCACCGGCCCCGGCGGCACCATCGACCTGGACAACCCCGCCTTCTGGGAGTGGTTCAGGAACGACTACCGGGAGATGCTCGACCTCGTCCCCGACATCGACGCCGTGGTCCTCACCTTCATCGAGACCGGCGCCCGCGTGGAGCGCCAGCACTCCACCCGGCTGCTGACCGAGGAGGCCAAGCTCGCGTATCTGGTCGACCAGGTCGCCGACGTCGTCGACGAGGAACGCGGACTCGGCCTCTACCTGCGCACCTTCGGCTACTTCCCGCAGGAGATGGAGCGCACCATCAAGGCGATCGACCTGGTGGAGAACCGGGCCGCCAAGGTCATGATCAAGGCGATGCCGCACGACTTCTTCCTCACCCACCCCGTGGACACCACCGTGACCCGGATCGGGCGGCCCGTCCTCGTGGAGTACGACACCACCGGCGAGTACCACGGCCAGGGGAAGATCGCGGGCGCCCTGCTGGAGGACCACATCGGCCGGCTGCGCTACTACCAGCGACAGCCGAACGTCATCGGCTATGTGGCACGCACCGACCGCTACCAGGAGTCCCGGATCACCGGCACCCCCGGCGAGATCAACCTCTACGCCCTCGCCCGCGCCGACCGCGACCCCCGCGTACGGCCGAAGGCGCTCTACCGCGCATGGGCCGCCCGCGCTTACGGCCGGCGCGCGGCCGACCGGGTCGGCGCCGCCCTCGCCCGTTCCACCGAGATCATCACCTCGGTCATGTACACCCTCGGCACCAACAACGCCAACCACTCCCGGCTCGACTACGACCCGTACTGCAACAGCTGGGACCGCAGCAACTCCGGCAAGTGGATCGAACCCCCGTACACCGTCGTCCGCCACACGGTGAACAAGCGCTACCACTTCTGGACCGGGGTGATCGAACACCTCGCCCCCGCCTACTGCAAGACCTCCGCCGTGATGCGCCGCGAGAACCCCCACGCCCTCGCCAACGGCTGGCTCACCGACCGCAACACCATGAACACCGCCTACCTCCGCGACGTGCTCAAGGAGAAGCGGTACGGGGTGACAGTGGCCCGCGCCGCACTGCGCGACATCCGGCGGGCCGAACGCGACCTGGCCCCCGCCCACTACGCGCAGCTCGCCGCGTACTTCGAACGCACCGTGCTCACCGCCCGCCTCCACGAGGCCATCAGCGCCGCCTACTTCGGCTACCGCGTCTGGACCCGGGGCGCCGAACACCGCACCGGGAAGCTCCAGCGGCTGATCTGGGCCGGTCTCGACGAGGCCGGGCGGATCACGGCCGAGATGCGGGCCCACCCCGAGCAGGGCGCCACCGGCGAGTGGGAATGGATCCGCGACGCCGCCGAGGCCGACAAGTACCGCACCCGGATCTCCCAGGGCTGGGACCGCTACGACAACATCGCCGTCCCCCGGCCGACCGACTGAGAGGCGACCTGTGTCCACACCCTCCACCAGCCGACGCACCTTCCTCGCGGTCGCGGGCACGGTGAGCGCCGCCGGGCTGCTCCCGCCCGTCCTCGCGCCCGGCGCCGCAGCGGCCCGGAGCACCGTCGACCGCCTCGCCCGCGACCCCTGGGAGCGGGTCCCGGAGATCCTGGCCCGGATCCGTCCCCCCACCTTCCCCGGCCGCCGCTTCGACATCACCCGCCACGGCGCGGTCGGCGACGGCCGCACCAAGAACACCAAGGCGTTCCGGGACGCCATCAAGGCCTGCCACCAGGCCGGCGGCGGCCGGGTCGTCGTCCCGCGCGGCCGGTTCCTCACCGGCGCCGTCCATCTGCGCAGCAATGTGGAACTCCATGTCCAAAGCGGCGGCACGATCCTCTTCTCGAAGGACCCGAAGGACTACCTCCCGGCGGTGTTCACCCGCTGGGAGGGCACCGAGTGCTGGAACTACTCGTCCTTCGTCTACGCCCGGGGCCGGCACGACATCGCCATCACCGGCCCCGGCACCCTCGACGGACAGGGCATGGACGGCCCCTGGAAGAGCTGGCGCGACCCCGGCGGCAACGCCCTGGCCGACCAGGCCGAGCTGCGCCGCATGGGCACCGAGGGCGTACCCGTCGCGGAACGGATCTTCGGCGACGGCCACCATCTGCGGCCCAACATGATCCAGTTCTACGACTGCCGGAACATCCTGATCCAGGACGTCACCATCCTGGAACCCCCGATGTGGACGATCCACCCGGTCCTCTGCCGCAATGTCACCCTCCGGAACGTCGATGTCGTCGGCCGCATCAACAACAGCGACGGCGTCGACCCCGAGTGCACCTCCGACATGCTCATCACGGGCTGCCGCTTCCACACCGAGGACGACTCCATAGCGGTCAAGTCGGGCCGCGACGAGGACGGCCACCGCGTCGGCGTCCCCAGCGAGGACATCGTCGTCCGCGACTGCGTCTTCTCCGGCCGCTGGGGCGGGATCGCGGTGGGCAGCGAGATGTCCGGCGGGGTACGGAATGTGTTCGCCGAGGACTGCCGGATCAACCCGCTCGACTTCCCCGGCCGCTTCAACCCCCGCCACCCCGTCTTCATCAAGACCAACAAGAAGCGCGGCGGCTCCATCGAGGGCGTGTACGTGCGCCGCTTCACCGGGCGGGCCATCGACCGGGACTGCGTCTACCTCACCACCCGCTACGGCGGCCAGCAGGGCGGGAGGCCCGCGGTCATCCGGGACATCCGGGTCGAGGACATGGTCCACGACGGGGCCCGCCGCGCCATCAACCTGGAGGGCCTGGACTCCGACCCCTTCACCGGGGTGCACATCGCCCGCTGCCGCTTCACCAACATGGCCCAGCCCAACAGCATCGGCTTCGCCCGCGATCTGACGATCCGGGACGTCCTCGTCAACGGATCCGAGGTGGTGTACCCGTGAACCGCCGTACCGGGCCCCTGTGGGCGGTCGTCCTCGCCCTCCTCGGCGGGCTGCTGCTCGCCACGCCCTCCGCCGCAGGACCCCGGGCCGCCCCCGCGCGGCCCGCCGCCACCGGGGCCGCGCCGCCGCAGGCCCCCGCGTACCCGGCCCGCCAGCGGATGCTCCGCGACGCCACCGCCGGACTCTTCCTGCACTGGGGCATGTTCACCCGCCCCCTGCACCGCGACTGCCGCGCCTGGGAGCGGGCCGTCACCGACGGCGGCTTCGACGCCCGCTACTGGGTGGAGGAGGCCAGGAAGCTCAGGGCGGGCTACATCGTCCTCGCCACCTTCCACTCCCGCCTCGGCTACGCCCGCCCCTGGCCCTCGCGGATCCCCGGCAGCTGCGCCACCGAACGGGACATCCTCGGCGAGCTGATCCGCGCCGCGCGCGCCCGGGGCGTCGAGGTCATCCTCTATATGACCGACGACCCCAAGTGGCACAGCGAGCAGGGCTTCACCACCCTCGACTCGGCCGCCTACTCCGCCCACAAGGGCCGCCCGGTCGACCTCACCACCCGCCCCGGCTTCGGCGAGTACTCCTATGACCTGTTCTTCGAGGTCATGCGGGAGTACCCGAAGCTCTCCGGCTTCTGGATCGACAACGACAACGAGTACTGGGAGCAGCACGGCCTCTACGAGCAGATCCGCCGGCTCCGCCCGGACATGACGCTCAGCAACAACAACGAGGACACTCCTGCCATGGACATGGTCTCCCATGAGCAGAAGACCGGGATGGTCCCGCCCTACGACCAGCCCTCCGCGATCTGGACCCCGATGCCCCGGCTGACGGAGTCCTGCTACAAGGTCCCCGACACCGGCGCCTGGTGGTACGACGGCCAGGACCGGCCGGTGTCCACCGGGCTCAACGTCGGCCGCTACGTCGCCAACGCCGGCACGTCCATCAAGTCGCTGATGAACCTGACCGCCATGGTCGACGGCCGCTTCCCGCCGCAGCAGCAGCGGTTCACCGACTTCATGCAGGACTATCTGCCGCCGATCTGGAAGTCGCTCTCCGGTGTCGACGGCGGCGGCTATATGCACGGCGGGATGCAGCCCGGCGCCTGGAACGACGGCGCGTACGGCTATCTCACCGTCAGCCGTGCGGACCGCACCCGCTCCTATGTCCATGTGACGACCCGGCCCGCCACCGCCGACGAGATCCGCATCCGCGACAACGGCCACCGGGTGCGGCGCGTCACCGATCTGCGCACCGGCGAGCGCATGGCCTTCGACCAGCGCGACGGCACCCTCACCATCAAGGGCGTCACCCGCTGGGACCCCTACGACACCGTCTTCACCGTGGACACCCACCGCCGCCGCGAGGGCCTCCACCCGGCCCGGTCCGTGCGGGCCGGCGCCACCTCCCAGAAGGAGGGCTTCCCCGCCGGGGCCCTGAGCGACGGCGACTTCACCACCTACTGGGACTCCGCCGCCCAGGTCCCCGTCACCGTCACCCTCGATCTCGGACGGGTACGGAAGGCCCGCTTCCTGGCGGTCCAGCAGCGCGAGTGGTCCCCCACGTACAACCGGGAGACCTTCGGCCGGGCCGAGGACTCCGCCCGTATCAAGGACTACCGCGTCTCCCTCAGCCGGGACGGCACCACGTGGGAGACCGTCCGCGCCGGGGTCCTGGAGAGCGCCCGGGGCGTCCGCTTCATCGACCTCGGCGACCACCGCGCCCGCCTGATCCGGCTGGATGTCGACAGCACCTGGGCGAGCGCGTCCGTACCCCGCTTCCACCGGCAGCTCCAGATCGACGAGATCCGCGTCGGCCACGGCCATCCGCGCGCCCGGGGCCGCTGACCCGGCGTCCGTCCGCGCACCCGGCCCCGCCCACCGGCGGCGGTGTGCTTCCCGGCACATCGCCGCCCCTGATGGCCCGTTGACCCGCGCGGCGTCCACCCACCGTGGTAGACCGGACGCCGAACGCGGTACGGCGAGGCAAGGGGTGGTCCGGTGCGCGGGCGGAGGCTGCTCGACTACAGGGACGCGGTCGCGATCCTCACCGGTGACGGCAGCGGGCTCGTCGCCGCCGACCGGGCGCTCGGCGGCGCGCTGGCGCTGGCCACCGGCGGAGTCAGCGACGCCGTGCTCACCATGTTCGACGCGCGCGGCAGGATCCTGCGCCTCGGGCGCGATCTGACCACCGGCCTGGGCGACCGGCTCGCCGGAGCCGACCGCGCCACCCGCACCCAGCGGCTCGCCGCCGCCCACACCGTACTGGTGATCACCGCCTACTTCGAGGTCCTCGGCGAGGTCGAACTCCCCTTCCGGCTCGCCGACCTGGAGCTGACCCGCGACGAACAGCTGACCGTCGTCGGCGACGGCGGCAGCGGCGACCTGCTCGACCGGCTGCCGATGGCGTCCCTGCCCCGGCCCGCGCCCCACCGCCCCTACGAGAGCGTCCTGCGCGACCTGGAGATCTGGTACGACCGCTGCTCCAACCGGCTGCTGATGTTCCTCAGCGGCCTCGCCGTCTGGGAGCGGCTCTCCGACGGCCAGCGGCAGGCGACCCACGGCGCCCTCTTCGACGGGCCGTTCCTCGGCCGGGCCCTCGACCGGTACGAGGAGCTGTACGCGCGCCTCGCCCAGGACGTCCCCGAGTTCGGCTTCTGGTCGGGGCAGACCGAGCACCAGGCCACCCGTACCGCACTGCGCCGGGCGCTGACCGGGATCGAGACCGCGCTCGCCGGGCTGACCGCCGACCGCCCCCTGGACAGCGTCGCCGACGCGCTCGCCACCGGCTACCGGGCCGCCCTCGAACGGGCCATCCTCGCCGAGGGCCAGGCCCCCGCCGGGGTGGCCCTGCCCACCCTCGGCAAGGGCTACGTCGACCCCGGCTTCCGGGTCCGCCAGGTCGCCGACGACCCCGTCGGCCCCGCCGAGGAGGAGTGGTGGGAGGACGTACGGGTCCGCACCGACCTCACCGAGTACCTGGCGGGCACCCTCACCTCCCTCGCGGGCACCCACGCCCCGCTCGTCGTCCTCGGCCAGCCCGGCGCCGGGAAGTCCGTCCTGACGAAGATCCTCGCCGCCCGGCTGTCCACCGCCGGCTTCCTCCCGGTGCGGATCATCCTGCGCGAAGTGCCCGCCGACACCGATGTCCAGGACCAGATCGAGCACGCCATCCGGGCCGGCACCGGCGAGCGCGCCACCTGGCCCGAGCTGGTCCGCGCGGCGGGCGGCGCCGTCCCCGTCCTCCTCTTCGACGGCTTCGACGAACTGCTCCAGGCCACCGGGGTCAGCCAGTCCGACTTCCTCACCCGCCTCGCCCGCTTCCAGCAGCGCGAGGCCGACCAGGGGCGGCCCGTGTACACGCTGGTCACCAGCCGGACCGCCGTCGCCGACCGGGCCCGCTACCCGGACGGCTCGGTGGTGCTGCGCCTGGAGCCCTTCGACCGCGCCCAGATCGAACGCTGGCTCGACCTGTGGAACGGCGTCAACGAGATGCGCCTCACCGAACGCGGCCTGCTGCCGCTCCCCACCGACATCGTCATCCGCCACGAGACCCTGGCCTCCCAGCCGCTGCTGCTGCTGATGCTCGCCCTCTACGACGGCGCGGACAACGCCCTCCAGCGCCACGCCGACGGTGAAGCCCCCCTCGGCGAGGCCCAGCTCTACGAGGAACTGCTGACCTCCTTCGCCCGGCGCGAGGTCCGCAAGTCGACCGTCGTCTGCACCGACCGCGAACTGCGGGACCGCGCCGAGCAGGAGTTGCAGCGGCTCTCGCTGATCTCCTTCGGCATGCTCAACCGCAGCCGGCAGTGGCTCACGTCCACCGAGGCCGAGTCCGATCTCTCCGCCCTGCTCGGGCGGCCCGCGCCGGTCCAGGGCGCCGAGAGCGGATTCCGTGCCCCGCTCGGGCAGGGCCAGATAGCCCTCGGCCGGTTCTTCTTCGTCCAGCGGGCCCAGGCCATCCGCGACGAACAGCGGCTGGCGACCTACGAGTTCCTGCACGCCACCTTCGGCGAGTACCTGGCCGCCCGGCTCACCGTCCATCTCGCCGAGGGGCTGCTCGCCCAGCGGCCCGCGCTCTCCGTCGGCCGCACCACCATCGACGACGACCTCCTGTACGTCCTGCTGTCGTACGCCCCGCTGTCCTCCCGGCAGATCCTGCGGTTCGCGCACGCCCGGATCCAGGCCATCCCGCCGGAGTCACGGCGGCGGCTGGGCGACCTGCTCATCGCGGTGCTGGCGGAACACGGCCACCGCACCGAGCACCGGTACGCCGGCTACCGGCCGGCCCTGCGCACCACCTCGGCCCGCCACGGCCTCTACTCGGCGAACATCCTCATCCTGACCGTGCTGGTCACCGGGGAGGTACGGGCGAGCGAACTGTTCGCCGGCGAGGAGGACCCCGCCGCCGCCTGGAACCGGCAGGTGCTCCAGTGGCGCTCCGCCTTCTGGGAGCCCGACTGGATGGACTTCGTCGCCGTCCTGGAGGTCATCCGCACCTGGGACGGCGACCGCCGGGACCTCGCGATCCGCTGGCACATGGTCAGCATGGTCTCCGCCGAACCCGTCGACCCCTACTGGCTCTTCGGCCGCTCCCCGGAGCACGAGGACCGCCGCCGCCGGGTGAGCTGGAGCCGCAGCTACGGCGATCTCGTCGCCCACCGGCTCGCCATGTCCGGGGACCCCAACGACGCCGTCGTCCTGCACGGCCTCGCCCCCTTCTTCATGTGGCTGCCGCCCGCCGTCACCCGGTTCGTCGGCACCCCCGGCGGGGTCACCTCCGTCGCCCACGGGCTGCTCTCGCTCTGGCTCGCCAGCGGCCTCGCCGCCCCCGACGGCGAACTCTCCGTCCAGTACGAGCACTGCGCCGCCTACATCGCCCCCGGCAGCGGACTGGACCAGGAGAGCCTGTCGTCGGTGGCGCAGCTGGTCTTCGGGCAGCTCGTCCGCGACGTGGGCAAGCTCCCGGCCCGGGTGGTGTGCCAGGTCCTGTCGACCCCGGCGTCGGAGTCCCTGGAACCGGTCTGCTGGGAGCTGCGGGCCCGGGCCGCGCTGGCGGCGCTCGGGCCCCACGGCAGTGACGGCGGGGTACGGGCCTGCGCCCGGGACGCGCTGGTCCTCCTCGCGAACACGGCGCCGGTGCGGCTGCTGGCCCTGTGCGCGCACCGGCCCGTCTCCCCGGTGGCGACACGGACACTGCGGAGCGCGATCGCCTCCGTGCTGGAGACACTGCCCGCCGGCGGCCAGCTCGCCTCCGTACCGCCGGAACTGATGCAGCGGGCCCGGGCCTTCGCCGCGCAGGATCCGTAAGAGACGGCCTAGCCGAGGTCGAGCAGGTTGGGCAGGCCCAGCCGCAGCCGCAGCCGGTCGTGCCGCTTGGCGGCCGCCAGCTCCGGGGGGCGGAAGAGCGGGACGATCGCGCACCGCTCGGCCGCCGACCCCACCCGGTCCAGGAGCCCGTTGACGGCGGCCCGCGCGGAGGCGTTGGCGCCCTCCATGGTCGCGAGGTCGATGTCGACGGCCACATAGTCCCCGGCGAGGAAGAGGTTGGGGATCCGGGTCACGGCGGCGGGCCGCAGCCGCCAGGTGCCGACCGGGTGGATCAGCAGCTCGTCCTCGTTGACGGGGTGCGGGGTGCCGAGCCCGGACACCCCCGGGTCCAGGAACCACGAGTGCAGCGCGCTGTCCTTGAGGACCGTGCGCCCGGTGTCGTTCAGCGCGGCCTTGAGCTGCGCCCACACCTCGCGGGCGACCTGCTCGCGGGTGCACTGGCGGGCGGTGCGTCCGTAGAGGACACCGGGCTTGTTCCACTCCGAGATGTCGACGGAGAGACAGTCCACGGCGGTGCCGTCGCCGAAGTCCGCGGGGAAGTCGTGGGACGCCCAGTGCCGGGCCTGCTGGATCGCGGTCAGCGACCACGGCGAGTCCACGCAGTTGAGATGGCCGTCGACCAGGGGCGCCCGCTCGGTCAGATAGAACTGGATCCCCGTCATCCAGTCGGTGCGCAGCCCGTCGCAGCGGGCCAGCTGCGGGTCGGCGGCGCGCAGGGCCGTGCCCCACGTGCGGCGGGCGTGCTCCACCGGCATCGCCTGGACGTAGTGGTCGGCGGTGACGGTACGGCGGGCCCCGTCCGGGTCCTCGACCGCGACCCCGGTGACCCGGCCGGACCCGTACAGCACCTCCCGTACGGTCCAGCCGACCCGGAACCCGACGCCGAGGGAGGTGAGGTGGGCGACCCAGGGGTCGATCCACGCCTCGTTGGTCGGGGCGTCGAGGATCCGGTCCACGGGGCCGTCGGCGCCCCGGCCGAGGGAGTTGAGGAGCAGGGCCTCCAGCACGGTGCCGATCGTGCGGGTGCTGGCCTCCTCCGCCCTGGTGGCGACGATGTTGCGGGTGACGCCGACGGCCAGCAGCCGCTGGTAGTCGTAGCTCATCCGGGCGGCCCCGGTGAAGTCCCACCAGCTCCGCTCCTCCCACGGGCCGTTCCTGCGCTCGTCGCAGCTGGTGCAGAAGACCAGCATCCGGTTGATGAAGTGCGCGCTCTCCCACACGGGGACGGAGGAGAAGGTCTCCAGCAGCGCGGTCAGGGCCCGCCGGATGTCGTCCAGGGTGAGGTCCGGCGGGCGGTGCCCCGGCCACGGGAGGGGGAAGCGCAGGTCCTCCTTGCCGGTGCGGGCCATCGCCATCTCGGGCGGGGCGACGAGGTTGTCCCAGACGCCGTTCGCGTTGCCGGGGAAGGGGACGCGCCGCATCGTGTCGGGGAGGTTGTGGTAGATGCCGGGGATGAAGCGGAAGCCGTGTTCGGCGGGCAGTTCGGCCCGGCCGCCCCGGGCGCTGCCGGGGACGCCCATGCTGCGGGCCTTGCCGCCGAGGGCCCGGCGCTCGTACACGGTGACCGCGAAGCCGCGCTCGGCCAACTCGTGCGCGGCGGTGAGCCCGGCGACGCCGCCGCCGAGGACGGCGACAGAGGGTCCCGGCGCCGCCGTGGGCACGGCCGCGCGGGCAGGTCCCGCGGCGGTGGTGACGGCCGCCGCCGTGCCGGCCGCCGCGGCCGTGGTCACGAAGGTGCGCCGAGTGCTGCTGACACGTCCCATCCCCTCACCCCTTACCGTTGGTAACGCCGGGTGTACTGGCGCAGGAGCATACGGAGCCACCAGGAGCCCCGGAAGGCACCGGACAGCTCGTTCGTCCAATGGCCGAGAATGGCTGTATGTCCCGACGCAGCTCCCGGCCCCGGCGCACCGCCGCCCCCGCGCTCACCGCCCTGTCGCCCTGCCCCTGCGGCCTGCCCGCCGCCTACGGCGCCTGCTGCGGCCGCTACCACACGGGGGAGGAGGCCGCCCCCACGGCCGAGGCCCTGATGCGCTCCCGCTACAGCGCCTTCGTCACCGGCGACGCGGAGTACCTGCTCCGCACCTGGCACCCCGCGACCCGGCCGGCGGAACTGGAGCTGGACCCGGGCATGCGCTGGAGCGGTCTGGAGATCGACGGCGCCACCGAGGGGACGCCCTTCCACAGCACGGGCACGGTCACCTTCCGGGCCCGCTACCGGCACCACGGCCAGCGGGGCGCGCTGCACGAGCGCAGCACCTTCGCCCGCGTCGACGGCGCGTGGGTCTACGTGGACGGCACCTTCCTGGACTGAGCCCGGCCGCTTCGGCGGCGCGGGCGCCCCGGGCTCAGTGGCCCCGGCGGGCGCCGATCACCAGACCGGGGTGGTGCGCCCCCAGCACCTTGTTGGCCCGCGCCAGATGGGCCAGGGCGTGTTCCCGGTCGGCCCGGTCCTCGTCGCAGAGCGGCCCCCGGAACCGGTGCACCTCGCGGACGGCGCACTCCGCCTCGATCTCCGCCCGCAGGACACGCTCCGGCATGCAGGCGCCGATGAGCACGGCGATCCGGTCCGGGATGGGCACGGGGACGAGGGGCGAGGGAATCACGGCACGGGTCCTTCTCTGCTCCGGGTACTGCTGCGGTTCTGTTCCTGCGGTCCGCCGGCCTGTTCCGGCGGCCGCCGGGGGACGGGCCCCCACCCCTCCCTACCCGGCACGGCCGCTCCGCGTTCGACGGCGGGCGGAAATCGGTGGGGCGGCATCGGTGGGGCACGGGCCACAGGGCGGCCCGCGGACCGGCCGCGGCGCGCGCACTGCCCCCGGCAGTACGACGACTCACCCTACGCGAGTGGTTCCGGCGGCCCCGAATCGATCACTTCGCGGCTTGTCCCGTACGGGCACGCGGTGATAAGGGGCCGCCCGCCGTGACCTCGGCGGACGGTGGCGCCGTCACGGAAGACGGGACACAGAGGACCGGGACACGGCGGTACGGGGCGGGGTGGCCCCGTACGAGCCACCGGGCCCGGCCGGGGCGGTACGGGGCGGTACCGCGCGGTACGGGGCCGACCGGCGCGCGCGGGCCCCTGCTTCAGCGCGCCCCCAGCCGCAGCGCGCGCAGCACGACCTCGATCGCGAACCGCCGCTCCGCGTTCCGCAGCCGGTCACCGAGGACCGCGTCCAGATTCCGCATCCGGTAGCGCACGGTCTGCGGATGCACGTCCAGCAGCTCGCCCATCTGCGCCGCGGTGCCCCGGGTGTCGAGCCAGATACGGAGGGTGTCGACGAGCCGGTCGCGCCGCGACGGCGTGAGCGCCGCCAGCGGGGCCAGCTCCCGCCGGGCGAGCTGGTCCAGCAGCGCCGGGTCCGAGAGCAGCCAGAGCTGGACCAGATGGTCCGCGCTGAACACCAGCGGCCCGTCCTCGACCACCCCACCGTCCACCAGTTCCAGGGTCCGCCGGGCCCAGCGGATGGAGTCGTGCGCTTCGGCCGTGGGGACCGTGAGCCCCACCGCCGCCCGGTTGCCGAACAGGGCCCGGTCCAGCATCCGTCTGCGCTCCCCCTCCACCGGCCCCGGGACCAGCAGATGCGGCTGCGGATCGCCGGGGTCGACCAGGACATCGGGGTCCAGATCGGCCTGGTCCAGCACCGCGGGGGCGCGCAGCGCGACCAGGGTGACGTGCGTGGGGAACGGCCAGGCCGCCTGGTCGGCCAGTTCGGCGACGGCGGTGCGCGGCACCGGCGGCCCGGCGAGCAGCAGATGGAGCAGCCGGCGGCGCAGCACCTGGTTCTGCTCCCCGGCCCGGGAGCGGACCTCCAGGTATCCCTCGCGGGAGAGCGACTCCAGCTCGTCCACGTAGGCGAAGAGGGCGTCGGCGAAGGAGAGCATCATGGTGGGGGAGAGGTCGTAGCTGCGGCCGACCTTCTTGGCCCGGCGCAGCGCCACCCGGGCGCCCAGCCGGTAGGCCCCCTGGAGGCTGTCGAGGGTGCGGCCCTCGTACGCCTCGTACCGCCCGAATCTCCGGCACATCTCGTCCCGCAGCGCGGACGGCGCCGACGGTTCGGCGACCTGGTCCACGAAGACGTGGATGCTCTGTTCCAGACCCACCCGGATGCCGTGCCCGAACGGTCCGTTGAGCAGCCGCGCGTATTCCGGATAGGCGCGGGTGACCTCGATTCCGATTTCCTTGATCAGGCTCGGCAGTTCGGGCCGGATGATCGCCGCGAACTCCTGCGGCAGCGGTCCCAGCGATTCCGCGGTGTCGGACGGGCCGACCGTTCCCGGCATGACTGCCTCCCCTTCGCTACGGCAGGTGAACATAGACCAACGCCGATGTCGAGAACACCGTTTCCGGGCCGCAGGGCCGCAAGGGGCAGGAAACCGCTCTCCCCGGCCGTGGGGCGCGCCACCGCCGGGGCCGGGAACAGGGGGCGTAGGCGCCGAAGGCCGGTCGATTCGGATGAATTCCCGGCGGGCGCCGCGGGAATCCGACGGGACTCCATCGAAAGCAGCGTAGATTTCCGGCCACTTCTTACTCGTGGGTCGGTTCGGCGGGTGTGACCCGGTGTGGTCGGGGCCCGGCGCTGCGCGTCCGCACCACGGGCCGCGCCACCGGTGCCGCCACTCCTGCCGGCCGGCCGGCTCCGGCGTCCGGCCGTATGCGGAAGCACTGTCCACGAGTGACAGGGAGCGCGGGCCCCACGCCGGGAGAGACCCGCCCGGACGGGGAAAACGCGCACCGAATGACAAAGAGCGCCATCGAATCACTCACCCGGGCACGAGGAAAAAATCTCCTCGGGAGAATCATGAACGGCGGGATTGTGCGGCATGTTTCCCGCAAGTAACGTCTGGCGGCGTCACAGATCCTGGGTGGCCGATTCCCTGCCTCACCGCTCGATGGGATTCGGTCGTGCCGCGAACCGCCGCTCCCCTCCCCCCACACCGCGGTGGAACGCGTGGCCAAACAGTGCGGCTCACCGACGAATTCGGAAGGACCCTCCCGTGCGCAACCCCCTCGCCAAGGCCGCGTTAGCCGTTACCGGCGCTACCGCCGCCCTCGCCCTCTCCGCCGCCCCCGCTCTGGCGGCACCCACCACCTGGACGGTCGGTCCCACCTCACCGGTGACCTTCTCCGCGTCCTCCACCAACACCGTCCTGTCGCTCAACGGCATTCCGCTGACATGTCCCACCGCCGCCGCCGGCGGGTCGCTCTTCAACGCGACCGGCAACCCCGGGCACATCGGCAACATCACCACCGCGAGCTTCGGCAGCACCGCCCGGCCCTGCACCAGCCCGATCGGTCCGGTGCGGCCCATCGCCGACACCACGCCGCCCTGGCAGCTGCGGGGCACCGACTACAACGCCACCACCGGCACCACCACCGGGTTCATCTCCGGGATCAACGCCCGGCTGACGGTGCTGACCTGCACCTTCGACGTGGTGGGCCAGGTGCACGTCACCTACCGCAACTCCACCGGTGTGCTGGCCGTCTCGAACAACGCCACCCGGCAGCTGACGGTCGCGAACGCCAGCGCGGGCTGCGCGGGCATCGCCGCCAACGGTGACCACCCGACGTTCACCAGCAGCTACCGCGTGATCGGACCGGTGGGCGGGACGACCAGCCCGACAGTCGTCGGCACCTGATCCGGCCGGACCGGAACCGGGGGATCGCACGGCGGGCCCGGCCAGGCCGCCGTGCGATCCCCGCTGTCGAGCGGTGCGACGGCATGAACGGCAGCAACGGTGCGAGGGGGGAGCGGGATGGGGCGTGGCCCACAGACGTCGGGCGGCTCCCGCACGGCGGTTCAAAGGGGCCGGGGCGTCCGGAGCGGCCGGAGCGCCCGGGGTGTTCTGGCCGCCGCGGCGCTGCTGCTCGCCGGGGTGATCCCGGGGGCCCGCGCCGACGGCGCGGCCACGGCCCCCCAGGGGTACGACACCGTGGCCGACCGGCTCTGCGCGTCCCCGGCGGGGCAGCGGCCCGCGACCGTACGGATCCGGGCGACCCTGCCGGCGGCCGCCCGCGCGGGGGAGCGGATCCGGGCCACCGGGGTGAGCGTCACGGTCACCCTGCCGGGTGCCTTCCGTGCTGAACTGGCGCGGTCCGGGGCGGTCACCGCCGGGGTGACGAGCCGGCTCGCCGTCGGCGTGGCCCAGGGCGGGCAGCGGGCCGAGGCCCTCTGGACGGGCGGCGCGGCCGGGCCGGTCCCGATCGCGCCGGGCGACCCCGTACCCACCCCTCCGGAGCGGCCCGGGACACCGGAGACACCGCCCGTGCCGGAAGCACCGCCCGTGCCGGAAGCGTCGGAGACAGCGGCCGGTGGGACTCCGGGGGGCACCCCGGGGCCGCCCGCCCAGGAGCCGGCGGAGGCCGTCAGCGCGGAGTCGCCCCCTCCCGCACCCCCTTCCGCGCCGCCCGCCACCCCCGTCCCCACGGATGCGCCGACCCCGCCGCTGGAGCTGGAGTTCACCGGTCCCGTCCCCGACGTCACCCCGCCCGCCGGCGGCGATCTCACCCTGACCGCCGGCGCGCTGACCCTGGAGTTCACCCCGTACACCGCCGACGGAAGGCCCACCCGGCCCGCGACCCTCACCGTGGACTGCGCCCCCCGCGACCCGGGCCGGCCGTTCGCGACCGTCACCGTCGCCGTCACCGGTGACGAGCCCTCCGCTCCCGCGCCCGGCCAGGACCCCTCCGCCTCCGCCGGACGGCCGCGCGCCCCCGCCATCGAACCCCTGCCCGCCGAACGGGCCCCGAAGCCGCCGCCCTGCGTCGGCGACACCGTCGACGAGCTGGCGATGGTCGCCTACGTCACCGGCTACTCCAACGTGGAGAAGCTCGACGGAGCCGCCCGGGTCCCCGTCTCCTGCACCCAGCTCCTCGATGTGTGGAAACGCATCGAACCCAGGCCCGACGGCTTCCACCTGGTCCAGCACGCCACCGGCGAACTCGACTACCGGGGCAGGCCGATGATGCCGCCGTCCCGCGCCACCTTCCTCACCTACGGCGCGGTGCCCACGACGGCGACCATGGAACTGACCCAGCTCAAGACGATGACCATCGACTCGGACATCCTGCTCGCCAAGTCCACCGGCCGCACCCTGGTCCGGGTGCCGCTGGCGCTGCGGCTGTACGACGTCGAGGTCAACGGCGTCCCCCTGGACGTCGGCCCGAACTGCCGCACCCGGGGCTCCCTGTACTCGAAGGACCCCGACCCCGCGCGGGACACCCGGGACCACGTCGTGCTCACCGGCGAGCTGAAGGGCCCCGGCGACGGCTACCAGCTGGTCACCGGCGGGGTCCTCAGTGGCACCGTGACCATCCCGCCGTTCACCGGCTGCGGCGCCGACGAGGACCTGGACCCCCTGTTCACCTCCGCCGTCTCCGGCCCCGGCAACTACCTCAAACAGGTCCAGGGGGCGCCCTGCGCCTCGGGCAACCCCCGCCCCGACCCGGAGTACTGCACCCCCGGCCATGAACCCGCCAAGGTGCCCCGGGCGGAGCGGTGAAGCGGCCGCACCCCGCCACCCCGCCACCCCGCCCGGCCCGTCGCACCCCACGGAACCGACACGATCGAGGGACACCATGAGACTCGCCCCCGACGGACACCCGGCAGGCCGCCGGATCCGTACCGCCGTCCTCGCCGCGCTCACCGCGGCCGTCACCGCCCTTCCCCTCGTCACCACCGCCCCCGCGAGCGCCGCCGACCGGCCCGCGCCCGCGCCGGGACCCGCCGCCGCCCCGGCCCTCCTGGCGGGCCCCACCGGGGACCGGCTCAACGGCCACTGGAGCCCCTTCGGCCGCTGTCCCGTCGACGCGCCCGCGATGCTCGCCGCCGACGGCGAGGAGACCATCGCCAGCTGCGTCTCCTCGACCTCCCCCGCGGGCTCCATCACCCTCGGCCGCACCACCGCCCGTACCGGCGCCACCGACCTCCAGTTCGGCGTGGTGCAGAACACGACGACGGGCGAGTTCACCGTCGTGCCCCCGCCGGGCGGGGCGATCAGCGGCGCCCCGACCGAGATACCCGGCGGGCTCCTCGGACTGATGTGCCCCGGTGGCATCCCCGTCGTCAGCGACATCTGCCGGCTGCTCACCGACAACAGCCTCAACCGGGTCACCGCCACCGTCGAATCCGCCGGCGCGCCCACCGGCTTCGACCTCGGCGCCGGGCTCGGCACCGGCCGCCCCATCGTCACCCTGCCGGTGCGGGTCCGGCTCCAGAACCCGTTCCTCGGCTCCCAGTGCTACATCGGCTCCGCCGCCGACCCGATCCGGCTGCGTCCCGCGAACACCACCGCGCCCGCGTTCGCCGTCCAGCGCTTCCAGGGCGACGGTACGCCCGACGACGAGGGCGACATGCTGCGCTTTGCCCTCACCGGCAACACCCAGGGCGACAGCACCTTCGCCGTCCCGCGCGCCCAGGGCTGCGGACTCCTCGGCATCCTCAACGGCGCCATCGACCTCAAGACCGGGCTGCCCTCGGCCGCCGGCCGCAACAGCCTGGTGCTGAACGGCGCCGCCACGTACAGCGCGGGGCTCACCGCCCCGGGCCTGTTCCTGCCGGACGCGGGCCGCCAGCTCGCCCGGTTCCGGCACTCCGCCGTGCTGCCGTAGCTCCACCGGCCGACCGCACCGGTCGAACAGGCCTCAGCCTTCATCAGCGCAGCGGGAGAACCATGGGAATCGAAGTTGTCGTCGAAGGGCTGACCAAGTCCTTCGGCAAGCAGAACATCTGGCAGGACGTGAGCCTCACCCTGCCGGCCGGAGAGGTCAGCGTCATGCTGGGCCCGTCCGGGACGGGGAAGACGGTCTTCCTCAAGTCGGTGATCGGGCTGCTCAAACCCGAACACGGCCGGGTCCTCATCGACGGCGTCGACATGGTCAACAGCTCCGAGCGGGAGATCTACGAGACCCGCAAGGTCTTCGGGCTGATGTTCCAGGACGGCGCGCTCTTCGGCTCGATGTCGCTCTTCGACAACATCGCCTTCCCGCTGCGCGAGCACACCCGCAAGAAGGAGACGGAGATCCGCCGGATCGTCATGGAGCGGATGGAGATGGTGGGTCTGGTCGGCGCGGAGGGGAAGCTGCCGGGCGAGATCTCCGGCGGGATGCGCAAACGGGCCGGGCTGGCGCGGGCGCTCGTCCTCGATCCGCAGATCATCCTCTGTGACGAGCCCGACTCCGGGCTCGACCCGGTCCGCACGGCCTACCTCTCCCAGCTGCTGATCGACCTCAACGCCCAGATCGACGCCACCATGCTCATCGTCACCCACAACCTGGACATCGCCGCCACCGTCCCCGACAACATGGGCATGCTCTTCCGCCGCAGGCTGGTCACCTTCGGCCCCCGCGAGGCCCTGCTCACCAGCGAGGAACCGGTGGTGGCGCAGTTCCTGGGGGGACGCAGGGAGGGGCCGATCGGGATGTCGGAGGAGAAGGACGCCGCCACCCTCGCCAGGGAGCTGGGGGCCGGGCCGCCGCCAGCGCCGCGCCCGCTGGTGCCGCAGCTGGAGCCCTCGCCCGGGCTGCCGGAGCGCAGGGCCGTGGCGCGGCGCAGGGAGAGGGTCCTGGCGATGTGGCACCAGCTGCCCGAGGCCACCCGGGCCGCGATCCGGCAGAGCGAGGCGGCGGCGGGCGGCGGCGTCGGCGGGGTGGCTCGATGACGGGGCCGGGGCCGGGGCCGGGGCCGGGGCCGACGCCCGGGCCGGGACCCCAGGGCCCGTACTCCGGGGACCCGGCCGCCGTCGGGGCCACGCCCGTGCCCGGGGACGGACCCGTGCCGGGGGACGGACCCGCCCCGCCCCCGGAGCAGCAGCCCGCCCCCGTCGACGCGATGCCGCCCCCGCCCCCGGCCCCGCTCCGCGCGCTCGCCCCCCTGCGCGAGACCGGCCGGTTCTTCGCCCTGACCGCCGAGGTCACCCGCGCGATCTTCCGCCGCCCCTTCCAGCTGCGGGAGTTCGTCGAACAGTTCTGGTTCATCGCCAGCGTCACCATCCTCCCGGCCGCCCTGGTCTCCATCCCCTTCGGCGCGGTGATCGCCCTTCAGGTCGGCTCCCTCACCCAGCAGCTGGGCGCCCAGTCCTTCACCGGCGGCGCCAGCGTCCTCGCCGTCATCCAGCAGGCCAGCCCGCTGATCGTGGCCCTGCTGATCGCGGGCGCCGGCGGCTCCGCGATCTGCGCCGACCTCGGCTCGCGCAAGATCCGCGAGGAGCTGGACGCGATGGAGGTCATGGGCGTCTCGCCCGTCCAGCGCCTGGTGGTGCCCCGGGTGCTCGCCACCATGCTGGTCGCCGTCCTGCTCAACGGCATGATCTCCGTCGTCGGCACCCTCGGCGGCTACTTCTTCAACGTCATCATGCAGGGCGGCACCCCCGGCGCCTACCTCGCCAGCTTCTCCGCCCTCGCCCAGCTCCCCGACCTCTACATCAGCGAGTTCAAGGCGCTGGTCTTCGGCTTCATCGCGGGCGTCGTCGCCGCCCACCGGGGCCTCAACCCGCGCGGCGGCCCCAAGGGCGTCGGCGACGCCGTCAACCAGTCCGTCGTCATCACCTTCCTGCTGCTGTTCTTCGTCAACATGATCATTACGGCGATCTATCTCCAGGTCGTCCCGCCGAAGGGAGGCTGAGCCGTGTCCCCCCTCGGCTGGCTGGACCGCTCCGGCGACCAGCTCACCTTCTACCTCCGGGCGCTGCTGTGGATCCCGCGCACCCTGCGCCGCTATCTCCGCGAGGTCCAGCGGCTGCTGGCCGAGGTCGCCTTCGGCAGCGGCGGCCTCGGCGTCATCGGCGGCACCATCGGTGTGATGGTCGCCATGACCCTCTTCACCGGGACCGTCGTCGGACTCCAGGGGTACGCGGCCCTCAACCAGATCGGCACCTCCGCCTTCACCGGCTTCGTCTCCGCCTACTTCAACACCCGCGAGATCGCGCCCCTGGTCGCCGGGCTCGCGCTCTCCGCCACCGTCGGCGCCGGCTTCACCGCCCAGCTCGGCGCCATGCGGATCAACGAGGAGATCGACGCGCTGGAGGCGATGGGGGTGCGCTCCCTGCCGTACCTCGTCACCACCCGGATCATCGCCGGCGTCGTCGCCATCATCCCCCTGTACGCGATCGGGCTGCTCAGCTCCTACGTCGCCTCCCGCTGGATCACCGTGGTCTTCAACGGCCAGTCCGCCGGCACCTACGACCACTACTTCCAGCTCTTCCTCTCCCCGGACGACGTCCTGCTCTCCATCCTCAAAGTGCTGATCTTCAGCGTGATGGTGATCCTCGCCCACTGCTACTACGGCTTCCGCGCCGAGGGCGGCCCGGCCGGGGTGGGCGTGGCCGTCGGCCGCTCGGTACGGAACGCCATCGTCCTCATCAGCGTCACCGACTTCTTCCTGTCGCTGGCGATCTGGGGCGCGACCACGACGGTGAAGGTGGCCGGATGACGACCGCGACCGTGCGCAGAAGGCTCGCCGGAGTCGTCTTCCTGCTCGTGCCCGCCCTGCTGGTGTGGCTCTCCGTCGCCGTGTACGAGAAGGAGTTCAGCGACGACGTGACGGTCACCCTGCTCACCGGCGCCGCCGGCAACGAGATGCACCGGGGCGCCGAGGTCAAGATGCGGGGCGTCGTCGTCGGCTCGGTCCGCGAGATCCGCGCCGAGGGCTCCGGCGCCCGGCTCACCCTCGCCCTGCACCCCGGCGAACTGCGCCGCATCCCCGCCGACGTCACCGCCCAGATGCTGCCGACGACCCTGTTCGGACAGCGGTTCGTCGCCCTCGTACCCCCCGCCGGGGCCCCAGCCGACCGCACCCTGAGCGCGGGCGCCACCATCCCCCAGGACCGCTCCCGCAACGCCATCGAACTCGAACAGGTCCTCGACCAGCTGCTGCCGCTGCTCACCGCCGTCAAACCGGAGAAGCTGTCCGCGACCCTGACCGCCGTCGCCCAGGCCCTCGACGGACGCGGCGACAAACTGGGCGCCACCCTCGTCACCCTCGACGGACATCTGCGCCGGCTCAACCCGCGACTGCCGGTCCTCAACCGGGACATCGCCCGGCTCGTCGAAGTCAGCAACCTCTACGCCGACACCGCCCCCGACGTGGTCCGGGCCCTCACCGACTTCACCACCACCAGCTCCACCCTCGCCGAGGAGCGCGCCGCCCTGGACACCGTGCACCGGACCACCACCGCGACCGCCGACCGGCTCACCGCCTTCCTCCGGCGCAACAAGGAACACCTGATCCGGCTCGCCGACGTCAGCCGCCCCACCCTGGAACTCCTCGCCCGCCACTCGCCGTCCTTCCCGTGCACCCTGCGCACCCTCTCCGGCTTCGTCCCCGCCATGGACAAGGCCCTCGGCAAGGGCACCGGCAAACCCGGCATCCATGTCGAGGTCCGGCCCGTCGAGACCCTGGGGAAGTACCACTACCCCCGGGACCTGCCCGCGTACGGACCGGGCGGCGCCGCCCCCCGCTGCTACTCCGTGCCCTTCACCGGCCGCGCCGCGCCCGCCGCCCGCAGCGCCCCCGCGCTCGGCCTGCCCAACTCGCCCGAGGAGGCCCGGCTCCTCAACGAACTGATGGCACCCCGGCTGCGCACCACCCCGGAGCGGCTGCCCACCTGGAGCACCGTCCTGACCGGGCCCCTGTACCGGGGGACGGAGGTGGGGCTGAAGTGACCGCCCGCCGCTCCCTCACCGCGCCGCTCGTCAAATCGCTGATCTTCATCGTGGTCACCGTGCTCGCCACCACCGCCCTGGCCCTCGGCATCGCCAACACCGGCGTCGGCGACACCGCCCCCTACCGGGCCCGGTTCTCCGACGTCACCGGGCTGATCCCCGGCGACAGCGTACGGATCGCCGGCGTCGAGGTCGGCCAGGTCGAATCCGTCGCGGTCGCCGACCGCCGGGAGGCGGAGGTCCGCTTCAGCGTCCGGAAGGGACGCGCGCTGCCCGCCTCCACCACCGCGACCATCAAGTACCTGAACATGGTCGGCCAGCGCTACATCGACCTCGACCAGGGCACCGGGGCCGTCGGCCGCTCACTGCCCGCCGGGGCGCTCATCCCGCTGGAGCGCACCACCCCCGCCCTCGACCTCACCCAGCTCTTCAACGGCTTCCAGCCGCTCTTCGAAGGACTCTCCCCGAAGGAGATCAACGACCTGGCCGGCTCCATCGTCAAGGTGCTCCAGGGCGACGGCGGCACCGTCGACAGCGTCATCCGCCACATCGGCTCCCTCACCACCACCGTCGCCGCCAAGGACAAGGTCATCGGGGAGGTCATCGACCGGCTCCACACGGTGCTCGCCACCGTCAACGAGCGCGAGAAGGGCTTCAACGACCTCATCGTGACCCTGCGCCGGCTGGTCACCGGCTTCGCCGCCGACCGGGCCCCGCTCGGCGAGGCCACCGAGGCCATGGGCGAGCTGACGACCGCCACCGCCGGGCTCTTGGCCGAGGGGCGCGCCCCGCTCCGGCGCGACATCCGCGAACTGGGGCGGCTCACCCGGCAGCTGGACGAGCACCGGCCCGCCGTCGAGAACTTCCTGCGCCGGACGCCCCAGAAGATGCGGGCCCTGACCGTGCTCACGTCGTACGGCTCCTGGCTCAACCTCTACCAGTGCGAACTGCGGCTCTCCGGGGTCACCACCGAGGATGGCAGCCCGCCGCCCACCGGCATCGCCATCACCGAGCCGAGGTGCCGAGGATGACCAGGGACACGACACAGAACCCGGACGGGACAGAACCGGAAGACGCGCGGCCCACCGGGAAGCCGAAGCGGAAGACGTCCTGGAAGCCGCCCGCGTGGCTGCGGCGGCCCCTGCGCGAACGCAACCCCGTCGCCGTCGGCCTCACCGGCCTGCTGCTGCTCGCGCTGCTCGCCACCGGCGCGTACAACGTCGACGCACTCGGCGGCGGCACCACCTACACCGCCGACTTCACCGAGGCCGCCGGGCTCACCGAGGGCGACGAGGTCCGTGTCGCCGGAGTGAAGGTCGGCCAGGTCACCGCCGTCGGCCTGCACCAGGGCCGGGTCCGGGTCCGCTTCCGCACCGAGGACGCCTGGATCGGCGACGCCAGCACCGCCGCCATCGCCATCAAGACCCTCCTGGGCGAGAAGTACCTCGCGGTCGACCCGCTCGGCACCCGCGCCCAGGACCCCGGCCGGCCCATCCCCACCTCCCGCACCACCTCCCCGTACGACGTCACCCAGGCGTTCACCGGGCTCGGCGAGACCCTCGGGGAGATCGACACCGACCAGCTCGCCGAGAGCTTCCGCGCCATCTCCGACACCTTCGAGGACTCCGCCCCCGACGTCCGCACCGCCGCCGGCGGGCTCGCCGCGCTCTCCCGCACGGTCGCCGAACGCGACGCCCAGCTCGCCGGACTCCTCACCCAGAGCAGACGGATCACCCGCACCCTCGCCACCAAGGAGGACAGCGTCGAGACCCTGCTCAAGGACGGCTCCCTGCTGCTCGGCGAACTCCAGGCCCGCCGGGACGCCATCCACCGGCTGCTGACCGGCACCCGCGACCTCGGCGTCCAGCTCAGCGGCGTCGTCCGGGACAACCGGGATGAGCTGGAGCCCGCCCTGACCTCGCTGCGCAAGGTCACCGCCGTCCTGGTCCGCAACCGCGAGAGCCTGGAGGAGGCGCTGCGGCTGGCCGGACCGTACTACCGGCTCCTCAACAACGCCGTCGGCAACGGCCGCTGGTTCGACGTGTACGTCTGCGGACTCATCCCGCCCGACTACTACCTGCCCCCGGGGACACCGCCCCCGACGTCCTGCAAGCCGCCCCGGTCCGCGCCCCGAGGAGACGGCCGATGACCCCAGGACCCGTGAAGGACCCCGGACCCGCGAAGACCACAGCACCGGCCGCCCTGATCCGCCGCCTGACGGACCGCCTCCGGCCGACCACCCGTGGCCGCGTCCTCGCCGTCGCCGTCGCCCTGGCCGTCCTCGCCGCCGCCGGGATCTGGACCGCCGACGCCGTCCAGGACGCCCGCGCCACCCGGATCACCGCCTACTTCCCCCGCGCCACCGGCGTCTACGAAGGCTCCGACCTGCGGATCCTCGGCGTCCGGGTGGGCAGCGTCGACGCGGTCGAACCCGCCGGCGCACAGGTGCGGCTCACCCTCCTCGTCGACGAGGGCGTCCCCGTCCCCCGGGGCGCCCACGCCGTCGTCGTCGCCCCCAGCGTGGTCGCCGACCGGTACGTCCAGCTCACCCCCGCCTGGACCGGCGGCCCCCGGCTCCGTGACGGCGCCGTGCTGCCCGCCGACCGCAACGCCCTGCCCCTGGAGATCGACCAGCTCTACGCCTCCCTCACCGAGATGGCCACCGCCCTCGGCCCGCGCGGCGCCAACGCCGACGGCGCCCTGACCCGGCTGCTGGACGTCGGCGCGAAGAACCTCCGGGGCAACGGCAAGGCCATCGGCGACTCCATCGACCAGTTCGCGAAGGCCGCCCGCACCCTCGACCGCAGCAGCGGCGACCTCTTCACCACCCTGGAACACCTCCAGACCTTCACCACCATGCTCAAGGAGAACGACAGCACCGTGGTCCGGGCCGAGCGGCAACTCGCCACCGTCACCGGCTTCCTCGCCGACGACAAGGAGAACCTCTCCGCCGCGCTGCGCGAACTCGGCACCGCCCTGCGGCTGGTACGGGGCTTCATCGAGGAGAACCGGGCCCCACTGCGCGCGAGCGTCGCCGATCTGGTGCCCCTCACCCAGGCCCTCGTCGACCAGCGGACCTCCCTCGCCGAGGCGCTGGACACCGCGCCCCTCGCCGCAGGCAACGCCCTCGCCGCCTACGACCCGCGCACCCGCATCCTCCACGGCCGCCCCAACCTCCTGGAGATCGCGCCCGTGCCCCGGCCCCCCGCCCCCCGCCGCACCCAGCCCGGCACGCTGCCCCTGCCGGCCGTCGGCGCCGTCCACGACAGCACCCCCGAGCGGGGAGGCACCCGATGACCCGCCCAGCAGGCGCCCCCCTCAGGAGAGCCCTCGCCGCCGTGGGCCTCGCCCTCGCCCTCACCGGCTGCTCCGCACTGCCCGGCACCACCGGCCTCGACCAGCTCCCCCTGCCCGGCGGCGCCGACCTCGGCAGCGACCCGTACCAGGTCACCGCCGAATTCGCCGATGTGCTCAGCCTCGTACCGCAGTCCGCCGTCAAGGTGAACGACGTCGCCGTCGGCCGGGTCACGAGGATCCGGCTCGACCGCGACGGCTGGACCGCCCACGTCACCATGAAGATCAACGGATCGGTACGGCTCCCCGCCGACGCCCACGCCGCCCTGGAGCAGTCCAGCCTCCTCGGCGAGAAGTACGTCCAGCTCAGCGCACCCCCCGCCCGGCCCGGGACGGACCGGGCCGGGAGCGCCCCCCGGCTCCGCGACGGCTCCGCCATCCCCCTCGCCCGCACCAACCGCAACCCCGAGGTCGAAGAGGTCTTCGGCGCCCTCTCCCTCCTCCTCAACGGCGGCGGCGTCGAACAGATCAAGAACATCGCCACCGAACTCAACCGCGCCATCGGCGGCCGCGAGACCCAGGTGCGCTCCGTGCTCCGCCGCATCGACACCCTCGTCACCAGCCTCGACCGCAACAAGGCGAACATCACCGCCGCCCTCGACGGCGTCAACCGCCTCGCCGCCACCCTCGCCGCCCGCAGAACCGAGATCGGCCGGGTCCTCACCGGCGTCGCCCCCGGCCTGAAGGTGCTGGAGGACCAGCGCGGCTCCCTCCTCACCATGCTCCGCGCCCTGGACACCCTCGCCACGGTCGCCGTCGACACCATCGAACGCGGCAAGGACGACACCATCGCCGACCTCAAGGCCCTCGGGCCGGTCCTCACCGCGCTCGCCGACTCGGGCCGCGCACTGCCCGAGTCGCTCCAGGTACTGCTGACCTACCCGTTCACCGACGAAGTGCTCAAGGGGATCAAGGGCGACTACCTCAACGCCTATCTCCGCGTCACCGCCCGGCCCGGCACCGAGATCATCCCCGCCCTCACCCCGCCCCGCCGGGCCCCACGGACGACGGCCGGAAGCGGAACCACACCCCCGCTGCCGCTTCCGGCCGTCACCCCCGCCACCGGGGAGGAGCAGCGGTGATCACCCTCGCCATCCGGCTCAAGAACATCGCCTTCCTCCTCATCGCCGTCCTGGTCCTCGGCTTCGTCGGCGTCCGGTACGCGGACCTCGGCCACCACATCGGCCTGCGCGACCACTACGTCGTCCGGGTCCAGCTGGAACGCACCGGCGGACTCTTCACCCACGCCAACGTCACCTACCGGGGCGTCTCCGTGGGCCGCGTCGGACCCATCCGGCTCACTGCCGACGGCGCCGAGGCCGACCTGCGGATCCAGGAGTCCGCGCCCCCGATCCCCGCCGACCTGGAAGCCGTGGTCGCCAACCTCTCCGCCGTCGGCGAGCAGTACATCGACCTGCGGCCCCGGGGCACCGGCGGCCCCCACCTCGGCGACGGCTCCGTGATCGCGAGCGGCGACACCCGGGTGCCCGCGCCCGTCACCGACCTCCTCACCGGCATCGACGAACTCGCCGGCTCCGTCGACCTCGCATCGCTGCGCACCGTCGTCGACGAGTTCGGCACCGCCTTCGCCGGCCGGGGCGACGACCTGGCCGCCCTCATCGACAGCGGCGACGCGTTCGTCCGCGCCGCCGACGCGGCCCTGCCCGCCACCACCCGGCTCATGACCGACGGGGAGACCGTGCTGCGCACCCAGGCCGAACAGGCCGCGTCCCTGCGGGCCTTCGCCACCGGCGCCAGGGAACTCAGCGCCGAACTCAAGGCGTCCGACGGCGATCTGCGCCGCCTCATCGCCGCCGTCCCCGAGGCCACCGGACAGCTCGACGGGCTCCTCGCCGACCTCGAACCGGAATTCGGCGTCGTGATCGCCAATCTGCTCACCCCCGCGCAGATCGCCGTCACCCGCCAGCGCGGCCTGGAGGAACTGCTCGTCACCCTGCCCCCGCTGGTCTCGGCCGGCGCCACCGCCATCAACCGCAAGGAGGCCCGCATCGGGCTCGCGCTGACCTTCTTCGACCCACTGCCCTGCCGCAAGGGGTACGAGGGAACCCGCTACCGCGAAGGCGACGACATCTCGCCGCCGGCCACCGTCAACCTCCGCGCCCGCTGCGCCGAACACCCGCGTACCGGCATCAACGTCCGGGGCAGCGCCAACGCCCCCCGGGGCGGCCCCGTGCCCCGCCCGGTGACACCGAACCCCATGGACCTGCCCTCCGTCCGCCAGGGACCGGCCGGCCTGGGCGGACTCCTCGGACTGGAGGGCCGCCGGTGACCCGCCGCCGCACCGCGGCCCTCGCGCTCGTCCTCGCCCTGCTCCTGTGCGGGTACGGGGCCTGGTCCCTGTTCCGCGCCCGGGGCGACGACTCCCTCGCGCACGCCCGGGAACGGGACGCCGCCCTCGCCGACGGCGCCGCCCGGGTGGCCGAACTGACCGGCCACGAGCCCCGCGACCCCGACGCCACCCGCACCCGCTGGCTCGCCGCCGCGACCGGCCCGCTCCACGAGGAGCTGCGGCGCGCGAAGAAGCCCGCGCCCGGCCCCGGCGCCCGCGCCGCCGTCACCGCCGCCGCCCTCACGGCACTCGACACCCGCGCCGGGACCGCCACCCTCATCGCGACCGTACGGGTGACACCCTCCGACGGCGCCGAGGAACGCAAACGGCTGGAGGCCCGGCTCGCCCGCACCCCGGACGACGGCTGGAAGGTCGAGGCCCTGACGGCCGTACCGGTGGGGGACGCATGACCGACACCACCACCGCCGCCGTGGACCGGTCACCGGCCCCCGTGACACCCCCGGCACCCCGGCGGCCGGCCCGGTGGCACACCCCCGCCGTCGTCTGCGCCGTCCTGGCCCTGCTCCTGACGGGGACGGCGCTGCTGTACGAGTCCGACCGGCTGCGCGACACCCCCGCCGCCCGGGATCTGGCCCTCACCGACGCCGCCGCCACCGACGAGGCCGCCGACGCCGTCGCGGACACCGTCACCCGGATCTTCTCCTACACCCCCGACGACACCGGAGCCACCCGCGAGGACGCGGCCCGGCTGCTCGCGGGCACCGCCGCACGGCAGTACGCGGAGCTGTTCGGGCAGGTCGAGAGGGAGGCGGCCGGGCAGCGGCTGACGCTCACCACCCACGTCGTACGGACCGGAGTGGTCAAGCTCACCGACCGCCGCGCCGATGTCCTGCTCTTCCTCGACCAGGTCGCCGAGCGGCGGGGCCGGGACCCCGTCACCACCGCCGCCCAGCTCTCCGTCACCGCCGAACGGCGCTCCGGGCGCTGGCTCGTCACGCACATCACCTCCCGATAGCCGGCACCACATCCACATCCCGACAGGGGGCACACGGAACATGGCACGAAGCGGCAGGCTCGACCCGCTCACGGCGGTGGCGCTCGCGCTGACCACGGCGGCGGCCGGCTGGGCGGGGTGGAGCGGCTGGGACTGGTACGCGGCGGCCCACGACGACACGGCCGCGTACGCCGCCGAACGCGACCGGGTGCTCGCCGCCGGCCGGCAGGCCGTCCTCAACCTCAACACCCTCGACCACCGCGATCTGGCCAGGGGGCTCGACACCTGGGAGGACTCCGCCACGGGGGAGCTGCGCGAACAGCTCACCGAGGGGCGCGGCGAGTTCGAACGGCAGATCCAGCGGGCACGGACGGTCACCAGCGCCAAGGTGCTCGCGGGCTCGGTCACCGAACTCGACACCCGGGCGGGCCGGGCGGGCGTGATGATCGCACTGCGGATCACGGTGGCGGCGCCGAAGACCGAATCCGTGCGCAAGGAGAGCCGGATGCTGGGCGAGCTGACCCGTACCCCCGACGGCTGGAAGCTCAGCGCCCTCGCCCAGCCGCCGGTGGGCGCGGTGCCACCGGGCTGAGGGCGCCGCCCCCCACGCACCGGCCGAACGACCCGTACGGAGAGCCCGAAAGGACGCACCACCCGCCATGTCGACCACCCGGCACCTCCTCAACCGCCATCGCCGCCGCACCGCCGAAGCCGCCACCGCCGACACGCCGCCCCGCCCGGCCCCCGGACCCGCGCCCTCCGTACCCGTATCCGTATCCGTATCCGAGCCCGTACCGGATTCCGTGTCGTCCGGGGCCGGCGACCCCCCTACGACAGGGGATCCCGAGCCCGCCGCGCGGCGCACGCCACGGCTGCGGGCCGCCACCGCACTCGGCGTGGCGAGCGTCCTCCTCGGCGGATTCGCCGCCTTCGCCGCCACCCGGGCGGACACCCTCCGCGACGACCCCGCCACCCGGAACACCGCCCTCGCGGACGTCGCCCGCACCAGCGAACTCAAGGGCCGCGCCACCCGGGCGGTCGAAACCCTCTTCTCGTACGACTTCACCGCCCCCGACCGTCTCGACCGGGCCGTACGCGACCATCTCACCGGCCGCGCGGTCGACCGGCACCGCGCACTCCTCGGCTCCGTCCGCGAGGCGGGCCCGCGCCAGAAGCTGGTGCTCACCACCACCGTCACCCACAGCGGTGTCGAACGCGTCGACGGGAACCGGGCCCGGGTCCTCGTCTTCGCCGACCAGACCAGCACCAGCACCAGCACCAGCACCAGCACCAGCGCCGGCGCCACCGCCGGCGCCACCGCCGGGAAGGGCCGCAGCCGGACCACCTCCGCCGCCGCGATGCTCGCCCTGGACCTCGTCCACGGCCCCGGCGGCTGGCGGATCTCCGGCATCGACACCTTCGGCGGCGACTGAGGCCCGGCCGGCCACCGGCGGGCGGGCTCACCCGGACGGCGGCGACCCCGCCAGCACCCGGGCCAGGTCGTACCGCACCGGCTCCTCCAACTGCGCGTACACGCAACTCTCCGGCGCCCGGTCCGGCCGCCAGCGCCGGAACTGCGCCGTATGCCGGAACCGGTCCCCCTCCATGTGGTCGTACGCCACCTCCACCACCCGCTCCGGCCGCAGCGCCACCCACGACAGGTCCTTCTTCCCGCTCCACCGGCTCGGCGCCCCCGGCAGCCGCGCCCCGGCATGCGCGCTCTCCTCGGCCCACGCCGCCCACGGATGCCCCTTCGGGGGATCCATCACCAGCGGCGCCAGCTCCTCGATCAGCTCCGCGCGCCGCTTCATCGGGAACGCCGCACACACGCCGACATGCTGGAGCGCCCCGCCCTCGTCGTACAGCCCGAGCAGCAGCGAGCCCAGCATCGGCCCGCTGCGGTGGAAGCGGTACCCGGCGACGACCACGTCCGCCGTCCGCTCGTGCTTGATCTTGAACATCAGCCGCTGGTCCGGCCGGTACGGCAGATCCAGCGGCTTGGCCACGACCCCGTCGAGCCCCGCCCCCTCGTACTGCTCGAACCACCGCTCCGCCAGCTCCCGGTCGGTGGTCGCGGGCGCCAGATGGACCGGCGGCCGGGCCGTGGCCAGCGCCCCCGCCAGCAGCTCCCGCCGCTCACGCAGAGGTACGTCCAGCAGGGACCGGTCGCCGAGCGCCAGCAGATCGAAGGCGACGAACGCGGCCGGGGTGCGCTCCGCCAGCGTCCGCACCCGGGAGGCCGCCGGATGGATCCGCTCGCTGAGCAGATCGAAGTCGAGCCGCCCGTCCCGGACGATCACGATCTCCCCGTCCACCACGCAGCGCGGCGGCAACTCTCCGGCCAGCGCGGCGACCAGCTCGGGGAAGTACCGGGTCAGCGGCTTGCCGGTACGGGAGCCGAGCACCACCTCGTCCCCGTCGCGGTGGACGATCGCCCGGAAGCCGTCCCACTTGGCCTCGTACTGCATCCCTGGCGGGATCTTCTTGACCGACTTGGCGAGCATCGGCTTCACGGGCGGCATCACCGGCAGATCCATGGGGAGATTGTCCGATATGCGGCCCGGATCGGCGCGGCATACGCTGACCGACATGGCCAAGGCGGTGGAACTGGACGTGGGGGACCGGACCGTCCGCGTCTCCAACCCGGACAAGGTCTACTTCCCCGAGCGCGGCTGGACCAAGCTGGACATGGTCACCTACTACCTCGCCGTCGGCGACGGCGTCACCCGCGCGCTCCGGGACCGCCCCACCACCCTGGAGCGCTACCCCGACGGGGTGACCGGCGAGTCCTTCTTCCAGAAACGCGCCCCCAAGTACCTCCCCGACTGGATTCCCACCGCCCACATCACCTTCCCCAGCGGCCGGTCCGCCGACGAGCTGTGCCCCACCGAACCGGCCGCCGTGATCTGGGCCGCCAACCTGGGCGCGGTCACCTTCCACCCCTGGCCGGTGCGGCGCGCCGACACCGACCACCCCGACGAGCTGCGGCTCGACCTCGACCCGCAGCCCGGCACCGACTACGCCGACGCCGTCCGCGCCGCCCACGAACTGCGCGCGGTCCTCGCCGAGCACGGCCTCACCGGCTGGCCCAAGACCTCCGGTGGCCGGGGGCTCCATGTCTTCGTCCCCATCGAACCCCGCTGGACCTTCACCCAGGTCCGCCGGGCGGCCATCGCCTGCGGCCGCGAACTGGAACGCCGGATGCCGGACCGGGTCACCATCAAGTGGTGGAAGGAGGAACGCGGCGAGCGGATCTTCGTGGACTACAACCAGACCGCCCGCGACCGCACCATCGCCTCCGCCTACTCCGTCCGGCCCCGCCCCCACGCACCGGTCTCCGCGCCGCTGCGCTGGGAGGAGATCGACGACGCGGTCCCGGCGGACTTCGACATCATGACGATGCCCCGCCGGTACGCCGAGGTGGGCGATGTCCACGCGGACATGGACGACCACCGCTTCTCGCTGGAACCCCTGCTGGAGCTGGCCCGCAGGGACGAGGCCGAGCACGGCCTCGGCGATCTGCCCTATCCGCCGGAGTATCCGAAGATGCCCGGCGAACCCAAACGGGTGCAGCCGAGCAGGGCCCGCCACGACGCCGATTCCGACGCCGCTGAAGGGGAGTGACGGCCCCCGCCGGGGGGCCGCCCGTTCACCACTCCTGGATACGGATGTTCCGGTACGAGACCACATCGCCGGTGCCGTGCACCTGGAGGCCGAGGAAGCCGGTGGCGTACCGCCGGCCGTCCGTGCCCGGGTCCCCGGCGCGCGGGGGCACGAACTCCTGTCCGCCGGTGTTCTCGAACTGGTTGATCAGCACCCCGTTGCGGAACACGGAGTACGACTGGCCCACCACCCGGATCTCGTAGTCGTTCCAGGTGCCCTTGGGCGTCACCCCGGCCCCGCCGAGCCCGACCCGGTCGAAGCCGTACACCGAGCCGGTCTTGTACAGGTCGCCGTCGGGCCGGTCCAGGATCTGGATCTCATGGCCGTACTTGATGGCGACCCACTCGGGGCGGGGCTCCTCGGGGTGGTCGTGCGGGGCGGGGAAGCGGACGAAGACGCCGCTGTTGGCGTTCGTGGCCCCGGGGGCGTCGTCCCGCCACTGGAGCCGCAGCGAGAAGTCCCCGAACCGCTGCTGCGGGAACCACAGCATGCCCAGGCCGCCCCGGGTGGTGCCGCTGGTCATCGTCCCGTCGGCGTTGAGGGCGAAGGAGCCGCCGCCCACGTGCTGCCAGCGGTTGAAGGAGGACGTGCTGCCGTCGAAGAGGCTGCGGTAACCGGCGTTCTGGCCGGGCCGGCCGATGCCGGAGCGCCGGCCCGCGCCGTACACGACCCCGTGCTCGCGGGCGTCGATCACGCCGTCGGCCAGCAGCCGGTCGAGCACCCGGTCCACGTGCCGGAGGAAGAGCGCGTGGGACGACCACGCCTTCTCGTCCTCGATCAGCTCGTTGACGGTGCACCGGGAGCGGGTCATCCGGTTGGGCACGCCGGAGTCGACGGTGCCGACGATGACGGTGAGCCGTTCGTCCCACTCGGGGCAGCCCGGCGCGGGCACCCCGCCGCCCTCGGCGACGGTGAACGTGGTCCGGCGGGCCGCCGAGGTGTTCCCGGCGTGGTCGCTCGCCCGGTGCAGCACGGTGTGGAAGCCGACCCGGTCCACCGTCAGCGCAGCCGTGTACTCCAGATAGGGCCCGCCGTTCAGCGAGTACTCGGTCCGCGCGACCCCGGAGCCGCCGGTGTCGGTGGCGCCGACGGTGACCCGGGCGCTGGTGACGTACGCGCCGTCCGAGTTGAGCACGCCGGTGACCTCGGCGGCGGTGACGGGCGGCTCCCGGTCGGGGGCGGGCGTCGCCACCACGGTGAACTCCACCGACGCGGCCGCCGACGCGTTCCCCGCCCGGTCGGTGGCCCGGTAGCGGACGGTGTGCGGGCCGAGTCGCGCCACCGCCACGGGCGCGGTGTACGGCTGCCAGGCGCCGTCCGCGCCGAACGCGTACTCGATCGTGTTGACGCCCGAGCCGGTGTCGGACGCGCTGACGGTGACCGTCGCCGTGTCGAGGTAGCGCCCCTGGGCGTCCTGCTGCCCGGTGACGGTCGCCGATGTCTGCGGCGGGGTGGTGTCGTCGACGGGCGGCGGGGCCACCGTGAACGCGACGGACTTCGCGGCGGCCGTGTTCCCGGCCCGGTCCGTGGCGCGGTGGCGGACGGTGTGCTGCCCGACCGTCGTGACCACGACCGGCGCGGTGTACGCCCGCCAGGGCCCGTCCGTACCGGTCGCGTACTCGATCCGGTCGACGCCGGAACCGTCGTCGGTGGCGGACACGGTCACCGTGGCCTGGCCGACATAGGCGCCGTCGGCGTTCCGGTCGCCGTCCACGCGGGCGTCGGTCACGGGCGGCGCGGTGTCGCCGCCGGGGTTCCCGGTGACGGTGAGGATGCCCTGCATGGCCCCGTGGCCGGGGATGGTGCAGAAGAAGCGGTAGCGGCCGGGGGTGAGCGTGACCTCGGCGGTGTGCCGGCCGCCGAGGTCGTCGGCGGGGTTCGCCAGGATGTTCAGCGGTACGTCGTTGTTGTACTCCGGGTCCGACACGTCGAAGGTCAGGGTGTGGGGCATCCCGGTCGTGTTGCCGGTGGCCCGGCTGTTCTCGAAGACGATCGTCGTCCGGCCCGCGACCGCCGTGGCGGGGAAGGTGGGATAGCGGTCGATGGGGTCGCCCGCCGTCCAGGTGAGCGTCTGCGCGGTGGTGCCCGTGGTGCCCGCGGTCGCCGTATGGGCCGTACGGGGCGTGGTGGCCGTCGCCGCCGTTGTCGTGGTCGTGGTCGTGGTCGACAGCAGTCCCACCAGCAGCGCCACCGAGGCCACGAGAGCCGCCCGGATCCGCCGTGTCGTCATCCGTCGTGTCATCGCGCCGCCCTCCGCACCAGCTGTCCGTCGGCAGGGGTCGCCCCGCCGCCGTGATACGTGATCCGCCAGAGCGCGGAACGGGAGTCGGAGGTGAAGAAGCCCCGGCCGTAGTCGAGGACGTACAGCGAGCCGTCGGGCGCGAACTTCCAGTCCATCAGATTGCGGATGCCGCTCACGCCGCCCGGCACGATCCTCTTCAGCGACTCGGCGTGCACCGGGAGCCCGCCCCTGCCCACCGTCGCCGGGTCGGTCAGCACCGCGTGCCGGGGCTGGTCGCCGTCGTAGAAGTCGCCCACGAACCACTTGCCGTCCCAGTACGCCGGCCACTTCACCGCGCTGGGCGCCTCGCTGTAGCGGTAGACCGGTCCTGTCATGGTCGCCTGGGCGCCGCCCTTCAGCCACGGCAGCAGCAGCTTCTGCTCGGACAGCTGGTAGCTGGGTACGCCCCGGGCGTCGCGCGGGAAGTCGGGGCCGCCGCCCTGGGGCGCGTACCACATGGTGTTGGCGGTGACGGGCGGCAGGTTCACCAGCCCGTCGTTGTGCGGCGACTCGTTCTTCGGCGCGGCGCAGTCGTACCAGCCCAGCGGCTGGGCGGGGTCGGGCAGATTGCGGTCCCGGTAGGGCTGGTTGTTGCCCATGCAGTACGGCCAGCCGTGGTTGCCGGCCCGGGTGATCGCGGCGAACGTGTCGTACTTCGCCGGACCCCAGACCGGCGACGGCGTCCCGGCGTCCGGGCCGACCCACCCCGCGTACAGGATGTCGGTCCGCCGGTCGACGAAGATCCGCGCCGGGTTGCGGACGCCCATGACGTAGATCTCGCCCCGGGTCTTCCCGCCGCCCTCGTCGGGCTCCCGGCCGGTGAACAGGTTCCCGGCGGGGAGGGTGTACGTGCCGTCCGGCTCGGGGTGGATCCGCAGGATCTTGCCGTTGAGGTTGTTGGTGTTGCCGGAGGTGCGGCGGGCGTCGGCGAAGGGCGTACCCCGGAAGGCGGGCACCGGGTTGTTGCCGGAGTAACCCGCTGTGAAGCCGGACGAGTTGTTGTCCCCGGTGGCGATGTACAGATGGCCCTTCGAGTCCCAGGCCATGCCGCCGCCCGCGTGGCAGCAGCTGTGGAGCTGCACCGGCCACGACAGCAGCACCTTCTCGCTGGCCGGATCCAGCCGGCCGGTGGTGTGGTCATAGGTGAAGCGGGAGACGCGGCGCTCGCCGGTCCTGGCCTCGCGGTCGATCCGCGCGTGCGGGGTCCAGTGCAGGTACACCCAGCCGTTGGCCGGGAAACCGGGGTCCAGCTCGATCCCGACGAGACCCTCCTCGTTCTTGATCAGCTCACCGCCGCCGCCCTTGTTCCCGAAGACGGTCACCGCGCCCGCGAGGGAGACCTGCCGGGTCGCCGGGTCGTAGACGTGGATCTCGCCCTGCCCCTTGCCGATGCCGGGGTCGTTCCAGTCGGTGACCACGGGCCGGGAGGAGTCGGCGCCGCCCCGGCCGATGTAGAAGACCTTCCCGTCGGGGGCCGTCACCAGCCCGTGCGGCTCGCCGATCTGGTCGTTGTGCCCCGGCTGGTTGGGCCGGGTGACCCGCTCCGCCGTGTAGTGGGCGGCGATGGTGGCCTTGCAGTCGGCGCGCGTCTGCCGGGTCGTCCAGGCGAGCGCGCCCCGCAGGTGCTCCCGGAAGTCGGTCTCGGCGAAGCTGTCGGCCGTACCGCCCATACCGGTGTAGAAGGAGCGGCCCCCGTCGTAGTCCCGGCACCAGGAGATGGGGTGGTCCCAGCCGTTGGCCCCGGTCGCCGGGGTGTACGAACTCTCCCGCAGCCGGGCCACCGTGTGCACGGCGCCGGACGGGTTCACCGCCCAGTTGAACCACTTGTCGGGCCGCTTCCACTGGAGCGGCAGCGACACGGTGGCGGGATGGCGGCGGTCACCGACCTCGACGACCGCCCGCTGTACGGTACTCGGCGCCCCGGTCGGCCGCGCCCCGATCAGTTGGGTGAACCAGTCGGAGTACGGCTCGGTCCGCGCGGCCTCGTGGACGCCGACGAAGCCGCCGCCCGCCTCCATGTACGCCTCAAGTCCGGCCTCCTGATCGGGGTCGAGCACATCGCCCCCGCCGGTGAGGAAGACGATCGCGTTGTACGAGCCGAGCCGCCGGGCGTCCGTGAACACGGAGGCGTCGTCGGTCGCCTCGGTCTCGAACCGGCCCGCCGCCGGGCCGCTCAGACCGATGGACTCCACCGCCGCGATGCCCGCGTCGACGGTGGCGGGCTCGGCGGTGGCCCAGGCGTGGAAGACGAGCACCCGCACGCCCCCGCCGCCGGGCGGCGACGGCAGGGACAACGTTGTCCGCCCCGGCTCGGGCGGTGGTCCGGCACTCGCCGGCGTACCCCCGCCGAGCAGGGAGACGACGAGCGCGCCGGCGCCGAGAACCGCCGTGAGCCCGGTTCTGCGGGAACGCGAGCCGCGCTGCGGTGTGCGGTGCATAGGGTCACCCACCCCTCTGAGGTCACACGACAGCCTGGAAGCTAGACCTCTTTCGCCGCTTCGCCAAGAGCGTCGACCGGAGAAGGGCCAACTTTGTCCTGACTGTGGAAAAACACCGGGCCCCGGACTACCGTATGGCCTCCCCGGGGAGTGGTTCGCCCCGCCGATCTCCAGGCTGGAGTGGGGAGTTCGCGATGGACAGACGGAGCTTCGGGCGCCGGGTCCTGGCATCGGGCGCGGTCGCGGCGACGGGCGTGGCGACGGGCGTGGTGGCGGCGTCGGGCCCGGCGTCGGGTGCCGCATCCGGCAGCGCCCTCGATGCCCTGGCCGACACGCCGCCGAGGACGGCGCCGCCGGGTGGCCGCGTCCGCCATATGCGGCTCTGCGCGGAGCGGCTGCCCGACGGCCGGATGGGGTACGGGCCGGAGCGGGGGCGGGCCACCGTCCCCGGGCCGCCGATCGAACTGACCGAGGGCGACACCCTGCACATCGAGTTCGAGAACGCGATGGACGTCCCCGTCAGCCTCCATGTCCACGGCGTCGACTACGACATCGCCAACGACGGCACCCGCTCCACCCGCAGCCATGTGGAGCCCGGCGCGACCCGTACGTACACCTGGCGCACCCATGTCCCGGCCCGGCGCCCCGACGGCACCTGGCGGCCCGGCAGCGCCGGGTACTGGCATTACCACGACCATGTCGTCGGCACCGACCACGGCACCGCCGGCATCCGCAAGGGGCTCTACGGGCCCGTGGTGGTCCGCCGCGCGGGCGACATCCTGCCCGACCACCAGTTCACCGTCGTCTTCAACGACATGACGATCAACAACCGGCCCGGACACACCGGCCCCGACTTCCGGGTGACGGTCGGCGACCGCGTCGAGATCGTCATGATCACGCACGGTGAGTACTACCACACCTTCCATCTCCACGGTCACCGCTGGGCGGACAACCGGACCGGGCTGCTCCAGGGCCCCGACGACGTCAGCCGGATCATCGACACCAAGATCTGCGGGCCGGCGGACTCCTTCGGCTTCCAGATCGTCGCGGGCGAGAACGCGGGCGCGGGCGCCTGGATGTACCACTGCCATGTCCAGAGCCATTCCGACATGGGCATGACCGGGCTGCTGCTGGTCGCGAAGCCGGACGGCACCATCCCCGGGTACGGGTCCCACCACGGCGGCCGCGGCCGCCATCGGAGCTGAGCCCGGCCCCGCTCGGATGCGGGCCCGCCGCCACCGGGGGAGACTGGACCCCACGGCACCCGGCTGCCCCGAAGGAGCGCACCATGCTCACGACGCGCTATGTCTCCGGCTCCCCGAACTGGCTGGACCTCGGCACCCCCGACATCGCCGGCGCGGAGACCTTCTACCGTGACCTCTTCGGCTGGACCTTCGTCCCGGCCGGCCCCGAGGCGGGCGGCTACGGCATGTTCCAGCTCGACGGCAAGACGGCGGCCGCCGGGATGCCCGTCCCTCCGGAGCAGGGCCCGCCCGCCTGGAACGTCTATTTCCAGTCACCGGACGCCGACGCCACCGCGACGGCCGTCCGCTCGGGCGGCGGCCAGGTCGTGCACGGCCCGATGGACATCTGGGACCTGGGCCGCATGGCCTACCTGGGCGACCCCTCCGGCGCGACCTTCGGCATCTGGCAGCCCGGCCGGAACAAGGGCCTCGACCTGATCGGCGCGGAGGGCGCGCTGTGCTGGACCGAGCTGTACACCCCCGACGAGAACGCGGCGCTCGCGTTCTACACCGGCGTCTTCGACTGGGGCACCACGTCCATGCCGTACCCGGACGGCTCCGGCGCGTACACGATGGTGCACCCCGCGTCGGCGGGCGCCGAGGCGATGTTCGCGGGCCTGGTCCCCCTCGCCTCCGACCCGGCCGAGACCACCCCCCACTGGCTCCCGTACTTCGCCGTCTCCGACTGCGACGCCACGGCCGCCCGCGCCGCCTCCGGCGGCGGCACGATCCACACGTCCCCGGTCGACCTCCAGGGCATCGGCCGCTTCGCCAGACTCACCGACCCCTCCGGCGCCCGCTTCGCGATCATCCAGGGGGAGCCCCAGGACTCCTGAAGCCCCTGGCACGGGGGTTGTTGATCCTTCATTGAGCCGGTGTTTATCGGTGTGGGTAAAAGTGCTGTCATGCCGATCAACGCCATCACCGACAATGAACTCGCCTGGCAGGAGTCCGCGTTGTGCGCGCAGACGGGCGCGGACTTCTTCTTCCCGGCCCCCGGCGCCTCCACGAAGGAGGCGAAACTGCTGTGCGGGGCGTGCGAGGGGCGGGTGGAGTGCCTGGAGTACGCGCTGCGGCACGACGAGAAGTTCGGGGTGTGGGGCGGGCTCTCGGAGAAGGAACGGCACCGGCTGAAGCGGGCGCGGGGCTGACGCCACGTGCTCATGTCATGCGTACCTTGCGCCCCTTGACCAGTTCGGCCCGCTCGGCGAGGGCGTCGTCCTCGGGGGTACCCGGGAGGCCGGGTGACGGGGGGGAATCCGGGACGACCCTTACGGGGAAGTGGCCGCCGACGGGGGATACGACCCCGCCGTACCGGGGGTCGCCGGCGAACCAGATGGTGTTCGGCGTGGAGTTCTCCCGGTCTGCGAGATCTCCGGCGTGGAAGGTGACTCGTAGGACAGGGCTGTGGTCCTCCGCGAACCGGATGACGATCGTGCGAGGGCTCTCCGGGGAACGGCGCGGGTAGTGGCACGGGTACGCCTGCCAGGAGTAGGTGGCCAGGATCCTTGCCATACGTCGGGTACGGCGGAGTGCCAGACAGGCGATGGCCAAGCAGGGCACGTAGCAGAACAGCAGAATGACCGGGAGGCTCGCCCCGTCGGATGGGAACCGCCACGCTGTCGGCCAGCCGATCGAAATCCCCAGGACCACCGTTGCGACCAGCCAACGACGACGTCGGGTGATCAGACGTCGGTAACCGGCATCGGTGGCCGGATGGTGGAGGGCTCGCCCGGAAGTGGGGTGAGGGGATTCCGAGGTCATCAGAAGAGCTCCCGGAGCCGTGAGTACCGTTGCGGCTGCTGTTGGAGTTCTCCTGGATCCGAGAAAGACATGGTCTGGGCGATCCCTTCGAGGATCGAGCTGTAGGAGCTGGAGTGGTGGACGGCGGCGGTGGTGAGGTCTGCCACCGCGACATGCTCGCGTGACGGGAACGGAACCGTGAGACGGGCCTGGAACACCTCCGCCGACGGCATGCTGACGCCCAAGGCCTGGGACGAGTGATTCGGTGGTGCCGTCAGGGTCCCGCTCACCAGTGCTGCGGGTGTGCCGTCGGGAAGGCTGATCAGACGTCCTGCGGCCTCTTGCCACAGGGGGGACTCCCTTTGCGCGAGTGCGCATTGGGCCACCGCCATCTGAGGAGTCCGGTGGGCAATGCGGGTGATCGACAGGGACAGGAACGACACACACGCACCGTGCCGCTCGTCGGGGTGAATGCCGAGAGAGGTGTGCGTGGTATCGCTGTTGTGCAGGGCGAGGAGCAAGTCGGCCGTGATCCGGAGATCGCGCAGGATCACGGCCATCATCGTGGTGTCGCCCAGGAGGGGACGCAACGCGTCGGCCGCTCCTTCATCAATGTGCGCGAGCCGGTTCACGTCGAGAACGTGGTACCCGGGTGGCAGACGGAACCACATGGGCGGGGTTGGCTCTGGCATGGTCGGCCTCGACAATTCGATCAACGGGTGAGTGTTGCCCAGACATGGGCCGCTTTGGCAGCCGACCCGGGGCCGTCGTCCAGGACAGCACGTGTCCCGTCGACGGCGGTGGCGGCTTCTGACACCGAATCGCTTTCGCTCCACGGTCCGTGGTGACTTGCCGCGGTGAGGGCCCCGGACGCGGGAAACGCGTATTTCACCGATGTCTTCACAGCCTCGGGGGCACGTTGCAGCGCCCATGCCGTGAACGGGTTCTCGACTTGGCGCATGTCCTCCATCGCCGCGACCGCTCCGCGTCCAAAACCACGTGCGGCGGTGCCCGATGCGTCGACAGTCCCCGGGGCCGCAGCAGCGCGGGCCGATTGAACAGCGGTGGTCGCCGCCTTGGTGCCCTGGGCGATGGCGGCCACACCCGGTACTGAGCCAAGGGCGTCGCCGGCGAGCGTCACCGCACTGTCCCAGAAATCGGCATCGACCTCACCCTTGGTGAAGCCTGCTTGCAGTGACGCGCGAGTCTTGGCGTCGGCGAGGTGCAGAGTGAGTGCGCCGAGGCTTGCTCCGGCCCCGACGAACATCAGTGCCAGCCCGACGGGTCCCAGGAAGGGGCCGATCACCAAGGCCAGGAAACCGGCGAGGGCCGACACGTCGGAGAGAAGGTCTCCCAGATCCTCCCGCACCCACTCGACCGCCCGGTCCAGAAGACCCGGCTCCTCCGGGGCCAACCCCACCGTCGCCTCGTCCAGGCACCGCGCGACCTGGCGCGCCTCCGCCCGGTGTTCCGCTTCCAGTTCGCGGGCGCGGTGGAGGATCGACGCCAGGGCGTCCTCGGCGGACGTCAGGGACTCCCCGGCCGCGTGGAGGGCCGCGGGCGGGGGGTCCGCGGACGCGGTGAGGCGGGCGTGGTGGGACTTCGCGTGGGCCAGTGCCGCGCGGGCGGTCGCCGCGTCCGTGTCGCAGCGGCGGGCCGTGGCCTGGAGGCTCAGCAGGTCGTCGTGCCAGCGGCCCAGGCGGCGCGCGGCCTCGGTGAGTGAGCGGTGGGCGTCGTGGAGGGCGCCGGTCAGGCCGCCGTCGAGGGAGGCGCGGAAGGCCGCCGCGCCCTCGCCCCGCCAGGCCGTGTCGTCCGACACGAGGCGGGAGACCAGCCGGTGGGCCGTGCCCAGCGACTCCGCCGCCGTGGCGAGTTTCGTGCGCAGCGCGGCGACCGCGGCCGGGCTGCCCGGTGCCGGGTCCCACCCCAGGTACGGGCAGTCAGGCATCGGGCCGCACCGCCCGGAACGCCTCGGTGATCGCGGCGTCGACCCGGGCGTACTCGGCCCGGCTGAGCCCTACCCCGTCGTGGACGGAGCCGATCCGGTCCCGGAGGCGTTCGGCTCCGTACGCCCAGCGCTCCTGGAAGCCGTCGCAGGCCCGGTCGAGTTCGGGTGTGCCGAGCTGGTCCGCCCGCAACCGTTCCAGGGCGTTCCGCGCCTGGGAGAGTGCGGTCAGCGAACGGCTCAGGGCCTGTGCGAGCCGGGCCAGGCCGGCGGTGTCCACCTGGAGATCCATGGGCGGACACCCTGGCAGAAGTCCGGGCGGGGCACGAAGCCCGGATCCCTCGTGTGGGGGAGCGCGTCAGCCGGCCGCGCGCGCCGCCATCCGGGCCTTGCGGGCGGCGAGCTTCTCGTCGAACTTGAGGGCCTCGCTGTCCAGGCCGTTCATGTAGAGGCCCAGTTCCTCCTGGGCCTGGTGGCCTTCGGGGCCGAGGCCGTCGATCTCCATGACCTTCAGGAAGCGCAGCACCGGCGCGAGGACGTCGTCGTGGTGGATGCGCATGTTGTAGATCTCGCCGATCGCCATCTGCGCGGCGGCGCGCTCGAAGCCGGGGATGCCGTGGCCGGGCATCCGGAAGTTGACGACGACGTCGCGGACGGCCTGCATGGTGAGGTCGGGGGCCAGTTCGAAGGCCGCGCCGAGCAGGTTCCGGTAGAAGACCATGTGCAGGTTCTCGTCGGTGGCGATCCGCGCGAGCATCCGGTCGCAGACGGGGTCGCCCGACTGGTGGCCGGTGTTGCGGTGGGAGACGCGGGTGGCCAGTTCCTGGAAGGCGACGTAGGCGACCGAGTGCAGCATCGAGTGCCGGTTGTCCGATTCAAAGCCCTCCGACATGTGCGACATCCGGAACTGCTCCAGCTGGTCCGGGTCGACGGCGCGCGACGTCAGGAGGTAGTCGCGCATGACGATGCCGTGCCGGCCCTCCTCGGCGGTCCAGCGGTGCACCCAGGTGCCCCAGGCGCCGTTGCGCCCGAAGAGCGTGGCGATCTCGTGGTGGTAGCTGGGGAGGTTGTCCTCGGTGAGGAGGTTCACCACCAGCGCGATCCGCCCCACGTCGGTGACCTTGGACTGTCCCGGCTCCCAGGCCTCGCCGTCCTCGAAGATGCCGGGGAAGTTGCGGCCGTCGCCGAAGGGGACGTACTCGTGCGGCATCCAGTCCTTGGCGACCTTGAGGTGGCGGTTCAGTTCCTTCTCCACGACCTCCTCCAACGCGTACAGCAGTCGCGCGTCGCTCCACGCGTCCGAGCTGCCGAGGTGGGGAGAGGTGATCGTCACTGGTGCTCCTGGGGACGGGAGAGTCTGTTACCTACGGATTCGTAGGTTACGAAACCGTAGGTTAAGCGCGCTGTAAGTCCCGGACCAAGTCGACCTGGGTCAATGTCCGACTACGTTCTGTTATGCATCATCGTTGAGGGGGAAAGAAGGCCCATATGAGCGCCCTGCCGCCCCATGTGAGGCGGCGGGCGAGAGACAGCTCACATGCGGCCATGCGTCCGGACGGGCCGGCGCGGCGCCCGGCTCAGCCCGCGCCGCGGGCCAGGTCGCGCCGCAGATACTCCGCCGTGACCGACGAGGGGTCCGCGAGCAGCCGTTCGGGCGTCCCCTCGAAGACCACCCGGCCGCCGTGCTTGCCGCCCTCCGGCCCCAGATCGATCACCCAGTCGGCACGCTTCACCACATCGAGGTCGTGCTCGACACAGATCACCGTGTTCCCCGTGTTCCCCCTGTCCCCCGCGCCTCCCGCGTCGACCAGCCGGTCCAGCAGGCCGACCAGGAGATCCACGTCCGTCATGTGGAGCCCGGTGGTCGGCTCGTCCAGGACGTACACGCTGCCGGTGCGGTGCAGCTGAGTCGCCAGCTTGAGGCGCTGCCGCTCGCCGCCGGAGAGCGAGGACAGTGGTTGCCCCAGCGTGAGATAGGTCAGCCCCACCTCGTGCAGGGCGCGCAGCCGCCGCCGCAGGGCCGGGTCGTCGAAGAAGTCCGCCGCCCGGGCGGCCGTCATGTCCAGGACATCGGCGATGGAGTGGCCGTCCACCCGCAAGCGCAGCACCCCGTCCTGGAAGCGCCGGCCCTCGCAGACCGGGCAGACCGTGGTCACGGGGTCCATGAACGCCAGATCGGTGTGGATGAGCCCGCGTCCGGAGCACTCCCGGCACGCGCCCTCCGAGTTGAAGCTGAAGAGCCCCGGCCGCGCCCCGGTCCGCCGGGCGAAGACCTTCCGTACGGTGTCCATGACTCCGAGGTACGAGGCCGGGGTCGACCGGGAGGACGCGGTGATCGCGCCCTGGTCGATCACGACCGCCTCCGGGTACGCCTCGGTGAAGACCTGCGAGACCAGCGTGGACTTGCCGGAGCCGGCCACTCCGGTCACGGCTGTGAGCACCCCGGTGGGGAAGCGCACATCGATCCCCCGGAGGTTGTGCAGCTGCGCCCCGGTCACGGGGAGCCAGCCGCCCGGCGTACGGAACGTCTCCTTCAGCCGGGTGCGGCGGCGCAGGGCACGGCCGGTGAGGGTGTCCGCCTCGCCCAGCAGGCGCCGGGGCCCCTCGAAGACGACCCGGCCGCCCTCCGTGCCCGCGCGGGGGCCCATGTCCACGACATGGTCCGCGATCGCGATGACGTCCGGGTCGTGCTCGACCACCAGGACCGTGTTGCCCCGGTCCCGGAGCCGGATCAGCAGCTCGCCCAGGCGTCCCACGTCCCGCGGGTGCAGCCCCACACTCGGCTCGTCGAAGACGAAGGTGAGGCCGGTGAGCGAACTGCCCAGATGGCGTACGGTCTTGAGGCGCTGCGCCTCGCCGCCGGAGAGGGTCGTGGTCTCCCGGTCCAGGGAGAGATAGCCGAGCCCGATGTCGACCAGCCGCAGCAGCCGCTCCCGGGCGGCGGCCGCCACCGGGCCGGCCACCGGATCGTCGATCCGGCCGACCACCTCCACCAGGTCGGCGACCTCCATCCGGGCGTAGTCGGCGATGCCGAGGCCGTCGATCCGGGTGGCGAGCGCGGCGGCGTTCAGCCGGGCCCCGCCGCAGGTGCCGCACGGCCGCTGGACGACGAAGCGGTCCGCCGCCTCCCGGCGCTTCTCGGAGAGGGTGTCGGTGTCGCGCTTGAGGTGGAGCCGGGTGAACCGGTTGACGACCCCCTCGTACCGCAGGTCGGCGCTGCCGGTCCGGGTGGTCACCCGGACGCGGCCGGACGTGCCGTGCAGCAGCAGCTCCCACTCGTCGGGGGAGTACGCGCCGAGCGGCTTGTCCACGTCGAAGTGGCCCGAGCCGGCGTACAGCTGCCACTCCCAGCCGCCCACCCCGAGTCCGGGCAGGAGCAGCGCGCCCTCCTGGAGCGATTTCGACCGGTCGATCGCCTTGTCGACGTCCAGGTGGACGCTCCGGCCCAGGCCGTCGCAGCCGGGACACATCCCGGTGGGGTCGTTGAACGAGTACGCGGTGGCCGGGCCCGCGCTCGGGACGCCGTGGCGGGAGAACAGCACCCGGATCACCGGGAAGATGTCCGTCATCGTGCCGACGGTGGAGCGGGCGTTGCCGCCGACGGGTTTCTGGTCCACCACGACCGCGACGGACAGCTCCTCGATCCCGTCCACCCGGGGGCGCTCGTACTTGGGCAGTCGGTTCCGGATGAAGGAGGTGAAGGTCTCGTTGAGCTGCCGCTGCGACTCGACCGCGATGGTGTCGAAGACCAGGGAGGACTTCCCCGATCCCGAGACCCCGGTGAAGACGGTGATCCTGTTCTTGGGGATGGTGAGCGAGACGTCCCGCAGGTTGTTCTCGCGTGCGCCCTCGATGACGATGCCGCGTTCTGTGCCGTGTTCTGTGCTGTGTTCTGTGCTGTGTTCCGTGCCGGGTTTCATGCGGTCGACGCTAAACAGGAAACCGGACAGCTCCTGTCGGTGTTTTCTTGGATGTCCTCGTCGGTTTCCGGCCCCGGGTGCGGCCCGGACCCCGGGGGATCCGGGCCGCACCCGGGGTCAGGCGCGGTCGGCGGCGGCCGGGTGCGTGCCCGCCCGGACCTCCTCCGGGCCGGTGGCGTGGAGCGTCCCGTCCAGCAGCAGCCAGCGGGTGATCCCGATCGACTCCAGGAACGGCACATCGTGACTGGCCACGATCAGGGCCCCCTCGTACGCCTCCAGCGCCGCCGTGAGGCTCCGTACGCTCGCCAGGTCCAGATTGTTGGTCGGCTCGTCCAGCAGGAGCAGCCGGGGCGCGGGCTCGGCCAGCAGCTGGGCCGCCAGGGCGGCCCGGAACCGCTCGCCGCCGGAGAGCGTGCCCACCGGCTGATCGGCCCGCGCCCCCTTGAAGAGGAAGCGCGCGAGCCGGGCCCGGATCCGGTTGTCGGTCGCCCCGGGGGCGTGCAGCGCCACGTTCTCGGCCACGCTCAGCGCGTCGTCCAGGACGTCGAGCCGCTGCGGCAGGAAACGCAGCGGGACCTCGGTGACGGCCTCGCCCGCCGCCGGCGCCAGCTCGCCGGTGATCGTGCGCAGCAGGGTGGTCTTGCCCGCCCCGTTCCGCCCCACGAGCGCGATCCGCTCGGGGCCGCGCACCTCGAAGTCACCCAGGGGCAGTTCCGCATGACGCAGGGTCAGCCCGGTGAGCCGCAGCACCCCACGGCCCGGGTGGACCGTGGTGTACGGCAGTTCGATACGGATCTCGTCGTCGTCCCGGACGGCCGCCTCCGCGTCGTTCAGCCGCTCGCGGGCCCGGTCCAGCCGTTCCGTGTGCGTGGCCTTCAGCTTGCCGGCGGAGACCTGGGCACTGCGCTTGAGACTGTTCGCGGCGATCTTCGGGACGCTCCCGCTGTCCTGCTGCTTCTGGCCGTACCGCTTGCGGCGGGCCAGTTTGACCTGGGTGTCGAGGAGTTCGCGCTTCTGCCGCCGCACATCGGCCCCGGCGACGCGCGCCATCCGCTCGGCCGCCTCCTGCTCGACGGCCAGGGCCTCCTGGTACGCGGAGAAGTTCCCCCCGTACCAGGCGATGTCGCCGTCCCGGAGGTCGGCGATCCGGTCGACCAGCTCCAGCAGCTCGCGATCGTGGCTGACCACGATCAGGACGCCGGACCAGGAGGCGATGGCGTCGTACAGACGGTGCCGGGCGTACCGGTCGAGATTGTTCGTCGGCTCGTCCAGGAGCAGCACGTCCGGCCGGGCCAGCAGCAGGGCCGCGAGCCGCAGCAGGACACCCTGCCCGCCGGAGACGTCACCGATGGTGCGGTCCAGCCCGATGGAGCCGAGACCGAGCTGATCGAGGGTGGCGCGGGCCCGCTCCTCCACGTCCCAGTCGTCGCCGACGGCCGCGAAGTGCTCCTCGGCGGTGTCACCCGCCTCGATGGCGTGCAGCGCGGCACGGGCACGGGCGATGCCCAGGGCCTCGTCCACCCGCAGGGCGGTGTCGAGGACCACCTTCTGCGGCAGATAGCCGACGGACCCGCTGACCCGTACCTGCCCGGAGACCGGGGTCAGCTCCCCGGCCAGCAGCTTCAGCAGGGTGGACTTGCCGCAGCCGTTGAGCCCGACGAGCCCGGTACGGCCGGAGCCGACGGCGAGCTGGAAGCCGTCGAACACCTCCGTGCCGTCGGGCCAGGAGAACGCGAGCGCGGTGCACGAGACATGGGTGGAATGAGTAGACATACGGGTCTCCTGTTGCGTGGTGGAATGCCGGACGGCATACGGGCGACGGGGAGACACCGCGTCACGTGCGACGACCACAGAGGACCGGCCGATCCGCCCAAGGGCCCCGGACGGGGCCGCGCGGCGGATGGCGGATCAGGGAAGGACGGCATCGAACGCCGAGGTCGCACGGGGCGCACACGCCGGCAGCGGCGGGTGGCGCACGGTGTCCCAGGACCTCAGACGAGCAACGTCCTTCTCCATTCAGCGGCAACAGAAGTGGTTCCACCGTAGAAAACGGCGGTCGGGACCGTCAACGCGTTTTTCCGCGCGGGAGTGCCCGGGCCGACGTTCATGACGCACGGGTCGTTCCACCGGCCCCGGTGGGGGAGTGGGGTCAGCGGACGTCGCGCAGCAGCGCGGCCAGCTCGTGGTCGAGATCCAGATACAGATGCTCGTGGCCCGCCGGGACCACGCCCTGCGCCCGGCGGAGGAAGTCGCGCAGCTCGCTGGTGCGGACATGGACCACGGCGACACCCTCGTGCGCGTGGAACTCCAGCACCGTGCGGTCGTAGCCGTACGGCCGGACCCGTACATCCCCCGACCCGGCCGGTTTCTCGATGCCGGTGGCCAGCAGCTCGCGCCCGAAGGCCCACGTGATGTCGGTGCCCTCCAGGGTCGCCGGCGCGGGGAAGTCCATCCGTACGGCGAAGGGGTCCCCGCAGTCGTAACGGAGCGTCGCCGGCACGGTCTCCATGTGGGGCGCGGGCGCGACCAGCCGGGCCTGCACGGCCTGTTCGATGACGGTGGGCACGGCCTCTGCTCCTTCACAACACTGCTGGGTGACGCCTCCTCGGCTATCGGGGAGGACGGGGTACGGGCACGCAGGGTGCACCGCCTCGCGCGTGACCTGTGTCACCGGCGGGAGGTGGAACCGGAGGTGGGAGGAGCGGGACGGGCGCGCGCACCCTGGACGCGCCCGCACCCGTGGGCTAGCTTCCACCGCCATGACATCCAAGGGGAAGACGGGACGCGCGGTGTGGGCGGGGATCTGCGCGGCGGCGGTGGCCGCCGTGCTCACCACTCCGGCGCAGGCCGCGCCGGAACCCCCGGCACCGCCGGCCGGTACGGCGCCGGGCGGCGACCGGGTGTGGGGCCTGAAGGACACCGGCAAGGACGTACGTTTCCGGGGGCTCGCGGCGGTCGGTCACCGCACCGCCTGGGCCGCCGGTGCCCGGGGAACCGTCCTGCGCACCGGCGACGGCGGCCGCACCTGGCGCGACGTCTCCCCGCCCGGGGCCGCCGGGCTGGAGTTCCGCGACATCGAGGCGTTCGACGGCCGTACCGCCGTCGTGCTCGCGATCGGCGAGGGCGAAGCCTCCCGGATCTTCCGCACCGGCGACGGCGGAACCACCTGGAGTGAATCCTTCCGGAACACCGACCCGAGGGCCTTCTACGACTGCGTCGCCTTCTTCGACCGCTCCCACGGCCTCGCCATGAGCGACCCCGTGGACGGAAAGTACCGGATCATCGCCACCCGCGACGGCGGACGGTCCTGGCGGACCCTGCCGAGCACCGGGATGCCCGCCGCGCAGCCGGGCGAAGCGGGCTTCGCCGCGAGCGGGCAGTGCCTGGTCACCGCCGGGCCCCGGGACGTCTGGCTGGCGACCGGCGGCGGCGCCGACGCCCGCGTCCTGCACTCCGCCGACCGAGGGCTGAACTGGACGGTGGCGACCACCCCGCTCCCCGGCGGCGACCCCGCGCGCGGGGTCTTCGCGCTCGCCTTCCGCGACCGGGACCACGGGATCGCCGTCGGCGGCGACTACCGGACCGGACAGCCCTCGCCCCGGGCCGCCGCCGTCAGCCGCGACGGCGGCCGCACCTGGCAGCCGTCGGCCACGCCGCCACCCGCCTACCGCTCCGGCGTCGCCTGGCTGCCCCGCACCCGCACGGCCGCCCTCGCCGTCGGACCCACCGGCACCGATCTCACCCTGGACGCGGGCCGCACCTGGCAGACCGTCGACACCGGCTCCTTCGACACCGTCGACTGCGCCCCCACCGCCTGCTGGGCCTCCGGCGAGAAGGGCCGCATCGCCCGGCTGGAACCCGGCCGCCGCTGACGCACCGCCCGCAGTCCTCGTTCCACCACCTAGGCTGACACCGTGACGATCATCGAGGTGCCCCAGGGGTGGCCCGCCGACCCCGAACGGGCCCGCGCCGTCCAGGACGAACTGCGGGCCCGGGTGGCCCTGGACGAGCCGGGCCCGCCACCCGGCACCGGCCGGGTGACCGGGGTCGACGTCGCCTACGACGACGCGCACGGCCTGGTCGCGGCGGCGGCCGTGGTCCTCGACGCGGCGACCCTCGCCGTCGTCGCGGAGACCACCGCCGTCGGCCGCGTCGCCTTCCCCTACGTCCCCGGGCTGCTCGCCTTCCGCGAACTCCCCGCCGTCCTCGGCGCCCTGGCGGCCCTGGACACGGACCCCGGGCTGGTCGTCTGCGACGGCTACGGCCGGGCCCACCCGCGCCGCTTCGGGCTCGCCAGCCACCTCGGGGTGATCACCGGGCTGGCGACGATCGGGGTGGCCAAGAACCCGTTCGTCCACCCGCACGGCGAACTCGGGCCGGAGCGCGGCGACATGGCCGCGCTGCGTGGCGACGACGGCGAGGAGCTGGGCCGGGCACTGCGCACCCAGCGCGGCGTCAAACCCGTCTACGTCTCGGTCGGCCACCGCGTCTCGCTCGACAACGCCTGCGCCCACACCGTCGCGCTCGCGCCGCGCTACCGGCTGCCCGAGACGACGCGCCGGGCCGACCGGCTCTGCCGTGACGCGCTCACTGCGGCGACATCGGGCCGCGCCTGACTCTCCTGCCCGGGGTACCGGCCGCCCACCTTGCGCTGCGGGGCCCGCGTCGATGCGGGCGGGGTGCGCTCGTCCGGGGTCCGGCCCTGCGTGGCCCGTGTCGGTACGGTGTCCCGCACCCTTCTTCCCCCCGCTGGGGGTACGGTCCGCCTTTGCGTGGTCCGTGGGTGGGGGTGCAGGGTCGCCCCCGCAGGGGATCGGCGGAGGCCGACCCGCACCGGACCTGGTGAGTACGCTCGCCGACCCCGAGGAGGTGAGCCCGGAGGCCCCGCCAACCCGCACCACTACCCGGTCCCGGGACAGGCCGCACAAACTGAGCCCGTCCGGCGATTGAGGACGGACCCGTACCCCGCCCAGGGGTGACCGAAGCAGCCGCACCGCCGCCCCTGGGGGACCGGCAACCCGAGCAAATTCAGCCTCGCCGGCGATTGAGGCGCAGGGGTTCGGGGACTGGTCCCCGACACGGGCCCGCACACTGCGGGACGTTCGCCTGTGCGACGGGGCAGGGTGCGGGGTCCGTCCTCAAGCGCCGGACCGGCTGGATTTGCTCGGGTGATCGTCGGGGGCCAGCCCCCGAGCCCCCGCGCCTCAATCGCCTGCGGGGCTGGTTTTGTTCGGGTGGTTCCGGGACCGGGTGTGGTGCGGGTTGGTGGTGGCCTCCGGGCTCACCTCCTCGGGGTCGGCGGACCGAAGGCCCACGGTCAGCGCAAGCAGGACTTACCGCCGATCCCCTGCGGGGGCGACCCTGCACCCCCCACCCACGCAGCCGGCACAGGCGGACCGGTACCCCGAGCCGGGGAAAAGAAGGGGTGCGGGCCCCCGCACCGACACGGGCCGGACAGCCAGCGCCCTGGACGGGGGCCGAGGCACCCGTACCGACACGGGCGGGCCACCGCAGGCCCCGGACGAGCGCACCCCACTCGCATCGGCGCGGGCGGGCAGCGCAAGGCCGACCCCCCCGCAGGCGCGGGCGGCGTAACCGCTAGCGGGCCGACGCCACGCGGAAGCGGATGCCCGCCCGCTGCAACCGCTCCAGCAACGCGTCCCCCATCGCCTCCGCCGTCGTGACCTGCCCCGACCCCGCCGGCAGCGGATCGAAGGCGAGACAGAGCGCCGACTCGCCGAAGATCTTGGCGGTCTCGTCGTACCCGGGATCGCCCCCCGAGACCTCCGTGTACACGGTCCTGCCCCCGCCCTCGCCCACGAACCGCACCGAGAACCAGCTCTTGGCCCGGCGCCGCTCGTCGGGCCCCGCGCCGGGCTCCAGGCGGCGCAGGAGCCAGCGCCGGGCGGCGGGCAGCTGTGCCAGCCCCGCCACGGCGCAGACCGCGGCCGCCCCGCCCACCGCCATGGGCAGCGTCCTGACCGCCGCGTAGTGCCGGTAGCGGAAGTCGGGCCCGTACCGGGGCAGGGCCCGTGCCGACCGGGTGATGATCTGCCCGTCGAGCAGGGGCAGCGGCAGCGCCCAGGCGCCGGTCTCGGCGCTGTAGCGCGGCCCGCCGAGCGGGGATCGTGCCCGTCGTCCCACCACTCGCGGCTCGTGCAGCCGCCGCTGGCGCGCGGCGCGCAGGGACTGCCGGGCGCGGCTCATCACGGTGAGCGCGGAGGCGAAGGTCCCGCCGGAGAACATGCCGTTGGAGCTGATGAAGCCGTCCACGGTCAGCGGCACCCCTTCGGGCAGCTGGCCCACCGTGAAGTAGACCCCCAGGTCGCCGGGGACCGAGTCGAAGCCGCAGGAGTGCACCAGCCGGGCGCCGGTCTCGCGGGCCCGTGCGTCGTGCCGGACGTACACCAGGTCCACGAACTCCGGCTCGCCGGTGAGGTCGAGGTAGTCGGTGCCCGCGTCGGCGCAGGCCGCGACCAGTGGTTCGCCGTACCAGAGGTAGGGGCCGACGGTCGTGGCGATGACCCGCGCGGACTCGGCGAGCCCGCGCATCGCCTCCGGGTCGTCCGCGCCGGCCTCGATGAGGGGCAGCCCGGCGCAGGCGGGGTGTTCGGCGGCGAGTTCGTCCCGCAGCCGTTCCAGCCGGGCCCGGCTGCGGCCCGCGAGCGCCCACCGGCAGCCTTCCGGCGCGGTCCTGGCCAAGTACCGTGCGGTCAGGACCCCCACGAACCCTGTCGCCCCGAAGAGCACGATGTCGTAGGGGCGCTGTGCGCGACCGCTGCCGTCCTGCGTGTCCACTGGCTCCTCCGTTGTCGGTTCCGTACGGGTGCTGTACGGGTGCCGCCCGGCGCGTCCGCCGCACGGGCGGGGCACGGCCGGCCACCGCCGTGCGACCCGGCGGTGGCTGAGGCTAGCGTGCGAACAGGTCCCGGAAAAGGAGGCCTTCCCGCCGGGCGCGGGCGCGGGAGACGGACCCGGGGCACGGAGCCGGGTGAATCGGGCCACCACCCCCCCGCCGGGCCCTTGTACCCGGGCGGAGGCGTTCCTACCATCGCTGGTGTTACATCGGTTGTGTCATATCAATGCTGGGGGTTCGATGACCGCGACGACCTCGACCGCGACGCCGGTGCCGGAGCACGGCCCGCTCACCGGGGTGCGCGTGGTCGAACTGGCGGGCATCGGGCCCGCGCCCTTCGCCGCCATGATGCTGGCCGACCTGGGGGCCGACGTGGTCCGCGTGGACCGCCCCGGCGGCTCGGGCTTCGGCATCGACCCCGCGTACGACCTCACCAACCGCAACAAACGCTCCGTCCTGATCGATCTGAAGGCCCCCGGCGGGCCCGCGCGGGTGCTGAAGCTGGCCGAGCGCGCCGACATCCTGATCGAGGGCTTCCGTCCCGGCGTCGCCGAACGCCTCGGCATCGGCCCGGACGACTGCCTCGCCCGCAACCCCCGTCTGGTGTACGGCCGGATGACCGGCTGGGGCCAGGACGGCCCGCTCGCCGACCGGGCCGGGCACGACATCGCGTACATCGCCGTCACCGGCACCCTCGGGATGATCGGCCGGGAGGACGAGCCGCCCGTCGTCCCCGCCAATCTGCTCGGCGACTACGCGGGCGGCTCGCTCTACCTGGTCACCGGCGTGCTGGCGGCGCTGCACCACGCCCGTTCCGACGGCGGGCGGGGCCAGGTCGTGGACGCGGCCGTCGTGGACGGCGCCGCCCATCTGGCCACGATGATCCACGGCATGCGGGCCGCCGGCGGCTGGCGCGACCGCCGGGGCGTCAACCTGCTCGACGGCGGCAGCCCCTTCTACGGCTGCTACGAGACCTCCGACGGCGGCCACATGGCGGTCGGCGCGCTGGAGCAGCGGTTCTACGACGAGTTCGTCCGCGTCCTCGGCATCGCGGACGAGATCCCCTCCCGCCGGGAGGTCGACCGCTGGGACGAGCTGCGGGCCGCCGTCGCCGATGCCTTCCGCACCCGCACGCGGGCCGAGTGGACCGCCCTCTTCGAGGACACGGACGCCTGTGTCGCCCCCGTGCTCTCCCTCGGTGAGGCGCCCGTCCATCCGCATCTCGCGGCCCGGGGCACCTTCGCCGAGCACGGCGGAATCACCCAGCCCGCACCCGCGCCCCGGTTCTCCGCCACCCCCGGCGCCCTGCGCACCCCGCCGGCGGTGCCCGGCGCGGACGCCGCCTCGGTCGCCCGCGACTGGGGCCTGCCCGACCCCGCCCCCGAATCCGCCACCGCCCCCGAAAGGCCGCTGCCGTGACCACCGAAGCGTATGTGTACGAGGCGATCCGCACCCCCCGCGGCCGTGGCAAGGCGGGCGGCGCCCTCCACGGCACCAAGCCCATCGACCTCGTCGTCGGGCTGATCCAGGAGCTGCGCGCCCGCTTCCCCGGCCTCGACCCGGCGGCCGTCGACGACATCGTGCTCGGGGTCGTGGGACCCGTCGGCGACCAGGGTTCCGACATCGCCCGGATCGCGGCCATCGCCGCCGGGCTCCCCGACACCGTCGCCGGAGTCCAGGAGAACCGCTTCTGCGCCTCCGGCCTGGAAGCCGTCAACATGGCCGCGATGAAGGTCCGCTCCGGCTGGGAGGACCTGGTCCTCGCCGGCGGGGTCGAGTCGATGTCCCGGGTGCCCATGGCCTCCGACGGCGGCGCCTGGTTCGCCGACCCCATGACCAACCACACCGTCGGCTTCGTCCCCCAGGGCATCGGCGCCGACCTCATCGCCACCATCGAGGGCTTCGGCCGCCGCGACGTGGACGAGTACGCCGCCCTCTCGCAGGAGCGGGCCGCCGCCGCGTGGAAGGACGGCCGCTTCGACCGTTCCGTCGTCCCCGTCCGGGACCGCAGCGGGCTCACCGTCCTCGACCGGGACGAGCATCTGCGCCCGGGGACCACCGCCGACACCCTCGCCGCCCTCAAGCCGTCCTTCGCCGGCATCGGCGACCTCGGCGGCTTCGACGCGGTCGCGCTCCAGAAGTACCACTGGATCGAGCGGATCGACCACGTCCACCACGCCGGCAACTCCTCCGGCATCGTGGACGGGGCCGCCCTGGTCGCCGTCGGCTCGCGCGCGGTCGGCGAACGGTACGGGCTGACCCCGCGCGCCCGGATCGTCTCCGCCGCCGTCTCCGGCTCCGAGCCGACCATCATGCTCACCGGGCCCGCGCCCGCCACCCGCAAGGCCCTCGCCCGGGCCGGGCTGACCATCGGCGACATCGACCTGGTCGAGATCAACGAGGCGTTCGCCGCCGTGGTGCTGCGATTCGCCCGGGAGCTGGACATCCCCCTGGACCGGATCAACGTCAACGGCGGCGCGATCGCGATGGGCCACCCGCTGGGCGCCACCGGCGCCATGATCCTCGGCACCCTCGTGGACGAACTCGAACGGCAGGGGAAGCGGTACGGCCTCGCCACGCTCTGCGTCGGCGGCGGCATGGGCATCGCGACCGTGGTCGAGCGGCTGTAGGGCCTGTCCGACGGATCCTGCTGGGCTCGCGTGCCCTAGGCCGTCTCTTACGGATCTTGCTGGGGCTCGCGTGCCCTGGCACCGCACCTCGCCGCGTTGTCGTCAATCGCCGATGGCCCCCTGGGCCTGGCGGCCCGGGTGGGGGTGCCACCGGCGGAGCCAGGGGGAGTACCCCCACCGCATGGACTCATTCCTCCGCCTTGCGATGCACGGCACCAGACCCCGCTCCCTCACCCAGCCTGATCCGTAAGAAACGACCTAGCCGCCCGCCGCCACCCCGTACCCCGCGTCCTTCGCACCGCCGCCACCGCACCGACCCGGAGACCGCACCCATGAGCCAGAGCGCCCGTACCCCACAGACGACAGCCACGACCGGCACACCGGAGGCCGACGCCCCGATCCGCTGGGAGCGGGACGGCACCGGTGTCGTCACCCTCGTCCTGGACGACCCCGGCCGCTCCGCCAACACCCTGCACCAGGGCTTCGTCGCCGCCCTGACCGCCGTCGCCGCCCGCGCGGAGGCCGAGCGCGAGACCCTGCGGGGCATCGTCGTCACCTCCGCGAAGAAGACCTTCCTCGCCGGGGGCGACCTCACCGAGCTGATCCGCATCGGCCCCGCCGATGCGGCGGTCGCCTTCGACACCTCCATGGCCGTCAAACGCGCGCTGCGCACGATCGAGACTCTGGGCGTGCCCGTCGTCGCCGCGATCAACGGCTCCGCGCTGGGCGGCGGCTACGAGCTGGCCCTCGCCTGCCACCACCGGATCGTCCTGGACGCCCCCGGCACCCGGATCGGCCTGCCCGAGGTGACCCTCGGCCTGCTGCCCGGCGGCGGCGGGGTCACCCGCGCCGTCCGGCTCCTCGGCATCACCGACGCCCTGCTCAAGGTGTTGCTCCAGGGCACCCAATACACCCCCCGCGGGGCCCTGGAGAACGGGCTCGTCCACGAGGTGGTCACCAGCCCGGGGGAGCTGACCGAACGGGCCCGTGCCTTCATCGACGCCCACCCGGAGTCCCACCAGCCCTGGGACGCCCCCGGATACCGCATCCCCGGAGGCACCCCGTCCAGCCCCCGCTTCGCCGCCGAGCTGCCCGCCTTCCCCGCGAACCTGAAGAAGCAGACCGGCGGGGCGCCCTACCCGGCCCCCCGCAACATCCTCGCCGCCGCCGTCGAGGGCTCCCAGGTCGACTTCGCGACCGCGCAGACCATCGAGGCCCGCCACTTCACCGAGCTGGTCACCGGACAGACCGCCAAGAACATGATCCAGGCCCTGTTCTTCGACCTCCAGAGCGTCAACTCCGGCGCGAGCCGCCCCACGGGCCCCGAGCCGCGCCCGGTGCGCCGGGTCGCCGTCCTCGGCGCCGGGACGATGGGCGCGGGCATCGCGTACGCCTGCGCCCGCGCCGGGATCGACGTCGTCCTCAAGGACGTCACGGCGGACGCGGCACGGGCCGGGAAGGCGTACTCCGAACGGCTCCTGGACAAGGCGCTCGCGCGGGGCCGCACCACCGGGGAGCAGCGGGACGCCCTGCTGGCCCGGATCACCCCCACCGCCGATGCGGCCGACCTCGCCGGCTGCGACGCCGTGATCGAGGCCGTCTTCGAGGACACCGCCCTCAAGCACGCGGTGTTCCAGGAGATCGTCAAGGTGGTCGCCCCCGACGCGCTGCTCTGCTCCAACACCTCCACCCTGCCCATCACCCTGCTCGCCGAGGGGGTGGAGCGGCCCGCCGACTTCATCGGGCTGCACTTCTTCTCCCCCGTCGACAGGATGCCGCTGGTCGAGATCGTCCGGGGCGGGCGCACCGGCGAGGGGGCCCTGGCCCGCGCCTTCGACCTGGTCCGGCAGATCAACAAGACACCGATCGTCGTCAACGACTCCCGGGGCTTCTTCACCTCGCGCGTCATCGGCCGCTTCCTCAACGAGGGCGTCGCGATGATCGGCGAGGGCGTCCCCGCCGCCTCCGTCGAACAGGCCGCCGCCCAGGCCGGCTACCCGGCGAAGGTGCTCTCGCTGATGGACGATCTGACCCTCACCCTCGGCCGCCGCATCCGGGAGGAGACCCGGCGCGCGGTCGAGGCGGCCGGCGGCACCTGGACGGGGCACCCCGCCGACGCGGTCGTGGACCGGATGGCGGACGAGTTCCACCGCCCCGGCCGGGCCGGTGGCGCGGGCTTCTACGACTACGCCGAGGACGGCACCCGGACCGGTCTGTGGCCGGGGCTCGCGGAGCACTTCGGCCGCCCCGACCACCAGGTCCCCTTCGCCGACATCCAGGAGCGGATGCTGTTCGCCGAGGCCCTGGACGCCGTGCGCTGCCTGGAGGAGGGGGTGCTGACGTCCGTCGCCGACGCGAACATCGGCTCCATCATGGGCATCGGCTTCCCGGCCTGGACCGGTGGTGTGCTCCAGTACATCAACGGGTACGAGGGAGGGCTGCCCGGTTTCGCCGCGCGCGCCCGCGAACTGGCCGCCCGCTACGGTGACCGGTTCACGCCGCCCGCGCTCCTGGTGACGAAGGCGGAGCGGGGGGAGCGGTTCGGCGCGGAGCAGCAGCGGACCGGCTGACCCCGCGCCCCACGAGGGCCCGGTACGGGACCGTCAGCCGCCGGACGACCCGGCGGCGGTCCCGTCGGCGGGCGTACCGGGTGTGCCGGGTGGGCCGGACGACCCGGCGGATCCGTCCGCCGTGCCGAACGCCGCCCGCAGCTCCTCCTTCAGCGACCGCTGGAACGCGGCCACCAGCGCCTGCACCACCATCGGCCGCAGCGGCGCCGACCGGGACCGCATGTCCGCCACCCGTTCCGGATCCGGCTCCCGCTCCCGGTACGGGTCCCACACCTCGTCCCGGAAGATCCGGGTCAGCTCCTCGGCCGCCGCCTGCGTGTGCCGCACCAGCACCGTCCGGGCGGCGAGGATCGTCTCGTACCCGATGGGCACGTCCAGCAGTTGCGCACCGAGGCGCAGCAGCCCCGGATCGACCCGGAAACGGTCCTCCGGCTCCCGGCCCACGCGCCACACGGCCCCCATCGCCACCAGCCGGTCGACGGCGTCGCCGGTCAGCGCCCGGCCCGCCCGCCGCTCCAGACCGGCCCGGTCCGTCTCCTCGTCGGCACCCGGCGCCCAGGACGCCACCAGCGCCCGGTGCAGGGCGAGATCCCGGGCGTCCAGCCCTTCGGGCAGCCGCTCCAGATGGCGTTCGATGGCCGCCAGGGTCATCCCCTGGTGCTGCAACTCCTCGATGAGCGCCAGCCGGGACAGGTGCTCCTGCCCGTAGTGCCCCACCCGGCGGGGGCCGATCCGCGGCGGTGGCAGCAGGCCGCGCGTGCCGTAGAAGCGGATGGTCCGTACGGTCACCCCCGCCCGCGCGGCCAGCTCGTCGACGGTCAGCGTCGGTTCCCGCGCCCCGGTCGCCATCGCCGCACCTCGCTCTCTCCCGGCGGGTCCCGATCGCCCTGCGGTGCAACAGTATTGCTGTCGCACCGTCGCTGTGAAAGACATCACCGGGTACGGGGAAGCGGGGGCCACCGGCCGGAAGGAGCGGGGAACCGGGGACGGGATCGAACACGTCTTCGCCCGCGACGTCCATGACCGGGACGTCGGACGACGAAGGAAGCAGACGGCCATGACCACCGCCGTACCCCCGAGCACCCCGCGCCGCACGAAGCCGCTCACCCCGCGCCGGGCGGCCGCGACCGCCGTGACGGCCGCGCTGGCCGCGTTCACCGTCTGGGCGGCCCTGGCCGACTCCACCCCGTACGACGTGCGGGCCGACCCGGCGGTCTCGGTGCGGATCACCCCTGAGAAGTCCGAGTATCCGTACGCGAAGGAACTCGCCGGCGACACCGACGAACTGATCAGGGCGTACGCGCAGCGGCTGAGGGCGGGGGACGCGCGGGACCTGGCCCGGCTCGGCGCGCCCTGGTACGAGGGCCGTTACGCGGAGGCCGTCCGGCAGATCGAGCGGTACCAGTCCGCCGCCGACGAGCCGGTGCGGGTGGTGGTCGGCGATCCGGTCACGGACTATCTCGGCGGTGCCGTGGTGCGGTTCGCCGACGGCCAAACCCAGCGGCTGGGGCTGGTCCGCGACGAGGACGGCGTCTGGTACCTGGAGCTGGGGACGGGCGACCCCACCGGGCGGATCGCACACGAGTGGCTGATACCCCGGTGACCGGGGGCGGGCCCGCCTCGGCCCGCCCCCGGGCCCGTCAGTAGACCTCGACCCCGTAGACGCCCAGTGCCTCGGCCACCGGCTGGTGGATCGCCGTGCCCCGGGTGCCGGTGCACCCGGCGCTGCCGGAGTGGACGCCGAGCGCGGTCGTCCCGCTGAAGTGGGCGCCGCCGCTGTCGCCGCCCGCCGAGCAGGCCGTCGTGCGGACCATCCCGTACACCGGGCCGTCGCTGTAGTTGACGGTCACGTTCACGGCGGTGACCTGCCCGGACGTCAGCCGGGTGGTGGAACCGCTCTTCTGGAGCGACTGGCCGACGACCGCGTCCGCCGCGGTGGCGATGTCGGCGGCGGTCCCGTCGTACCGGTTGACGGTGCCGGGCGGCTGGGAGCCGTCCGTGTAGCGCACCAGGCCGAAGTCGTCACCCGGGAAGCTGGAGCCCTCCGTGGCCCCGATCTCCGGTCCGCCCCGGGCGGCCGACCAGGTGGCGACCCCCTCGGTGCAGTGGCCCGCCGTCAGGAAGAACCGCTCCCCGCCCCGGGCCACGTTGAACGCCGCCGAGCAGCGGATGCCGCCGCCGAAGACGGCCTCGCCGCCCGCGACCTCCCGGGTGAAGACTCCGGGGACGCGCTCGACCCGTACCGCCCCGCCGAGGCCCGTGGCCACCCGGGCGAGCCGGGCCAGCGAGGCGGGGGAGACCGAGGAGTCGGCCTGGACCGCGATCTGGTTGGTGGACGGGTCCAGACCCCACGAGGTGCCGGGGATCTTGGCCTGGGACTCCAGGGCGGCCATCGCAGAACCGAGTTCGGCGGGCCCGCGCCGGACGATCTCGGCACGGGCCCCGTGGGCCTCGACCTCGGCGGCGGCCGCCTCGCTGGTGACGGTGACCACCAGTTGCCCGGAGGCCGGGTCGAGATAGGACCCGGCCGTGTCCTCGCCGAGGGAGCGCTCCAGCCGGTCGTTGAGGGCGTACTGGCCGGCCGACGCGGTGACCCCGGGGTCCGGCTCCGGCGGCGGCGAGGGATCCGGCGCGGCCTTGGCCGGCCCGGATCCGAGTGCCAGGGCGGTCAGGGTGAGCAGGACGGTGGCACCGGTCCGCAGCCGAGGCGTGCGTCTCATGGGGCTTCTCCTTCGCTGGGTCCGTGGGGGGCTGCCGAGAAGCGCCGGCCGGTGGGGCCGGCCCCGTTCAATGTGGCATGACCCTGACACGTAGACAAGAGTGGTTGCGGAGTCATCGATTCCGCGCCACGGCGGGGCGGAAACCCGACGGGTGTCCGCTCCTGGGGCTCCGTCAGGCCCCGCGCCCGGGGCATGGAGGGGCCCCGGGCGGCGTACCCGCGGTCAGCGCCCGGAACCCACCACGGGGTAGTGGTCCGAGAGCTGGGTGTACGTGTACGTGCGGCCCCAGCTGGAGACCGTCCACGGGGCCGTGCGCTCCGCGATCACCTCGTGGGTCCAGCGCGCGGGGCGCGCGTGCCCGGCCCGGTGCAGGACGTGGTCCAGGTCCTCGCTGGGCAGCCCCGGATAGCGGTCGGCGGCGATCGAGTTGCCCGTGGTGTCGAAGGAGTACGGGTGGCCGGTGCGCGCGTCGGGTGCCATCAGGTCCAGGGTGGCGAGGGTCGCCGCGTACTCCGGCGTGCGGGTGTCCACGTTCAGGTCGCCCGCGACCACCACCCGCTCGGCCGCCGGGATCGCCTTGGCGTCGAGGAACGCGTCGATCTCCCGGAACTGGCTCGCACGGACCCGCGCGGCCTCCCCGGCCCGGCAGCCGGGGTCGGTGGACTGGGCGTGCACGCCGACCACATGGGTCGGGACACCGGCGACCGAGAGCCGCGCGTAGGCGAAGCCCTTGTTGGAGAAGCTGTCCGCGCCGCAGGAGTCCGCGAAGACGTACTGCTCCTTGCGGGTGATGGGCCAGGCGCTCAGCAGGGTGACGCCGCCGTCCTCGGGGGTGAACGCGGAGTACGCGCCGCCGGTCGCGTCCCAGCCGGAGGTGGTCCGGCCCACGACGGGGGTCTGGTGCGGATAGCGGTCGGCCGCGTTCCGCTTCAGTGCGTCGGAGGTGGGGTTGTCGAACGCCTCCTGGAGCACCACGACATCGTGCCCCCGGAAGAAGGGCGCGGCGGGTATCGCCGCCGCGCGGTGCCGCTGGCCCCAGTTCGGATAGAGGACCTGGGAGAAGAGGAAGACGTTGTGGCTGAGGACGCTCAGCCCGGGGGGCGTCGCCGGTGCGGGGGCGGCCGACGCGGGGGAGGCCGCTCCGGCGGCGAGGCCCGTGGCCAGCAGGGCCAGCAGGGCCGACAGGGCTGCCGAGGCGTTGCGGAACGAAAGCCTGGACACAGGATCTCCTGGGGTCGACGGGGTCGACGGGGTCGATGGGGTCCGGCGAGGAGGGGACGAGGAGGGGACGGGGAGGGGGCGGGGGAACGACAACCATCCAATCAGCTGAGGTTACTGATAAGTAATCAGTTGGTGTACCCCTCCCGGCGCCCCCGCCAACCATCGGGGTGGACCCGCGACCGACGCACGGATCGTCCTCTGTCGCCCACGGGTCACGCGGAGTACGGTCCGCCCATGCCGATATGTGCGCGGGGCACCCGCTTGCCGTACAGATCGCTCGTGGTGGCGGCCTCGGCCGCCCTGATGACCCTGACCCTCACCCCGGCGGGCGCGCTCGGCGCCCCCGCGCCCCAGGGCCCCCGGGAGAGACCCCCGGCCGCCCGGGTGCCGCAGGTCACCACCCCCGTGGAGAGCACCCCGATCTACTCCTACGAGAACGCCGTCCGCGAGTCCGTCTGGGTGGACACCCGGCTGGACGGCGACGGCGACGGCCGCACCGACCGGGTCGCCGTCGACATCGTCCGCCCCCGGGAAGCCGCGCTCCAGGGCCTGCGCGTACCCGTGATCATGGACGCCAGTCCGTACTACTCCTGCTGCGGCCGGGGCAACGAGTCCCAGCGCAAGACCTACGACGCCGCCGGCCGGCCCGTGCAGTTCCCGCTCCACTACGACAACTACTTCGTCCCCCGGGGCTACGCCTTCGCCGCCGTCGACCTCGCCGGGACCAGCCGCTCCGACGGCTGCGCCGATGTCGGCGGCGCGGCCGACATCCAGTCCGCCAAGGCCGTCGTCGACTGGCTGAACGGCCGCGCCACCGGCTACACCACCCGCACCGGCACCGCCCTTGCCACCGCCGGCTGGAGCACCGGCGACACCGGGATGATCGGCAAGAGCTACGACGGCACCGTCGCCAACGGCGTCGCCGCCACCGGGGTCGAGGGCCTGAAGACCATCGTCCCCATCGGCGCGATCTCCAGCTGGTACGACTACTACTTCGCCAAGGGCGCCCCGCTCTACGGCTCGGGCCCCGAATGGCTCTCGAACTACGTCAACAGCCCCGCCGCCCGCCAGCGCTGCCAGGCCGTGCAGCAGCGGCTCGTCGCCGGGGCCCCGCGCAGCGGCGACCTGACCCCCCTGTGGGCCGCGCGCGACTACGTGCCCGCCGCCTCCCGGGTGCGCGCCAGCGTCTTCGCCGTCCACGGCATGCAGGACCTCAACGTCCGCACCAAGCACCTCGGCCAGTGGTGGGACGCCCTGGCCGCGCACGGCGTCGAGCGGAAGATCTGGCTCTCCCAGACCGGCCACGTCGACCCCTTCGACTTCCGCAGGGCCGAGTGGGTCCGTACCCTCCACCGGTGGTTCGACCACTACCTCCTGGGCCACGACAACGGCATCGACCGCGAGCCCATGGCCGACATCGAGCGCGCCCCCGACCGGTGGACCACCGACGCCTCCTGGCCGCCGGGCGGCACCGTCCCCACCGAACTCCACCCCGGCAAGGGCGCAGTGGCCGGCGTCGGCACCCTCTCCGCGACCCCCGCCGCCCCCGGCGACACCGAGACCTTCACCGACGACCGGACCCTGGACGAGACCGACTGGGCCGCCCAGATCGACCGGCCCACCCCCGCGAAGGCCGGTTTCACCACCCCGCCCCTCACCCGGGACCTGCGGATCGCCGGCTCCGGGAAGGTGCAGGTCACCGTCACACCCACCACCTCCACCGCCCATCTGACGGCGGTCCTGGTGGACCTCGGCCCCGACACCATCCGGGACTACTCCGCCGCCGGCGAGGGGATCACCACCCTCACCAACCGCACCTGCTGGGGCCCGAGCACCCCCGGCGACAGCTCCTGCTACCGGGAGACACGGGCACAGAACCGGGCCGTCGACTACACCATCGTCAGCCGGGGCTGGGCCGACCTCGGCAACCACGCGTCCGACGCGCAGGGCCGCCCGCTCACCCCGGGCCGGGCGCACACCATCACCCTGGACCTGAACGCCACCGACCACGTGGTCCCGGCGGGACACCGGCTGGCGCTGATCATCGCGGGCACGGACGCCGGACTCCTCGAACCGCCCCCGAGCACCCCGTCGCTGACCCTCGACCTGAGCCGCACCACGGCCCGGCTGCCGATCACCGGCGGACTGCCGGCCCTGGTCCGCGCCACCGCCGGGGCCGGGGCCGCCGCACCGGTCGCACCCGCCGCCGAAGCACCGCCGCTGCGGGGCGTCGACGGGCCGCGCGCCGCTCCCCGCATCCCCGACAGCGTGTTCCGTCCGGGCGGTCGGCGCTGACCCCACCGGCCGATCCGCCGTCTGATCCATCCGCCGCCGCCCGCCGACCCGGCGGGCGGCGGCCCCCCGTCCGTCCGCCGCCCCCCCCGAGCACCCGGAGCCGACCGATGACCACCGCACCCCCCACCCCGACCACCGCCGGAGCGGGCCGATGACCTCCTGGCCGCGCGTCGCCGCGCTCACCGCCCTCGCCACCGCCCTCGCCGTCCCCCTGGTCACCGCCCCCGCGCAGGCCAGCCACCGCCCCCAGCCACCCCGTACCGGATTCGAACTGACCTGGGGCGCCCGCTGGACCGGCGAGGACGAGGAACGCGCCTTCCTCGCCGAGGTCGACCGGTCCGGCGACCGGGTCGCGGTCCGCCGGATCGGGACCACCGCCCAGGGCCGGCCGCTGCGGCTGGTGCGGATCGGCGACCCCGGGGCCAGGAGCCGCGTCCTGCTGGTCTGCTCCCAGCACGGCGACGAGCCCGCCGGCCGCGAGGCATGCCTGACCACCGTCCGCGACCTCGCCTTCGACCGCGACCGCGAGACCCGCGCGCTGCTCTCCCGTACCCAGGTGCTCGTCGTCCCCAACGCCAACCCGGACGGCCGGGCCGCCGACACCCGGGGCAACTCCGCCGGGACCGACATCAACCGCGACCACCTCGCCCTGCGGACCGCCGAGGGCCGGGCGCTGGCCGCCGTCGTCCGCGACCATGCCCCGGACGTCGTCTACGACCTGCACGAGTACGGGGCGACCCCGCCGTACTACGACCGTGAGCTGTTCGACCTGTGGCCCCGCAACCTCAACACCGACGCGCGGGTGCACCGCGAGTCCCTGACGCTGTCCGGGGAGTACGTCCGCCCCGCCGCCCACGACGCCGGACACACCACCGGCACGTACGGCATCTGGACCGACCCCGCCACCGGTGCGCCGATCCGCCAGGTCGCCGGCGACGGCCAGGAACGCATCCTCCGCAACGCCACCGGCGTCAAGAACGCCGTCGGACTGCTCATCGAGAGCCGGGTCGACGCGCTGACCGACGCGGAGAGGGACGACCCCGCCCTGAACAACCGCCGCCGGGTGGGCAGCCAACTCGCCGCACTCGACGGGCTGCTGTCCTTCGCCCGCGAACGGCGCGGCGCCATCGAGCGGGCCACCGGCCCGGCCCGGCTCGCGGGCCTCGCCGACCGGGGCCCCGTCTACCTGGGCGGCGCCGACAACCAGCCCGCGCCCCCGGATCGGATCCTCACCGACCCGCCGTGCGGCTACCGGCTGGACGCCGCCGGATTCGCCGCTGTACGCGATGAACTGGCCCTGCACGGGGTGGTGGCCGTACCCGGGCCCGACGGCGGGGCGCTGGTGCCCCTGCGGCAGTCCCAGCGGAAGCTGGTCGTGCTGCTGCTGGACCCCCGGGCGACCCATCACCTCACACCGGGGCGGGCCGTCACCGCCTGTTGACCGCGTCCGGCACGCGACCTGTGGTAGGGGGTAGCGGAAGACAAAAGCCATCTTCCGCGCAAACCTCTGAAAGGTGCCACGCGTGTCGCACGGACCACGACCGGACGAACCGGACGACCGGGACGACCGGGGAGCGCCCGCACCGGCGGACCGTCCCCCCGGTCATCCCGCCGGCCATCCCCATCACCACCCCCACCTGCCCGGTTCGCCCCGGCCGTCCGACGACGAACACGTCGAACCCGTCACCGACCGGGTGGTCTTCGGGGTCACGGCGGTCCTCACCCTCGCGTTCGTCGTCTGGGGGTCGCTGGCCACCGAGACCCTCCAGGACGTCTCCAGCTCCCTGCTGAGCGGACTGATCCACAACGGCGGCTGGGCCTTCGTCCTCTTCGCGTCCGGCTTCGTGGTCTTCGCCCTCTGGCTGGCCATCAGCCGCTACGGCCGGATCCCGCTCGGCGACGAGGGGGAGGAGCCCGAGTTCCGTACGGTCTCCTGGGTCGCGATGATGTTCAGCGCGGGCATGGGCATCGGGCTGATGTTCTACGGGGTGAGCGAGCCGCTGGCCCACTACAACGACCCGCCGCCGGGCACCGAGCCCCAGGATTCCGCCGACGCCATGCAGATCTCCATGGCCACCACGCTCTTCCACTGGACCCTGCACCCCTGGGCGATCTACGCCGTCGTCGGACTCGCCATCGCCTACAGCACCTTCCGCCGCCGGCGCCGCCAGACCATCAGCGCCGTCTTCGAACCGCTGATCGGCGAGGAGCGCGCCCGGGGCGGTCTCGGCCGGTTCATCGACATCCTCGCCATTTTCGCCACCCTCTTCGGCTCGGCCGCCTCCCTGGGCCTCGGCGCCCTCCAGATCGGCAGCGGCTTCCACGAGCTGAACTGGATGGAGAAGACCGGCACGGGGCTGCTCGTCGCCATCATCGCGGTGCTGACGGTGGCGTTCGTGCTCTCCGCCGTCTCCGGCGTCGAGAAGGGCATCCAGTGGCTGTCCAACACCAACATGGTGCTGGCCTTCCTGCTCGTCCTCTTCGTCTTCGTCGCGGGGCCCACCATCCTCGTCCTCGATCTGCTGCCCACCTCCATCGCCTCCTACTTCGGCGAACTGCCCCAGCTCGCCGGGCGCACCGAGGCCACCGGCGGCGAGGGCGTGGCCGACTGGCTGGGCAGCTGGACCGTCTTCTACTGGGCCTGGTGGATCTCCTGGACCCCGTTCGTCGGCATGTTCATCGCCCGGATCAGCCGGGGCCGGACGATCCGTCAGTTCGTCGGCGGCGTCATCCTGGTGCCCAGCACCGTCAGCCTGGTCTGGTTCGCGGTCTTCGGCGGTACGGCGATGAAGCTCCAGGAGGGCGGGAAGCTCGGCGACAAATCCACCGCCGAGGGACAGCTGTTCGACGTGCTCCAGCAGTTCCCGATCCCCACGGTGATGAGCGTGCTGGTGATGGTCCTCGTCGGGATCTTCTTCGTCTCCGGCGCCGACGCGGCGTCCGTGGTCATGGGCACCCTCTCCCAGCAGGGCACCTTCGAACCGTCCCGGATGGTCGTCGTCTTCTGGGGCGTCGTCACCGGCGCCGTCGCCGCGATCATGCTCCTCATCGGCGACGGCGAGGGCGACGCGCTCGCCGGCCTCCAGAACCTGACCATCCTGGTCGCCGCGCCCTTCGTGGTCGTGATGGTGGGCATGTGCGTCGCCCTCATGCGCGACCTGCGGCACGATCCGCTGATCGTACGGAAGGAGATGGGCACCGAGATCGTCGAGTCCGCTGTGATCGCGGGTCATGAGCGGTACGACGGCGACTTCGAGATCCGTATCGGGCCGGGCGTCGGGCCCGAGGACGGACGGGACCCGGTCGGCCCGGCCCCGCGCTGACGGAATCCTGTCCCCCGGGGCGCCGGCGGACCGGGCGCCCCGGGGACGCCGCTCAGACCGGGGGCACCAGGGCGGCCGCCGCCCGCGCGCAGCCCCAGGCCACCGTCACGCCCGCGCCGCCGTGGCCGTAGTTGTGGACCAGCAGCCCACCGCCCGGCCGGGGTTCCGCCGCGATCCGCACCCCCGCCGGACGGGCCGGGCGCAGCCCCACCCGGTGGTCCAGCACCCGGGCCCCCGTCACCTGCGGCCAGCGGCGGGCGCAGCGCGCCACGATCTCCGCCGCCGTCGCCGGATCGGGAGCCGTACGCCAGTCGTCCTCCTCGGCGGTGCCGCCCAGGATCAGCCGGCCGGGCTGCGGCAGCAGATAGGTGCTCTTCGACTCGACGTCGTCCACCAGGGAGTACCACTCCTCGATGCCCGGGTTCTCCACCAGCACCAGCTGGCCCCGCACCGGGCGCACCCCCGGGTCGTCGGCCAGCTCGCGGGCGCCCAGGCCGGTGCAGTTCACCACCGTCCGGGCCGCCGCGAGCGGCTCGGCGAGCGAGGTCACCGTCCGCGTGAGGACGGTGCCGCCCGCCGCCCGGAGCCGCTGCCGCAGCCATGCCAGATGGACGGGCATGTCAACCAGCGGCACCCGTGCCCACACCCCCTCCGTGTGTCCGGCGGGCAGTTCGTCCGTCCGGGCCGCGCGCAGCCCCGCCACGGCGGCGGCCCACGGCCCGAGCGTGCCGGGGCCCTGGCCCGCGAGGACGCCCCCGACCAGCCGCACCCCCGTCGTGCCGGGATCGGCCGCGTACTCCTCGTACACCCCGAGGGATTCCACGGCCCACCGCGCGACCTGCTCCTTCGGTTCGATCCGGTACGGCCACCACAGGCCGCCCGCCACCGAGGACGTCGTCAGCTCCGCCGGCTCCCGGGTCCAGACGCGCACCCGGTGGCCGCGTTCCGCCAGCACCACGGCGGTCGTCAGCCCGCTGACCCCGCCCCCCACCACGATCACTTCACCGGTCATACGGCGACCGTAGCGAATGCCGCGCGGCGCGGCCGGATCGGGCGGCGGACGGGGATACTCGGCACATGTCTGCCGAGTTCGCGACCTTCGGGCTGGCGGCGGCGGGAGTGGCCGGGTCACCCGCCCCGGCCGGCGCCGGTCACCCGCCCCGGGACGTCCTGGACTTCATCGTCGACGGGCGGCCCCTGCTCCACCGGCTGAGCGAGAGCGACGGGGACGCCGTCTGTCCGCTGGCGTCCGACGTGCCCCCGGCGATTCCCCGGGCCGAGGTGCGCGGGCTGCTGCTGGAGGCCCCCGCACCGCTGGCCGGCGGCCGGCGGGTCCTCTACTCCTGTTCCGACTGCGGCGCCCTCGGCTGCGGCGCGGTCACTGCCGTCGTGGAACGCGACGGGGACGCCGTGATCTGGCGGGACTTCGCCTGGCAGACCGCCGAGCCGGTGGACCTGGCCCGCGACGGCTACCCGGGTCTTGGCCCGTACCGCTTCCGGGCCGAGGGCTACCGGGCCGCGCTGGAACGGCTGCTGGCCGCGCCCCCGCCCGAGGGGCCCGACCCGCGGCGGGTCCTGCTCGTGGGCGCCCGCCGCCCCCTGCTCGCCCGGCTCGCGGCCGCGCTGCGGGCCGTCGGCGTCGGCGCCGACCTCAGCCGGGGCGCCCGGGGCATCCCCGCCGGGTCCCGCTCCTACGGCGCCGTCGTCTTCGGCCGCGCGGTCGGCCGCCGGGAGCGGGCGGCGGTACGGGAGCGGCTGCGTACGGCGGGCGCGGAGGCCGTGTACGTCAGCGGGCTCGCCCCCGTGGTGCCGCTGCTGGTGGCGCAGATCGAGGAGGCGCTGGACCGGGGGCCGGGGGAGCTGCGCCGGCTGACCGCTCTGACCGCGGGCCCCGGGCAGGCCCAGGTCGAGGTCGCGTCCCTCTGCCGGGTCCGGCTCGTCGCCTACCGGCTGGACCGGATCCGCCGCACCCGGCAGAGCACCCTCTTCGACGGGACCCTGCCGCCGGGGCGCCACCGGATCCCGCTGGACGTCCGCACCACCCGGTCGCGGCGGCGCGCGTACCTGGTCGCGCGGGCCCTGGGGCAGGTGCTGGTCACCCCCGTACCACCGGGGGAGTGAGGCGCGACCGGGCCCGGCCGTCCGCCCGGTGCGGGCGGGCCCGGGTCGGCCCGTGGACACGTCGATGCCCGCTTATCCCGTTGAGCCCGCACCCCGCGACCGTGTTGGCTGGCGGCACCGGACTGTCGGTACCGCAGCTGTGCGCCTAGCAGGGAGTTGAACGTGGAGGACCTTGTTGTCGACCCCGTTGCCCACAATCGGGCAGCCTGGGACAAATATGTCGAAGAGGGTGACGAGTGGACGAGGCCGGTGAGTGCCGAGGAGGTCGAGCGCGCCCGCGGGGGCGACTGGTCGATCGTGCTCATCGGGCATGAGCCGGTCGACCGCTCCTGGCTGCCGACGGACCTGACCGGCAAGGACGTGCTGTGCCTGGCAGCCGGCGGCGGCCAGCAGGGCCCGATTCTCGCCGCCGCGGGAGCGCGGGTCACCGTCTTCGACAACTCACCCCGCCAGCTCGACCAGGACCGGATGGTGGCGGCGCGCGACGGACTCGAACTGCGCACCGTCCTGGGCGACATGTGCGACCTCAGCGCCTTCGGCGACGCGGCCTTCGACGTCGTCTTCCATCCGGTCTCCAACCTCTTCGTACCGGAGGTGGCACCGGTGTGGCGTGAGTGCTTCCGCATCCTGCGACCGGGCGGAACGCTGCTCGTGGGCTTCCTCAACCCCGATGTGTACCTGTTCGACCACGAGGCGCTCGACGAACGCGGCGAAATGACCGTCGTGCACCAGCTGCCCTACAGCGATGTCACGCAGTACTCCGCCGGGGAGCGCGCCGCGAAGTTCGGCGCGGATGCCGCTCTGGAGTACAGCCACACCCTCACCGACCAGATCGGCGGGCAGCTCGCCGCGGGGTTCGTCCTCACCGGCTTCGCGGAAGCGCCGCACCACTCCAACGCCTCCGCTCCCTACATGTCGAACTATTTCGCGACACTGGCGGTCAAGCCGGGCTGACCCGGCGTGGGTCCGGCCGGAGCCCGCCGGCCCCGGCCGGACCCGCGCTCAGCGGCCCAGGCCCGCGCGGCGGAGGGCGTCCGCCATCGCGCTGTTCGCCGGGGGCGGGCCCTGGCGTTCGCCGCCCCGGCCGCCGCCACCGCTACCGCCACCGGTGTTGCCGCCGCTGCCGCGCCGCTGCTGCGGACGGCCCCCGCGCTCCCGCTGCGGACGCTGCTGACCGCCGCCACCGGCGGCGGCCTTCCCGCCGCCGCCACCGCCCCCGCCGCGCTCGGCGGCCGCGTCGTCCAGCCGGAGCGTCAGCGAGATCCGCTTGCGCGGGATGTCGACGTCCAGGACCTTCACCTTCACCACGTCGCCCGGCTTCACCACATCGCGCGGATCCTTGACGAACGACTTCGACATCGCCGACACGTGCACCAGACCGTCCTGGTGCACCCCGACGTCCACGAACGCCCCGAACGCCGCCACATTGGTGACCACGCCCTCCAGGACCATCCCGGCCGCCAGATCGCCGATCTTCTCCACGCCCTCCTTGAACGAGGCCGTCCGGAACGCCGGCCGGGGGTCGCGCCCCGGCTTCTCCAGCTCCCGCAGGATGTCGGAGACCGTCGGCAGACCGAAGGTCTCGTCCACGAAGTCGTCCGCGCGCAGCGACCGCAGCGCCCCGGTGTTCCCGATCAGCGAGGCGACCTCGCCGCCCGTCCGCTTCACCATCCGCCGCACCACCGGGTACGCCTCCGGGTGCACGCTGGACGCGTCGAGGGGGTCGTCGCCGCCGCGGATCCGCAGGAAGCCCGCGCACTGCTCGTACGCCTTCGGCCCCAGCCGGGACACGTCCTTCAGCGCCCGCCGGGACCGGAAGGGCCCGTTGGCGTCCCGGTGCGCGACGATGTTCTCCGCGAGCCCGGCGCTGATGCCGGAGACCCTGGCCAGCAGCGGCGCGGACGCGGTGTTCACATCCACCCCGACACCGTTCACACAGTCCTCCACCACCGCGTCCAGCGAGCGCGACAGCTTCACCTCGGACAGGTCGTGCTGGTACTGCCCCACCCCGATCGACTTGGGGTCGATCTTCACCAGCTCCGCCAGCGGGTCCTGGAGCCGGCGGGCGATGGAGACCGCGCCCCGCAGCGACACGTCCAGCTCCGGCAGCTCCTGCGAGGCGAACGCGGACGCCGAGTACACCGAGGCGCCCGCCTCCGACACCATCACCTTGGTGAGCCCCAGTTCGGGGTGGGCGGCGAGGAGTTCCGTCGCGAGCCGGTCGGTCTCCCGGGACGCCGTCCCGTTGCCGATCGCGACCAGGTCGACCGCGTGCTCCCGCGCCAGCCGCGCGAGCGTCGCCAGCGACTCGTTCCACCTGTTCGCCGGGACATGCGGATGGATGGTGTCCGTGGCCACCACCTTGCCGGTCGCGTCCACGACGGCGACCTTCACCCCCGTACGGAAACCGGGGTCCAGACCCAGCGTCGCCCGCGTCCCGGCGGGCGCCGCGAGCAGCAGGTCCCGCAGATTGGCCGCGAAGACCCGGACCGACTCGTCCTCCGCCGCCGTCCGCAGCCGCAGCCGCAGATCGATCCCCAGATGTACCAGGATCCGGGTGCGCCAGGCCCAGCGGACCGTGTCCGTGAGCCACTTGTCACCGGGGCGGCCCCGGTCGGCGATCCCGAAGCGGTGGGCGACGATCGCCTCGTACCCCGATCCGTCCCCGGGCTCCGCCGCCGCGGCCTCCGGCTCCAGCGCCAGATCGAGGACGTCCTCCTTCTCGCCCCGGAGCATCGCGAGCACCCGGTGCGAGGGCAGCTGGGTGAACGGCTCGGAGAAGTCGAAGTAGTCGGCGAACTTGGCGCCCGCCTCCTCCTTGCCCTCGCGGACCTTCGCCGCCAGGCGGCCCCGGGTCCACATCCGCTCCCGCACCTCGCCGATGAGGTCGGCGTCCTCCGAGAACCGCTCGCTGAGGATCGACCGGGCGCCCTCCAGCGCCGCGGCCGGGGTCTCGACGCCCTTCGCCGCGTCCACGAAGGCGGCCGCGGCGGCGGACGGATCCACCGAGGGGTCGCCGAGCAGGGCGTCGGCCAGCGGTTCGAGACCGGCCTCGCGCGCGATCTGCGCCTTGGTGCGGCGCTTCGGCTTGAAGGGCAGATAGATGTCCTCCAGCCGGGCCTTGGTGTCGGCGGCCCGGATCCGCGCCTCCAGCTCCGCGTCCAGCTTCCCCTGCTCCCGCACGGACTCCAGGATCGTCGTCCGGCGCTCCTCCAGTTCGCGCAAGTACCGCAGCCGCTCCTCCAGCGTCCGCAGCTGCGCGTCGTCGAGCATTTCCGTCGCCTCTTTGCGGTACCGCGCGATGAACGGCACGGTCGATCCGCCGTCAAGGAGGTCGACGGCGGCCTTGACCTGCCGTTCCCGTACGCCGAGCTCTTCGGCGATCCTGCCTTCGATGGACGTCGTCACGGTTCCCCGACTCGCCTTCCCTGCTGGCTGTGCTTGAGAGTGCATTGTGCCGGTTGGGTACGGCTCGTGTCGCGTCCGGCCCGGGGCGTGCCGGTCGCGGCCCCGTCCCGGCTCACCCGGCCGATGGCAGGAAAGGCGGGATTCTCGTCATTGCGGCCCTGCCCGGACCCCGGGGAGGATGGCGGGCATGCCCGAGAGATCCTTGCTCGTCGTCCTCTTCGACGGCGTCCAGAGCCTCGATGTCACCGGCCCGGTCGAGGTCTTCACCGGCGCCCGGCGGGCCGTCCACGACCCCGCCGCGTATCCGCTGCGCACCGCGTCCCTGACCGGCGCCCCGGTCCGTACCACCAGCGGTCTCCAGCTCGTCCCCGATGTGTCGCTGGCCGACGCGCCCCGCGCGCACACCCTGGTGGTGCCCGGCGGGGACGGCACACGGAACCCCGACCCCGCGCTCGTGGAGTGGCTGCGGGCCCATGGCCCGTACGCCGAGCGGCTGGTGTCCGTCTGTACGGGGGCGCTGCTGCTGGGCGCCGCCGGGCTGCTCGACGGCCGCCGCGCCACCACCCACTGGGCCGCCTGCGAACTGCTCGCCCGCGCCCATCCGTCGGTGACGGTGGAACCCGACCCGATCTTCGTCCGGGACGGGAACGTCCTCACCTCGGCCGGGGTGACGGCGGGGATCGATCTGGCGCTCGCCCTGGTCGAGGAGGACCACGGCCGGGAGGCCGCCCTGACCGTCGCCCGCCATCTGGTGGTCTTCCTCCGCCGCCCGGGGAACCAGGCCCAGTTCAGCGCCCAGCTCTCCGCGCAGACCGCGCACCGCGCGCCGCTGCGGGAGGTCCAGCGGTGGATCGCGGAGCACCCCGGTGACGATCTGTCCGTCGCGGCCCTCGCCGCCCGCGCCGCCCTCTCTCCCCGGCACTTCGCGCGGGCGTTCCGGGCGGAGACCGGGGTGACGCCGGGCCGGTACGCCGAGCGGATCCGGCTGGAGCACGCGCGGCGGCTCCTGGAGGAGACCGCCGACGGGGTGGAGGCGGTCTCCAGGGCCGCCGGGTACGGCACGCCCGAGGCGATGCGGCGGGCCTTCGTGCGGACGCTCGGGTCTCCGCCGACGGAGTACCGCCGCCGCTTCCGCGCCCCGGCCGGCCGCTGACCGCCCTCCTTCGCCGCCCGCCGCTTCCGCGCCCCGGCCGGCCGCTGACCGTCCTCCTTCGCCGCCCGCCGACTCCCGTCCGTCCGTTCCCGTCCCGCTCGCCGAAGGGAAAACCCATGCAGATCGCCATCCTTCTCTACGACCGCTTCACCGCACTCGACGCCGTCGGCCCCTACGAACTCCTCGGCCGGCTCCCCGGCGCCGAGACGTTCTTCGTCGCCGCCGAACGCGGCCCGGTCCGGGGCGACCAGGGCTCCCTCGCCCTCGTCGCCGACCGGTCCCTCGCCGAAGTGCCCTCGCCCGACATCGTGCTGGTGCCCGGCGGCCCCGGCTCCCGGCAGGCCATGCGCGACGGGGTGCTCCTCGACTGGCTCCGCACCGCGGACACCACCACCACCTGGACCACCTCCGTCTGCACCGGCTCGCACCTCCTCGCCGCCGCCGGACTGCTGACGGACCGCCGGGCCACCACCCACTGGCTCACCCTCGACGACCTGGTGCCGTTCGGCGTCCGCGCCACCGGGGAGCGCGTCGTGTTCGACGGCAAGTACGTCACCGCCGCCGGGGTCTCCTCCGGCATCGACATGGCGCTGCACCTCCTCGGCCGGATCGGCGGCGACGAACTGGCCCAGCAGGTGCAGCTGCTGACCGAGTACGACCCGCAGCCCCCCTACGACGCGGGCTCGCCCCGCACCGCCCCGGCCGCCGTCGTGGCCCGGCTGCGCGCCGGACGCGAGGAGACGATCGAGGCCGGGGGCTGAGCCCCGCGCCAGGGCTCACCCGTTCCACGTGAAGCGCGGGGAGCGGCGCTCCAGGAAGGCGGCGGCGCCCTCGGCGGTGTCCCCGCCGGGCAGCGCCTGCTCCCGCGCCTGGCGCTCCCAGTGGGCCACGCGCTCCGGGCCGGCGTCCCCCGCCGCGAACTCCTTGGCGGCCGTCTGCGTCAGCAGCGACCGCCCGGTGAGCACCCGGGTGAAGGCGGCGACCCGCTCCGCCAGAGCGCCGGGCGGCAGCACCTCGTCCACCAGACCGCCGCGCAGCGCCCGGCCCGTGTCGATCAGCTCCGCCGAGAAGAGCAGGTACTTGGCGGTCGCCGGGCCGGTCAGCGCGATCAGCCGGCGGGTGGCGGCGGCCGGGTAGACGACGCCGAGCCGCGCCGGGGTCACCCCGAAGACCGCGCCCTCCTCGGCGAACCGCAGATCGCAGGCGACGGCCAGCTGAGCGCCCCCGCCGACACAGGGGCCGCGGACCGCCGCGAGCGTCGGCCGGGGAAAGGCGGCGAGGGCCTCCTCCGCCCGCACCGCCGCCTCCTGCGCCCCGGTGCCCGGCTCCCGCAACGCGGCGATGTCCGCGCCCGCGCAGAACGCCGCACCCGCGCCGGTGAGCACCAGGACCCGCACGGCGGGATCCGCCGCCAGCGCGTCCAGCAGCGGGGGCAGCGCCCGCCACATCGCCGTGGTCATCGCGTTGCGCTTGGCGGGATTGCTGATCACCACGGTGGCGACCCCGTCCACGACGGTGTGCGTCAGCCCCGGTGGCGGCTCCGGCTGCTCCATGCGCCGGATGCTATCCGGCGCCGGCGGACCTACGATCAAGGAGGGGTACGAGGGGGGTGCTGGCGAGGAGGAGACCATGGCCGGTACCGGAGCGGAGCCCCGGAAGCTGAAGCGCGGCTTCCGGCTGCTGACGGTCCTGGGGGTGATCCTGGTGATCGCCGGTCTCGTCGGACTCGTCTACACCGGCTTCGCCACCCTGACCTCGATGCTGCTCTTCGGCTGGCTGCTGCTGATCGGCGGCCTGGTCGGGCTGGTGCAGGCCTTCCAGTCCCGGGGCAGCGAATACTTCTGGCTGGCCGTGGTGGTCGCCGCCCTGAATCTCGCGGCCGGGGTGGTCGTGATCCTGCACCCCCGGGGCTCGGCCGAGGCCCTGACCCTCTTCGCCGCGCTGCTCTTCCTGACCGGCGGGCTGTTCCGGCTGGTGGGAAGCCTGGTGGTACGGGGACCCCAGTTCGGCTGGATGCTCTTCCAGGGCGCCGTCGGGCTGCTGCTGGGCATCCTGGTGCTGGCCAGCTGGCCCGAGAGCAGCCGGTACGTCCTCGGGCTGTTCTTCTCGCTGGCGCTGCTCTTCGACGGCCTCGGGCTGATCGCGATCGGGGTCGGCGGGCGCCGGATCGTCGGCATGGTCACCGATCCGGACGCGGGCCCCGGCGTACCGGGGAACCGTACGTACTAGCCGGATCCAACGGCCCGGGGGCGGCATAACCGGGCGAACGACCACAAGCGGATCAGGAGCAGTCGCGCAAGAGCCTCTGTCATACGCACCCCGGTCAGAAGCCGTCGATTGACGCTGACTTGCGTTCAGTGTCCTGGCCCGGACCGGCCGCCCGCCAACACTTGTGCTCCCAAGGACCGGGACAGTCGAGCAGAGAGTGGGTGCCGGATTCATGGAGAGCCGCGGGAGCGTACCCGTCCGGCCGCAGTCGTACGACGGAGTCTGGCGCTTCACCGTTCCCACCATCGAGATCTCGGTGCCCAGGGCCCGCAGGGCGGTCCGGGACCTCCTGCGCCACCAGGAGTTACCCCTCCACGAGGACATCGAGGAGGGGCTGCTGCTGATCGTCTCCGAGCTGGTCACCAACGCCGTCAAGCACGCGGCCGTGCTGTCGCCCCGGGCGGCGGTGGAGATCACCGTACGGGGCGGCTGGATCCGGCTGTCGGTGGCGGACCTGCACCCCTACCGGCCCCGGGCGCTGGAGACGGACGGCGCGCAGACCGGGACCGGGGGGCGGGGGCTGCTGCTCGTCCGCGAGATCACCGTGGCGGCGGGCGGGCGCTACGACGTGGAGCAGACGGCGGGCGGCGGCAAGGCGGTCTGGGCCGAGCTGCCGCTCAAGCCGGTCTGAGAGCCGGGCCCCGCCCGCCTGCCGCCTGTCACCGGTCGTCCCGGCGCCCGGACGCGGGCGTCGCGGGGTGTCCTACCAGCCGCCGGACGGGCCCGTCAGCTCCCGGATCGCGGGCCGGGCCGCGTCCAGCACCGTCATGAACCAGGCCGAGAACGGCGCCTCGGCATGCCGGGCGGCCAGCTCCTCCGCGGTCACGAAGGCCGTCTCGCCGACCTCCTCCGGGTCCGGCTCGGGCGCGGCGGACACCAGCCCGACGAAGAGGTGGTTGAACTCCTGCTCCACGAGGCCCGACGCCGGATCCGGGTGGTTGTAGCGGACCGTGCCCGCCTCGGCCAGGAGCGACGGGGAGATCCCCAGCTCCTCGTGGGTGCGCCGGGCCGCCGCCGCGAGCGGGGACTCGCCGGGGTAGGGGTGGCCGCAGCAGGTGTTCGACCAGACACCGGGGGAGTGGTACTTCCCCAGCGCGCGCCGCTGGAGCAGCAGCCGCCCCCGCTCGTCGAAGAGGAAGACCGAGAACGCCCGGTGCAGCAGGCCGGGCGGCTGGTGCGCGGCCAGCTTCTCCGCCGTGCCGATCGTGGTGCCGTGCTCATCGACCAGTTCGAGCAGGATCTCTTGCAAAGCGCCGGTCGCCTCGGTGTTCGCGGTGGCCGGTGAGGTCGGTGAGGTCGGTGAGGTCGGCATAACCATCCTTCGCTGTGGTCTCGCCCTGTCGGGCCTGCCCAGTGTGCCGTACGCACATGGTCCGTCCGCATTCAGCGCCGCCCTGGCATGTCCCGGGGCGGCCGCCGGGCCCCGGCCGGTCCCGGCGCGGGCCGGGGGGCCGGGGCCTGCGGACTACCGGATCGTGCCCCGGCGGACCCCGGGCGAATCCCCCGCCGATCATCAGGCGGCCTGGGACTCACCCGGTCCGCGCAGCACCCCCGGCGGGCGGTGGCGGTGGTGTCGGGCGGTGGTGTCAGTGACAGAGCCCGGCCTCGTGCTCCGCGTGCCCGGCGGGCTCCAGCTGGAAGGTGCAGTGCTCGACGTCGAAGTGGGTCCCGAGGCAGCCCTGAAGATCGTGGAGCATCCGTTCGTGGCCGACGGAGTCCAGCGTTTCCGGGCTGACCACCACATGCGCGGAGAGCACCGGCATCCCCGAGGTGATCGTCCAGGCGTGCAGGTCGTGCACGTCCTCCACACCGGGCAGGGCCAGCAGATGGGCCCGTACCTCCGCCATGTCGACGCCCTTGGGCGCGGCCTCCAGCAGGACGTTCACCGTCTCCCGCAGCAGCTTCACGGTCCGGGGCACGATCATCAGACCGATCAGGATCGAGGCGATGGGGTCGGCGGTCTGCCAGCCGGTGGTGAGGATGATCGTGGCGGAGATCAGCACGGCGACCGAGCCGAGGGCGTCGGCCATGACCTCCAGATAGGCGCCCCGGACATTGAGGCTGTCCTTCTGGCCGCGCATCAGCAGTGAGAGCGAGATCACGTTGGCGACCAGGCCGATCAGGGCGAAGACGATGGTCAGCCCGCCCTTGGTCTCGGCCGGGGTGATGAACCGCTGCACCGCCTCGAAGACGACGTAGCTGCCGACGCCGAGGAGCAGCAGACAGTTGGCGAGTGCCGCGAGTATCTCGGCCCGGGCGAGCCCGAAGGTGCGGTTGGCGCTCGCCGGCCGGTTGGCGAAGTGGATGGCGAGCAGCGCGACGGCGAGTCCGATGGCGTCCGTCGCCATGTGGGCCGCGTCGGCGACCAGCGCCAGCGAGCCGGTCACGACACCGCCGACGATCTCCAGGACCATGACGCCCAGGGTGATGGACAGCGCGATCCGCAGCCGGCCCCGGTAGGCCGCGGCGGCGGTGCCCGTCGGGACGGACCCTCCGTGACTGTGTCCGTGATCGTGCCCAGCCCCCATGAAACGCCTCCAGATCAACGTCCGAACCGCTCTGACGAGACCCCAGTGAACTACGGGTGGGGGGTATGGGCAACACGGCACTGAACACCGTTGTCATCTCCTCTGACCTGCGGAAACGATGCGCAGGTCAGACGTTTGTCCGGTGGTTCACAGCCATGGCGGAGATCGTTCGGCGGTCCCTGCGGAGGCATCGGGTCCGTGCCGGTGCGCAGTGCGGCGCACCGGCCGCGCGCACCCCGGCGCGGGCCATGGCCGACACGTGCGCGCGGCCTTCCGTCACGGAGGGCAGCCTTCCGTGACGCGGGCGCGGCGCCCGGTCCCGGTCCCTCAGCCGTCCTGCCGCGCCGCCTCCGGGTGGCGCAGCAGCCACCCGGCCCAGGCCGACTCGACCATCTCGCGCACCCCGCGCTTCGCCGACCAGCCCAGCTCGGCGGCGATCAGATCCACCGAGGCGACCGCGCGGGCGGCGTCCCCCGGGCGGCGCGGCTCCACCACGGGCCGCACCGGCACACCGGTGACCTCGCCCACCAGGGCCGCCAGCTCCCGCACGGAGACCCCGGCCCCGCGCCCGATGTTCACCGTGAGGTCCCCGGGCTCCCCCCGCTCCGCGAGCCGGCGGGCCACCGTCAGATGCGCGTCCGCGAGATCCGAGACATGGATGTAGTCCCGGATGCAGGTGCCGTCCGGCGTCGGATAGTCGTCGCCGAAGATCCTCGGCTCCTCGCCCCGGGTGATCCGGTCGAAGAACATCGGGACGATGTTGAAGACGCCGGTGTCCGCCAGCTCCGGCCGCTCGGCGCCCGCCACGTTGAAATAGCGCAGACAGGCCGTGCGCAGCCCGTACGCCCGCCCGGCGGCGCGGACCAGCCACTCGCCCGCGAGCTTGGTCTCACCGTACGGATTGATCGGCACACAGGGCGCCGACTCCGGGATCGGGTCCAGCTCCGGGACCCCGTACACCGCCGCCGACGAGGAGAAGAGGAAACGGGGCACCCCGGCCGCGACCACGGCCTCCAGCAGCACCGTCAGCCCGTGCACGTTCTCCCGGTAGTAGCGCAGCGGCTGCTCCACCGACTCCGCGACCTGCTTGGCGGCCGCCAGGTGGACCACGCCCGTGACGCGGTGCTCCGCCAGGACCCGGTCCAGGGCCTCCCGGTCCCCGACGGACCCGTGCACCAGCGGGACCCCCTCCGGGAGCCGCCCGGCGATACCCGACGACAGATCGTCCAGGACGACCGCCGCCTCGCCCGCCTGTGCCATCGCGCGCGCCACATGCGCCCCGATGTACCCCGCTCCACCTGTGATCAGCCACGTCATGCCCGCAAGCCTAGGGCCTCTCGTCTGGATCTTGCTGGGGCTCGCGTGCCCTGGCACCGCGCCTCGCCGCGTTGTCGTCAGTCGCCGCTGCTCCGCAGGGACTCGCCCCCTGGGCCTGGCGGCCCGGGAGGTACCCCCATCCTCCGCCTTGCGATCCACGGCACCAGACCCCGCTCCCTCACCCAGCCTGATCCAGACGAGAGACCCTAGACCCTGCCCCTTTTCTTCCCCCCGCTCGCCCGTGGTCCGGGGCCGGGGTTTGCCGGGGCGGTGGTGATCGACAATGATGATCTCCGGCAGGGGTCCTCGGGGCCCGGCCGGGCGGCCGTCGCCGCCCCCGGGGCGTGAACCACCGGTGAACTCCCCTCCCAGCGCATCCGATAGCCTCTGCCGAAGCCTTCGCCGACGTGCCGCCGCCCGTGTCACCGGGCCGGGCCGCCGCGCGCCCACACCTCATCGGTTCCAAGGAGTGAGTTCGTCTGTCGACCGCCATCCTCACCGGTCCGCCCGTGCCCGGTTCGTCGCTTGAGGGCGATCTGCGGTCGCTGGGCTTCGACGTACGGGTGTCCCCGGGCGCCGATGAGACCGCCGCCCTGATCGCCGCCGTCCCCGCCGCCGAGCGGGTCGCGGTCGTGGACACGCGCTTCGTCGGACACGTGCACGCCCTGCGGCTCGCGCTGACCGACCCCCGGTTCCCCCTGGCCGCCGTCCCCGGCGCCCTCACCGCGCAGCCGGCGGCCCGCGCCGCCCTCACGCGTGCGCTGGCCGGAGCCGGCGGCGGGAGCGGCACCACCGCCGTGGACACCGTGCTCCCCGACACCCTCGCCCGCTCCCTGGACGAGGGCGCGGAGGGCACCCCCGTGCACCGCCCGGAGCTGGGCTCCCTGGTCGCGGCCGTACCCGCCGACCCGGCCGCCCGCGACGAGGCCCGCCGGGCCGTGGCCGCCGTCGACGACGAGGCCGTGCGGCTGCGCTCCGCCGTCAAGGCCCGCGACGGCTTCTTCACGACCTACTGCGTCAGCCCCTACTCGCGCTACATCGCGCGCTGGTGCGCCCGCCGGGGCTTCACCCCCAACCAGGTCACCACCGCCTCCCTGATCACCGCGCTGATCGCGGCGGGCTGCGCGGCCACCGGCACCCGGAGCGGCTACGTCGCCGCCGGAGTGCTGCTGATCGTCTCCTTCGTCCTGGACTGCACCGACGGGCAGCTCGCCCGCTACTCGCTCCAGTACTCGACCATGGGCGCCTGGCTGGACGCCACCTTCGACCGGGCCAAGGAGTACGCCTACTACGCGGGCCTGGCCCTCGGGGCGGCCCGGGGCGGCGACGACGTATGGGCGCTGGCCCTGGCCGCGATGGTCCTCCAGACCTGCCGGCACGTCGTGGACTTCTCCTTCAACGAGGCCAACCACGACGCCGTCTCCAACACCAGCCCCACCGCCGCCCTCTCCGACAAGCTCGACAGCGTCGGCTGGACGGTATGGGTACGGCGCATGATCGTGCTGCCGATCGGCGAGCGCTGGGCCATGATCGCGGTGCTGACCGCGCTGACCACACCCCGTGTCGTCTTCTGGGCCCTGCTCATCGGCTGCGGCTTCGCCGCCTGCTACACCACCGCCGGACGCCTGCTGCGCTCGGTGACCCGCAAGGCCGTACGGACCGACCGGGCCGCCCAGGCACTGGCCGACCTCGCCGACTCGGGGCCGCTCGCCGGCGCCGTCGCCCGCGTGAGTGCCCCGCTCGCCCGCAGGCTGCCCGCCCTGGCCGCACCCGTCCTGGCCCTGCTCGGCGCCGCCGTCCTCGTCGCCACGGCCGCGCTGAGCCCGTACGGCTCGCCCTGGCCGCTCGCCGCCGCCGCGCTCTACGTCCTGACCTCCGGGATCGCCGTCGCCCGCCCGCTGAAGGGCGCCCTCGACTGGCTGGTGCCGCCCGTCCTGCGGGCCGCCGAGTACGGCACGGTGCTGGCGCTCGCCGCCCGCGCGGACGCCCCCGGCGCCCTGCCCGCGGCCTTCGGGCTGGTCGCCGCGGTCGCCTACCATCACTACGACACGGTCTACCGCATCCGTGGCGGCACCGGGGCGCCCCCGGGCTGGCTCGTGCGGGTGATCGGCGGGCACGAGGGCCGGACGCTGGCCGTCGCCCTGCTGGCCGCTCTCGTCGCCGCCCCGGACTACCGCTGGGCGCTGACGGCCCTGGCCGCCGCGGTCGCTCTCGTGGTGCTGGTGGAGAGCATCCGCTTCTGGGTGTCCTCCGGGGCGCCCGCCGTACACGACGAAGGAGAACCCGCATGATCGGCCTGGTACTGGCCGCCGGTGCCGGACGGCGTCTGCGCCCCTACACCGACACGCTCCCGAAGGCCCTCGTGCCCGTGGACGGCGAGAAGACCGTTCTCGACCTCACCCTGGCCAACTTCGCCGAGATCGGCCTCACCGAGGCCGCGATCGTCGTCGGCTACCGCAAGGAGGCCGTGTACGAGCGCCAGGCGGCCCTGGAGGCCCGCTACGGCCTCAAGCTCACCCTGGTCGAGAACGACAAGGCCGAGGAATGGAACAACGCCTACTCCCTGTGGTGCGCCCGTGACGTGCTGAAGCGGGGCGTCATCCTCGCCAACGGCGACACCGTCCACCCGGTCTCCGTCGAGCGCACCCTGCTGGCCGCCCGGGGGGAGGGCAAGAAGATCATCCTCGCCCTCGACACCGTGAAGAGCCTCGCCGACGAGGAGATGAAGGTCGTCTGCGAGGACGGCCGGGGCGTGCGCCGCATCACCAAGCTGATGGACCCCGCCACCGCGACCGGCGAGTACATCGGCGTCACCCTCATCGAGCCCGAGGCCGCCGAGGACCTGGCCGACGCGCTGAGGGCGACCTTCGAGCGCGACCCCGACCTCTACTACGAGGACGGCTACCAGGAGCTGGTCGACCGCGGCCACACCGTCGACGTCGCCCCCATCGGCGACGTCACCTGGGTCGAGATCGACAACCACGACGACCTCGCGAAGGGCCGTGAGATCGCGTGCCAGTACTGACCCGGCTGATCCCGTCGCCGGTCGTCGTCGACATCCGGTCGGGAGCGCTGGACGATCTGGCCGGCCTCCTCGCCGACCAGCGGATCTCCGCGTCCGGCACCCTCGCCGTCGCGCTCAGCGGCGGTTCCGGCCGGGCCCTGCGCCAGCGGCTCGAACCGCTGCTCCCCGGCGCGGACTGGTTCGAGGTCGCCGACGGCACCATCGACTCCGCCGTCCGGCTCGCCGACGCGATCCGGGGCCGCCGCTACGACGCGGTGGTCGCCCTCGGCGGCGGCAAGATCATCGACGTGACGAAGTACGCGGCGGCCCGCGTCGGCCTGCCGATGGTGTCGGTCGCCACCAATCTGGCGCACGACGGCATCTGCTCGCCGGTCGCCACCCTGGACAACGACAACGGGCGCGGCTCCTACGGGGTCCCCTCGCCGATCGCCATGGTCATCGACCTCGATGTGATCCGCGACGCCCCGGCCCGCTATATCCGCTCCGGCATCGGCGACACCGTCTCCAACCTCTCCGCCCTCGCGGACTGGCAGCTGTCCCAGCGGGTCAACGGCGAGCCCGTCGACGGACTGGCCGCCGCCATGGCCCGCACCGCCGGCGAAGCGGTGCTGCGCCACCCCGGCGACATCGGCGACGACGACTTCCTGATCGTCCTCGCCGAAGCCCTCGTCCTCACCGGGATCGCCATGTCGATCAGCGGGGACACCCGGCCCTCGTCCGGCGCCTGCCACGAGATCAGCCACGCCTTCGACCTGCTGTACCCGCAGCGCGCGGCCAGCCACGGCGAACAGGTCGGCCTCGGTGCCGCCTTCGCCATGCATCTGCGCGGGGCGGGCGAGCAGGCGGCCCTCTTCGCCGAGGTGCTGCGCCGGCACGGGCTGCCGGTGCTGCCCGAGGACATCGGCTTCACCGCCGACGAATTCGTCCGCGCCGTGGAGTACGCGCCGCGGACCCGGCCGGGCCGCTTCACCATCCTTGAGCACCTCGACCTCTCCACCGACCAGATCAGGGACGCGTACGCCGACTATGCCAAGACCATCCGTAGCTGAACTCCGCCCCGTCGTTCACCCGGAGGGCGTGAAGGACCGGCGCAGCGGCGAGCACTGGGCCGGCCGCCTGTACATGCGCGAGATCTCGCTGCGCTGCGACCCGTACCTGGTGAACACCAGGATCACCCCCAACCAGCTGACCTACCTCATGGTCGTGGTGGGCATAGCGGGCGGCGCCGCCCTGCTGATCCCCGGGCTGACCGGGGCGATCCTCGCGGCGGTGCTGTTCCAGGTCTATCTGCTGCTCGACTGCGTCGACGGCGAGGTCGCCCGCTGGCGCGGCCAGACCTCGATCACCGGCGTCTACCTCGACCGGATCGGCCACTACCTCTGCGAAGCGGCCCTGCTGATCGGCTTCGGCCTCCGCGGCGCCGACCTCTTCGGCGCGGGCGACCCCGAGTGGCTGTGGGCCTTCCTCGGCACCCTCGCCGCGCTCGGCGCGATCCTGATCAAGGCCGAGACCGACCTCGTGGACGTCGCCCGCCAGCGCAGCGGCCTGCCCGCCGTCAAGGACGAGGCGTCCGTACCCCGCTCCTCCGGTCTGGCCCTGGCCCGCCGCGCCGCCGCCGCGCTCAAGTTCCACCGGCTCGTCGGCGGCATCGAGGCCAGCCTCTTCATCCTGGTGATGGCCGTTCTCGACCTGGTCCAGGGGGACCTGTTCTTCACCCGCCTCGGAATCGCGGTCCTGGCCGGCATCGCCGTCGTCCAGACCCTGCTGCACCTGGTGTCGATCCTCGCTTCCAGCAGACTCAGGTGACCGGCGTACCCACGTGCCGTACTGTGAGGCGGCTCACCCGACTGGGCCGCCTCCCGGTGATCTGACAAGCTGGGGCCCTGAGCACTCCGGTGCAACCGGCGTCGCCCGGGGCCGCGCCCCCACTGCCGCGCATCTCGAAGACGAAAGTTTCCACTTGTGAGTGACACAACCCCCGACGGTGCGGTCGCCATGACCGCCCGGCCAACGGAGGACGACGGGCTGACCCCGGCGCAGCTCGCCGCCAAGTACGGTCTTTCGGTCAGCGGGGCCCGGCCCGGTCTGGTCGAGTACATCCGCCAGCTCTGGGGCCGGCGCCACTTCATCCTGGCGTTCTCGCAGGCCAAGCTGACCGCCCAGTACAGCAAGGCCAAGCTGGGCCAGCTGTGGCAGGTCGTGACCCCGCTCCTCAACGCGCTGGTCTACTACCTGATCTTCGGTCTGATCCTCGGGACGAAGAACGACTTCTCCGAAGACGTCTTCGTGCCGTTCCTGGTGACGGGTGTCTTCGTCTTCACCTTCACCCAGAGTTCGGTGATGTCGGGCGTGCGGGCGATCTCCGGCAATCTGGGGCTGGTGCGGGCCCTGCACTTCCCGCGCGCCTCGCTGCCCATCTCCTTCGCCCTCCAGCAGCTCCAGCAGCTCCTGTTCTCGATGATCGTGCTGCTGGTGATCGTGGTCGCCTTCGGCAGCTATCCCACGCTGTCGTGGCTGCTGATCCTCCCGGCGCTGGTGCTCCAGTTCGTCTTCAACACCGGCCTCGCGCTGATCATGGCCCGGCTGGGCAGCAAGACGCCCGACCTCGCCCAGCTGATGCCGTTCGTCATGCGGACCTGGATGTACGCGTCCGGTGTGATGTTCTCCATCCCGTTGATGCTGAAGGACAAGCCGGCCTGGATCGCCGACATCCTCCAGTGGAACCCCGCGGCCGTCTACATGGACCTGATCCGCTTCGCGCTGATCGACGGCTATGGCTCCGAGTACCTGCCGGACCACGTCTGGGCGCTCGCCCTGGGCTGGGCCCTGCTCGTCGGCGTCTTCGGATTCGTGTATTTCTGGAAGGCGGAGGAGCGGTACGGCCGTGGCTGACGACAACTCTCGACGGGCTCCCACCGTCATCGCCGACGATGTCCACATCGTCTACCGGGTGAACGCCGGCGCCGGCGGCCGGGGCAGCGCCACCGCCGCCCTGAGCAAGATCCTGCGCGGCAAGAAGGGCCGGCGGCAGAGCGGCGTGCGCGAGGTGCACGCCGTCAAGGGCGTGTCCTTCACCGCCCACCGCGGCGAGGCCATCGGCCTCATCGGCACCAACGGCTCCGGCAAGTCGACCCTGCTGCGCGCCATAGCCGGACTGCTGCCCACGGAGCGCGGCCATGTCTACACCGACGGTCAGCCCTCGCTGCTCGGCGTGAACGCCGCGCTGATGGGCGACCTCACCGGTGAGCGCAATGTGATCCTCGGCGGCCTGGCCATGGGCATGTCGCGCGAGCAGATCAAGGAGCGCTACCAGTCCATCGTCGACTTCTCCGGGATCAACGAGAAGGGCGACTTCATCACCCTGCCCATGCGCACCTACTCCTCCGGCATGGGCGCCCGGCTGCGGTTCTCCATCGCGGCGGCCAAGGACCACGACGTCCTGATGATCGACGAGGCCCTGGCCACCGGTGACCGCAAGTTCCAGATCCGCTCCGAGCAGCGCATCCGCGAGCTGCGCAAGGAGGCCGGCACCGTCTTCCTCGTCAGCCACAGCAACAAGTCCATCCGGGACACCTGCGACCGGGTGCTCTGGCTGGAGGCCGGGAAGCTGCTGATGGACGGCCCCACCGACGAGGTGCTCAAGGCATACGAGAAGGAAACCGGTAAGTAGCCGCCGGAGCGCGATCCGCGCTTCGCCGTGCGGCCGTGGCCAAGGCCCCCGCTGAGACATCCCCGGCGGGGGCCTTGCCGCGTCCGCCGGGGCGCCCCGGCGGGGGAGCGGACCGCCCCGCCGCCGCGCCACAGCTCCCCGCCCCCCACGATCCGGCCCCGGCGCCCGGGGCGGGCCAAGTCCGGGGCCCCGAGGGAAGGTTGGCCGCCCGTGCGGCGTACACATCGGCAGCAGGCCGCCCGGACACCGGTCCGGGTCTTGCACCACGTAAGCTGTACCGGTATCGAATCGCGGCAAGTGCGGCGATACATCCCCGATGCCTTGTCCGGCGTACGGACCCCCCGCAGTCGTGATGACCGGCGGCGTGTCCGAAATAGGATGGATTGGATCGGCAGTGTAGAACGGGAGCTGTGACGGCAATGATCAAAGATCTCCAGCTTCGCGAGGCTTTCGCCGTCCCCGCACCTGGCAGCCACGTATGACCGGAACCCCACAGACGCACCCGCAGGTCCCGGCGGACCCCGGCGCGCGCCACACCCTGGACAAGGCCACCGCCGAGAACTTCCCCGTGGCCCCCTTCTTCCTGCCCCGCGCCTGGCGCGCGGACCTCATGGCCCTCTACGGCTACGCCCGGCTCGTCGACGACATCGGTGACGGCGACCTCGCCCCCGGCGGCGGCGACGCCCGGCTGCTGGGCGTCGGCCCCGAGGCCGCGGATGACCGGACCGCCCTGCTCGACGCCCTCGAAGCGGACCTGCGCCGGGTCTTCGCCCCCGGCGGCGAGGGGGTGCGCCACCCGCTGCTGCGCGCGCTGCGGGCCCCGGTCCGCGACCGCTCCCTCACCATCGAGCCGTTCCTCGGGCTGATCGCCGCCAACCGGCAGGACCAGCGGGTGCGGCGCTACGAGAGCCACGACGACCTGCTCGCCTACTGCGCCCTCTCCGCCAACCCCGTCGGACAGCTCGTCCTCCAGGTCAGCGGCACCCTCACCCCCGAGCGCCTGCGCAGGTCCGACGCGGTCTGCACGGCCCTCCAGATCGTCGAACACCTCCAGGACGTCGCCGAGGACCTGGCCCGGGACCGGATCTACCTCCCGGCCGAGGACATGCGGCGGTTCCACGTCAGCGAGGCCGATCTCGCCGCGCCGACCGGGAACGCTTCCGTCCGCGCCCTCGTTGCCTATCAGGCGGACCGTGCCCACCGCCTGCTGGACGAAGGGGTCCCGCTGGTGGGCAGTGTCCATGGCCGGCTGCGGCTGCTGCTCGCCGGCTTCGTCGGCGGTGGCCGGGCGGCCCTGGCCGCGATCGCCGCGGCCGGACACGACGTGCTGCCCGGACCGCCCAGACCCACCAGGACGCGACTTCTGCACGATGTGGGAGCCGTTCTGCGACGAGCCCGTAAAGAGAGGTGAGCCGGACCGTGGAGCACTCCCCCCAACCCCCGGCACCGGTCGAGGCCGCCTACAGCTACTGCGAGGCCGTCACCGCACGGCAGGCACGCAATTTCGCGTACGGCATCCGTCTGCTGCCCACCGACAAGCGGCAGGCCATGTCCGCGCTGTACGCGTTCTCCCGCCGGGTGGACGACATCGGTGACGGCCCGCTGGACCCCGGCGCCAAGCACGACCGCCTGACGGCCACCCGCGCCCTGCTGGAGCGGGTGCGCACCGGGGACGTCGCCGACGACGACACCGACCCGGTCGCCGTCGCCCTCGCCGACACCGCCCGCCGGTTCCCCGTCCCCCTCGAAGGGCTCGACGAGCTGATCGACGGCGTCCTCATGGACGTCCGCGGCGAGACCTACGAGACCTGGGACGACCTGCGGACCTACTGCCGCTGCGTGGCCGGCGCCATCGGACGGCTCTCCCTGGGCGTCTTCGGCACCCAGCCCGGCGCCCCGGGCGCCGAGCGCGCCGCCGAGTACGCCGACACCCTCGGCCTCGCCCTCCAACTCACCAACATCCTGCGCGACCTGCGCGAGGACGCCGCCAACGGGCGCACCTACCTGCCCGCCGACGACCTCGCCAAATTCGGCTGCTCGGCAGGGTTCCACACCCCCTTCCCGCCGCCCGGCTCCGACTTCACCGGCCTGATCCACTACGAAGTGCGCCGCGCCCGCGCCCTCTTCGCCGAGGGCTACCGGCTGCTGCCCCTGCTGGACCGGCGCAGCGGCGCCTGCGTCGCCGCCATGGCCGGGATCTACCGCCGGCTCCTCGACCGGATCGAGCGCGACCCCGGGGCCGTCCTGCGCGGCCGCGTCTCGCTCCCCGGCCCGGAGAAGGCGTACGTCGCGGTGCGCGGCCTCTCCGGTCTCGACGCCCGCCACATCGGCCGCCAGGCCCTCAGGGGGCGCGCATGACCACGCTCCAGGACCCCACGCGCCCCCGCGCCGTCGTCATCGGCGGCGGGCTCGCCGGGACCACCGCCGCGCTCCGGCTCGCCGACGGCGGGGCCGACGTCACCCTCGTGGAGAGCCGCCCCCGGCTCGGCGGGCTCGCGTTCTCCTTCCGCCGGGGCGACCTCACCGTCGACAACGGACAACACGTCTACCTGCGCTGCTGCACCGCGTACCGCTGGTTCCTGGAACGGGTCGACGGCGCGCATCTCGCGCCCGTGCAGGACCGGTTGGACGTCCCCGTCGTCGACCCGCGCAGGCCCGCCGGAGCCCGCCTCGGCCGGCTGCGCCGCTCCGCCCTGCCCGTCCCCCTCCACCTGGCCGCCAGCCTCGCGTCCTACCCCCACCTCTCCCTCACCGAACGGGCGGGGGCCGCGCGCGCCGCGCTCGCCCTCGGCCGGCTCGACCCCGCCGACCCCGCGCTCGACGGCATCGACTTCGCCACCTGGCTCGGCCGCCACGGCCAGTCCCCGCGCGCCGTCGAAGCCCTGTGGGACCTCGTCGGCGTCGCCACCCTGAACGCCACCGCCCCCCGCACCTCCATGGGCCTGGCCGCCATGGTCTTCAAGACCGGGCTGCTCTCCGACCCCGGGGCCGCCGACATCGGCTGGGCCCGGGTCCCCCTCGGCGAGCTGCACGACACCCTCGCCCGCAAGGCCCTCGCGGCGGCCGGCGTCCGTACCGAGAGCGGCGTCAAGGTCCGCGCCGTCACCCGCGACGGCGACGGCTGGTCCGTCGCCGTCGACGGCGAGGCCCTGAGCGCCGACACCGTCGTCCTCGCCACCGCCCAGCGCGAGGCCCACGCCCTGCTGCCCGACGGCGCGCTCGACGACGCCGACCGGCTCCTCGACATCGGCACCGCGCCGATTCTCAACATCCACGTCCTGTACGACCGCACCGTGCTGCGCCGTCCCTTCTTCGCCGCGCTCGGCAGCCCCGTCCAGTGGGTGTTCGACCGCACCGCGGCGTCCGGGCTGGCGGAGGGCCAGTACCTGGCGCTCTCCCAGTCCGCCGCCGGGGACGAGATCGACGCCCCCGTCGCCGAACTGCGCGAGCGCTACCTTCCCGAGCTGGAGCGGCTGTTGCCCCCCACCCGCGGTGCCGAGGTGCGCGACTTCTTCGTCACCCGGGAGCGGACGGCGACCTTCGACCCCGCGCCCGGTGTCGGCAGACTGCGCCCCGGTACGCACACCCGAGCGCCCGGCCTGTACCTCGCGGGCGCCTGGACCGCCACCGGCTGGCCCGCGACCATGGAGGGCGCCGTGCGCAGCGGATTCACCGCCGCCGGCGCCGCACTCCGTGCTCTCGGCCGCCCCCACGAACATCCGCTCAAGGAGGCGGCGTGAGTCCGAGTACCGGAACAAGAGGAGAGACCGTGCCGACTGTGCCTTCGGCGAACCCGGCTGACGATATCGCGGCGGGTGTGGACATCGCCGCGCTGCTGGAGCGCGGCAGGGCGATGTCGACCCCGGAGCTGCGCGCCGCCGTCGACCGGCTGGCCAGCCCGATGAACACCGTCGCGGCCTACCACTTCGGCTGGATCGACGCCGAGGGGAGGCCCGCCGACGGCGACGGCGGCAAGGCCGTGCGCCCCGCGCTCGCGCTGCTGTCCGCCGAGGCCGCGGGGGCCGGCCCCGAGACCGGTGTCCCCGGCGCCGTCGCCGTGGAGCTGGTGCACAACTTCTCGCTGCTGCACGACGACCTCATGGACGGCGACGAGCAGCGCCGCCACCGCGACACCGTCTGGAAGGTGCACGGCCCCGCGCAGGCGATCCTCGTCGGTGACGCCCTCTTCGCCCTGGCCAACGAGGTCCTGCTGGAGCTGGGCACCGTGGAGGCGGGGCGGGCCACCCGCCGGCTGACCGCCGCGACCCGCAAGCTCATCGACGGCCAGGCCCAGGACATCTCGTACGAGTACCGCGAGCGGGTCACCGTCGAGGAGTGCCTGGAGATGGAGGGCAACAAGACGGGCGCCCTGCTCGCCTGCGCCGTCTCCATCGGCGCCGTCCTCGGCGGGGCGGACGACCGCACCGCCGACACCCTGGAGGCGTACGGGTACCACCTGGGGCTCGCCTTCCAGGCCGTCGACGACCTGCTGGGCATCTGGGGCGACCCGGAGGCCACCGGCAAGCAGACCTGGAGCGATCTGCGCCAGCGCAAGAAGTCGCTGCCGGTGGTGGCCGCCCTGGCGGCCGGCGGCCCCGCGTCCACCCGGCTGGCGTCCCTGCTCGCCGCCGACGCCAAGAGCCATGACCTCGACGCGTTCTCGGAGGAGGAGTTCGCCATGCGGGCGGCGCTCATCGAGGAGGCGGGCGGCCGGGAGTGGACCTCCCAGGAGGCCCGGCGGCAGCACGCGATCGCGCTGGACGCGCTGGACGGGGTCGACATGCCCGAGCTGGTCCGGGCGCAGCTCACCGCGCTCGCCGACTTCGTGGTCGTCCGCAAGCGGTGACCGGGCCGCACGCGGTGACAGCCCGCGCGGGGCGACCGTCCGCATACGGCGACCGGGCCGTACGTGGCGACCGGGCCGTACGCGGGTGACCGCCCGCACGTGGTGACCGCCCGTCGGACGGCGGCCCCGGGCCCGGTGGTGGCGCTCCGGTGACCACCGCGGGGCCGGCCCGGTGCACCCGTTCGCCGGACCGGTGCCCCACAACGGCCGTCGGGGACGGTGACCTATCGGGGCTTTCGGCGTTGACGGTGTCACAGGCCCCGGGCCACTCCCGCGAACCGGGGCCCGCCCGCGCCGGACGGCCCGACCGGGCACCGGGGCACGCGAGCCCAGCAGGATCCCCACGACAGGTCCCGGCCCCGACCGGACACCGTGAGACCGGGAGGCCACCGGACATGCACCCGATTCCGTACCCCGGACCGCCGTCGTTCCCCGCCGCCGTGGTGGCGGTCACGCCCCGCGCCCACCCCGCTCCCCCCTCGCCTCCCCTGTGCCCCGTGCCCGGGATAGCCGGCGCCGCTCGCCGGTGACCGGACCCACCCCGGACATCCGCCGACGGCGACCCCCGCACAGCACCAGGCACCACCGCACGGCAAGGGGAAGCGATGACAGCGACGACCGATTCAGGCGGCGGGCCCGCGCGGGCGGGAGCGGCCACCGGCGCGGTGCCGGCGGCGGGCCGCCCCGCCCCGGCCCAGGAACCCGGGAGCCCCGCCGACGAAGCCCGCCGGGCCACCACCCGCTCCGTCGGCCACCTCCTCGGCCGGCAGCACGCCGAGGGCTGGTGGAAGGGCGACCTCCAGACCAATGTGACCATGGACGCGGAGGATCTGCTGCTGCGGCAGTTCCTCGGCATCCGCGACGCCCGCACCACCACGGCGGCGGCCCGCTACATCCGGGACGAACAGCGCGCCGACGGCGCCTGGGCCACCTTCCACGGCGGCCCCGGCGAACTCTCCGCCACCGTCGAGGCGTACATCGCCCTCCGGCTCGCCGGCGATCAGCCCGGCGACCCCCACATGGCCCGCGCCTCCGGCTGGGTCCGCCGCCACGGCGGCATCGCCGGCACCCGCGTCTTCACCCGGATCTGGCTCGCGCTCTTCGGCTGGTGGCCCTGGGACGAACTGCCCGAACTGCCCCCCGAGCTGATCTTCCTCCCGTCCTGGTTCCCGCTGAACATCTACGACTTCGGCTGCTGGGCCCGGCAGACCGTCGTCCCGCTGACCGTCGTCTCCGCCAAACGCCCGGTCCGGCCCGCCCCCTTCGACCTGGACGAGCTGCACACCGACCCGGGCGACCCCCACCCCCGGCGCCCCCTCGCCCCCGCCACCACATGGGACGGCTTCTTCCAGCGCGCCGACCGCGCGCTGCGCCGCAACCGCCGGCTCGTGCCCCGGTCACTGCGCCGGGCCGCCCTCGGTGCCGCCGCCCGCTGGATCGTGGAACGGCAGGAGAACGACGGCTGCTGGGGCGGGATCCAGCCGCCCGCCGTCTACTCCCTCATCGCCCTCCATCTGCTCGGCTACGACCTGGACCACCCGGTGCTCCGCGCCGGACTGGCCTCCCTGGACCGCTTCGCCGTCTGGCGCGAGGACGGCTCCCGGATGGTGGAGGCGTGCCAGTCACCCGTCTGGGACACCGCCCTCGCCGCCGTCGCCCTCGCCGACGCCGGGCTCCCCGCCGACCACCCGGCCCTGGTCCGGGCCGCCGACTGGCTCCTCGGCGAGGAGGTCGTACGGCCCGGCGACTGGGCGGTCCGCCGCCCCTGGCTCGCCCCCGGCGGCTGGGCCTTCGAGTTCCACAACGACACCTATCCCGACATCGACGACACCGCCGAGGTGATCCTCGCGCTGCGCCGGGTGCGCCACCCCGAACCCGCCCGGGTCGACGCCGCCGTCGCCCGCGCCGGGCGGTGGACCCTCGGCATGCAGTGCGCGGACGGCGGCTGGGCCGCCTTCGACGCCGACAACACCAGCGCCTTCCCCGGCCGGCTGCCGTTCTGCGACTTCGGCGAGGTCACCGACCCGCCGTCCGCCGACGTCACCGCGCACGTCGTGGAGATGCTGGCCCACGAGGGCCGGGCCCACCACCCGCGCGCCCGGCGCGGCATCGACTGGCTCCTCGCCCACCAGGAGCCCTGCGGAGCCTGGTTCGGCCGGTGGGGCACCAACTACCTCTACGGTACGGGGGCGGTGGTCCCGGCCCTGGTCGCGGCGGGATTCCCCGGGGGCCACCCCGCCGTCCGCCGCGCCGTGCGGTGGCTCGGCTCCGTCCAGAACGAGGACGGCGGCTGGGGCGAGGACCAGCGCTCCTACCAGGAGGAGGGCTGGGCGGGCCGGGGCGAGTCCACCGCCTCCCAGACCGCCTGGGCGCTCCTCGCGCTGCTCGCGGCGGGGGAGCGGGACAGCCCCCAGGTCACGCGCGGCATCGCCCACCTCGCCCGTACCCAGCGGGACGACGGCTCCTGGGACGAGCCCCACTACACCGGCACCGGCTTCCCCTGGGACTTCTCCATCAACTACCACCTCTACCGGCAGGTCTTCCCGCTCACCGCGCTCGGCCGCTATCTGAGCGCGCCCGGCGGCCCCGGCGCCCCGGGCGGCACCGGTGACGCGAGTGACCTGGATGACGTGAGTGACCTGGCCGCCCCGGTGATCCTCTCCGGCGACCGGGCCCCCGCCCCCGCCCGCCACCCGGCCGGCTGATGCCGACCGCACCGGCCGGTGAGCCCGCGCCCCCGCCGCTCCCCCTGCCCCTGCTGATCGCCTGCGCCCTCGGCATCGAACAGCTGGCGCTGCGCCCCGCCCGCACCGGCCCCGGCGGCCACCCGGGCCCGGTCACCCTGGTCCGTACCGGCATGGGACCCGACCGCGCCGGACGGGCCGTACGAGGGGCGCTCGCCACCGGGCCGCTGCGCCACGCGGCGGTCCTCGCCTCCGGCTTCTGCGCCGGGCTCGCCCCCGGGATGCTCCCCGGGGACGTGGTCGTCGCCGACACCGTCCACGATCCGGCCGGGGCCGCCCCGGCGGGCACGTCGGCCGGGGCTCCGGCGGGGGCTCCGGCGGGGGCCTTCGCGGAGCCCGGCCACTGCACCGGCGCCGCGCTGCTCGCCGCCGCCGTCGCCCGGGCCGTCCCCGGCCACCGCGTCCACACCGGCACCCTCACCGGCTCCGACCGCATCGTCGGCCGGCGCGAGCGGGAGCGGCTGCGGACCACCGGCGCCATCGCCGTCGACATGGAGTCCGCCGCCGCGCTGCGGGCCGCGCTGGCCGCCGGGCCCCGCCCCGTTGCGGCCGTCCGGGTGGTCGTGGACGCTCCCGGGCACGAGCTGATCCGTCCGGCCACGGTCCGCGGAGGAATATCGGCTTTCCGTGTTCTCCGCGCCGTGCTGCCCGCGTTCCACGAATGGCACCGTTCTTTGCCGCTCCCCAGGAGGTGAGCCAGATGGCCATGCCACTCCGCCAGACCATCCGGATCGGGACCTATCTCTTCCGTCAGAAAATGCGCAAGCGGGAGAAGTTCCCGCTGATCGTCGAATTGGAACCGCTGTACGCCTGCAATCTCACGTGCGAGGGCTGCGGAAAGATCCAGCACCCGGCGGGCGTGCTCAGGCAGCGGATGCCGGTCGCCCAGGCGGTCGGCGCGGTCGTGGAGTCCGGTGCGCCGATGGTCTCCATCGCGGGCGGCGAACCGCTCATGCACCCCCAGATCGACGAGATCGTCACCGAACTGGTCGCCCGGCGGAAATACGTCTTCCTCTGCACCAACGCCGTGCTGCTGCGCAAGAAGATCGAGAAATTCACCCCCTCCCGGTACTTCGCCTTCGCCGTCCACATCGACGGACTGCGGGAGCGCCACGACGAATCCGTCGCCAAGGAAGGCGTGTTCGACGAGGCGGTGGCCGCGATCCGGGAGGCCCAGCGGCTCGGCTTCCGCGTCACCACCAATTCCACCTTCTTCAACACCGACACCCCGCAGACCGTGATCGAGGTAATGAACTACCTCAATGACGACCTGGGCGTGGACCAGATGATGATCTCCCCGGCGTACGCCTACGAGAAGGCCCCCGACCAGGAACACTTCCTCGGCGTCGCCCAGACCAGGGAACTGTTCCGCAAGGCCTTCGCGGACGGCAACCGAAGGCGCTGGCGGCTCAACCACTCGCCCCTCTTCCTGGACTTCCTGGAAGGAAAGGCCGACTTCCCCTGCACCGCGTGGGCGATCCCCAACTACTCCCTCTTCGGCTGGCAGCGCCCCTGCTATCTGATGAGCGACGGCTACGTCCCCACCTACCGCCAGCTCGTCGAGGAGACGGACTGGGAGAAATACGGCCGGGGCCGGGACCCGCGCTGCGCCAACTGCATGGCGCACTGCGGCTACGAACCCACCGCCGTCCTCGCCACCATGGGATCCCTCCGGGAATCCCTGCGCGCGGCCCGGGACACCCTCTCCGGCGGCCGTGGCTGAGCCGGTGGCGACGCCCCCGGGTCCCGCCGGGGCGCCGGCCGGCTTCGACCTGCGGGCGCTGCTCGCCGCCCGGGGCACCGAGGGCTACGCGCTGCACAGCCGCCACCTCAACCCCCAGCTGCCCCGCATGCTGCGGACCCTCGGCTTCGACCGGGTCTACGAACGCGCCGAGGGCGCCTACTTCTGGGACGACGAGGGCCGGGAGTACCTCGACATGCTCGCGGGCTTCGGGGTCATGGGCCTCGGCCGCCACCACCCGGTGGTCCGCCGCGCGCTCCACGACGTCCTCGACGCCGGCCTCGCCGACCTCACCCGGTTCGACTGCCAGCCGCTGCCGGGGCTGCTCGCCGAACGGCTGCTCGCCCACAGCCCCCATCTCGACCGGGTGTTCTTCGGCAACAGCGGCACCGAGGCCGTGGAGACCGCGCTCAAGTTCGCCCGGTGCGCCACCGGGCGCCCCCGCGTCCTCTACTGCGACCACGCCTTCCACGGGCTGACCTGCGGCTCGCTCTCGGTCAACGGCGAGCGGGGCTTCCGGGACGGCTTCGCGCCCCTGCTGCCCGACACCGCCGTACCCCTCGGCGACCTGGCGGCGCTGGAACGGGAGCTGGCCCGGGGGGACGTCGCCGCGCTCGTCGTGGAGCCCATCCAGGGCAAAGGCGTGCACGCGGCCCCGCCCGGCTATCTGCGCGCCGCCCGCGAACTGCTCCACCGCCACCGGGCGGTGCTGATCGCCGACGAGGTGCAGACCGGCCTCGGCCGCACCGGCGACTTCTGGGCCCACGACCACGAACCCGGGGCCGAACCCGATCTGATCTGCGTCGCCAAGGCGCTCTCCGGCGGCTATGTCCCGGTCGGCGCCACCCTCGGCAAGGAATGGATCTTCCGGAAGGTCTACTCCTCGATGGACCGGGTGCTCGTCCACTCGGCCAGCTTCGGATCCAACGCCCAGGCCATGGCGGCGGGCCTCGCCGTGCTCTGTGTGATCGAGGACGAGGACCTGGCCGGCCGGGCCCGCGCCACCGGCGGGCTGCTGCGGGAGCGGCTGGCGGCACTCGTGGAGCGGTACGAGTTCCTGCACGAGGTACGCGGCCGGGGGCTGATGATCGGGATCGAGTTCGGGCGGCCCCGGTCGCTGGGGCTGCGCACCCGCTGGAACATGCTCCAGGCGGCCCGCCCCGGGCTCTTCGCCCAGCTGGTGGTGGGCCCGCTGCTGCACCGGCACCGGATCCTCACCCAGGTCTCCGGCGACCGTCTGGAGGTGATCAAACTGATCCCGCCGCTGACGATCGGCGAGCCGGAGGTGGACCGGTTCGTCACCGCCTTCACGGCGGTCATGGACGAGGCCCACGCCGGGAGCGGGCTGATCTGGGACTTCGGCCGTACCCTGGTCGGACAGGCCCTGGCACGCCACTGACACCGCTCTGACCTGCTGTTTTGGTATCACGGCAGGCGCCCGGCGGAGCAGATTTTGCCTCTGGGGCAAGTTATTTGCCTCAGAGGCAGTTTCCTGGCGCAATGGTCCTATGCAGACCCCTCCCGGGGGCCACCCCCCGGACCTCCGAACCCCCGCGCGGGACGTCGTGGACGAGCTGCCGGACGTCGCGCCCCGGCTGCGCGACCTGCGCCGCCGCCGGGGGCTCACCCTGGAGGCCGCCGCCCAGCGCGCGGGCCTGTCACCCGCGCACCTCTCCCGGCTGGAGACCGGCCGCCGGCAGCCCTCGCTGCCGATGCTGCTCTCCCTCGCCCGTATCTACGGTACGACGATCGCCGAGCTGCTGGGGGAGCTGTCCCCGGAACACGACCCCGTCGTACGGGCCGGCCGGCGCGAGCCCGCCGCCGCCGACGGCTGGACCTACCACCAGGCGGGAGTCCCCGGCCGGGCCATGCAGGCGCTCCGGCTCGTGGTCCCGTACGGCGCCCAGGGCGACCTGGTCCGGGTCCACCCGGGCGAGGAGTGGATGTACGTCCTCGACGGCCGGCTCCGGCTCACCCTCGGTGAGGCCGTGCACGAGCTGGGTCCCGGGGACAGCGCGCACTTCGACTCGCTGACCCCGCACCGGCTGGCTGCCGCCGGCCGGGAGGGCGCCGAGCTGCTCTTCGTCCACACCCTGCTCCAGAGCCCCGACCTCCACGCCCATCTCGCCGACCCGCACCGCTGAGAACCCACAGGCCCATCGACCCGCACGCCACCGGGCGGGTCCGGTCCGACCCCGAGGAGTGACATGTCCGACCACGCAGCCCACACCGACCACACGGCCCACGCAGCCGACTCCGCCGCCGCGCCCGTGCCCGCGCGCACCCAGGGCAAGCAGGAGGGCAAGTTCCCCCGTGGCCTGGTGATCCGGCTCTTCGCCTATCTGATCGCCGGCCATGTCTTCGCCTTCTTCCTCTACCTCCTCTTCGAGGTCGGGGCGAAGTAGCGGGGACCTGTCCTCAGGAGCCGTTTCCCACGGGAGCCGTTTCCCACGGGAGCCGTTCCGCACGGGACCTCTCCGCCCCCGGGCCGTGCACCGAGTACCGGACACGGCCCGGCGCCACGAGCCCCGGACCGTGCCCTCCGCGCGGCGTCCGTACGGGGTACGGCTCAGGCGGGGTCGACCAGCCGCTCCCGCAGCCGCCGCCGGGTCGCCGGAGCGAGCCCCAGCCCCTGGGTGAGATAGCCCTCGACCCCTCCGAAGGATCGTTCCATCGCGTCGAAGGCGGTCCGCAGATACTCCAGCCGCGCGTCGAAGAGGGGGCTCAGCAGCTCCATCACCTCCGCCGACATCCCCGGCGAGCCGTCGTCCAGGCGGCGCACCCGGTAGCGCCGGTGCGGGTCGTTCGACTTCAGATAGTCCGCCTCGACCGCCTCCCGCTCCACCCCCACGGCGAGCAGCGCCACGGCTATGGAGAGCCCGGCGCGGTCCTTGCCCGCCGCGCAGTGCATCAGCGCCGGGGTGCTGTCGTCGGCCAGGGCGTGCAGGACCCGGCTGTGCTCGCCGGTCCGCTCCTCCACCATCTCGCGATAGGAATCGGCCATCCGGCGGGCCGCGCCGCCGTCCGCCAGGACCTCGCGCAGCAGGGTCGGATCGCCCTCGCGGACCATCCGCCAGAACTCGGCGCCGGCGGCCGGGTCGCTCAGCGGGAGATTCACATACCGCACGCCCGGCAGGTCGACGTCGGGCCCCTCCAGCCGGACGTCGGCGGCGTTGCGGAAGTCGAAGATCGTGTGCAGCCCCAGCGTCGTCAGGAAGGCGGCGTCGCCCTCCGTCGCATGGGCCAGGTGCCCGCTGCGGAAGAGCCGCCCGTACCGCACCCGTCCGCCGTCCACGGTCGGCAGTCCGCCGACATCGCGGAAGTTGCGCACGCCGGCGAGATCGGGCTCGGTCGACGGGACCGGCGGCAACTGCTGCGTCACGAAGTCTCCTGAGGTCACTGCCGTCGGCGCTCCTCGCCGACCATGGCGCTTTCTCGACGATACGACACGGTGTTCCCCGGCCTCCGGCGGGCGAGGGGGCGTTGCACCGTACGCCCCGCCGTCGGATGATGTGCGGGCCTGTGCGGACCTGTGGGCATCTGTGGCGCCGACCCGGTGTCGAGCGGGCGTCGAGCGGGCGCCGGGGCGGCCGTCGGACGGAGGGGTCGGGATGACTGGGGGGTCGGGATGATCGATACCGTCGGTGCGGGGCGCACCTGGGTTCTCTCCGGGCCCACCAGCAGTTACGCACTCCATCTCACGGACCGTGACGAACTGCTCCATCTGCACTGGGGCCCCCGGATCACCGGGGCGGACGCATGCGCGCTGGCCGTCGACCCGTTACCGCCGTACCGGCCCTTCGAGTCCCCGCTCGACGGCCGGGAGGAGTACCCCGTCGAGGGCGGCCCGCGCTTCACCCGGCCCGCGCTGTCGGTGCGTACCCCCGAGGTACGCGGCACCGAGTGGGTCTTCGCCGGAGCCGAGACAGGTGCGGGTGCGGGAACGGGTGCGACGGGGGCGGGGAGGGGAACGGACGCGGACGGTGACGGTGACGGTGACGAGCTGAGGCTGCGCTTCACCGACCCGGTGCACGGTCTGGACCTGACCCTCCACTACCGGCTGCGGGACGGCTTCGACGTCGTCGAACGGCGGGTCACCGTCGCCCACGGGGGCACGGGCCCCGCCCTGGAGCTGCTGCGGGCGGACTCCGCCACCTGGACCCTGCCCGTCCGCGATGCCTGGCGGCTGAGCCGGCTGCACGGCCGGTGGGCGGCCGAGTCCCGGCTGCACCGCTCCGCGCTGGGCCCCGGCGAGGTGGTCATCGGCAGCCGCCGGGGCCACACCGGCCATCAGCACCTGCCCTGGGTCGCGCTGGACGCCGAGGGGGCCGGCGAGGAGCACGGCGAAGTGTACGGCTGCGCCCTCGGCTGGTCCGGCTCGTGGCGGCTCGCCGTCCAGCTGCTGCCCGACGGCCGGGTCCAGATCACCGGCGGCGCCGGGCACGACGACTCCGGGCTGCTGCGGCTCGCCCCCGGTGACTCGTGGACCTCGCCCGTCTTCGCCGGGCTGTGGAGCCCGGACGGCTTCGGCGGCGCCAGCCGGGCCTGGCACGCCTGGCAGCTCGCCCATGTCGTGCCCGGCGCCGCCGCCGTGCGGCCCGTCCTCTACAACTCCTGGGAGGCCACCGGCTTCGACATCTGTGCCGGCCAGCAGCTCGCGCTGGCCCGCCGCGCGGCCGGCCTGGGGGTGGAGCTGTTCGTCGTCGACGACGCCTGGTTCGGCCGGCGGACCAGCGACCGGGCCGGTCTCGGCGACTGGACCCCCAACCCGGAGCGGTTCCCCGGGGGCCTACGTCCCCTCGCCGACGAGGTGCACGCGCTCGGCATGGGGTTCGGGATCTGGGTCGAGCCGGAGATGGTCAACCCGGACAGCGATCTCCACCGGGCCCGGCCCGACTGGGTGCAGCACCACCCGGGCCGCACCCGCACCGAGTTCCGCAACCAGCTCGTCCTGAACGCCGCCCGCCCCGACGTCCGGCGGTATCTCGCCGACCGGCTGCACGAGCTGCTGCGGAGCGCCCCGATCGACTATGTGAAGTGGGACTTCAACCGCTGTTTCACCGACGCGGGCTGGCCCGGCGACGCCTATCCGCAGCGGCTGTGGGTGGAGCACGTCGAGGCGCTGTACGGGCTGCTGGACGAGTTGCGGGCGGCGCACCCGGAGGTGGCCTTCGAGTCCTGCTCGGGCGGCGGCGGCCGGGTCGACCTGGGCATCCTCTCCCGTACCGACCAGGTGTGGACCTCCGACAACACCGACCCGCTGGACCGGCTCGCCATCCAGCACGGATTCAGCCAGATCCACCCCGCGCGGGTGATGGCGGCGTGGGTCACCGACAGCCCGAACACCCAGCTCAACGACCGGCGCAGCACGCTGCGGTTCCGCTTCGTCAGCGCCATGGCCGGGGTGCTGGGCATCGGCGGCGACCTGACCGCGTGGAGCGACGAGGAGCTGGCCGAGGCGCGCGGCTGGGTGGAGCTGTACCGGCGGATCCGGCCGCTGGTGCAGCACGGCGCGCTGTACCGGCTGCGGCCGCCCGGCGGTGGACTGAGCGCCGTGCAGTACGTGCACGGCGACGAGACGGTGGTGCTCGCGTGCCTCCAGGCCCAGCACTACGGCGAGCGGCCGCCGCCGCTCCGGCTGCGGGGGCTGGACCCGGCCGCCGTCTACCGCTGCCAGGACACCGGGGCCGAGCACCGGGGTGCCGTGCTGCTGCACCACGGGATCGCCACCGGCCTCCGGGGCGACCTGGACGCGGCGGTCATCCGGCTCAGTCGACTGGGCCATCGATAACCACCATAACCATCACTTCTGACCGAAATAGGCAGTTCATTGGTGCATGCCACTGTCTGGTGGTCTATGGGGTCCCGTGGGTGAGCAGGATCATAGTGGTGACGGTCCGTGCCGGGTGGCGGCGGGTCAACTTCGGAGCGGGTCCCGGAGTTGCCGGTGGCGGTTCCACGGAGGGTGACGGGGCGGGCGGGTGCCGTCGCCGGATGGATCATCGTGCCGTGCGCCGAGGGAAGTGGAACGGCTTGTTCCGGTCCGTTCGGCTCGTCTACGGTCACGGCCTCCGGGCGGACCGCCGAATCCTGCCGCCGGCCGGATCCCCATCGGACAGCACCGTGTGGCAGGAGCGGGGGACCCACGCAGTACGCCGGACGGCAGCCGCCGGACGGCTCGGGGTGAAGCCGCGCAGCAGCGCGGCCGGGCAACTCCAGCCCGAACCCGACAGCTCACCTCGCAGGCGCCGGAGAGGAACGCGTCATGCCCCAGGGCAAGCACCGCCGCCCCAGGACCAGCACCATCACCCGGGGATTCGTCGCCGCCGGCACCGGAGGGGCGGCCCTCGCCCTGCCGCTGTTCGGCGCCGGCACCGCGCAGGCGGCCCCCGCCGCCGCGCCCCAGGCCGCCGTCGCCCCGGCCGCCGCACCCGCCGCGCTCCCGTCGCAGGGTGGGGGAGCGGACCGCGCTGCGGACCGCGCTGCGGACCGCGCTCCCGAGCGCGCCGAGTACCGGGTCGTCGCCGGGGACCACCTGGCCCGCATCGCCGAGGAGCGGGACGTCCGGGGCGGCTGGCAGCAGCTGTACGCCGACAACCGCGAGGCCATCGGCGCCGACCCCGCCCTGATCCACCCCGGGCTCGAACTGGCCCTGGCCGCCGGGGCCGAGGCGGCCGGCCGGACCGCCCCCGCCGCCGCCCCGGCGACCGGCGGCCACGGCCCGGCCGCAGCCGCCCCGCAGGCCGCCGCCGGCGCGGCGCCCGCGACGCCCGCCGCCGAGCCGGCCGCGACCACCACCGCCGCTTCCGGGGCCACCACGGACACGGCCGGCTGGACCACCCCGCTGGCGTCCGGCGGTGTCAGCACCCCGTACCGCGCCACCGGCTCCATGTGGTCCAGCGGCTACCACACCGGCGTCGACTTCTCCGCCCCCAGCGGCACCCCGGTCCAGTCCGTCGGCCCCGGCACCGTCGTCTCCGCCGGCTGGAACGGCGCGTACGGCAACGAGGTCGTCGTCCAGCACGCCGACGGCCACTACTCCCAGTACGCCCACCTCTCCGCGCTCTCCGTCAGCGCCGGGCAGAGCGTCACCGGCGGCGAGCGGATCGGGCTCGTCGGCTCCACCGGCAACTCCAGCGGACCCCACCTCCACCTGGAGATCCGCACCGGCACCGGCTACGGCTCGGACGTCGACCCCGTCTCCTACCTGCGGCAGCACGGCGTCACCCTCTGACCCGACCGCCATCGCGGACCCACCCGTCCCCCCGCTCCGCCCCGGAGCGGGGGGACGGCCGTATTCCCCGGCGCGTGATATCGGCCGGTGGTAAATATCACGCCGCGTCAACCCCTCCTTACGGTCGCGTAGGTCACATCCGTGCCGACAAGATGGTTGCTTGTGGCAGACGATTCGAGAACACACAACAGAGGAGCAATCGGGTCGTACGCGGCGATCGGTGACAGCTTCACCGAGGGCGTCGGAGACCCGGGGCCGGACGGAACCTACGTCGGCTGGGCGGACCGATTCGCGGTCCTGCTCGCCGACCGGCGACCGGAGGACAGCTTCCGGTACGCCAACCTCGCGGTACGCGGCCGGCTCCTCGACCAGATCGTGGCGGAGCAGGTGCCCAGGGCCAAGGCCCTCGCACCCGACCTCGTCTCCTTCTGCGCCGGCGGCAATGACATCATCCGGCCGGGCACCGACCCCGACGACGTGGCCGAGCGCTTCGAGCGCGCCGTCGCCGAGCTGACCGAAGCCGTCGGCACGGTGATGGTGACGACCGGCTTCGACACCCGGGGCGTGCCCGTCCTGCGGCATCTGCGCGGCAAGGTCGCCACCTACACCGCGCACGTCCGCGCCATCGCCGACCGCTACGGCTGCCCGGTCCTCGACCTGTGGTCGCTCCGCTCCGTCCAGGACCGGCGGGCCTGGGACGACGACCGGCTCCACCTCTCCCCCGAGGGGCACACCCGGGTCGCGCTGCGCGCCGCCCAGGTCATCGGGCTGCCGGTGCCCGCCGACCCGGACCAGCCCTGGCCGCCGCTGCCGCCCCGGGGGACCCTGGAGGTACGGCGCGACGACATCCACTGGGCCCGTGAGTACCTGGGCCCCTGGATCGGCCGGCGGCTGCGCGGGGTCAGCTCGGGCGACCAGGTGGAGGCCAAGCGCCCGGACCTCCTGCCGCTCTGACCGGCAGCTCCAGGACGGGCAGCTCCGGAACCGGCGGCTCCGGAACCGGCGGCTCCGGGACAGGCTCCGGGGCCGACGGCCCGAGCACCGGCGGTGCGCCCGGGACCGGCGGGGCCGGCGCGGCCGGTCCCGGGGACCCGGCCCGCCGGGAGCCCTGGACCGTGAGCGGCAGCGGGCGCCCCGGCACCCGGGCCGCGGGCACCGGGATCCGCTCCAGCACGCCCCCGGCGAAGACGTCGTACAGCGGCAGCGACTCCAGATGGACATAGCCGATGTGGCAGTCGCACACCGCGAGCGGACACGCCCGGGGGCCGAGCGCCCGCAGGTAGGAGCCGTCGTAGAGATTGCCCAGCTCCGCCCGGACGAAATGGCAGCGGCGCACCGTGCCGTCGCCGTCCACGGAGACCACCGACTCGCCGGTGCGGCACGGCAGCCCGCCCGAGCGGTGCGGATGACGGCTGTAGGGGAAGAGCGGGTCGAGCGCCGTCCACCGCTGTGCCTCGGCGTCCGAGTAGCGATGGCCGTCCGCCGCGTTGACCCAGAGATAGACCGGGTCGGGGAGGTCCGCGCGGAGCCTTGTGGCCTGCTCCAGATGGTCCGGGAGCCCGACCACCCCCACACTGAAGCGCACCCCCCGCTCCAGCAGCTCCCGGCACCTGCCGAGGAAGCGGTCGTACGGGGTCTGCCCGGGGTGGAAGGTGCACCACAGGGCGACCGTGCCGGTGTCGGCCGCGTCCAGCCACTCCGTACGGCAGCTCAGATTGGTCTGGATCGCGACCCGCCGCACCTGCGGCAGATGGGACAGGTCGACCAGCGCCCGCCGGTACCAGGAGCGGACCAGACCCTCGCCCCACGGGGTGAAGAGCACCGAAAGCCGGTCGTCCGCCGGCCGCTCCCCGACCCAGCCCGTGAAGCGCTCCAGCGCGGCCCGGTCCGCCCGCAGCAGCTCCGGGCCGTCCCGCCGCTTGGCGAACGGACAGTAGGGACAGTCGTAGTCGCAGGACGCCAGCGGCCCCCGGTACAGCAGCGTCAGCCCCGCGCGGTGGGATTCGCTCACTTGGCCTCGTACCCTCCCATCAGCTCCCGCACGGCGGGCGAGAACAGCTCCGGGCCCAGCGCGTCGGAGTGCGCCAGCCCCTCGGGGCTCAGCCGCAGCAGCCCGGCCGGCGCCCCGGCGTCCAGCCAGCCCAGCGCCGCGAACCGGTCCAGCTCGGCGCCGAAGTCCTCGCCGGGGTCGGCCCCGAACCGCTCCCGGTAGCCGGCCGTCTCCATCCCCTCCGCCTGAAGCAGCGACTGGAGCAGATGGCGGCGGCGGGCCTCGTCCCCCGACGGCTCCAGACGGAATCCGATCTCGGCCCGGCCGAAGTCCGCCGTCCGCGTGTACGCGTCGACGATGGACCGTATCTCGGTCATGTTCACGGCGTAGTCGAACGAGTAGTGGTGGGTGGTGGTGTACGAACGGGCCCCGCACCCCAGGCCGATCATGCCGTCGGTCTGGCAGGCGTAGTCGTCCGCGCCCTGCGGCGGCGCGGCCGCCCGGCGGAACATCCGCATCGACCTCTGCTCGTACCCCCGGGCCAGCAGATGGTCGCGCCCCTCCCGGTAGCGCCCCAGCCGTTCGGCGTCCCAGGCGGCGCCCCCCTCGGCCGCGCGCCGGCCCAGAGGGGTCAGCGGACGCTTGTAGAGGGGGTAGAGATACAGCTCCTCCGGCTCCCAGGCGAGCGCCGCGTCCAGGGAGTGGCGCCAGCTGCGGGCGGTCTGGCCGTCGATGCCGTAGATCAGGTCGATGTTGAGGACCGGCACCCCGGCGGCCCGTATCCGCTCCAGCGCGGCTTCCACGTCGGCCCGGCGCTGGGGCCGGACCGCCGCCCGCGCCTCCTCCTCCACGAACGTCTGCACCCCGATGCTCAGCCGGGTCGCCCCCCGGTCGGCGAGCACGGCGAGCCGGTCCCCGGTCGCGGTCGCCGGGGACGTCTCCACCGACAGCGGCACGGCGGTCAGATCCACGCCCATCCGCTTCTCCGTGATGTCGCAGAGCCGTTCCAGCTCACCCGCGGTCAGGAAGGTGGGGGTGCCGCCCCCGAACGCCGCACCGGCGAACCGCACCGGCTCCGCGTCGCCCAGCGCCTCCCGGACCGCCACCGCCTGGCGTTCGAGCGCGTCGAGATACCGCCCGATCAGCCCCTCGGGCGCCCCGACCCGGGTGAAGAGATTGCAGAATCCGCAACGGACCTCGCAGAACGGCAGATGCGCGTAGAGCGACAGGGCGTCCTTGCGCTCCCAAGCCCACAGCTCCCGCAGCACGGGCCGGTCCGGGAAGCGGCGGTAGGCCGTCTTGTGCGGGTAGGCGTAGACGTAGTTCCGGTACGGGCGCGGCCCGTCCTGCCCCGCGCTCATCGCCCGCTCCCGGGGTACGCCGGGCGGCCCGCGGCCGGGTCGTGGTGGTCCAGGAAGAAGTGGGCGTACGGCACCGTCCACACGGACGGGTGGCCGATGCGGTGGCCGGTGTAGCCGTCCTCCCCGTAGGCCGTGCCGTGGTCGGAGCAGACGACCGCGAAGCAGCGGCGGCGGCTGCTCATCGCCGCGAAGAGCCGGCCGATGTGCCGGTCCACGTACTCCAGGGCGGCGGCGTGCGTCGCGCGGGAGTCGCCCGCCTCACGGCTGGCACCCGGGAGATGGAACCAGTTCGGCTGGTGCAGCGCGGCCACGTTGACGAAGAGGAACAGCCGCTGCTCGCGCGGGAGCGCGGCGATCACCCGCTCGGCGCGGGCGACCTGGGCGTCGAAGGACGTGGGCGAGGCGACACCGAACTCCGGCTCCCAGTGGCTCTCCTGGAAGAGCCCCGGCAGCACCGAGCCCAGCGGGCCCCGCCGGTTGAAGAAACCGACGCCGCCGACGCAGACCGTCCGGTAACCGGCGGCGGCGAGCCCGGAGACCAGGTCCGGGGTGTCGAAGACGTACGTCCCGTCCGCCGTGGTCTCGCTTCCGGCGAACCGGGCGGCGAACAGCCGGGGATGCGGTCCCGGCGCGGCCGGTGTCGGCAGGAAGCCCGCGAACATCGCCTGGTGGGAGGCGTAGGTGAAGCTGCCGGGGGCGTGCCGCTCCTCCCAGCGCCCGCCCGGGAGCCGGCGGGCCAGCTCCGGGGTGCGCCCGGCGGCCGCCAGGTCCCGCGCCACGTCGTGGCGGAGGGTGTCCAGGGTGACCAGGAGCAGATCGTCCCGGCCGACGACCTCGCGCATGTCGGGTCCGGGCCCCGCGCCACAGGGCCGGGGGAGGGTGTCGGGGTCAGCTGCCATGGGTGGTTCCGTTCTCGGTGGTACGACGTGCCTGGTGCGGCCGGGTGGGTGTCCGTGTCCGGGGCGGGCCGGCGGAAGCGGTACGAGAGGGCGGGGCGGCGAGGAGCCGGTGAGGCCGGGTTCCGGTGTGATCAGGCCTCCTGGTCGCCGGGGGCGATGGCCGCCGACGGGTGGTCCGGGGCCCGGAGCAGGGCGGCGATCTGTGCCCCGTAGGTGTCCAGGCCCTCGGCGCCGCCGCCCGGCAGCCCCGTCAGGCCCGGCAGCAGATCCCCGAAGGCGTTGACCTCGCCGACGGCGAACCGCCGCCAGCGCCGGTGGGGAAGGAGGTCGACGCCCACCCGGGAGGCCCCGGGGAACCGGCCGGCGGCCCGTTCGCACAGCCGCAGGGCCTCCGGCCAGCTGCCCCCGGCCGCCTCGATCGCCGCCAGGGCCGCCGGCAGATCGCCCCGGGCGCCGCCCAGATGGAGATTGGTCATGGGGAAGACGCTGGTGCGGACCACCGCGTGGGTGGCCCGGCCACCGACCACGACCACGCGCAGATCGGCGCTCCGGCCGCCCTGGCCGGCCTTGGGCAGCCAGCGCTCGATGTGCAGCCCGTCCGGAGCGAGGGCGTCCACCAGCGCGGCCACCTCGTGCTCCCCGGTGCAGCGGCGCACCCGCAGCGAGTTGAACAGCCGCCCATGGCCGTCCCGCGCCACGGACGTGGTCGCCTGCACCCGGCCCCGGCTCGCGGTCTCCACCGCCAGCACGCCGGAGGCCGACGAGCCGTGCGCGGGCTTGACGAACATCCGCCGCAGCCCCGACGCCTCCGCCAGCGACCGGACCTCCGCCCAGCCGCCGGGCACCGGGGCACCCGGACCGGAGGTGGGCGAATCGGGCACCGCGACCCCGGCCTCGCGCAGCGCTCCGTGACAGAGCCGCTTGTCGAAGAGGACCGCCAGGGCCCGGGGATCGTCCAGGAGCACCGCGCCCGCGTCGGCGGCGGCCGCCGCCACCCGGTCCAGCCCCTCGACGAACCGCCGGTACCAGCGGGCGGTGCCCTCCACCCGGGTGGGGTCGTCCACACCCCGCAGCTCCCGGTCGACCCGCGGGTCCTCGCCGGGGGAGTCGATCCGGACCCGCTCCCCGGGGCGGAAGCGGGCCCGGCCGCGCAGCACCTCGATCCAGGGCACCACCCGCACGGCGGGCAGCCCGGCGGCGCGGGCCGCGTCCTGGAAGAGCGTCACCCGCCGGCCGCCCGGAATGCCGACCAACGCGATCCCGGCGCTCCGCGCCGCTTCCACCCCGGTCACCGGCTCACTCCCCCACGGCGGTGTAGCGGCTTTCCTCTTCGCTGTCCCACCAGGGGTTGTCGATCTGCGCGTCGGAGAGGTCCAGCTCGACCCCCGTCCCCCCGAACACGGTCGTGAGCCGCTCCATCATCGGCCGGCCCAGGTAGTGGTGGGACAGGTCGAGGCTGGTGAGATGTGTCAGCGGCTGCCCGTTCAGCAGGGCCTCGGCACCCTCGTCGCCGAGGGTCCCCATCGACAGGTCGAGCCGCTCCAGCCGGGCCACGACCGGCGCTCCCGCCAGGGCGGCCGCGATCCGGTCCTGGATCTCGCTGTTGCGCAGGGCCAGGTGCCGCAGCGCGGGCAGCCGGACGCCGGTGAGGAACGGCTCCAGATCCGCCACGCCGCTCGTCGCCCCGTACCAGGAGGTACCGAGCCACAGGTCGAGGGTCTCCAGCGCGGGCAGATCGCTGGCCGCCACACCGCGCACGACCCCGGCGTCCAGACCGCCGCTCTCGATGGCGAGCGTGCGCAGCCGGGCGTGCCGAACGGCCGGGAACTCCAGGGAGTCACTGCCGCGCACCCGGAACTCCAGCAGCTCCGGGAAGGCGTCCAGCACCGGGGTCACCCGGCTCTGGGTGATCCAGGAGATCTCGCACTGCTCCGCCTCCATGTCGCCGATGAACAGGGCCCGCAGGGCGGGCAGCCGGTCCGCGGCGGCGGTCAGCGCGGCCACGACGGTCTCCGACCCCCGCTCGTACGGGTCGCGCCACGCGCCGACGATCAGCGCCCGGACCGCCGAGGCGTCCACGGTGTCGAGGAAGCGGGCGAACTCCTCCTCCCACTCCAGGCGCTCGCCGTCGTCCTGGTAGGAGTCCACACAGATCCGCCAGGCGACATCGGCCGCGGGCGGGAGGACGGACCGCCGGCCGGTTTCACCGGGGGCGGGGAAGTCGAACACGGGCAGGCCGTGCAACTCCTCGTGATGCGAGACGGGCATGGGAACGCTCCAGACACCGGGCGGCGTTGATCGGCCAGTTGCTGGGATTTTTTGTACACGGCCCCACTGACAATGCCCGGCCCGGCCCCCGTACCCGCTGGTAGGAGGGGTGCGGGCGGCTGGGCGAACGGCGTTGTCAGACCCTGCCGTTAGCGTCGTTCACCAGTTCGGCGCAGAGGGTGCCGGGCGTTCGAGGGGAGAGCCATGTACCGGCAGGGAGACATCCTGATCACGCCCGTGGCGGCGGAATCCGTTCCGCCGCATCTCGTGGAGGCGCCGTCGGAGCCGCGGGACGGGCGGGGCCGGCTGGTGCTGGCGCTCGGCGAGGTCACCGGGCACGCCCACGCGGTGGTCGGGCCGGGCCGGCTGGTCCCCGAGGCGGGCGCGCTGGGTCCGCGCCTCCTCCATCTCGCGGAGGGCGGACGGGTGGTGCACGAGGAGCACGCGCCGATCGTGCTCCCCAAGGGCTGGTACCGCGTGCTCCGCCAGCGGGAGTACGCGCCGGGGACCTTCCGCGTCGTCGCGGACTGACCGGAGGGCGTCCCGCCGGCGCGCACGACAGCGCGGACGTATACGAAAACACAGCCATAAACGCGGCTACAGCTACAGGAACACGCACAGCACGGGCACGGCGCGGACGGCGGTACGGACGCGCGTACGGAACGACAGGGGTCGGGGACGATCATGGAACAGATGCAGAAGTGGCGCACGGCGGCCGTGGCGACGGGCCCGGCGGACCGGGCGGCCGCCGAGGACGGGATCCGCCTCGCCTACCGGAGCGCGGGCCTGGCCGAGCCGGAGCGGATCGTCTGGGCGGACTCCCCGCTCGCGGGGGTGCGCGCGGTCCGGGCGCTGGGGGACGCGGGCCGCTCGGTCCGTGACGAGGTCCGCACCCGCCCCTGGGCCCAGGAGCGGCGCAGACTCCACGACGAGCTGGGCCCGGCGGGCTGGACCGCGCTGTGGGGCCGTACCGGCGCCGCGCTCTGGGACACCACCCGCGATCTCGCGGACCGGATCCGCGAGGCCGTCGCGGAGCGGATCGCCGAGGAGGAGCGGCCCGCCGGCCAGGCGCCCGCCCCGGCCGGCGAGGCGGCGGGGGACGCCGCCACCGGTGTCCGGCTGCTGCTGCTCGACGCCGTGCTCGGACAGCACGACGCGGCCTGGCTCGCCGCGTTCGACGGCCGGGGGGACCGGCTGGCGGGGCTCGCCCGCGTGGCCGGCCACGCGGGCTGGTGGTGGCCGTACGAGAAGGCGGCCGTCGTCTGCGAGCGCCCCGCCGAGCTGCACCGGGACGAGCTGGGCCGCCTCGGCAGCGGGGTGGGCCCCGCCCTCGCCTTCTCCGACGGCTTCGCCCTCCACGCCTGGCGGGGCATGCCCGTCCCGGCCGATTTCCCCGACCGGCTCGCGTCCCTCACCGCAGAGCGGATACGCACCGAGGAGAACGCGGAACTCCGCCGGGTGATGCTGGAGTTCTACGGATATGACCGCTATCTCGACGAGTCGGGCGCCCAGCCGGTCCACCGGGACGAGGCCGGTGTGCTCTGGCGGATCGCCCTCGAAGGCGATGAGGACGTGGCGATGGTCGAAGTGGTCAATTCCACCGCCGAGCCCGACGGCACCTTCCGCACCTACTGGCTGCGGGTCCCGCCGCGGACCCGGACCGCGAAGGAGGGCGTGGCCTGGACCTTCGGCCTGGACGAGGCGGACTACGAGCCGCTCGTGCAGACCTGAGCCGACAGCTCCGCCCCGCCGATCAGCGCGGTGGTGCCCTCGCCCGTACAGGCGTACGCACCGGCGACCGCGCCCTGCCGGGCACAGGAGAGGGGGTCGAGTCCGGCCAGCCGGCCGTGGAGGAAGCCGGAGACATAGGCGTCGCCCGCGCCGTTGGTGTCCACCACGGGAGCGGGCGGCCGGGCGGCCGGGATCCGCAGCGGGGTGTCGCCGCCGCCCCGGGTCAGCAGCCAGGAGCCGTCCGCACCGGCCGTGGCGACCACCGCCCCGGCCCGTCCCGAGCGCAGGATCTCCCGCATCACCGCCGGGGTCCGCCCGCCGGTGCGGGCCGCGCTGAGGAAGACGAGATCCGCCCGCAGGGCGAAGTCCCGGTGGTGGTCGGCGGCTCCGTCCCAGTCGTGCAGATCGGTGGAGACGGGGACACCGAGTGCGGCGATGTCGTCGAAGAGATGCCGGGCGAAATCCATGATGGTGAGGTGGACATGGCGGGTACGCCGCAGCAGCGGCAGAAAGCTCTCGCGGGGGAGCCGCGCTCCGGGCACGGCCCGCGCGTCGTAGAAGGACATCCGGCGGCCCGCCGGGTCGACCAGATTGACGGCCCGCCGGGTCCCGGCCGGGGAGTGCACCGGCTCGCAGCGGACCCCGCCCGCCGCCAGCCGCTCCTGGACCATGCGGCCCGGCCGGTCGTCGCCGATGAAGTCGATCAGTGTGACGTCGAGGTTCAGGGCCCGGCAGCCCAGGGCCACGTTGCCGCCGGTCTGGCCGGGCCATTCATGGATCGGGCCGACGGGGTGGGAGTCCGCGAGCGGGACCGGCAGCGCGTCGACCCGGACGACCGTGTCCACGCCGGTGCCGCCGACGACCAGGACGTCGGAAGAGGGGACAGTGGCCGGCGCGCCGGGTCCCGGGGCGGAGGGCGAAGGCGGGACGGTCACGGGCGGTTCCTCGAAGGGAGGCGGGCCGGAGGGCCGGTGGACGGAGGGGATGGAGGGGACGGCTCCCCGCGCGGTGCCCGACCGGGGGCCGCGGGGGGAGCCAGCGGGGAGCGGGGTGCGGGGAGGAGCCGGCCGCAGTGGGTGCGAGCCGCGGGGCCGGGGCGTCAGCGGCGGGCGGCGGCGGTCATGCTGTCGCGGTCCAGGCCGAGTTCCCGGGCCAGTGCCTCGTCCGTCCAGGCCAGCATCGCCGCACGGGACAGCGATCCGGCGTACGAGGTCATCTGGATGGCGAGCCCGTCCAGGAAGGCCGTGAGCCGCCAGGCCGCCTGGGCCGGGTCCGCGCACCGGAACTCGCCCGCCGCCGCGCCCTCCGCGATGACCTCGGTCAGCGCGGCCTTCCACTGCTGGTCGAGATCGCGTGCCACCTCCCGCAGCGCGGGCTCGCGCAGGGCCACCGCCCACCCCTCGATCCACAGCCGCCAGCCCTTGGCCGTACCCGTCGGCGCGTACCAGCGGACCGCGCTGCGGAGTCTGCGCAGCGCGGTCGTGCGGCGGCTCAACAGCTTGCGCAGATGGGCCAGATCGCCGTCGGCCGCATGGGTGAAGGCGGCGGCGACCAGCTTCTCCTTGGTCGAGAAGTGGTACAGCACCAGGGCGTTGCTCACCCCCAGCGCGGCCGCGACATCCGCGATCCGTAACGAGGCGACACCACGCCGTTCTATTTGTTCGACGGCGGCGCCGAGAAGTTCCTCACGCCGCTCCGCAACGCTCAACCGCACTCTGGCCACGGACTCACCCTACACAGAGCGGTCTTTGGGGGTCCCGGCCGGGCGGTGGCGGTGGAGGGCCGTGCCCGCCGGCGGGTCAGCCGTACCAGCCGAAACGCTCGGTGATCACGGGGAGCCGGTCGGCGGCGATCGCGTGGGCGGCGGCGCGGGGCGTGATGCCGTCGGCGGCGGCGCGCTCCAGCATCCGGCCGGTGAGTTCGCGCATGGAGCGGCGGGTGTGGTCGAACGCCTCTCCGGCGTCGGCTCCGATGTCCCCGAAGAGGGTCCACCACCACCAGGCGTTCGTGCCGGAGTTGACGACGACGTCCGGGAGGACGGTCACCCCGCGCCGGGCCAGCGGCACCTCGGCCTCCGGCAGGACGGGCATGTTCGCGGCCTCGGCGATCCACCGGGCCCGTACCCGGGACTGGTTGGTGGTGTCGATGGCGTACGAGACGGCCGCGGGCACCAGGACATCGGCGTCGGCCGAGAGCCAGGCGTCGCCCGACAGCTCCCGGTCCCGGGGGCGCAGGGCGGAGCGGTCCACGGCCCCGTGGGAATCGCGGGCGGCGAGCAGCGCGGCGATGTCGAGGCCGTCCGGGTTGGCCATGGTGCCCTTGATGTCGGCGACGGCCACGATCCGCAGCCCGGCGCGGTCCAGGAAATAGGCCGTGGCACCGCCCATGGTCCCGAGCCCCTGGAGGGAGACCCGGGTGCCCCGGTGGGGGACCTTGGCCCGGTCCAGGGCGGTGAGCACGGACTCCGCGACCCCGCAGCCGCCGACCAGTTCGTCGAGGCCCATGCCGTCCACCGTGACGGTGAAGGCGTCGGCGAGCCGCCGCCGGGCCGCGGCCTCGTCGTCCAGGAGCCGGTACACGGCCTGGACGGAGGAGACGAGACCGGCCTCGGCCATGGCCCGGTCCACGGTGTCCTGGCTGAGGCCCAGATCCTCGCCGGTGGTCCAGATCGTCTCGATGTAGGGCCGCATCGCCCGGAGATAGCGCACGAGGACACCGAAGGCGCGCGGGTCCTGCGGGTCGCAGTCGATGCCGCCCTTGGCGCCGCCGAGGGGTATGTACCGGCCCTGCGGGTCGTAGTGCAGGGCCTCCTTCATCGTCATGCCCCGGGCGAGCCCCGCCACCTCCTCCAGGGTGCAGCCCGCCCGCATCCGCAGCCCGCCGCTGGAGACCCCGCGCACGAGCCGGTCCACGACGAGGTGGCCCCGGCGGCCGGTGACATGGTCGGTCCAGGTGAGCGACAGCAGGGGAGCGGTCATCGGGGTCTCCTCGGTGTGGGGACAGCGGCCGTTGCGGGACGGCCGGGGTGCGCCGCCCACCGGACCCCGGCGAATCAACTGAACCGTTGGTCAGTATGCCGGAGCGGTGAGCCGCGCTGTCAACATGATCGCCGACGGGCCCGGCCCGAAATGGCGCGGACCGTACGCCCCTTCGCCTCCCGGCGGAAGAGCGGCCGCGCCGGGCCCGCCGGCGCCGGAGCGGGGCGCGGCGCACGGGCCGCTCGTACCGGAGTATCCCTCCGTTCGGGGAGCCACCCGTCGGCGGGGTGCGGAGGTCCGCCGGGTTCCGTCGGGGACAGGCGGTGCGAGAGGTGGTACCGGCGGGTCTGCCGCGGTGGCGCGTGCCGAGGGCCGGACCCTTTCCCGCGCGCAGGGCCCGCCCCCCTGGTGCGCCGGGAGCCGGGCCGCCGGCCGAACCACCCGGGGAGGCGTCCGCGCGGAGTCCTCGGGGAAGCGCTGAGCCGGGGCGGGCGCGCCCGGATGGGCAGGGGAAGGGGCCCGCGGGCCGGTCTGCCCGGGGGAGGGGCGTCGGCCCGTGCGGCGGTCGGCTCTCCCCTCCCCCGGGCGCGGGCAGCGTGGCGGTCCGCAGGTCCGGCCACGCCGCCGGGCCCGTGCCGAGGCGGTGTCGGGCGGGCCGAAGCGCCGACCGACCCGGGTGCGCCGGTGGGTCCGGGCGCGGACTGCCGACTGCGGTGCGGCCTGCCCGTCCGCCACCACCCGCGCGGGAGGCCGGGACGGCCCCGGAGGGCCCACGGCCGGAGCGGATCGCCCGGCGCGGCCAACTCCCCGCCGGGCGCGCCGGGCGCACCGGAAGCGGCCATCGCCCCGGGGTTGTTCTCGAAGTCCGCCCGATTCAGGAACACCCGCGCCGCGAGCGACGTTGGTCCGATCGTGACCCTGGACCCCCGCGCCCGGTCGGCGCCCCTCTCCGGCGCGCCCCCGGAACCCGGCCCCGACCGGCCCGGACGCCCGCCCCGGCGACCGTACGGAGCGCGGCGGTCACGGTCCGTGAAACCTCCCCTGTGGCGGCTCTCCAGCCGCGCTGTGGCGGGCCACGCACATAATGGGAAGACCCGACACCTGGAGGTGCCGTGACCGGCGCTGGCAACCCCGCATCGCTGACATCCCGGCTGCGCGCGCTGCGCCCGGCGCCCTTCGGCGCGGACCCGGCCGGGGAGCGGTGGGAGCGGATCCGCCGCTCACCGAACTTCGCCGACGGCTCCTTCCAGAACCCGGTCGGGGCGCGGACCAGACCCTCCGGGGCCTCCATGGCCGAGTTCGCCAAGATCTACTTCCACAAGGAGGCGCGGGCCCGCAGGACGCCCGCCGGGCCGGTGCCCCTGCACCCCGACACCCGGGCCGACCTCGCCCGCCCTCCGCGTACGGGACTCCGGCTCACCTGGATGGGCCATTCGAGCGTCCTGGCCGAGATCGACGGTGCCCGGATCCTCTTCGACCCGGTCTGGGGCGACCGCTGTTCCCCCTTCACCTTCGCCGGCCCCAAGCGCCTGCACCCCGTGCCCGTGCCGCTCGCCGCCCTCGGTCCGGTCGACGCGGTCGTGATCTCCCACGACCACTACGACCACCTCGACCTCCCCACGATCAGGGCGCTCGCCGCCACCGGCACGGTGTTCGCCGTACCGCTGGGCGTCGGGGCCCATCTGGAGCGCTGGGGCGTCGCCCCCGACCGGCTGCGCGAGCTGGACTGGAACGAGTCCACCCGGGTGGCGGGCCTGAGGCTCACCGCCACCCCCGCCCGGCACTTCTGCGGCCGCGGACTGCGCAACCAGCAGCACGCCCTGTGGGCCTCCTGGGTCGTCGCCGGCCCCGAGCACCGGATCTACCACAGCGGCGACACCGGCTACTTCCCGGGCTTCCAGGGCATCGGCGCGGGCCACGGCCCGTTCGACGCCACGATGATCCAGATCGGCGCCTACAGCGAGTACTGGCCGGACATCCATATGACACCGGCCGAGGGGACGCGGGCCCACCTCGACCTCCAGGGCGGCCGGCCCGCCGGGGTGCTGCTGCCGATCCACTGGGGCACCTTCAACCTCGCCCCGCACCCCTGGTCGGAGCCGGCGGAGGACACGGTCACCGCCGCCGGGGACGCGGGCGCGCCGGTCGCGCTGCCCCGGCCCGGGGAGCCGTTCGAGCCGACCGGGGACGCACTCCCCACCGAGCGCTGGTGGCGTGCCGTCGCCGTGCCCGGGCCCACCCCCCGGACGGGAGGCGCCACGGAGGCCCCGGCCACGGCCCCCGCCCCGGCCGCCGTCACCGTCCGTGAGTCCGGGTCGGCCACGGCGTCGGTCGGCTCCACCTCCGGCCCGGCGGCCGAGCCCGACCCGGCGACCGGGTCCGGTTCCTCCGGGATGGCGACCCCCGCCCCCTGACCCCGATCGGTATGACCTGATACGGCCTGGTGCGTCCCGATACGGACAGGCGCCACCCGAGCGCGGCCCCCGCCCCCACGGCGGGGGCCGCGCCGTCTTCCGGCCTCCACCGGCCCGACGGACCTCCGGGATCCGCCGCGAAACCCCCGCCGGACGCCGGAAGCAGCGCGTCTTTTTCGTACCGGAGTACGGGGCCTCATACCAGAGCGGGGTGAATAGCGGGGAAGTTTGTCAACTCCCCGGCATCCTTGCTCGTTGGACGACTACCGTGTGTTGCCGGTGATCAACGGTGGGCTCATCCCGCCCCTGCCGGAACGCCGTTGTCCGCGCCGTACCCCCACCCCCAGTACCAGCGAGATCCCCACGCAGTACCCGCCGAACCCTGGGACCCCCACGTACCAAGGACGCCGATGACTCCCTTACGCGCACCCGCCATGCGGCCCGACCTCCGGGACGGGGGACGCCACGGCCGGCAGGACCCCCACCCCGCCCCCGTGGCGGACGGGCCGCGTCCCCGGCCGCCCTCGCCGGAGGACCGCATCCGTCCGCGTCTGCTCCGCACCGCCGTACTGCCCGCCCTGGTCAGCGCCGTCAGCGGGGCCACGGCCGTGGCCTTCACCGTGCACACCGCGGCCCCCGAGCCGACCGCCGCGCTGTGGACCGTGCTGACCGCCGCCGCCGGGCTCGCCATAGCGGCGGTCGCCGCCGCCGCGTCCGGCGCCGAACGGATGGCCGCCTCCCTGCTCCAGCGGTGCCACGCCCTCCAGCGCGCCACCGAGCGGCGCCAGGCCGATCTGCGCACGGTGGTCGACGGGCTCCAGCGCGGCGAGAGCGGCCCCGAGGCCCCCGGCGGCCCCCAGCCCGACCCGCCCCAGCGGGACGAACTCGACGACCTCGCCGTGGAACTGGGCCGGGCTCACGAGAGCGCCGTCCACGCCGTGGTCCAGGCGTCCCGGTTCTCCACCAGCGTCGGCAGCGAACAGAAGCTGGAGGTCTTCGTCAACCTGGCGCGTCGGCTCCAGTCCCTCGTCCAGCGGGAGATCCAGCTCCTGGACGACCTGGAGAACGACGTCGAGGACCCCGATCTGCTCAAGGGCCTCTTCCAGATCGACCACCTCGCCACCCGCATCCGCCGGCACGCGGAGAACCTGGCCGTCCTCGGCGGCGCCATCTCCCGCCGGCAGTGGTCCAGCCCGGTCACCATGACCGAGGTGCTGCGTTCGGCGATCGCCGAGGTCGAGCAGTACCCCCGGGTCAAACTGGTGCCCCCGGTCGACGGCACCCTGCGCGGCCACGCCGTCGCCGACGTGATCCACCTCCTCGCCGAACTGGTCGAGAACGCCTGCGCGTTCTCCAGCCCGCACACCCAGGTGCAGCTGCGCGCCCAGCACGTCACCGCCGGGATCGCCGTGGAGGTCGAGGACCGCGGCCTGGGCATGCCGCTGCCGGAGCAGGACCGGATGAACGCGCTCCTCGCCGACCCGGACCAGGTGAGTGTGGCCCGGCTGCTCCAGGACGGCCGGATCGGCCTGTTCGTGGTGGCGGCACTCGCCCGCCGCCACGGCATCGCGGTCCGGCTCCAGTCCAACATCTACGGCGGGGTGCAGGCCGTTCTCGTCCTGCCCCAGGGACTCATCGGCACCGGCGGCGGGCCGGGCGGCCTCGGACGGGCCACGCCGGCCCTGGGCACGGAACGCCCCCGGCCGCAGGTGGCCACCCCGGCACCCGTCCCCCGCGGACCGGCCGCCCCGCAGCTGCCGCGCGTACCGGAACAACAGCTCCCACCGGTGTACGGGCCCCCGGGGGCCGCCGCCCGCGCGGACCAGCCCGTACCGCCCGCGCAGTGGGAACACCCACCGGCCCGCTCTGCCCCTCCCGTACCGCCCGTACCGCCCGTACCGCCCGTACCTCCGGTGCCGGAGCGCTCCCCGGCCACCGCGCCGTCGACGGCGGGGGACCGCGACCACCCCGACCGCCCCGACCACCACACCGACCGGGACCGTCCGGACGACCGGGGCCGATCCCACGAGGAGGGCCACCCGCACGGCGACCGCCCCCGCGAACCCGACCGCCCCGACCACCACGCCGACCGGGAACCCGGGCCAGGACCCGCGTACGCACCGGCCCGCGCGCTCGCCCCGCTGCCCGTCCGCTCCGGGAGCGCGGACCGCCCCCGTCCGGGCGCCGCGCGCCCCACCACGCACCGCCGCGCCGAGCCCGCGGGCCCCGGAGCCAGGGAGCGGCCCGGCACGACGCCCGTCCTGCCCATCGGGGCCGTACGCGGCGGCTCGGAGCGGCCGTCGCTGCCCACCCGGCGCAGCCAGGAACATCTGGCCCCGCAGCTGAGAGCGGGCCCGCCGAACCCCGGCACGGGCACCACCCCCACCACCCCCACCGGGCCCGCGCTCCACGACCCCGGCCTGATGGCCGCCTTCCGGCGCGGCATCCGGCTCGCGGAGGCGGAGCCGCCGCCGTCCCTCCTCTACACCCTCCCGGCGGACGCCCCCGCTCCCCACCCCGAACCACAGCGTCACGACGACATCCCCAAGGAGTAGATGCACCATGGCGAGCGATGTGCCGACCGGTCATGTATCGGACCTCGACTGGCTGCTGGGCGGTCTGGTCCAGCGGGTGCCCTACACCCGCCACGCGGTACTGCTCTCCTCCGACGGCCTGGTGAAATCCGTCCACGGGCTGGACCCCGACAGCGCCGACCATCTGGCGGCGCTGGCCTCCGGCCTCTACTCGCTGGGCCGCAGCGCCGGAGCGCGCTTCGGCGACGGCGGCGAGGTACGCCAGGTCGTCGTGGAACTGGACTCCACCCTGCTGTTCGTCTCCACCGCGGGCTCCGGCACCTGCCTGGCCGTGCTCGCCGACCGGGAGGCGGACGCCGCCGTCCTCGGCTACGAGATGGCGATGCTGGTCAAGAGCGTACGTCCCTATCTCACCACCCCGGCCCGGCAGGCCGGGGGGACACCGAGCACCGCGGGGCACTGACCGTGCCCGCCCCCCAGGACGGGCCCCTTCTCGACGACGACGCCGGCCGGATCGTCCGGCCGTACACGGCGAGCGGCGGCAGGACCCGGCCCACCGCGGCCCTGGACCTGCTCTCCCTGGTGGTGGCCACCGGGACCGCACCGGCGCGGCACCTCGGGCCCGAGCACGCCCTCGTACTCGGCCTGTGCGCCGCTCCGGTCCCGGTCGCCGAGGTCTCGGCGCACCTGGGACTCCCGGCGGGCGTCACCAAAGTGCTGCTCTCCGACCTCGTCGACTGCGGGGCGATCGCCGCCCGAGCGCCCCGCAGTCCTGTGACACCGACCGACCGTTCCTTGCTGGAGGCAGTGCTCGATGGCCTACGACGACGGCTCTGACGCAGACCGCCCGGGTGGACACCCGGCGAACACCGGCGTGCCGGACGACTCCCCCACCGCCCTGAAGATCCTCGTCGCGGGAGGCTTCGGGGTGGGCAAGACGACCTTCGTGGGAGCGGTCAGCGAGATCGACCCGCTGAGCACGGAGGAGCTGCTGACCCAGGTCAGCGTGGCGACGGACCCGCTGGACGGCGTCGAGGACAAGACGCGGACCACGGTGGCCATGGACTTCGGCCGGCTCAGCCTCGACCGGCGCCATGTGCTGTACCTCTTCGGCACGCCCGGCCAGGAGCGCTTCTGGTTCATGTGGGACGAGCTGTGCCGGGGCGCGCTGGGCGCCGTCGTCCTCGCCGACACCCGCCGGCTCCAGGACTCCTTCTCCGCCGTGGACTTCTTCGAGGAGCGGGGCATGCCGTTCGTGGTCGCGGTCAACGAGTTCGACGGCGCCTACCGCTACGAACCGGACGAGGTCCGTACCGCGCTCGGCCTCCCGGCGCAGGTGCCGGTGGTGATGTGCGACGCCCGGATCGCCAGCTCGGGCATCGGCACCCTGGTCACCCTCGTCCAGCACCTCCTGACCACGACCACCGCCGCGCCCGCACCGGAACCGAGCTATGGAGCACCGACATGACGTACGACCCCACGGGCCATCTGCTGCTGACCCCCGTCGACCCGGAGGCGCCCGTCCGGGTCCGGCGGCTGCGCCGGCTCGGCTTCGGGGACCGGCCCGACCCCGCCTTCGACACCTTCGCGGACCGGCTCGCCCAGGTCACCGGCGCCCCCTACGCCATGGTCAACTTCATTGACGAGAACCGGCAGTACTTCGCCGGGCTGCACACCCCCTCCGGGCGGCACAACGGCGGCTCGCTGACCGCCGCCGCCGCGTCCGGCGGGGCGGTCAGCAGGGTCATGGCCCGGGACCACGGCTACTGCCCGCACGTGGTGGTACGGCGCAAGGCGCTGGTGCTGGAGGACGTCTGCGACTACCCGCGGTTCGCGGGGAACCCCGTCGTGGACGAGATCGGCATCCGGTCCTATCTCGGTGCCCCGCTGATCGACCGCACCGGGATCGCGCTCGGCACCATCTGCGTGGTGGACACCGAACCCCGGCCCTGGGGGCGGGCGGGCCTGGAGACGATCAAGGCCCTGGCGGCGGAGCTGGTGGCGCAGATCCACCGGCGCGAGGACGGCCGCTTCTGACGTTCGACGGCCCCTACCCGCGCGGGTGAACGGGCAGGGACGCACGCGGGTCAACGGGCAGGGCGCACGCGGGTGAACGGGTCAGGGACGCGCGCGCCGCCGGGTCCGGCCCCCCGTTCCGGGCCCGGCGCACGCCCCCCGTGATCCGTATCCGCCGTCCGGCGGGCCGGGTCAGACCGCCGGCTCCAGCCGGGCGCTCCCGGACAGCCGCTGGGACCACTGCCCCTTGTCCACCCCGAGCGCCACCTCGGCCAGCCGCAGCAGCTGGATGTCGGAGGTCCCCGCCGGGGCGAACAGGTGGAACGCGTCCCGCAGATAGCGCTCCATGGGACGGTCGGCGAAGAGCCCGGCGGCGGCGTGTATCTCCATCGCGTTGCGGGCGGAGTCGATCGCCGACTCCACGTTGATCAGCTTGGCGTTCATCAGCTCCGCGTCGCAGGACAGCCCGCGGTCCAGCAGATGCACGGCGTGATACGCCGCCAGCCGCGCGGTCATCAGCCGGGACTGGAGCTTGCCCAGCTTCAGCCGGACCGACGGCAGATCGTGCAGGGGCTTGCCGTAGCGGTGCCGCTCCGCGCAGAAGGCCGTGGTCTCGTCCAGGATCGCCTGGTGGATCCCGAGCGAGACGGCGGTGAGGTTGGCCCGCCCGTACAGCACACTGGAGGAGTACGCCACGGAGAGGCCGTCGCCCTCGTGCCCCAGCCGGTTGGCCGCCGGCACCCGGCAGTCGCGGAAGAGCAGCTCGCCGAAGCTGAAGCCGTGCAGCCCCATCGCGGGCCGCTGCTCCCCGACGGTGCAGCCGGGCCGGTCCGCCTCCACGAGGAAGGCGGTCAGCCCTCTGGAGCCCGGTCCGGTTCTGGCCACCACACCGTGGAGGTCGCCCACATGGCTGTTGCCGACGTACACCTTGCGCCCGTTGAGGACGTAGTCGTCCCCGTCGCGCACCGCCGACGCGGTCATCCCCAGCACATGGCCGCCCGAGTCCGGTTCGGTCACGGCGATCGTCGGCAGGCAGCGGCCGGCGGCGATCAGCGGCAGCCAGGCGCGCTTCTGCGCGTCGCTGCCGAAGTGGACGATCTTGGCTACGCCCAGCTGGGATGCCTGGAGCATGGCCCCCATCGCCCCGCTGACCCGGGACAGTTCCTCGATGACGACGGTCTTGGCGAGATGACCGGCCCCCATGCCGCCGTACTCGCGGCCGATCGTGGCGCCGAGCCAGCCCTGGCGGGCTATCAGCCGGGACAGCTCGCGGTGCGCGCCGCGCGATGTCTCCATGGCGGCGATCCGCGGCCTTACCTCCCGCTCCGCGAACGCCCGTACATCACTGCGCAGTTGATCGTGGAGCCGATTGGTGAAGTACCCGTCCATCGCGAGCCTTCCTGTGCGACATGCCTGCCTGCCCGTGCGGTTGTTCGGACAGGTGGTGCGTGCGGCGGCGGTGGTCCCTCCGATCCCCCCGGTGCGGTGTCCCGGCACCGGGCGGCCGACCACCTCGGTCACTGCCGTACGGCATTCCCCCCGGGCTCTCATGTGCCACCTGCCGAACCCGATGGATTCGCGCCACGGGCGCGGCGGCGGGCGGCGGGCCGTCCCAGGCGTGCACAGCCGCGTCATTCGGCACCAACTGAAGAACCGATACGGCATAGACCAGGACGGAATCGGACGCATCTGAGCAGGGCGGTTGGAGCACAGAACCGGCCGTCCCGGCGCTCTGAAGCGTTGGGCCGGCGTGCGTGGTGCGCAGGGGAGCGGGAAGCGTGCCCAGCGGCAACCTCCTGCGCGTGCGCCCCCTCCCCGGCGGCGATCGGAGCGGCGCTTTATCCCGATTCCCTCGGTAATGCCGGGGAGTGCCGGGGGTCCTCCCCTCATGTTCCGGGGCGCGTGGGAGGGTCGACGCGCGCCCTTTTCACCTCCAGTGCTCCAGGATGTCGACCGAGAGCTTCCGCACCACCGTCTCATTCACCACGACCCCGAGACCGGGAGTGTCGGGAACGTATGCCTTGCCGCCCACCACCCGTACGGTCTCGACCGCATAGGGCGATTCGACGAACTGCCGGCCGTTGAGATCGACCGGCGTGTCGATCCCGTACGCCGCGAAGAGATGGAGCGAGGCCGCGAGCCCCAGATCGGAATCGGTCAGCCCCGATCCCATCAGCCGTACGCCGCACTCCTCGGCCAGGGAGCAGAGCCGGCGCGAGAGGGTGAGGCCGCCGCTCCGCTGCACCTTGGCGATGGCCACGTCGACCGCATCCAGCCGGACGAACGTCGCGAGATCGCTGGGGTGGCGCAGGCTCTCGTCCAGGGCGACCGGCACCGGCGAGTGCTCCCGCAGCCGCCGCAGCCCCGCGATGTCATTGGCGGGCAGCGGCTGTTCGAAGACCGAGACCCCGATGCCGTCCAGCCGCCGGGCCATCCGCAGGGCGGTCTGCGCGGTGTACGGCCTGGTTCGCGTCCACCCAGACCGGCGCGGCCGTCGGCGCGTGCTCGCGGACGGCCGCCACCACGGCCGCGTCGCCCTCCTCCCCGTACAGCCCGATCTTGACCTTGAAGGCGCGGTACCCGGCGGACACCCCCTCGGCGACGCTCTGGGCCGCCTCGGCGGGGGTGCCGCCCGAGACGATCCAGCCGAGTTCGGCGGTGTCGCGCCGGCGCTGGCCCCAGAGCACGCCGAGCGGCACTCCGGCGGCGCGGCCGAGGAGATCGTGCAGCGCCATGTCGAGGGCGCCGCGGGCCAGCGGCGCCCCGATCGTGTAGCCACGGCTGATCGCCCGGTCGAAGGCCCGGTCCACCGCGTCCAGATGCCAGGCGGGCAGGCCGAGCAGGGCGGGCGCGAGATAGCGGTCGACCGTGGTGACGATGGACTCGGCGGTCTCGTCCGTCCAGGAGGGGAGCGGGGTCGCCTCGCCCCAGCCGTGCGCGCCGCCCCGGGCCGTCACCCGGACCAGGATCCGGATCGACGGCCGCCCGGCGACGGTGACCGGTCCGCCCGACACGGAGAAGGAACGGCGGGTGGGCAGGGCCACCGCGAAGGTCTCGACCCGTTCGACGGGCAGGGCGTCCCCGAACGGGCCCGGGGCGGGCTGCTGGGTCGGTGCGGGCATCGGATCCCCCTTCCTGTGCAGAGGCATGGGCCTGGGCGTCGGGGCCGGATCCTGCCCGGGAGCCCGGGAGCCCGGGAGCGTGCGGGTGTGCGGGGGTACGGGCCAGTGGGCCGGCGATCCGTACCCCGGATTCCGGCGTACCACGGTCCGTCCTGGTCCGTCCTGGTCCGCCCCGCAGGCCCCTGGCCGGGAGCCCGTGTCCGGAGATCCACCGCACCACCTCCCGGGAGCCCGGAACCCGCCCTCCCGGAACCGGCGGGCTCCGCCCCCTTGACCGTGTGTCCGGCAAGTCATTAGCGTGACGACACTCTGTCAGAAAGCGCTTTCTGCGAGCGTGTTCCCATCATCGCCGACCGGCGCACCCACCGACAGGGCGCGTACCGGCCACGGCCCCGGCCCGCGCGGCGACCGCCCCGGCCGGGACACACGCGGCGGCCCGCCCGCCGCGCGCACCGCGATGCCGCCCGAGGGATGCCGCCCGGGGATGCCCCCGAGCGTCCCACCAGTGCGATCCCCCACCGTGACCGCTCCGGAGACCGGAGGAGCCGACCGTGAGCCAGAGTGTCGCCGGCCAGAGTGCCGCCACAGGAGCGCCCCGGGACGTCCCCGGTGTCGCCCGGCGTGACCGACCGGGCGGCGCGGAGCGGGCGGCCCGCGCCGCGGAACGGACCTGGCGCCCCGCCGCCCTGCTGCTCGCCTGCTTCGCCGCCTGGTGGGCGGTGGCCGCCGCCGAACTGGTCGAGCCCTATCTCGTCCCCTCGCCCGGCGCCACGCTCGACGTGCTCACCGGCCGGCCCGGCTATCTCTGGCAGCACACCTGGGTGACCACCTACGAGACCCTGCTCGGCTTCGGCATCGCGGTGGCCGTCGGAGTGCTCGCCGCCGTGATCATGGTCTACTCCGCGACCGTCGAGAAGACGCTCTACCCCATCCTGCTCTTCGCCCAGGTCGTCCCGAAGATCGCCGTCGCCCCGCTCTTCGTCGTCTGGCTCGGCTTCGGCACCGCGCCCAAGATCCTCATCGCGGTGCTGATCGCCTTCTTCCCCGTCGTCATCTCCATGGTCACCGGCCTCAGGTCGGTGGATCCGGAGATGCTCGACCTCGCCGCCACCATGGGCGCGGGCCCCTGGCAGACCTTCACCAGGATTCGCTTCCCCGCCTCGCTGCCGCATCTCTTCGCCGGGCTCAAGGTCGCCGTCACCCTCGCCGTGACCGGGGCCGTCGTCGGCGAGTTCGTCGGCGCCGACGAAGGGCTCGGCTATGTCATCTTCCAGGCCAACGGAAATCTCGACACCCCGGTGCTCTTCGCCGCCCTGCTGGTGATGTCCCTGATCGGGGTCGTCCTCTTCGTCCTGGTCGAACTGGCCGAGAAGCTGCTGCTGCCCTGGCACGCCAGCCGCCGGGACACCGGCGCCACCACCGCCTACTGAGGCCGCCCGCCCCCACGGACCCACGCCGACGGGAAGGACCCGCCATGATCGCGCGCCGAACGCTCTCCGGCCTCCTGCCGCTCCTCCTGCTCACCGCCACGGCCTGCGGCGACGACACGGGCGGGACCACGACCATCGAATCGGGCCGGAAGCTGGACCGGGTCACCCTCACCCTCAACTGGTACCCGTACGGGGAGCACGCGCCCTTCTACTACGGCGAGCGGCGGAAGATCTTCGAGAAGCACGGCATCGACCTCACGGTCCGCGCCGGGCAGGGCTCCCAGAAGACCGTCCAGGCCACGGGCGCGGGCCGGACCGACTTCGGCTGGGCCGACACCCCCGCGCTGCTCGCCGGTGTCGACTCCGGGGTCGGGGTCAGAAGCCTCGGGGTCTTCCTCCAGACCACGCCGGCCTCGGTGCAGTTCCTCGCGTCCGAGGGGATCTCCGCCCCCGCCGACCTCGTGGGCCGGACCGTCGCGGGCACCGCCGGTGACGCCCTCTCCCGGACCTTCCCCGTCTTCCTGAGGCGGAACGGCATCGCCGAGTCCGATGTCGCCGTCCGGAACACCGATCCCGCGGGCAAGATCGCCGCGGTGATCTCGGGGCGTACCGACGCATTGCTCGGTTACGCCAGCGACCAGGGGCCCACCATGCGGCACAAGTCCGGGCGCGAGGTCGGCTATCTGCGCTTCGCCGAGCACGGCCTGAACTTCTACTCCAACGGTCTGATCGTCTCGGAGCGCCGGCTCAACCAGCGGAAGGACCTGGCCGCCCGGATGGTCAGGGCGGTCAGCGAGTCCTTCGCCGCCGCGCGCCGGGCGCCGGGCGACGCGGTGGCCGCGATGAAGGGGGCGAGCGGGCAGCTGCCGCCGGCGCCGGTGCTGACCGAGCAGCTCACGACGACGCTGGGGCTGCTGCACACCCCGGCCACCCGGGGCAGGGCGCCCGGGGTCAACACCGAGGCCGACTGGCAGCGGACCATCGACGTCTTCGCGCAGGCCGGTCTGGTCAAGGATCCGAAGCCGGTACGGGAGTACTGGGACAGCACCGTCGGACCGAAGGGCTGAGCCGCCGATGGCCATCGGCAGGGGAGCGGGGGCACGGCGCGAGACGGCGCCCGCCCCGGCCGGCGCGGTCGCCCTCGACGGGGTGGCGGTCCGGTTCCGTACCCGGCGCCGGGAGGTCACCGCCCTGACCGGCGTGGGACTCTCCGTCGCCGCCGGGGAGTTCACCGCCATCGTCGGCCCCTCGGGGTGCGGGAAGTCCACCCTCCTCAAACTGGTCGCCGGGCTGCTGGCGCCGACGGCGGGCGAGGTGCGGCTCAGCGGCGAACCGGTCACCGGCCCCCGCCACGACATCGGCTTCGTCTTTCAGCGGGCCGCGCTCCTGGAGTGGCGCTCGGCCCGGCGGAACATCCTGCTCCAGGCCGAGATCCGGGGTATGGCGAAGGAGACCGCCGCCCGGCGGGCCGCCGAACTGATCACCATGACCGGGCTCGACGGCTTCGAGGACGCCTATCCGCACGAACTGTCCGGCGGGATGCGGCAGCGGGTCGCGCTCTGCCGGGCCCTGCTGCACGAACCACCCGTCCTGCTCATGGACGAGCCGTTCGGCGCGCTCGACGCGCTCACCCGGGAGCAGCTGAACACCGAGCTGAACCGGATCTGGCGGGAGACCGGCACCACGGTGCTGCTGGTGACCCACTCGGTCTCGGAGGCGTGCGTGCTCGCGGACCGGGTGGTGGTGATGAGCCCGCGGCCGGGGACGGTCACCGGGGTCGTCGAGGTGGGGCTCGGGCCCCGCCGGGAGTTCGCGGCGACGGTGGAGCGGCGGGAGTTCCGGACGGCCACGGCCCGGGTACGGGCCCTGCTCGGCGCGACATCGACCGCACCGGCGTCGCCGGGGGAGGGGGAGGGGATGGGGGACTGAGCGGCCGGGCCGCCGTTGCTCAGTACCGCAGCGCGGCCAGATACCGGTGGCTCGTCAGCGCCGTCGCGAAGGGGTCGGCGGGCCGGTCGTGCTCCACCAGCCACTGTCGTACGCCGCCGGCGCGCGCGGTCCGGAACATGGCCGCGAAGTCCAGCACCCCCGAGCCCACATCGGCGAAGCCCCCGTCCGCGGCCATGTCCTTGACATGGACCGCCGGGAACCGGTGCCGGTGGCCGAGGAACAGCGCCCCCGGGTCGGCGCCGCCCTTGACTGCCCAGTAGAGGTCCAGTTCAAAACCGACCAGCTCCGGATCGGTCTCCGTGAGCAGGATGTCGTACAGCCGCTCACCGTCCACCACCTCGTGGTCCGTCCCGTGGTTGTGGAAGAGCAGCCGCCCGAGGCCGGCGGCGCGGGAGGCGGCCCCGATCCGGTCGAACTCCCGGGCCGCCGCCCGGAAACCGGCCGGGGTGTGCATCGCCCGGGGCAGGCTCGGGACCACCGGCCAGCGCGCGCCCAGGGTCCGCAGATCCGCCAGCGCGCCCGGCAGCCCGTCGCCGCGCAGCACGTCGTACCCGATGTGCTCCAGGACGGCCCGCAGGCCCACCGCGTCCAGGAGCCGCCGGATCTCCCCGGCGCTCCGGCCGTGGCGGCCGCTGACGCCCACGGTCGCGTACCCCATGGCCGCGAGCCGGGCCAGCGTGCCCGCGAAGTCGGCGGCCAGCGCGGTGCGCATGGTGTACAGGTGCATGCCGAGTCCGGAACGGGGGATCCGCCGTGACCCGCAGCCCTGCGCCGCTTGCGAAGCCCCTGCCGCCCCGGTCACCGCTGAGGCGCCGGAGGCCGGGAGGGCGAGAGCCGCGCCCAGCGCCGTACCGAGAAACGCCCGTCTGCTGTCCACCGTCATCGTCCGTCCTCCTCCTCGCGCGTCCCGGCCCCGGGCTCTCACTCCACCCGGAGCGGCAGATGGGCGGTGGTCGTGTCCCCCCGGTCGTCGGTGACGGTCAGCCGCGCCGTGTACGCGCCGGGCCGGTCGTAGGTATGGGTGGCCAGAGCCGTCCGCGGCCCCGCCGGGCGGGAGTTGTCGCCGAAGTCCCAGTGGTACGAGGTGATCGCGCGGCCCGGCAGCAGCCGTACGGTCCCCGTCAGCGCCACCGTCAGCGGCGCCGGACCGGAGGTGGGCTCCGCCTGGATCCGGACCCGGGTCGCGGGCTGCCGCTCCACGCCGGGCCCGTTGAACCGCAGCCAGTCCAGGGCGAGCAGGTCGGGCTGCCCCGCCGACCACCGGGGGTGGGTGAAGACGGCGTACAGCCGCACCGTGCCGCCGGGGTTCCGCAGCCGCGTGGTGGGGGAGACGACCCGGCCCCAGTCGCCGGAGGCCGGGACCTCCACCGTACCCAGCAGCGGACCCTCGGGGGAGCCGGCCCGGAAGGCGACCGTGCCGCCGAGCCCGCCCGACGCCGCGCCCACCGTCACCGAGCGCACCCCCCGGAGCGAGACCGGGTCCAGGGCGATCCAGTCGCCGTGCTGGATCCCGCCCAGCCGCCGGCCGCCGGAGGCGTCGGCGCGACTCTCCGTCACGGCCCCGTCGCCGCTGCCGCCGGTCGCCGCGCGGTGCTCGGCCTCCCGGAACGACGGATGCAGCGTCAGCGCCGCCGAGCCGGTCAGCGCGGGCGCTCCCGGTGCGCCCCGGTCCTCGTACCGGGCGCTGATTCCGTAGTACAGATTCTGCCCCGGGCCGTGGCTCTCGCCCGCGTCCGTCACGATCCCGCCCCGGCAGCCGGTGTGGTTGTCCAGCGGATGCAGATGCGAGTCATGGCCCAGCTGGGACTGGACCACCACCCGCGCACAGTCGATCCGGCGATCCTCCCTGTCACGGACGGTGACCGTGAAGGGCACGGTGTCACCGAAGGAGAACATGCCGCCCCGCGCGGGCCGCTCCACCGTGACCACCGGCCGGGTGTTGCCCGCCGTGATCTCCTGCGCGGCGTACCCGGCGAGACCGCCGGGGCCGGTGACCGTGAGCGTCGCCGTCCAGGTCCCCCGCTCCCGGTAGACATGGACCGGGTCGCGCTCGGTGGAGTCGGTGGTGCCGTCGCCGTCGAAGTCCCACGCGTACCGCACCGGACGGCCGTCCGGCAGCCCGGAGCCGGCCCCGGAGAACGCGACCCGCAGGGGCACCGGACCGCTGTCGGGGGTGGCCGCCGCCCGCGCGTCCGGCAGCCGGTCGTCGCCGACGTGGTCGATCCGGTAGATTCCCGAGCCCTCGTTGCTGCCGCCCCGGCCGGTGCCGCTGCCCAGCCCGAAGTCGATCACGTACAGCGCCCCGTCGGGACCGAACTCCGCCTCGAAGGGCTGGTTCCACCGCAGATCCGCGAAGACGGTGTTGATCGACTGGAGGTCACCGGCCCGCGCCGGCGGGAACCGGGGATCCTCGAAGCGCTGGTCCGCCCGCTGGAGGGTGAACGCCTTGAACCACTTCCGGGTCAGCTCGAACGTGAGCCACCGGCCCTCGAAGTACTCCGGGAACTTGGTGCGGTACGGGTTCGCCGGATCGTGGTCGTACACGGGACCGCTCATGGGCCCGCCGCCGCCCGTGCCCAGCTCCGGGAAGTCCGCCGAGGCCGAGTACGCGTGCCAGACCGTGGCCGGCAGCGCGGGCGGCAGCTCGCGCAGCCCGGTGTTGTGCGGCGAGTCGTTGACCGGCCGGGCGCAGTCGAACGCCGGACCGGGGGTGCGGGTGGCGAAGTCGTAGTCGTGGAAGGGGGTGTTGTTCCCGGTGCAGTACGGCCAGCCGTAGTTGCCCGGCGCGGTGACCCGGATGTACTCGACGGTCCCCTCGGGGCCCCGGCCCGGCTTCGCGGACCGCGCGTCCGGCCCGTAGTCCCCGACGAGCAGGGCACCGCTGAGGGGGTCGGTGGTGATACGGAACGGATTGCGCATCCCCATGGCGTAGATCTCCGGCCGGGTGCCCTCCGTGCCCGGCGCGAACAGATTGCCCTCGGGGACGGTGTAGCCGCCGTCGTCCCCCGGGACGATCCGCAGGATCTTGCCCCGCAGGTCGTTGGTGTTCCCCGAGGTGGCCTGGGCGTCCCAGGCCCGCCGCCCCGGCCGCTCGTCCAGCGGGGAGAAGCCCTCGGAGGCGAAGGGGTCCGTATTGTCCCCGGTCGCCACGTACAGCCGGCCGGCCCGGTCGAACGCGAGCGAACCGGCCATATGGGAATTGGCCCGCCCCTCGCCGCGCCAGGTGTCCACGGTCAGCAGCCGCTTCTCCGACGCGGGATCCACGGTGTTCCCGGTGACCGTGAAGCGCGAGAGGTTCAGCCGCTTCTCGACCCGGTCGGAGTGGAGCAGATAGAGCCAGTGGTTACGGGCGAAACCGGGATCGAGGGCGAGCCCCAGCAGACCGTCGGACTGGCTGGTCATGTCCGGCGTGTACGCGAGGTCGAGCGCGGTGGTCACCTTCAGCGTGCGCTGGTCGATCACCCGGAGCCGGCCGGTGCGCTGGATGAAGAAGACCCGGCGGTCGGGGGCGACGGCCAGCTCGAAGGGGTCCGCGAGATCACCGGCGGCGAGGGTGGTGCGCTGGAAGGCCCCGGTCTTCGTCGCGGTGCAGTCACCCGGCTCCGCCCCGGCGGCCCAGCGGATCCCGCCCAGCAGATGCCGCCGGAAGGCGGGCTCGCGGAACGCGGCCGGGGCATGGCCGCCCGCCGTGTACCAGGAGCGCCCGCCGTCGTAGTCCTGACACCACGACCAGGGGTGGTCCACCCCCTCGTCCAGCCCGGTGACACCGTCCCGCACCTTGATCTGGGCCAGGGTGTGGACCTTGCCGGTGGGATTGGCGCGCCAGTTGTACCACTCCTCCGTACGCTCCCACAGCTCCGGAAGCTCCCTGGTCGAGGGGTGGGTCCGGTCGAGCACCTTGATCCGCCCGCGCTGCACCGCCGGATGTCCGTCGAAGATCGCCCCGACCAGCCCCTCGTACCAGGGCCAGTCCCGCTCGCTCGCCGACGCGGAGTGCAGCCCCATCCAGCCGCCGCCGCCCCGGACGTACCGCTGGAGCGCGGCCCGCTGCTCCGTGTCGAGCAGGGCCCCGGAGGCGGGGGTCGAGTTGGTGTTGTTGAAGATCACCGCCTGGAACCGGGCGAGTGAGGCGTCGGCGAAGACGGCGGCGTCGTCCGTGGCCTCCACCGCGAAGCCGTGCTCGGCCCCCAGCTGCCGGACCGCCTCGATCCCGTCGGGGATCGAGGCGTGGGCCACATTGGTCACCTTGGAGAACACCAGCACCCGGAAGGCCGCGGTACCGTCCCGCCCCTGGGCGGCCCCCGGCCCGGCGGGCCCGCCGAGAAGCGCGACCAGCGCGACGAGGACGGCGACCGGAGCGAGGTGCCGCCGACCGGCCCCGGCCCGGCGCGATCGCCGCGACCCCGGTGACCGCCGTAGTCGGTGCGGTCGCTGTGCTCCACGGTGGCGACTGGTCATGGCGCTCCCGGTGGCTGGTGGGCGGGACCGTACGGCGTACCGGTACGGGGGAAAGCGCTTTCTGTTCGCGTCGCACAGCGTAGATACGGGCGCACAGCCGGTCAATGCCTTCGTCGGCCCGCCCCTGCCCCACCCCGCCCCGCTCGGACCTGTCAGGGGGCTCCCCCGTCCGGAAAGCGGTTCGTGAGCACCGTCCCGAGTGCGGTATTGTTCTCATGCGCGCTCAGCCAGGGGGAAACCCCAGGTCAGGCGGGCATCGGGACGTGGCGCAGCTTGGTAGCGCACTTGACTGGGGGTCAAGGGGTCGCAGGTTCAAATCCTGTCGTCCCGACCAGCGTTTTCGCAGGTCGTAGGCGGTATCGGAGAAATCCGGTACCGCCTTCATGTTTTCTTGGGACCAGTTGGGGGCCAGCGGGTCCAGGTTCTGTCCGGTGGGTCATGGGGGCGGGGTGATCCGACGAATGCCGCGTGGGTGCGGCTGGAGCCGCACCTGCCAGTACCGGGACAGCGCGGTGGACGGTGGAACAATCACCGCAGGGTGATCGACGGCATCCTGTCCGGGGCCCGGACGGGCATACCGTGGCGAGATCTTCCCGAGCGTTTCGCCAGCTGGAAGACCGTTCATGAACGGCATCGCCGCTGGTCGGCGGACGGCACCTGGGACCGGATCCTGCGTGCCGTCCAGGCCGACGGCGACCTCGCGGGCCGGATCGACTGGAGCATGGTCGGCGTCGGCTCGACATCCTGCCGCGCCCATCGGCACGCGGCCGGAGCCCGGAAGAAGAAGCCGCGCATCCCGAAAAAAGGACCACGCCCCGGCACCACCGCCCCGATGAAGGACTCGGACGGTCCCGGGGTGGCCTGACCTGCAAGATCCATCTGGCCGGCGAAGGCGGATGCCGCCCCATGGCCTTCCTCCGATCAACCGGCTCAAGAACTCCCGAGCCGTCGCCACCCGCCACGACAAATTCGCCGTCCGGGCGGCATGGGTGGTGGGGGCTTCATCCGGCGGAGGGGTCGGCTTCGCGTACAAGGGCAGAGGTTTTGCGTCAACTCGCTTGTTTTAAGCCCGAGTTAATGTGCGAAGATCTTATGTTCAAGGGGTTCACAGTGGGTCCACAGCGGTTTCACAACCGATGTCGGCGCTTCACCGTTCCCTTTCCGCTTCCGCGGTCTGCCCAGGAGGTCCGATTGCAGCCCAGACGTATCCTCGCTCTCCCCCGAGGGTTACGCCGTTCCCCTCTGCTCATCGCCTTTGCCCTCGGCTCGTTGCTCGTCGGGGCCACGCCATGGCTCGGCGTGGCGAGTACCGGGCCGGGCGGCGGCCCCGACGGGGCAGCGCTCCGGCCGGCGTCCGCAGCAGTCGGCCAGCAGGCGGCGAAGGCGTCGCCGCACCACGCCGTGGCCCCGGCGAACGCCATGGAGCCCGCGGCTCCGCTACTCGACCGGACCGGATGGACCGTCACGGCGAGCGATGAGGAGACCGGCGCCGAGAACGGCCGCGCGGCCAACGTCCTCGACGGCAACGCGGCCACCATCTGGCACAGCAGGTATGCCGGCACCCCGGCCCCGCTGCCGCACAGCATCACCATCGACATGAATCGCACGGCGGTCGTCTCCGGCCTCGTCTACCTGCCCCGCAACGACGGCCCCAACGGGCGCGTCGGCGAGTACAGCATCAGCATGAGCGCGGACGGGCAGAACTGGGGCAGTCCCGTCGCCACCGGCACCCTCGCGGACGACGCCGCCGCCAAGACCCTCGGATTCGCCCCGACGGGCGCCCGGTTCGTCCGCCTCACCGCCGTCACCGAGGCCGGCAACCGCGGCCCGTGGACCACCGCCGCCGAGCTCAACCTGCTCGGCGACCCGGGAACTCCGGCAGCCACCGTCGACCTGCCCCGCACCGGATGGACGGCCACGGCGAGCGATGAGGAGACCGGCGCCGAGAACGGCCGCGCGGCCAACGTCCTCGACGGCAACCCGGCCACCATCTGGCACAGCAGGTATGCCGGCACCCCGGCCCCGCTGCCGCACAGCATCACCATCGACATGAACCGCACGACTGCCGTCTCCGCCCTCGTCTACCAGCCCCGCAACGACGGCCCCAACGGGCGCGCGGGCGCGTACACCGTTACCACCAGCACCGACGGGACCACCTTCGGCACCCCGGTCGCGGCGGGCACCTGGCGCGACGACGACACCGTCAAGACCGCCACCTTCACCAGCACCGCGACCGCCCGCTACGTACGCCTGACCGTGACCGGCGAGGCCGGCAACCGCGGGCCCTGGACCACGGCCGCCGAGATACGCCTGAGCGGACCGGCCAACCCGGCCACCCACGGCGCCTGGGGCCGGATCACCGGATTCCCCCTCGTACCGGTGGCCACCGCCGTCCTGCCCGGCGACAAGCTCCTGGCCTGGTCGGCGTACGCGGTCGACCGCTTCGGCGGCAGCAACGGCTACACCCAGACCGCGATCCTCGACCTGAAGACGGGCAAGGTCACCCAGCGCCGCGTCGACAACACCGGCCACGACATGTTCTGCCCGGGTATCGCGATGCTCGCCGACGGCCGGGTCTTGGTCACCGGCGGCAGCAACGCGGAGAAGGCCAGCATCTACAACCCGGCCACCGACACCTGGTCCGCGACCAGCAACATGAACATCGCCCGCGGCTACCAGTCGATGACCCTGCTCTCCACCGGCGAGGCCTTCGTCCTCGGCGGGTCCTGGAGCGGAGCCGCGGGTGACAAGGCCGGCGAGGTCTGGTCCCCGAACACCTCCACCTGGCGCAAGCTCCCCGGCGTCCCGGCCACTTCGGCCATGACCGCCGACCCGGCCGGCCCCTACCGCGCCGACAACCACATGTGGCTGTACGCCACGTCGGGCGGCAGGGTGCTCCAACTCGGCCCGAGCAAGCAGATGAACTGGATCACCACCGCCGGGAACGGCAGCGTCACCCCGGCCGGCACCCGCGCCGACAGCCAGGACGCCATGACCGGCAACGCCGTCGCGTACGACATCGGCAAACTGCTCACCCTGGGCGGCTCGCCCGCGTACGACAACGTGCCCGCCACCCGGCGCGCGTACACCGTGAGCGTCAACGGAAACCAGGTCCAGGCCGCGCGTACGGGCGACATGGACCAGGCCCGCGCCTTCGCCAACAGCGTCGTCATGCCCGACGGCAAGGTCGCCGTCTTCGGCGGCCAGTCGTACCCCGTGCCGTTCAGCGACGCCACCTCCGTGCTGACCCCCGAACTGTGGGACCCGGCGACCGGCAGCTTCACCCCGCTCGCCACCATGGCCATCCCGCGGAACTACCACAGCGTGGCGAACCTGCTGCCCGACGGCCGGATCTTCTCCGGCGGCGGCGGCCTCTGCGGCGACTGCACCACCAACCACGCCGACGGAGCCGTGTTCACCCCGCCGTACCTGCTCAACGCGGACGGCTCACCCAAACCGCGTCCCGCCATCACCGGCGGCGTACCGCCCCAGGCCCCCGCGGGCACCTCGCTCACGGTCACCACCGGCGGGCCGGTGGCCTCCTTCGTGCTGATGCGGGCGGCGGCCGCGACCCACTCCACCGACAACGACCAGAGGCGCGTCCCCCTGACCTCCACCCCCGCGGGCGCCAACACCCATACGGTCTCCATCCCGGCCGACAGGGGCGTCGTCCTCCCCGGCACCTACATGCTCTTCGCCCTCAACGCCCAAGGAGTCCCCAGCACCGCCCGCTTCATCACCATCTCCTGACCCCCACCACTCCCGACCACCACCTGAACCCCCCGCCCCGTCACCGGGGCGGGGGTGAGCCCGCCCCCGCGTGCGCGGGGACCATGGTCCGGGTCGTGACCACGCCGAGGTGATCAGGGGGACCATCCCCGCCGGCGCGCGGGGTGCGTACCGTGCAGGGAATCCCGTCGCCCGTCGCGCCTGTCCTCCCATACGACCGGGATCAGGGCGAGCGTACCGGCGGGATTCCTCAGGCGCCCGAGGCGGATTCGGTAGAGGTGCCGGCACACCTGGCCGAGCGGCCGGCCGTCGGTTCGGCAGAGGACGAGCCCTGCGACCGGTCGTTCCCGAAAGGCCGCGGGTCGCCGCCGCCTCCGCGTGGCGCGTCGGGGCGGTGGCCGTCGTCCACAGGGTGATCTCTCTCCCCTCGGCCGCGTCCGCCGGCCTGCCCCGTCCGCCCGGTACGGCTCCGACCTGACCCGGCCCGCCCAGGCGGACGTGAAGCCGCCGCACATCATCAGCCGGGCGGACCGGACGGGTGACATCGGTGGCAGATCACAGGGCGCGCCCGACCGGCTGTCTTCGGGCAGGCTCCTCATGCGTCAGCGTGGCCAGGTGTGCCGGCGTCGCCGTCAGGCCGATCGAACGACGGAGTCGCCACCCGGCACCTCGGCGGGGACGTCACCCGGGACCTCGGCGGGGGCGTCCGACCGTTCGGTGTGGGCCAGGAGAAGGGGCATCGGTGGACAGGAACGAGGAGGAGAAGGAGCCCTCGGACCCGGGATCCGGATCCCCGGGGCGGGACGCCGCACCCGGCGGCGAGCCGGCCTCCGGCGACAGTGCGCCCGGGGCTGCCTCGGAAGGTCGGCGCCCCGCGGAACGACCGGACGGAACGGCCGCCCGTATCGGCCGACGGGGGCCTGCCGGGCCCGCCCCGGCCGGGCAGGGGGCGGCTGTGCGGCAAGGAGTGCCGTCGGACGGTGCGGATCGCTCCGAGCGGACAGCTGCCCCACCCGGGAAGCCGGGCCGTGGGCGGCTGCTGTCGTCGGTCGTCCCCGCAGGCCCGCCGCCGGGCCCGGCGCGTCCGGAGTTCTGGCGCAGTCCGCTGCGGGGGCCGTGGCTGACGGCCGTGTTCGGGCTGATCCTGCTCTTCGGTGTGACGGTCCTGTTCGTGACCGGGCTGCTGTCCTACGCCGCGTACAACCCGGACCTGGCCCGGACCAACGACGAGACGCCCGACAAGGGGCTGCTCGGTTTCTACCTGTTCTCCTGGCCGACCTCGCCGTACTGGATCTACCGTCTGACCCAGGGCATCCACGTCACCCTGGGGATCGTGCTCGTGCCGGTGCTGCTGGCGAAGCTGTGGTCCGTCATTCCCCTGCTGTTCTCCTGGCCGCCGGTGCGCTCGTTCAGCCACGCGGTGGAGCGACTATCACTGCTCCTCCTGGTGGGCGGTGCCCTGTTCGAGTTCGCCACCGGAATCCTCAACGTGCAGCTCCACTACATCTTCCCGGGCTCGTTCTACACCCTCCATTTCTACGGCGCATGGGTGTTCATCGGTGCTTTCGTGGTCCATGTGGCCTTCCGGCTGCCCAGAGCACTGCGTGCGGTACGCCCCGGCCGGGCCCTCCCCGCCGCCGGGGACCGGTCCGCCGCACTCGTGTCGCCCCGTCCGGCGCCGGTGACCCTGTCCCGCCGTGGTGCCGTGGCGCTGGTGGGCGCCGGGTCCGGGGTGCTGCTGCTGGTCACGGCGGGGCAGAGCGTGGGCGGCCGGCTCCGCAGGACGGCGGTGCTCGCCCCGCACGGCCAGGACCCCGGGCCGGGGCCGAACGGGTTCCAGATCAACAAGACGGCCGCCTCCCTCGGCATCCGTACCAGCGACATCGGACCCGGATGGCGGCTGACCGTGCTCGGCGGCGGCCGTCGGACCGTGCTCACCCTCGACGCACTGCGCGCCCTGCCCCAGGACGAATGCGCACTCCCCATCGCCTGCGTGGAGGGCTGGTCGACAACGGATCAACTGTGGCGAGGAGTACGGCTGGCCGCGCTGGCCGAGCTGGTCGGGCTCGGCACGGACCCGCCGCACGTCCTGGTGGAATCCGTGCAGCGGGGAGGCGCCTTCGCGTCGGCCGTCCTCCGGGACAACCAGGTCCGCGACCGGCGATCACTGCTCGCCCTGTGGGTCAACGGGGCGGTGCTCTCGCCCGACCACGGCTATCCGGCCAGGATCATCGTCCCCGGCGCGCCCGGGGTCCACAACACCAAATGGGTCACCCGCCTCACCTTCGGAGAGCGGGTATGAGCGCTTTCCGCGACCGCTACGGCGCCTCCCCGCTGCATCTGCTGCTGGTCCTCGCGTCCTTCGCCCTGACCCTGTACGCGGGGGTGAGGCTGCTCCGGGGCGACACGGTGGGCGTACTGGTCTGGTTCGTCGGAGCCGCCCTCATCCATGATCTGCTCCTGCTGCCCGCCTACTCCGTCACCGATCGGGCCGCCCGGCGCCTGTGCCGTCCGCGCCCGGGCCGACCCGTACCGAAGCACCGTGGATCCGGCGCCCCGCCGCCGGACACGGCCCCGGTACGCCACGGCCTGAGCGTCAACCATCTGCGGGTGCCCGCCTTCCTGTCGGGGCTGCTGCTGCTCGTCTGGTGGCCGCTGATCCTGCGGCGGGTGCCCCACTACACGGCCGTGACAGGGCTGCCCGCCGACGTGTTCCTGGGGCGATGGCTGCTGATCACGGCCGGTCTGTTCGCCGTGTCCGCGCTCTGTCTGCTGCTGCGGATGCGCCGGTCGGGCCGGTCGGTGCAGCCGGAGTGACCCGCGCCCGGTCCGGGGGCCGTCCTCAGGGAGAGGCCGTCAGGGCGGAGAAGTGACGTCTGCGGGATGTGGTCCAGTGCTCCGTGGCCGTCCATCCCGCGGTGCGCGCGTACCGGAGCAGCGCCCGGCGTCCGACGCTGGCCCAGGGGAATGCCGCGCCGCGCTTCCCGAGCCCGTCGTCGATGCGTACATGGTGCCGGGCGTCGACATCGGCGGCGACGGTTTCGACGAGCAGACGGCCACCGGGGCGGACCAGTTGGCGCGCCCGTTCCAGGAGCACGGAAGGGACGCCGCCGATCCCGATGTTCCCGTCGATCAGCAGGACGGTGCCCCACTGCCCCTCGCCGGGGAGTGCGTCGAAGACCGACCCCAGGCGGGCCCGACCCCCGCGCAGCACCGTGCAGACGACGGCCGAGACGCAGATGTCGATGCCCAGGGCGCGGTGACCGCGCACGGTGAGCGCCTCCACGAGCCGTCCTGCGCCGCAGCCGATGTCCAGCACCGGCCCTTCGCAGCGCCGCAGGACGGCCAGGTCGCACGAGTCCGCCCGGGCGCACCACCGGTCGAGTTCCAGCGGCAGCAGCCAGCCGTTCGTACCGCGCAGGAACAGCCGGCCCCGGCCGGCCAGCAGTGCGCAGTCGTAGGCGGTGCCGGTCCAGGGATCCGTCACGGCAGCCCCCGCGCCGGTGGGCGGCGGGTCCGCCCCGGCGGTGAGGCGTACCGCGGGGAACAGGCTGAAGGGCTCATCGTGGCCAGTGTGCGCACCGGGAGGCGGGCCGGCGAAGCCGGTTGCGCCGTTCGGGTGGGCCCCGCCACCGGCCCTCAGGACTCCGGCGTTCTCACCCGTTCGGCCGAGTGGGCTCGGTCGGCCGGCCGGCGCCGGATTCATGACCATCGCCGTGACGGGGTGTCTGCTCCCGGGACCTGCCCGGAGCCCGGTGCCGTACCGCCCAGCCCGTGAGCACCGCGCCCGCCGCGATCGCATAGGCGGTGGTGCCCACCGCGTACCCGTCGTCGAACGCCGGGGCCAGCACATACTTGGCCGCACCCGCCAGCGCGACCGTCAGCCACTCCCAGCGGCCGTCGAGAGCCACCAGGGCGACGAGCAGGAGGGCGTACCAGGAGTAGCCCGGCGTCAGCAGCAGAAAAACGGTGCCGGTGACCAGCAGGGCACCGCTCCACGGCCGGTCCGGATCACCCCGCCAAACCACCCACCCCACCACGGACACCAGAATCACCGCCAGGACAGGCAGCGCCCAGTCGTCCGGGAGCACCAGACGCAACAGGGCGAAACGGTTCTTGGCGGACGACGGGTCCTCGTACCCCTCCTCGGCGGCATAGCCGCCGAGGTAGCCGAGCACCGAACCCCGGGACACCAGCGCATAGGGCAGATAGACCAGCGCGGTCACCAGCGCGGCGGGCACCAGGACCGCCGCCGCGTCCCGGGCCCGCCGCAACCCGCTCAGCGCACCCGGTACCACCACCACGGGAAGCAGCTTCGTCGCGACGGCGGCCCCCAGGAGCGCCCCGCCCAGGCCACGGTGCCGGACCACGACACCGAGCGCCACGACGGCGAGCAGCGCCCCCAGCACATCGACGTGAGCGTTGTTGACCGCCTCGACCGGGACCGCCGGACACCACGCCCAGTACGCGGCCCACCGGACATCACCACGCCGCCGCAGCACCAGGAGCAGGGCGACCGTGGTCCCGACCGACAACAGCGCACCGCCCACCTGGAGCGGCTTGTGCCGGGAACCGTCCGGCGACACGGAATGAACCAGCAGGAAGTACCCCTCGGCCACGGGCGGATAGATGGTGGGCACTCCGGGCCGGTTGATCCGGGTGCAGCGGACCTGCCCGACCGGGCCCGGAACGCGCGTCGTGTCCGGGCCGGTGCACGCGGTGCCGGAGGGGAAGAGCCACCCGTCGCGCAGGGGGACCAGTGCCGCGTCGCGAGGCGCATGGTCGTACGGGGAGATACCGGCGGCCTGCACTCGGCCGTCCCACGCGTAACGGAACATGTCGGTGCTCGTACGCGGTGCCGCCGTCAATCCGGTGGCCGCCACCGCGATACCGCCGAGGAGTACCACGGCTGCCGCGTGCCGGGCGGAAACCCGGCGCAGTGACCGCACGGCGGCGGCGAAGAGCAGCCAGCACACCGCGTACCAGCGGGACAGCCCCGCCGGATCGCTGTGGTAGCCGTCGTGGCGGACGGTCAGGACCAGGAGAGTGACCAGTGCGGCGAGGAACAGACCCGTACGGACGATCTGTGGACCGATCACGGGTCCTGCCCGCACAGGAGGGGATCTCCGTCGGCCGGACCCGGCTCCCGGGCCGCCGCCGGTGGTAGCCACGGCGGTACGCTTCCGGCGGCCCGGGTCCCGCTCACCGGGCGTCACCTCCGCCGAGCGGCAGACGGGCCAGGGCCTTGGCGAAGCGGGTGTGCGGCGCCTCGGTGGCCACCGCGAGCGCGTCCTGTGCCGTGTCGACATCCCGAAGCACCGGCAGATCACGCACGGTGAGTCCGGCGTCGACGAGCCGCTTTCGCTGGAGCGCGCCCGTGTCCGGCCGGGACATCGGTACTCCGCGCACCAGCTCGGGCTCCGGTACGGCGAACCCCAGCGCCCAGAATCCGCCGTCCACCGCCGGCCCGAACCACGCGTCACAGGCGCGCCAGGCGTCCCTGGCGAGAACCGGGGCGAGCAGAGCGGGAGTGACCTGCGGGGTGTCCATACCGATCAGTACGGCCGGTCCGGCACAGAGCGCGAAAGCGGCGGCCAGCCGGACGTCCAGCGACCCGGCGCACTGCGCCACCACCTCGAAACCACGGGGGAGCCACCTGCCGGGCGCCCCGTCGAGGACGAGGACCCGGCGCCGTACGGGGGCATCCGCCACCGCGGCCAGCGAGTCGGCGAGAGCCGCTTCGGCGAGCAGCGCTGCCTGACCAGGGGAGTAGGGCGGGGTGAGCCTGGTCTTCGCCCGGCCCGGCACAGGTGCCTTGGCGATCACCAGGAGCGTGGTCACGGGACGTTCCGGCGGTCGGGGACCGGCGTTCGCGGGGCGAGCACCGCCCGCATGTCCCGTACCGCCTGCCAGGTACCCCGCCAGGTGCCGGTGACCTTCGACCTGCCCGCTCTGGGGAGATAGGGCACATCCGTCTCCCACACCCGCCAGCCCGCGTCCGCGGCGAGGACCACCATCTCCAGCGGATAGCCACTGCGCCGGTCGGTCAGCCCGAGTCCGAGCAGGGCTTCCCGGCGTGCGGCGCGCATGGGCCCGAGATCGCGCAGCCGGAGCCCCGTACGGCTTCGCACCATCCGGGAGAGGGCGAGATTTCCCACCCGGGCGTGCAGGGGCCAGACGCCCGGGCCGGTCGGGCGCCGCCGCCCGAGCGCCAGCTCGGCCCGCCCGAGTACCACCTCGCGTACCAGCGTGGGCAGCAGCCCCGGATCGAGGGAGGCGTCGCAGTCGCAGAAGCAGACGATGTCGGCGGTGGCCGCCCGGAGCCCCGTATGGCAGGCGGCGCCGAAACCCCGCCGGGGCTCGTGCACCACGGTCGCGCCATGGGCTCCGGCGATGTCCGCGGAACCGTCCGACGAACCGTTGTCGACCACGATGGCCCGCCAGTGCGGCGGGATACGCGCCAGCACCCAGGGCAGCGCGGCTGCTTCGTTCAGACAGGGGAGGACGACATCCACCGCCGCGGGGCCGGGCTCGGGCACTCGCCCACACTAAAGAACCGCCAGGGGGATTCCCGGCATTGTGGCTACGAGTCCCGCCGTGTCCCGCTGCCCGGTGTCCCGCTGCCCCGCGTTCCGCTGCCCGGCGTCCGAAGGCCGCTGTGCGCGAACTCCGTCATCCCGTCGGTGAACCCGACCCGCGCCCGCCACCCCAGCTCGTCGGTCAGCCTGCGCGAGGAGGCCGTGATGTGCCGGACGTCGCCCAGCCGGAACTCTCCGGTGACCACCGGCTCGGGGCCACCGTGGGCACGGGCCAGGGCGCGCGCCATCTCCCCGACGGTGTGCGGCTCCCCGCTGCCGGTGTTGAAGACGGCGAGGGCCCCCGGCTCCCGGCCGGACAGGGCCTCCAGCGCGACCGCGCCCGCGGCGGCCACATCCCGGACATGGACGAAGTCGCGTCGCTGCCCGCCGTCCTCGAAGACCCGCGGTGCCTCACCCCGGGCCAGCGCCGAACGGAAGAACGACGCCACCCCCGCGTACGGAGTGTCGCGGGGCATCCCCGGCCCGTACACATTGTGATACCTGAGGGAGACGGACCGCCCCCCGGTCGCCCGCGCCCACGCGGCGGCCAGATGTTCCTGGGCCAGCTTCGTCGTGGCGTACACACTGCGCGGATCGGCGGGCGCGTCCTCGCCCACCAGCCCGGGGGCCAGGTCCGCGCCGCACTTCGGGCAGCGGGGTTCGAAGCGGCCCGCCTCCAGGTCCGCCGCCGCGCGCGGACCGGGCCGGACCCACCCGTGCCGGGGGCAGTCGTACCGCCCCTCCCCGTACACCACCATCGATCCGGCCAGCACCAGATCGTGGACGCCCGCCTCGGCCATCGCCGCCAACAGCACAGCCGTTCCCAGGTCGTTGCAGCCGACATAGTCCGGTGCGTCGGCGAATGCCGTGCCCAGCCCCACCATGGCCGCCTGATGACTCACCGCGTCGACCCCGCGCAACGCCCCGGCCACCGCGCTCCGGTCCCGCACATCCGCATGGACCAGCTCCGCGCCCGCCGCCGGGGATGTTCCGTGCGCCGACGGCAACAGGGCATCCAGCACCACCGTCTCGTGACCACGGGCGGTCAGCGCCGCCACGAGGTGCGAGCCGATGAAACCCGCGCCTCCGGTGACCAGTACACGCATACGGAGGACTCTAAGCCGCGGGCATGCCGGCGTATCGCAGGCGGCACGGTGTCCGTGCGGCCGTGATCCCCGGGCGCACCGGTCGGCGGACAGGGGAGTACCCGCGGGTGGAACCGGGCGGCACCCGCGTGGTCGCCCGACCCGGCGGTGGCATCGGCCAGGGGGATGCCCCGCCCGGCCGAACCACCACCGCCCGTTCCGGGCCCCTGATCAGGCCCCGACCAGCTCCTGCTTGCGGCCCGGCGTCCTGGCCTTGGGCTTCCTGTTGGGCAGCGAGAGCCGGAAGACCTTGCGCCACGCCGAGAACACCTGCTTGGGCAGTGGCCCGGTGACGTACTCCAGCTCGTACTTGTCGAAGAGCGCGCGCACCTTCACCGCGACCTCGGCGTACCGGTTGCTCGGCAGGTCCGGGAACAGGTGGTGCTCGATCTGGTGCGACAGGTTGCCGGTCATGAAGTGCATCGCCTTGCTGCCGCTGATGTTCGCCGAGCCCATCATCTGGCGCAGGTACCACTGGCCGCGCGTCTCGCCCTTGATCGACCGGCGCTCGAAGACCCGCACGCCCTCGGGGAAGTGCCCGCACATGATGACCGAGTGTGTCCAGAGGTTGCGGATCAGGTTCGCGGTGAACGTGGCGGCGAGCGTGGTGAGGAACGACGGCCCCGACAGCAGCGGGTGGATCACGTAGTCCTTGAGCACCTGCTTGCGGATCTTGCGGCCCACGGCCCTGGCCCGCGCGCGGAACTCCGGGTTCTTGCGGCGGCGCTTGTGCAGGTTCTTGCCGAGTTCCAGGTCGTACGCCGCGATGCCGTACTCGAAGAAGCAGGCGTTGAGGAAGTTCCACAGCGGCTGGCCGAGGTGGAACGGGTGCCACCGCTGGTCCTCGTCGACGCGCATGATGCCGTAGCCGAGGTCGTTGTCCTTGCCGATCACGTTGGTGTACGTGTGGTGCAGCTCGTTGTGCGAGTGCTTCCACTGATCGGCCGGCGAGACGTGATCCCACTCCCAGGTGGTGGAGTGGATCTTCGGGTCCCGCATCCAGTCCCACTGGCCGTGCAGGACGTTGTGGCCGATCTCCATATTGTCCATGATCTTCGCCACGGACAGACCGGCGGTGCCGATCAGCCACGCGGGCGGGAAGATCGAGAACAGCAGCACACCCCGGCTGGCCAGCTCCAGCTTGCGCTGCACCGAGATGACCCTACGGATGTACGCGGCGTCCTTCTCGCCACGGTCGGCGATCACCTCGTCGCGGATCGCGTCCAGCTCGCGGCCGAGTTCCTCGATCTGCTCCGCGGTCAGGTGGGCGGTGGGGTCGATGGCGGTCAAGGTGTTCCTACCGTTCGATCTCGCAGGGGCCCGCCGCGGCGGACACGCAGGTCTGGATGAGGACGCCCGGCTCGGCCTCGGTGATCTCGCCGGTGCGCAGGTCGCGGACGGCGCCCGCCGTGAGCGGCGTCACGCAGCCGAAGCAGATGCCCATGCGGCACCCGGAGGGCATGAGCACGCCGGCCTCCTCGCCGACGTCCAGCAGTGGCGTGGCGCCGTCCGCGTCGGCGGTCCTGCCGGTGGTGGTGAACGTGACCTCGCCACCGTCACCGGCGACGGCGATGGCGGGGCGGAAGCGTTCGGTGTGCAGGCGCTCCGGTACGCCGTGCCCGGCCCAGTGCTCCTCGGCGGCGTCGAGCAGGCCCGTGGGCCCGCAGGCCCAGGTCTCGCGCTCGGTCCAGTCGGGCACGAGGTCGCCGAGTCGGGCGATGTCGAGCTTGCCGTCCGTGTCGGTGTGCACCTCGGTGAGACGCAGCTTCCCGTCCGCGACCAGGTCGTGCAGATCCTCGCGGAAGATCACGTCCTGCGGCCGCGGCGCGCAATGGACCATGACGACGTCGTCGAACCCGGTGTCGCGCAGCATGCCCATGACCGGCGTGATGCCGCTGCCGGCCGTCAGGTAGAGCACCTTGGCGGGCTTTGCCTCGGGCAGTACGAAGTCACCGGTCGCCTGGTCGAGCTGGATCAGCGTGCCCGGCTTCGCCCTGCGGACCAGGTGGTTGCTGACCTTGCCGTCCGGGATCGCCTTCACGGTGATCGTGACGCGGCCGTCCTGGCGGTTCGTCGGCGAGGTGATCGAGTAGGCACGCCACAGGCGCACCCCGTCGACGTCGATCCCGATCCGCACGTACTGACCGGCCGTGTGGCCGCGCCAGCCCCGTCCCGGCCTGATCACGACGGTCGCGGCGTCATCCGTCTCGGGATGCACGGCCTCGATGCGCCCCCGCAGGTCGGCGCCCGCGCGCAGCGGACTGACCAGGTCGAGGTAGTCCGACGGCAGCAGCGGCGTCGTGACCATCTCCAGCAGTTTCCACGCCCTACTGCGGAGGGCTGCACTCGTCATGGCTCCAGCTTGATACGCCTCAGGGCGTAAAGTCCTACCCGCAGGATGTGAATCTGATCGGCATAATTGTTCGCAGGGAATAAATCATGGGGCATGCGATCCGGAGGGCCACCGAGCTGGCCCTGGATGAGACGACGCTCACCGCGCTGCGGGCCGAGCTGGTGGGCACGGCCGACGAGGTCGTCCAGGCGATCATCGACGAGGTCCCTCCCTACGCCAACGCTCTCTCGGGCCGCATGGGTGCCACCATCCGCCGGGCCGTCCGCACCGCCCTGGGGCACTACCTCGACCGCGCGAGCGGCAACGCCACGGGCGGCGACGGCGGTGACGCGGCCTACGAGCTGGGCCGCGGCGAGGTGCGCGACGGCCGCTCGATGGACGCCCTGCTCAGCGCCTACCGTGTCGGCGCCCGCGTGGCCTGGCGATGCCTGGCGGCGGGTGCCGTGCCTGCGGGTCTGCCCGCCGCCGAGGTCGCCAAGTTCGCCGAGCTGACCTTCGCCTACATCGACGAACTCTCCGCCGCGAGTGCCGCGGGCCACGCCGACGAACTGGCCGCCCGGGGCCGGGCCCACGAACTCCACCTGGAACACCTCGCCCACGACCTCCTCGCCGGCGCGAGCCCGGACGTGCTGCTGGCCTCCGCTCAGCGGGCCGGGTGGCAGCCTCCGGTCTCGCTGACCGCGGTCCTGCTGCCCGCCGCCCAGGCCCGGCCCGCCTACCGCGCCCTCGACCCGGCCACCCTCGTCCTCGACGATCTGCCGGACGCCACCGGTGTGCTGTTCGTCCCCGATGCCGACCGGCCACATCTCCTGAGCCGGCTGACCGACCGCGCCGCCGTGGTCGGCCCGGCCCGGCCGTGGACGCGGGCGTCCGCCTCGTACGCACGAGCCGTCCGCGCGCGCTCCCTCTCGGCCGATGTCCGCGACACCGAGGACCACCTGCCCGAGCTGGTGCTCAGTGCCGACGCGGACGCGTTCGCGGATCTGCGGGCCCGGGCTCTCGCACCGCTGCGGACCGTGCCTGTCGCGACGGCGCAGCGGCTGGAGGAGACCTTGCGGGCGTGGCTGCTGCACCAGGGCAGACGGGACGAGGTGGCGGCGGCGCTGTTCGTCCACCCCCAGACGGTCCGGTACCGGATGGCGCAGCTGCGGGAGCTGTTCCCGGATCTCGCGTCGCCGCACCGGGTCCTCGAACTGACCCTGGCGGTCGGCCTTCGGGCCGGCTGACGCGTACGCGGGCCGTCCACGACCGTCTCCCCGCTCAGCGCGTGGTCAGCCGGAAGGTGCTGAGCACGGCCTTGTGGTCGGTCGGCCAGGTCCAGGTGGGCTCCCAGAACCGCTCCCTGCGCGACTCCGCCACCCGCTCGCTGCGCACGATGCTGCTCGCCGGTCCGACGATCACGCTGTCGAGCAGCCGGATCCGCCGGTCCGGGTGGTAGAAGACGAAGTCGATCCGGTCCCGCTCGTCGGCCTTCGGCGCCCAGGTGAGCCGGCCGACCTCGGCGCCCGGGTTGTCGCTCGGCCAGGTGAAGCCCGGCCTGCGGACGGGGTCCGGGTGGATCACGCGATAGCTGTCGCGGAAGCCGGCGTCCTCGATCGCCTTCGTCGTCGCCCACGGGACAACGGCGCCGTGGTGGTCGAAGAGGTTGCGGGTCCGGTGGTTCCAGTCCCGGTGGGAGGGCTCGTTGAAGTCACCGGCCAGCAGCGTCAGCCGGCCCCTGGCCCGCTCCTTCGCGGCGTCCGCGAGCACCGTCCTCGTCGCCTTCGTGCGTCCCGAGGCCGCGTTGAGCCGCGTGATCAGACCGACGTCGGTGATCGGACCGGCCGGGATCTCGCCCCAGCCGTACTCGGAGGTCTCCAGGGGCGAGGGCGTGCCGCCGCCGTAGCCGCGCGGCAGGTAGTTGACGTAGTAGCGGTACTCCAGGTGCCCGGAGTAGGCCGCGACCTCGGTGCCGTCGACCGAGACGACCGCCTTTGACCAGGACGGGAACGACGCGTGCTCGACGATCGGGTAGCGCGAGATCACCGCGGGGTCGACCGGGTTCCGGTTGTCGAAGTAGGTCAGTCCGCGCTCGGCGAGATCGGCCAGGAGATCGGCCACCCGCTGCGGGTTCGACTCGCTGAGCATCACCACATCCGGCTCGACCGCGGCGATGGTGTCGGCGATACCCGCCCGGCCGCCCGGCACCCGGCTGCCGCCGAGCCAGATGTTGAACTGCATGACCTTGAGCGTTCGGCGCGAGGGCCCGCGGTGCTTCTGCCCGTCCCGCGGGGCGGCCTCGGCCGTGCCCGTGGCCAGCACTCCCGCTCCGACGGTCGCGCCGACCATCCCCAGCAGCTCGCGACGCCTGACCATCATTGACCTCCACTGATTGCCTGTGTCCAGGGCCCGGTCACGGTTCGACACGGCCCGGGACAGACTGTCGAGGCCTCCCGTGTATGGGACATGAACCAAGGCGCAACGTCCGATGTTGAATGATCAACAGCGTTGCGTGCCGGCGGCGGAGGTCAGGCCGCGTGCGGCTCAGGGGGCGGGCCGGGGCGGTTCACCGTGACCCAGGCCAGCCCCAGGAGCGCCGCCAGGCAGATCACGGCCGCGGCGGCGACGAAGGCCACCGTGGTGCGGTGCAGGCCCCAGATCTCGGAGACCGTCCCGGCCGCGACGGCGGGCACGGTCATCGACAGGTAGACCACCACATAGACCGCGGCCAGCAGCTCACTGCGCCGGGCCGGATCCGCCAGTGCGGCCAGCGCCCGGAAGGCGCCGAGGAAGGCCGTGCCCCAGCCGAACCCGAGCGCCGCGGTACCGAGGAAGAACACCACCGCCTGACCCGTCGTCAGCGCGGTATGGACCAGACCCAGCCCCGCCAGCAGCGAGACCAGGCCGATCACCGCCGTACGTGGCGCCGGGAGCCTGCCCAGAGCGATCTGGCCGACGGTGGCGATACCGGCGAAGAGCGCGACCGTCAGCCCGCCGGCCAGCAGACCACCGCTGTCCAGGATCTCGATCGCCAGCGAGGGGCCGAGCGAGAGATAGAGCCCGCAGACCGACCAGACCGCGATCATGGTCAGCGAGAGCAGGGCGAAGGGCCCGCGGGCGGCGGCGGGGACGGACACCCGCGAGGGGCGGACGCGCAGACCCTTCGTCCGTCCCGGCACGGTCTCCCGCATCACCAGGACGCCCAGGAAGGCCAGCACGAAGGCGGCCAGCAGCAGCGCGTACGTCAGCACGGTCGGCGCCGGCGCGAACTGGACGAGCAGCCCCGCGACGAGGGCGCCGACCGCGATGCCGCCGGTCGGGCCCGCGCTGTTGAGCAGCGTGCCGCGGAACGGCTTCGCGGGCGGCGCCAGCTCGATCAGGGCGGCGCTGGTGGCGCCGGTGGCCAGCCCGACCGCGAGGCCCTGGACCGCCCGCGCGGCCAGCAGCCAGCCGACACTCCGGGCGCCGATGAACAGCGCCATGGAGGCCACCTCGCCGATCAGCGCGGCGAGCAGCACCCTGCGCCGCCCCAGCGTGTCCGACAACGACCCGAAGAGCAGCAGCGCGATCAGCACCGCCACCGCGTAGATGCCGAAGACGACCGTCAGCATCGTGGCGGAGAAGTCCCACCGCTGCTGGTAGAGCACATACATGGGCGAAGGCGCCGACGAGGAGAGCAGCAGCACGATCAGGATCGCGCCGACCAGCCGGAACGACTGGTCGCGGGAGAGCCGCCGCGGCCGGCTGCCCGGGCCGGGCCCGGGGTGCGCCGGCGCACCCCGCCGGGCCGGCGGTGGTGCGGGCGGGAGCCGTGCGGGGCTCTCGGGCCCGGTGGTCCGGTCCTGGCTCATCTCTGCAACCCCGTCCCTCTGCGTTCCGTGGTCAGGCCGGCAGGGCGCGCGCGACCGAGGACACCGTGGCGGTACGGGCGATCACCTTCAGGGCGGCGTCGTGCGCCTCCTGGCTGTCCGTCGCGGTGGCGTCCTCAAGGACCTCGACGTGGTAGTCGCGGTCGTGGCCGTCGCGGGCGGTCGAGAGGATGACCAGATCCGTGGTGACGCCCGTCAGCAGCAGGGTGTTGACCCCGAGATTGCGCAGCAGGACATCGAGATGCGTGCCGAAGAACGGGCTGACACGCCGCTTCTCCACGATCGGCTCGCCGTCGGCCGGCCTCAGGCTGTCGTGGATCCGGGTGCCCCAGGTGCCCAGCACGAGCCGGTCGCCGTCGCGCGCGGAGGCGAAGAGCTCCGAGCCCGCGGGCCAGTCGGCGTACCCGGGTGAGAATCCGACGACCACATGGATGACGGGGATACCGGCGGCCCGGGCGCGGCTGATCGCGGTGGCGGCCCGTTCGAGGACCCCGCGTTCGGCCACTTGTTCGCAGTATCCGTCGGCCGCGTACTTGCCGTCCGGGTGGACGATTTCATTTATCAGGTCGAGTACGAGAAGTACCGGACGGCGTTCCATTGTGAAGTCCCCCCTGGACCGTCGACGTGCTTGATATTCCTGACGATTGCACAGCCTAGCCCGACGCCGCACCGTCGTGCACGGAAATCAGCGAAACCCAATGGACGCATGAGCAGAATTCATGCATTCCATGAACCGATCGGCGTTGAACACCGACAGGGGGCGATCTAGCCTCGGTGGAGAGTTTTTGCATTTCCTTCACGTGCGGGAATTCGGATCGTCCTGGCGTGAAGTCGGCCGACCAAGGGGGACAGAGTGGGGAACAACATGGCCGGGGGGATACCGGACGCGTCCGGTGCGCACCGCGTCGCAGTCGTCGGAAGCGGTCCGCGCGGTCTGAGCGTGGTGGAGCGCCTCGCCGCCCGGCTGGCCGCCGAACCACGGGACGGACTCCGGCCGGTGGAGATCTTCCTGATCGACCCGGTCGAGGTCGGCTGCGGCCGCATATGGCGCAGCGACCAGCCCGAGTGGTTCATGATGAACACCGTCGCCGACGAGATCTCGGCCTTCTCCGGGATCCCGGACGACGGGCCGCACCGGGCCGGCGCCGGACCCTCCTTCGGGGAGTGGTGGCGGGCCACCGACCCCGACCACCCCGGCCCCAACAGCTATGCGCCGCGCGCTGTCTACGGCCGCTACATGCGCTACGTCCTGAGTGCGGCACGGGATGGACTCCCGGCCGGCGTGCGCCTGCACGAGGTGCGTCTGTCGGTCGAGGACCTGGTGCCCACCGGCGGCGGCTACCGGCTGCGCCTCTCGGACGGATCGCGGCTCTTCGCCGACAGGGTGGTCCTCACCACCGGCCACGCCAGGCCCGGACCGTCGGGGGAGCAGCGCGAACTCGCCGAGTTCGCGGCCGCCCACCCCCGGCTGCGTCACCTCCGGGGCGACTCGGCCGCCGACATGCCGCTCTGTGACGTCCCGGCCGGATCCGCGGTCGGCGTCCTCGGCCTCGGCCTGGCCTTCTACGACGTCATGGCGGCGTTCACCATCGGCCGCGGCGGCAGCTTCAAGGAGGGGGGCGACGGGCGGCTGGTCTATGTGCCGAGCGGGCGCGAGCCGGTACTGGTGGCGGGCTCCCGCAGCGGCATGCCGCTGCCCGCGCGGGGCCGTAACCAGAAATCGGCCACCAACCCCTACCGCCCTGTCCTGTTCACCGCGGAGCGCGTCCGGCACGGGCGCGCGGCCGGCCCCGTCGACTTCCGGGCCGACGTCATGCCCTGGCTGCGGGCCGAGATGAGCCTGGTGTACTACGCCGCGCACATCCGCCACCGCTCCGGCGCCCGGGCGGCCGAGGCGTTCACCGCCGAACTGGCCCTCCCGGTCGGGGCGCCGCTGCCCGACGTCGCGGCCGTCGCCGGGCGCCACGGCGCGGGCGATCTGCCGCCGCTCGACCTCGACCGGCTGGCCAGGCCCTTCGCCGGCCGCAGCTACCCCGACCACGCGGCCTTCGAGAGCGAACTCCTCGCGGTGATCCGCCGCGACCTGGAGGAGGCCGCGAAGGGCAATGTCGGCTCACCGCTCAAGGCGGCGCTCGACGTCCTGCGCGACACCCGCTGGGTGATCCGCGCGTTCGTGGACTACGGCGGGCTCGACCCGCGCTCCCACCGCGATGACTTCCTCGGGTGGTACGTCCCCAGGAGCGCCTTCCTGGCGGCCGGGCCGCCGCCGGTCAGGCTGGAGCAGACGGCCGCCCTGATCGCGTCGGGAGTGCTGCGGATCGTCGGCCCGGGCACCCGCTTCGTCCCGGATCCGGCCAGTGGCCGGTTTGTCGCGCACTCGCCGCAGATCGCGGGATCGCGTGTCACCGTGGACACCGTTCTCGATGCCCGGATCCCCACCCCCGACGTGCGCCGGGATCCGTCCCCGCTGACGCGGCGGCTGCGGGAGCGGGGCATCTGGACCAGTTACGTCAACGGTTTCGGCGAGGAGGCGTTCGACACCGGCGGGGTGGCGGTCACCGCCTCGCCGTACCACCCGATCGGCAGCGACGGGACGGCCGACACCGGACTGTACGTCCTCGGCATTCCCACCGAGCACACCCGCTGGTTCATGCAGGCGGGCAGCAGCCGGCCGGGGATCTGGAGCGACTTCGTCTACGACGCCGACGCCATCGCCGGGGACGCGCTGATCCGGCGGACCGGGCCCGATGCCGAACCCGGTGCCGTGCCCGGTGCCGAGCCCGAGGGCGAGCGGCCGGCACCGCGCAGGCCGGGCTCCCCCTGCGCCCTGGGCATCTGAGAGGCGCTGTCGCGGGCCAGCGCCCGGGCCATGGAGACAAAGGTCTCGACGGCCGGGGCGCGGCGGGCGGCCCTCCTGATGCCGATGCCGAGACGGCGGGAGAGCGCCGGTGCGAAGGGGACGATCCGCAGCTGCGGGTGGGGCGGCACGGACGGCAGCGCGAGGGCCGGCACCACGGTGACCCCATGGCCCTCGGCGACCATGGACAGCAGCGCGTTGATGCCCTGGGCGTGGAAGCCGATGCGGGGCTCACGGCCGACGAGTTCCAAGGCGGTACGCAGCATCGGCTCCACGCCGCCGACGGGCATGACGAAGGTCTCGTCGGCCAGCTCCTCGACGGCGATGCCCCCGCGGCCGGCCAGGGCGTGGTCCGGCGGGAGCACGGCGTACATCTCGTCCCGCAGCAGTGGCACGGTGTCGAGGTGCTCCTTCGGCAGGTTCACGATGCCGACGTCGATCGTGTAGCCGCCGAGCCACTCGGCGATCTCCTGGTCCGTTCCTTCGCGCAGCACGATCCTGATGTCGGGGAGCGCGCCGCGGAATTCGGTGAGCAGCCGGGGCAGGAGGCTGGTGGCGAAGCTCTGGCTGGTGCCGATCCGCAGGGTGCCGGAGCGTCGGTCGCGCGCGGCGTCGGCCTCCTGGCGTATCAATTCCCTGCCGAGCACGATCGCGCGGGCATGGGTGAGGATGCGCTGCCCGACATCGGTGAATTCGACCCCGCTGCGGCTGCGTTTCATCAGGGCGACCCCCAGGTCCTTCTCCAGACCCGATATCGCATGGCTCACCGCCGACTGGCTGACCGACAGGGCTTTCGCCGCATGGGTGAAACTGCCGGTGTCGGCGATGGCGACAAAGGCGGCGCACTGGGCGAGGTTCATGGTCCGCTCCTTCCGTTCGTGGGCGCCGCCGGGGAATTCAGCGGGTGACCGGGAGGGCGGGCCGGCGGCCGTGCTCGTACGCGGCGATGTCGTCCGCGTACGCGTCGAGCGTCGTGGAGATCGGGTCGCGTCCGGTGAGCAGCCGCTCCCGGGCGTCCGGGTCGAGCGCGAAGGGCTCCACGAGATCGCCGCAGCGCACCTGGAGCGCTTCGAGGTCGACGGTGATCTCGGTGAAGGGGTCCTGCTCGGTCAGCTCCCACAGCCGCTCGACCACGGCGGCCGGCAGGGTGACCGTGAGCAGGCCGCGCATCAGGGAGTTGCCGCGGAAGATGTCGCCGAACCGGGGGGCGATGACGACCTTGAAGCCGAAGCGCTGGAGGGCCCAGACCGCGGACTCGCGTGAGGAGCCGGTGGCGAAGTCGTTCCCGGCGACCAGCACCGTCGAGCCCTGGTACTGCGGCAGGTTCAGCGGGAAGTGCGGGTCGTCGCGCCAGTCCGCGAACAGCGCGTTGGCGTGGCCCTGCCAGCTGAAGTAGGGAACGAAGCGGGCCGGGATGATCTGGTCGGTATCGACATTGCTGCGGCGCAGCGGCATCACCGTACCGGTGTGCACGGTCAACTGGTCCATGGGGGCTCCTCGGCTCTTCCTCACACTCATGCGCTCGTGCGCGCCTTACAGATCGGCCGGGGCGGCGAGCCGGCCGGCGACGGCGGTGGCGGCGGCGACCGCGGGGGAGACGATGTGGGTACGGGAGCCCTTGCCCTGCCGGCCCTCGAAGTTGCGGTTGCTGGTGGAGGCGGCGCGCTGGCCCGGGCGGAGCCGGTCCTCGTTGAGCGCGGCACACATCGAACAGCCCGCGGCCGGCCGGAAGTCGGCCCCCGCCTGCGCGAACACCTGGTCCAGGCCCTCCTCGACGGCCTGCCGCCGCACCGGCGCCGAGCCGGGGACGATCATCATATGGAGGCCGTCGGCGACCTTGCGCCCCTCCAGCACGGCGGCCGCGGCGCGCAGGTCCTCGATCCGGCCGTTGGTGCAGGAGCCGACGAAGACGACATCGATGGGCAGATCGCGCATCGCGGTGCCCGGGACGAGGCCCATGTAGGCCAGCGCCCGTTCGGCGGAGCCGCGTTCCTGGGAGTCGGCGAAGTCCGCGGGCGACGGGACCACACCGTCCAGCGGGATGCTCTGCCCCGGGTTGTTGCCCCAGGAGACATAGGGGGTGAGCGCGCCGGCGTCGATGACGACCTCCTTGTCGTACACCGCGTCCGCGTCGCTGCGCAGGGTGGTCCAGTACGCGACCTCCGCGTCCCAGTCGGCGCCCCGCGGCATTCCGGGGCGGGTCCTGAGATACGCGAAGGTGGTCTCGTCCGGGGCTATGAGCCCGGCGCGTGAGCCCGCCTCGACCGACATGTTGCACAGGGTCATCCGGCCCTCCATCGAGAGGCCGGTGACGGCCGCACCCCGGTACTCGATGATGTGGCCCACGCCGCCGCCGGTACCGATCCTGGCGATGATCGCGAGGACCAGGTCCTTCGCCGTGACGCCGGGCGGCAGTGCGCCGGTGACGGTGACGGCCATGTCCTTGGGCCGGGTCATCGACAGGGTCTGGGTGGCCAGGACGTGTTCGACCTGTTTGGTGCCGATGCCGAAGGCGATCGCTCCGAAGGCGCCGAGCGTGGTGGTGTGGGAGTCGCAGCAGACCACGGTCATACCCGGCCGTACCAGGCCCAGTTCGGGGCCGATGACATGCACGATGCCCTGGCCGGCGGAGCCCAGCCGGTGCAGCGGGATGCCGAACTCGTCGCAGTTGGCGCGCATCAGGGTGGTCTGGCGGCGGCCGGCCGGGTCCTGGATGACCTTGTCGATGGCGACCGTGGGCGTGTTGTGGTCCTCGGTGCCCACCGTGAGGTCGGGCCTGCGGACGGTGCGTCCGGCGGCCCGCAGGTCGTCGAAGGCCTGCGGGGTGTTCACCTCATGCAGGAGATGCATGTCGATGTACAGCAGATCGTCGCCGGCCCTGCTCCGGCGTACGACATGGGCATCCCACGTCTTCCGTGCCAAAGTCGATCCCATGGAACACGCAACTCCCCGTGAAAAATTATCATCTGGTCTTCATGCCGAAAAGGAAAGGCGCCGGTAAGGATGGATCCGGGTCTCCCGGGATCGGCGCGACAGCGGCCATCGCGGGTGCAACTCGCCACGCGTGCGCGTCAGTGATATGGCGTAATACAACCGGTCCCGCGTGTCGCGCCGAGGGAGTTGACAGGAAGCCTGTAGGATCCCGGACATAACGGGGGGAGCTATCATGGAGACACGCAAATTCGAGGACGACTGGCTGACCAACGGGAGTGCCGCAGAACCGGAAGTTCGCATTCTGCTCGCTGACCAAGATCCGATTTCCCGGCATGTGCTCGGCAGGGTGGTGCGTCGTGCCGAGCAACTCCGACTCGTCGTGAGTGTGGACGTCCGCCAGCCCCTGCGGGACTGGCGGCTGAACCAGGTCGATGTCGCGGTCCTCGGGGTGGGCCACAACTGCGATCCCGTCGACACGATCCGCGAGCTGGTCGCCGGCGGGATCCGGGTCCTTCTCATCGGTGTCGGCTGGACGCGGGGGAAACTCGACGCCGCCTTCCAGGCCGGCGCGATGGGCTGCCTGCTGAAGGACGCCCGGATCAGCGGGCTGGCCGCAGCGGCCCGAGCGGTCGCTTCCGGCCATACTGTCCTCTCCCCCGAACTGCATGAGCTCTACCGCTCCCCCTCCGAACGCCGCCGCGGCGTGCCACCCTCCCCGGACCGGCCCGGCGGTGGGGAATCCACGCAGCGGCTGCTGAGCACGCTCACCGACCGGGAGCGCGAAGTGCTCGCGCTGCTGACCGACGGACTGTCCACCTCCGAGGCGGCGGCCCGCCTCCATGTCTCAGCGGCGACGATCAAGAGCCATGTCTCGCACACCCTCACCAAGCTGGGCGTACGTAACCGGCTGGAGGCCGTCCTGCTGATGCAGGGCGCACCCGTGCCCGTGGCGCAGCAGTCCTGATCGGCACCGGTACGGGCATCGACACCGGCACCCGCACCGGTATCGGAAACGGCACCGGCACCCGCACCGGCGTCGGAAACGGCACCCGCACCGCCATCGGCACCCGGGATCAGCACGCCGGCCGTGTCTCCCGGGCGCCGGTCGGACCGGTCGGACCGGCCGGGCACGGCCCTAATCGCCCACCCGGCCGCGGACGCCGTCGATCCACCGGTCGGCGTGCTGCTCCGCGTTCGCCTCGTTGCGGAACGCGTACGTCTTGAGCAGCCAGCGCGAGCGCGCCCGCGCGGGGTCGTTGACCTCCACCTTGTCCCGGCTGTGCAGACCGTCCTGGTTGGCGAAGGAGAACAGGTCGCCGGTGAGGATCCGGTGCCGCTTCTTCTCGGCCCGCACCAGGGCGTTCTTCAGCGCGATCAGGGCGTCCTTGGCCTCCGGCGGGCTGTCGGGGGCCACGGAGGTGTGGGTGTCCAGGTAGCGGATGCTGTGCTCGCGCTCCAGGATCGGATGCGCCTCGGACACCGTCAGGCTCTTGTTGTTGTCCCGTGAGAAGACGTCGAACGGCGTGATGAAGTACGGCTTGCGCAGGATCTCCCGCTCCTCGGCCGTCAAGTGCTCCAGCAGCCGGCGGCCCTCGACGAACCCGGTGTAGATGAAGTCGCCGTCGGGGCAGCGCATCCCCACCAGCGTGATGAAGTCGGCGCGTACCGGGTGCGCGGTGCGGTCGTTGTGGAAGACCAGTTCGCCGTCGCTGAACCCGGTCTGCTTGCCGCTGTAGCGGTTGATCGCGACGACATCCGTGAAGAAGTCCCCGTTGAACCGGGTGTCGTACGCGAGCAGCGGCGTACCGGCGAGTTGCGCGAACAGTTCGAGCAGGGCCTCGCCGACGAAGGTCTTCTTCTTCGCGTACTTGTCCGCCAGCGGGTCGTCGTGGTCCAGGACCGGGACGACCGGGTCGATGGGGCAGTTGCGCAGCACGTGGGCGTCCGACCTGCCGGCCTCGCGCTCGGCGCGGATCCCGGCGACGGCCCGGGTGAAGAACGCCGGGACGGCCCCGCGGTCCACCAGGTCGGCCACCGAACGGGAGAAGGACGGGTAGTCCTCGTAGGGGCTCTTGGTCACCGAGGCGAGCGCCGCAGCCAGCTCGTCGCGCTCGGCGTCGGTGAGTTCACAGAAAGGCTGCATGACGTGCTTCTCCCCAATGCAGTGGTCGTCATTACCCGGACCATTCTGTGGTCATGCCACCGGGTCGGGTCATCGGCCGGGAGATGAATAAATCAGCGCCGTCTCCACCTTTGGTGGAGTCTTCGACCCCCGAAGGTGGAGGCCTCCTTCCACCCTGTTCAGTGGGTGTAGACAGCTTTATTGATTTCCCCGGCATTTCTTGACAGTGCGCCGCGGCCATTGCTTTCATCCATTCCTACGGGATGCATTCCGGGAATTCCGAACAGAGAGGGTGCAGGTGCAGTCGTGGGCACGTTGAACAGGCGGACCGACCTCAGGGACACCGCGACGGGGGACGTCGACGGAACCGTGATCAGCACAAAGAGGCACCCCTCGGGGGGCAACAGGGCAACCACCATCCTGCCCGGCGACGACCGGTACCAGGAGCTGACCGTCGGCCACAACACCCGGTGGGTCGGTACACCCGACACCATCAAGGTGGTGCACACCACCGGCCAGGTCGTCCAGGCGGTCCAGGAAGCGGTCAACGCGGACAAGCGCATCGCGGTACGCGGCGGCGGGCACTGCTACGCCGACTTCGTCTTCAACCCCGAGGTGCAGACGCTCATCGACATGACGCAGCTGGACGAGGTCTTCTACGACCCGGCCCGCAAGTCCTTCGTGGTGGAGGCGGGTTCCACCCTGCTCCACGCCTACCAGGCCCTCTACCGGGGCTGGGGCGTCGCACTCCCCGGCGGCCTGTGCTACTCGGTGGGCATGGGCGGCCATATCGCCGGCGGCGGCTTCGGGCTGCTGTCGCGCCAGTACGGCATCACCGTCGACCACCTGTACGCGGTCGAGATCGTCACCGTGAACCGTCACGGTAGGGCCGTCACCCTCGTGGCCAGCTGCGAGAAGAGGGACCCCCACCGCGAGCTGTGGTGGGCGCACACCGGCGGCGGCGGTGGCAACTTCGGTGTCGTCACGCGCTACTTCTTCCGTACCCCCGGCGCCACCGGCCCGGACCCGGCCGATCAGCTGATGCGCCCGCCGAAGGACGTCTATCTGAGCGCGGTGGCACTTCCCTGGGCCGATTTCGACCAGGAGAAATTCACTGCCCTGGTGACCCATTACGGTGACTGGCACGAGCGCAACAGCAGCGTCGAATCACCGAGCCACGCGCTGACCAGCCTGCTGGTGATGAACCACAGGTCCGACGGTGTCATCGGCATCATCACCCAGCTCGACGCGTCCGTCCCGGACGCCGAACAGCTGATCGAGGACTACCTCGCGGAGATCACCTCCACCTGCGGGGTCACGACCCGGCCGCTGGACCGGGCGGTCGGTGAGCACGGTCCGCTGCCGGCGTTCTTCACCCCGCGCAAGCTGCCCTGGCTCACCTCGGTCCGGCTGCTCGGCACGAACAACCCGGAGCTGACCAACCCGACCCTGCGCTCGGCCAACAAGTCCGCGTACCACCGCAAGGGCTTCACCGTCGCCCAGGCGGAGTCGCTCTACCACCACCTGACCCGCACCGACTTCACCAACACCGTCGCCAATGTGATGCTCTTCGGCTACGGCTCAAAGGTCAACATGGTGCCCGAGGACGCCTCGGCCTGCGCCCAGCGCGACTCCATCTTCAAGGCGCTGTACTCCACCCAGTGGTCGACCGCGGCGGGGGACGCGCAGAACTCCGCCTGGCTGCGGGAGATGTACACCGACGTCTACGCCGGGAGCGGCGGCTATCCGGTGCCCAACGCGGCGACCGACGGCTGCTATGTGAACTACCCCGACGTCGACATCAGGGACCCCGAACAGAACACGTCCGGTGTGCCCTGGTCGACGCTCTACTACAAGAACCACTACCCGCGCCTTCAGCAGGTCAAGAAGAAGTACGACCCGAAGAACGTGTTCCGGCATTCGCAGTCCATCGAACTGCCGTAGCCCGGAACCGCAGTTGCCATACGCCCACCACAGTGAGGAAATCAGAATCCCCATGTCCAAGAACATTGCCTTCTTCGGTGCCAGCGGTACGTTCGGCTCGCGCATCCTCACCGAGGCGCTGAACCGCGGCTACCAGGTCACCGCGGCTGTGGTGGACTCCACCGGCCTGGGCGTCTCCCACCCCAACCTGACCGTCACCACCGGTGATGTGCTGGACCCGCAGTCGGTCGCCAAGATCGCCGCGGGCCGGGACGCCGTCGTGTCCGCCGTCGGTGGCGGCTACACCGACGGCAAGGCGCACGCCGCCTTCGTCCGCAAGGCCGCCGAGTCCCTGGTGACGGGGTTGCGGCTGCTCGGCGCCGGCGCCCCCCGCTTCATCTCGATCGGTGGCGCCGGATCGCTGAACACCCCCGACGGCCGGAAGGTCTGGGACACCGAGGGGCTGCCCGAGCTGGTCACCCAGGTCATGCACGGCCAGGGCGAGGCGCTCGACTACCTGCGCACGGTCACCGACGTGAAGTGGACCCACTTCTCGCCGGCCGCCCTGATCGAGCCGGGCGAGCGCACGGGCAACTACCGCCTCGGCCTGGACGACCTCGTCATCGGCGCGGACGGCAACAGCCGCATCAGCGCCGAGGACTACGCGGTCGCCTTTGTCGACGAGCTGGACGAGCCGAAGCACATCCAGAAGCGCTTCACCGTCGGTTACTGAGCCACCCGGCTCACCGCAACCGGCTCAGCGTAGGCGGACCGTCGCGTGAGAGCAGATCACCAGAGGGGATCTTCCAGTGAAGAGCCGTACCGCGTCCCGATTCTCGCATCTTGAGAGGTCGGCCACCATCGCCCTGCTGGACGAGGTCCAGAGACTGCGGGCCCAGGGCCTCAAGGTCCTCGACCTCAACGGTGGAGAGCCGGACTTCGCGACCGCGGAGCACATCGCGGCCGAAGCCGGCACGGCGCTGCACGAAGGCTTCACCCACTACACCCCGAGCCGTGGTCTGCTCTCACTGCGCGAGGCCATCAGCGAGAAGCTGCGACAGGACAACGGGCTGCACACGCACCCCGCGACCGACATCATCGTCACCCCGTCCGCCAAACACGCCCTGTACATCTCCCTGCTGGCGGTCCTCGACCCGGGGGACGAGGTCATCGTCCCCACCCCCGGCTGGGTGAGCTACACCTCCATGGCCCATCTCGCGGGCGCCCGCCCGGTCCCGGCCGTGCTGAGCGCGGCCAACGGATTCCGGATCACCCGGGAACTCCTCGAAAGCAGGGTCTCGGAGCGCAGCAAGGCCATCGTGGTCAACACCCCGAACAATCCGACCGGCCGCGTACTGTCCCGCGAGGAGGCGACGGCCGTCGCCGAATTCGCCATCGCGCACGACCTGTTCATCATCGCCGACGAGATCTACGAGAAGATCCGGTACGACGGCCGTGAACACATCAGCCCGGGCGCTCTCCCCGGCTGCGCCGAGCGGACCCTCACGGTCAACGGATTCTCCAAGGGGTACGCCATGACCGGCTGGCGGCTCGGCTATGTCGCCGGCCCGGCGGAGGTCATCGGCCAGCTGCTGAAGGTCCAGGAGCACACGGTCGGCTGCGCCGGATCCTTCGTCCAGCGCGGCGGGGTGGCGGCGCTGACCGGCCCACAGGACTTTGTCCAGGACATGGTCGACGAGTACGCGGCGCGCCGCGAGCTGATCGTCGGCGGACTGAACTCGCTTCCCGGCGTGGTGTGCGCAGCGCCTGAGGGAGCCTTCTACGCCTTCGCCGACATCCGGGGAACCGGGATCGGGTCCAGCGCGGAATTCGCCGCCTGGGCACTGCGCGAGGCGGGCGTGGCACTGACCCCCGGATCGGCCTTCGGCCGGGGCGGAGAAGGCCATGTCCGCCTCTCCTTCGCCACGTCGCGGACCGTCATCGACGAAGCGGTCGGCCGTCTGTCGTCGGCCCTGGCTGTCCGCGAAGGCGCCACCGGGACCGTTCGGGAAGGAGACATCGACAGCACCACAGGATCAACGTAAAACGCTGAGCAATTCCATGGGGGAAAGAATGTCAGAACAGCGTGCCACTCGACGCATATCCCTATTCGACACCACCCTTCGCGACGGTGAACAGGCCCCCGCGAACGCGATGAACCCGGAACAGAAACTCGATCTCGCCCTGCGGATCGAGGCGCTCGGGGTGGATTCCGTCGAGGCGGGCTTCCCGGCCTCGTCGCCGAGCGACGTCGAAGCCACCAAGCTCATCTCCAAGGAACTCTCGAAGGCCCGGTTCGCCACGTTCTCCCGGACCGTGCGCCGGGACGTGGAGATCGCGGTCGAGGCCGGCGGTACGGTGAACCACGAGGTCCAGATGGTCGCCACCGGCAGCGATCTGCACCTGGAGTACAAGCGCGGCATCACCCGCGAACAGTCGGTCGCCGAGGTCGTCGACACCGTGGGCTTCACCCGGTCGCTCGGCATCGAGCACATCTCCGTCGGGATCGAGGACGCCACCCGCAGCGACGACGCCTTCCTCCAGGCGCTCACCGAGAGCGCGGTGGAAGCGGGCGCCACCTGCATCATCATCGCCGACACCTCGGGCTGCGCCACCCCGGAGGAGTTCGGCACGCTCATGGGCAAGATCCGCCGCTGGGCTCCGGCCCCCATCCGGCTGTCCACCCACTGCCACGACGACTTCGGGCTGTCCCTCGCCAACGCCCTCGCGGGCATCGCGGCCGGAGCCGACGAAGTCCAGGCGACTCTGGGCGGCATCGGCGAGCGCGCGGGCAACACGGCGCTGGAGGAGCTGGCCGGCGTGATCGCGTACAAGCAGGACCACCTCGGGGTGCACACGGACATCGACCTCGGGGCCATGTACGACGCGTACACGGCACTGCGCCGGATCATCCGCCTGGAGCAGCCGCGCAACAAGGCGATCTTCGGCACCTACGCCTTCGGCACCACCGCGGGCATCCACCAGCAGGGCATCCTCGCCAACCCCGCCACGTACGAGTATGTGGAGCCCTCCCGGTTCGGCCGCGAACGCTCGCTGCTGATCGGGCGGCACTCCGGCCGGGCCGTCCTGCGCCATCTGCTCCAGCAGCTGGGTGTCGAGGTCGACGACGAGCGGCTGAACGATCTCTACCGCGTGCACATCGCCGAGCGGGTCGGCGGCGACTGCGAGGACCTCGCCATCGTCAGGGAGCGCCTGGCCGAGGAGCTGGGACTCGTCCCCGCGGCGGCCGCGTCGGTCTGACGCCGTCCGCGGCACGCACCGCTGCCCGGGGTCATCGCCCTCGTACAGGACCGGAAGGGGATCGGTCGGTGCGGGGGCGATGGCCTGGGTGAGTCTGCCCCGTATCCGTATCCGTATCCGTATCCGTATACGTTCCCGTTTGCGTTCAGCCCGGCCTCTTGGCCGTCGTGCTCTGGGCCCGCGCCACCTGCCCGAGGGCCTCCTTGAAGGCGGCGTACGCCTCCTCGCCCAGGGCCGTCGCGTGCCGTTCCTCGATCGCGCGCATGATGGCGGCGGCCGTCTCCATCTGGAGCAGACCGCGTTCGGTGGGGCGTACCAGCTTGGCGCGGCGGTCGGCGGGGTCGGGGACCCGTTCGACATAGCCGAGGCGTTCCAGGTCGTCGACGAGGGTGCCGACGACCTGTTTGTGCTGGCCGGACAGGCGGGCCAGGTCGCTGGCGCGGACGCCCTCGGGGCGCAGATGGGCCAGGACGGCTCCCGAGCGCGGCAGGATGTCGTCGAAGCCCTGCTCGGCGAGCGTGGCGAACAGCTCGCGCTGGACGGAGAACAGGACCCGGGCGGCGAGCACCCCCAAGTCCGGTCCCGGTTCCGCCTGCCGGCCGCCGGTCGATGCGCCCACGCCGTCCTGCCCTCTTCCGCCGTGTCCCCACCGCCCCACGCGGGGCGGTCCGACCGGCGAGTTTAGCCGCCCGGCCGCTCCGTGCGCGGTGGTGCTCCAACTCCCGCTTGCCATACGGGCAATGCTCCCCTAGATTCAAAGTCGTCACCAAAACTGACTATCAAGATGAGTGACTAAACTTTCTGGGGAGACGAACATGAGCGAGCGCAGTGCGTACCTGGAGCCCGTCACCCGCGAGAACGCGGCCGTGGTCCTGGTCGACCACCAGGTCGGTCTGCTCTCGGGCGTCCGGGACATCCCGGTGGCCGAGCTGAAGCACAATGTGGCGGCGCTGGCGCGGGCCGCGACGGCGCTGGGCATCCCGCTGGTGGTGACGACCACCGCGGCCGACAGCATGTGGGGACCCACCGCCCCCGAACTGGTCGAGGCGCTTCCGGCCGGGCAGACGATCATCGACCGCAGCTCGGTCAACGCCTGGCACGACGACCGGGTCCGCGAGGCCGTCGAGGCCACCGGCCGCCGGAAGCTGATCTTCGCCGGGGTGTCCCTGGAGGTCTGCGCGGCCCTGCCCGCGTACGCCGCGACCGCCGCGGGCTACGACACCTATGTGGCCGTGGACGCCTCCGGCACGTTCAGCGCGGCCAAGCGGGAGGCGGGGCTGGCGCGCATGCAGCAGGCGGGCGTCATCCTCAGCGACTACGCCACCCTCATGGTGGAGGCCCTCGCGGACAACGCCGCCCCCGAGTCCGCCGCCGTGTACGCCGCGCTCGACATGCCGTTCGCCGTCCTGGTCGGCCAGATCGCGGACGCCCACCGCGCCTGAGCGGCCGGCGGGCGCCGGCCCGTGGGGGATCAGCCGGTCCGCCCCCACGGGGCGGCGGGGTCGGGAGGGGGCCGGGCTCCGGGCTGTGCGTATGCGGCGGCGGGGGAGGCGGTGCCGGGTCGGCGAACGGCTCGGAGACGCGGGTGACCGCCTCCGCGCACGGTGTCCCCCCGGACCCAGGGCCGGGCCCCGCTGTCGGCCTCGGTCCGCTTCCCACCCGGGATCGCGAGCGTCAGGGCCGCCGCACCGCGTACCCGGTCCCCGGCGGGCCGGCGCCGCCCGCCCGGGTCAGCCGCTCGTGCTCCGCGTCGGACACCGGCGCACCCGAAGCAGGGCGCAGCCGCGGGACGCCGTTCACGACGGGGTAGAGGCGCCGCAGCCGGGGGTTGTACAGGGCGTCACCCAAGCCACCGCCGCAGGCGTCACCGGCCGGTGCCCCGGCGGCGCCCGGGCCGGCGCCGGACGTCACCAGCAGCAGCGGCCCCTTGTCCAGCGGGCAGACGAGGATGCCCAGCAGCGGGTCATCGGCGTTCATGGGCGGTCAGCTCCCTGGCGGATGTCGTCGGTGGCGGCGGGCCGGCCGGATCGGTGGCATCGGGCGGCTCCGGCGGGTCGTGCTTCGGCATCGCGAGGAGCACCGACACGGCCAGCAGGGTCCCCGCGACCCGCAGCGCCAGCCGCACCGGATCGCCGGGCAGCGCCTCACCGAACGCGAACGTACCCAGGACGGCCGTGAACACACTCGTCACCGTCGTGCACACCGGCACGACCAGGGAGACCCGGCAGCGCTGGAGGGCCACCTGCGACATGACCAGCCCGAACACGCCGGTGAACAGGAGCAGATACGGGTACGGGGAGCCGAGCACACCGAGCAGCGTGGCGCCGGGCCGGTCGGACAGCCCGCCCAGCCGGCCCGACACCCCCTTGATCGCCAGCGAACTCACCCCGTACAGCAGCCCCAGGGCCACCCCGTACTCGACCCCCGACGCCGGCTTCCGGTGCGGCCGCCGCGCCCGGCTCTCGGCGGCCGCGTACAGCCACACCCCGGCCACCAGCGCCGGCCCGCAGATCAGCAGGACGAGCGGCAGCGGCGCGTCGGCGCCGACGGTGTCGGTGTCCGGGGACAGGGAGAGGACCACCATCACGAGCGCGGCGAGGATCGCCCCGATCGCGAACCGCTCCCGCCCCGACGTCCGTTCGCCGAGCAGCCGCGCCGACAGCAGCAGGAGCAGCACCAGTCCGGAGACGAAGATGCCCTGCGCGGCGGCGATCGGCAGCGTCCGGTAGACGACGAGCTGTGCCCCGAACCCGGCGGCCAGCGCCAGCGAGCCGCCGATCCACAGCGGGCTCGCGAGAACCAGCCGCAGCAGCCGCGCGGGCTCCCGGACCGATACGGCCGGCATGCCGCGGAGCGCCCGCTTCTCCAGGACGAACCCCACGCTGTAGAGCGCGTTCGCCAGCAGCGCGGCGGCGACCCCCCACCCCATGCCCTACGTCCTTCGCGCGTGCGGCGGCAGGGGCGAGGCGAGTGGGGCGGCCGCGCCCGCGGGCCGCTCCGGGCGCGGCACCCAGGGGAGGAGCGCGCCCGCGATCCGGACCGCCGTGAAGCCGGGCGCGGTTGCCGTCTCCTGCGGTGCGCGGGCGGGTCGCCCGTGGGCGGTGCGCGGGTCTGCCTCGGAGGGGTTCGGTCGGCCGCCGGCGAGTGGGGTCCGGGCCTGGCGCGGGGTTTCCACCGGCACCGAGGGGTGGCGTGCCGCCGTGGCCCGGACCGCTTCGATGCCGGGTGCGGTCGCGGTCTCCTGCGGTGTGCGGGCGGTGCCCCCGCTGCCGGGTCGGTCGTGGATGGCGTGCGGGCCTGCCTCGGAGCAGGCCGGCCGGCCACCGGTGAGCGGGGTCCGGGTCCGGCGCGGGGTCTCCCGCGGCTGGGCGGTGCGGGTGCTCCGGTGTTCGGTGGGTGTTCGTGGCTGACGCAGGTGGCGGGCGTTCCCGCAGGTGGCGGGCGCGGTGGGGTGCCTGTAGGGGTGTGGGAGCCCGTGGGGTGCTGTACCGGCGGCGGTGCCGGGGGGCCGGGCGGCCCTGGGCGTGTGCGTGTCGGCCCGCGGCCGGCCGGTGCCGATGCCCCGGTGCCCGGCGGGCAGTCGTGACTGCCGCCCGCCGCGGGTGTCCCCGCAGGTGGCGGGCGCGGCGGGAGTCCCGTACGGGCCCGGGAGCCCTCGGGGCGCGGCACCGGTGGCCGTGCCGCAGGGCCGGGCGGCCCTGAGCGTGGCCGTGTCCATGACGGCGTTCGCCCGCGCCCCCGGCCGGGCGGTCGTCGTCATCCCGGGCCGCCTTCCGGCGCCCCGCCGCTCCCGGCCGCGACGGCCTCCGTCGTGTCCAGGCACTGCCCGAACAGCTCCAGCAGCCTCGCCCCGTCCTCCCGCGCGAGCAGCGCCTTCGACCAGCGCAGGGCCAGGTGCAGCCGCCCGGCGGTGGACGCCGTCATCACATTGAGGCCCCGGGGCATCCGGGCGGGCGCCGAGAACCACACGGCGTCCGCGCGGCCCGCGTCGCCGAAGTCCAGGGCGTACGGGACGCGTCCGATGTTGCTCAGCAGCGTCGTGGACGTCCACGGCCCCGCCGCCCACCGCAGACCGCGGGTCACGGCGGACCGCCACGCCACCGGCACCACCGGAGCCGTCAGCAGGGCGGCGCCGTAACCGAGTGGAGGGCTGGGCGCGGCCTTGAGGGCGCGGGTGCGGTCGGCGGTCCGCAGCAGCAGCTCACCCATGGCGCCGCGCCCGCCGGACGCCAGCTCGGCCACGGTGAAGGGGACTTCGACGAGCCGGGTGCCGTTCCCGATGGGCATGTCGGCGCCGCGCGACCGGTCGTCCACCGGCATCGTGATCCGGATCGGGCGCGGCGGGGCGCCGCGCTCCCGGTTCCACCGCGCGATCATCAGCGCGGTGGCGACCAGGAGCTGATCGTTGACGGTGTACGCGGCGCCGGGCGGGCGGTGCGGCACGGGCAGGTCGGCCACCAGCAGGCCGTTGCCCCGGCGCTCGGAGGGGGTGCCGCGCGCCACGCGGGCGGACGGCGTCCACGGGGACGGCCCCGGAAGCGCCGCCGCCCGGCCCCCGGGCGCGGTACGGACCGGGGGCGCCGCCGGGGAGCCGCCCCGGCCGCCGTACAGCTCGGCGGCCGTCGCGAGGACCCGCAGACACGCGGGGGCGTCCAGCGCGGTGTGGTTGACGGTGAGGAACAGGGCACTGCCGCTGCGCCGTTCGGGGTCCTCGACCAGCTCCAGCCGGACCGGCGGGGACGCCGCCAGCGGGGGAGCGGAGGCCAGGCAGCGCTCCCTGGCCCGCTCCAGCGCCCCCGGCTCCGGCGCCGGGGCCGTCACCACGGCCACGCCCGGGTCCGGCTCCCCGGTCAGTTCCCAGAAGTAGCGGCGCCGGTACCAGGGGCCCGGGGCCTGGCGTACCTGGGCGCGCGGGTGGCGGCGGAGCGCTTCGGTGAACGCCTGCCGCAGCCGCGCCGCGTCGGGCCGCCCCGGCAGCCGGACCTCGATATGGATGCTCTCGGGCTCCTCCTCCCGCAGGCAGTGCCGCGTGATCTCGTCGACGACGGGGAACGGCACGAGGGCGGGCCGCCCGGCCGGCCGGGAGCGCACGGGATGGGCCACCGAGGTCATGGGGCGCCACCTCCCGGGGTACCGGGAGCGGGCACAGGCCCGGCACCGGTGTCCGAACCGGACCCCGTGCCCGTGCCCGTGTGCGTCCTCATGTCCGTGACCGTGTCCGCTTCCGCGTCCGCCCCGGAGCCGGAGCCGGAAGCAGCCCCGGGCACCCGCCCGCGCCGTCCGAGCCCGCCGACGGTCACCAGGGCCGCGAACAGCGCGACGAACGCCAGGAACTGGGCCGCGTACCCGAACGCGCCCTCCCCGGCGGCCGGGGCCTCACCGGCGCCGGTGGCCGCCGCGACCCCCGCCCCCGCCATCGCGGCGAACGCGATCGGCACCAGCAGCGCGTGACGCCGCAGGGCGATCAGCGCGAGCGCCGGGACCAGCAGCGCGAACCAGCCCGCGACCACCACGGCCACCAGGGTCAGCGCCACCAGGCCGAGGACCGTTCCGGGCCCGTCCGGCACCGGCGCCGGCGCCTTTCCGGCCGTGTGCTCGGGGTTCTCCTCGCGCCTGCGGTACAGCGCCAGACCGATCAGCGCGAGCAGGGCGACACCGCTGACGACGAGCCCGATCTCGTACACCCGGGACGGCTCGTACGACAACGTGACCGTGCCGCCCCCGCCCTCGGGGATCACGAATCCCTGCTGCCAGCCGTCGAGCCGCAGCGGCTTCAGCTCCTTGCCGTTCAGCGTGGCCTTCCAGCCGTCGTTGACGTTCTCGTACGTCGTCAGGTATGAGGCGGCTCCCGCGCCGACCGACACCTCTCGGCGGTCGTCCTGCCAGTCGCCGACGGTGAGGTCCCGGCCGTTCGCGGCCGGTGCGGCCGGCTCGCCCCGGGTGAGGGTCACCTCGGTGATCGCGAGCGGACCCGCGTCCCCGGCCTCGACCCGGTGCTCGCCCGCGCCGAGCGCCAGCTTCGGGTCCCGCTCGCCCCGCCGGCAGAGCGTCACCTCGATGGGGCGCCGCTCCCGCAGCTCCCCGACGGTGCCCGTCGCGCTGGTCGCGTGCAGGGTTCCGTCGACCGCCAGGGCCGGTCCCTCGCCGCACTCCAGGGTGAACGGGCGGTCGGTGGCGGGCTGCTGGGTGCGGTGGTCGGCGAGCGCCGGGACATGCAGTTCGGACAGGCCCACGGGGAGCTGGAGGGCAGCGCCCGCGACCGGGTTGTGCAGGGTGACCGGCGCGGTCCGGGTGACCGTGATGTCGAGCCGGTCGGTGGTGATCGGCTCGAAGCGGGCCCAGCCGTTGTCGTCGACGTTCGCGGTCGCCGCGCCGTCGGGCGAGCTGATCTCGATCTTCGTGGGCCGGGCCGAGAGCCCGCCGGCGCCGGCCAGCACCAGCGAGTCCACGGACTTCTTGCCCGACCACGTCAGATGGACCACCGGCTTGTTCCCGGCGACCCACGCGGTCGTCAGGTCGCCGTCGGTCAGGTTCCGCGCCGACAGCTCCGTGCCGAGCCGGGCCGTGGAGTCGGCGGTCGCGGTGATCCGCGCCGCCTGCTCGGGCGCCACCCGGTACAGCAGCTCGTCCAGCTCACGGCCGGGCACCGGCACCGCGCTGATTCCGACGTCCCGCGTGCCGGCCGCGCCGGTGGCGAAGGTGCGGTGCAGCCCCGACTCCGTACCGGCCGGGGAGAGTCCGCCCGGGTCGGACGGCCGGTGCAGCGACACCATCTCGGCCGCCGCGTCCGATCCCGCGCCGTCCGTGGGCAGCTTCAGCATCCGTGTCACGGTGACGTCGGGAACGGCGATCTCGGCGAACCCGGCGCCGGTGAGACCCGGCCGCCCGGACTCCGTCTCCAAGATGGTGATCTTCAGCCAGCCCGTCGCACCGGGGGGCGACGCGATCTCCTGCGTCCTGCCGTCGGTCGCCAGCGGGCTGATCTTCTCGCCCCGCTCGGTCTCCACCTTCACCCGCGTCGGGGCGGACCGCACCCCGTCCTGCGGAAGCGGGGTCACCTTCAGCGACGACGGCAGCTGCTTCTCCCCGTCGAACGCGATCCGCAGCCACTGCCCCTTCGCGTCGCCGGGCGAACCTTCGGCCCACGCCGTGTCCGGGTTCCCGTCGAAGGCGTTCACGGGGTCGTACTGCGGCAGATGGAACAGCCAGTTGCCGCTGGACGACGCCGTCACCGCACGCGCCCCGCGCAGCTCCGCGACCGTCTGGCGCTCGATGCCCGTCCTCGGCAGGATCTGATGCGGCCCCTCTCCCGGGTCCTGCACGCTGCCGGAGTGATTGCGCTCGTCCTTGGTGTACGTGTACGAGGTGTTGGTGTTCACCAGGCCGAACCGGGTGTCGGCGCGCCGCAGCCCGTCACCGGTGATCTGGAGCGCCGGCCGCTCGACGCCGGGGTGCTCGTCCCCGGCCAGGACGGTGGGCCGGCCGCGCAGCGACGGGTCGGCGGCCAGCGGCAGCAGCGACTCCGGTCCGCCGGACACCACGGCCGTGTCGGCGGCGGTGTGGATCGCGGCCCGGCCGGGCCGCGAGGAGTCGCCGGCCGGCGCGAAGATCTCCACCGCCCGCTGCCGCGGGTACAGCCCCTCGGCCTGGAGGGGGGTGTCGTCCGCGATCCGGCCACCGGTCATGACCGGGCCGAGGCCCGTGACCCGCTCATAGCCGGACTGCTCCAGCGCCCGCTTCACGGTCGGTGTCGGCACATGGCCGAGCTGGTCCGGGTCCAGGTCGTTGCGGACCACCACATAGTGCAGTCCCGCCCGGGCCAGGTAGTCCCGCAGCCCCGGGATCTCGGCGCCGGTGAGCAGGGCCTGCTCCACGGCGTCCATGGCACGCCGGTTCCCGGGCGTACCGAACGGCACGTAGTCGCGCTGGGCCCAGGGGGAGTCGGCGAGCACATCGAGTGGCTGGTCGATGGGGGAGCCCCAGGTGTAGGTGCCGTGCGCGGTCGCCGGGACCACCAGGGCCCGGCTGTCCGGCGAGTGCTCCTTCAGCCAGCCGGCCGTGTCCTCCCAGTACGTCGGCAGCTTCTTGAACGAACCCGGCTGGAGGACGGCTCCGCCGAGATACGGCAGGGCGAGCCCGGGCAGCACCAGGACCGCCGCGATCAGGGGCGCGTACCGCCGTCCCCACCGCACCCCGTGTCCCGGCCGCGCGCCGCGCTCCCGCGCCGTGACGGCGGTGAGATGGACGAGCCCGAGGACCAGGGCGAGCGCGAGCCCCGGCTGGAACTTGTAGATGTTCCGGAACGGGGCCAGCGCCCCGTCCAGCAGATCCTGCACGGGCCCCGCGAACGGCGCGCCGAACTTCCCCGCGTACCCGGCGAGGGTGAGCAGCGCGACCGTCAGCACGGTCAGCACCAGCCAGCGGCGCTCCGGCAGATCGCGCCGGGCGAGCCCCGCGAGCCCCAGCGCGGCGGCCAGCGCCGAGCACACGATGACCGGGACCGACGCCGCGACACTCCACCCGGCGGGCAGCCAGGCCTCACCGAAGTGCAGATACGCCACCCAGTTGCCGGCGCCGCGCAGGGCCTCCGTCGCCGCCATCGTGTCCGTGGTGACCTGCGATGTCTCGATGTACGGCAGGAAGTCCTCCCCGTACGCGCTCAGCAGGAGCAGCGGGATCACCCACCACAGCGTCGCCAGGACGACGCCCAGCGCCCACCACAGGACGAGCCTGAACTTCCGCGGGCCGTTCGGCCGGGACAGCAGATACAGCCCCACCGGCAGCAGGGACGCGAGGGTCGACACCGCGTTGACCCCGCCCATGAACGGGATCAGCAGGGCCGAGCGCAGCGCCGCGACCCGGGCGCTGTAGCGGTCGTCGGTGAGCGGCAGCAGCACCCACGGCAGCAGCGCGCCGGGCAGCGCGGCGGCCGACGTGGATCCGACGACGATGGTGAACGTGGGCCACAGCGCGTACGCCACGGCGCCGAGCAGCCGCGTGGAGCGGGTGCCGACACGCAGGCGTTCGGCCAGCCGCAGCGCCCCCCAGAAGGCGGTCGTCACCACCAGCGACAGCCACAGCCGCTCCGCCAGCCACACCGGCAGCTGCACCAGATCGGCGAGGGCGTGGAACGGGAGCATCGGGAACGCGTACCCGATGTACTGGTTGGTGAGCCCGCCGAAACCGGCGCGGTCCTGCCACAGCTGCCCGAGGTCGGCCATGAACCGCCATGGGTCGGTGACGACACCGAGCTTGGTGTCGAACGTCATCCGCCCCGGCGCCACCGCCAGGAAGAGCACGAACACCACGGCCCAGAACCCCAGGAGCCACCGCCGCGACCGGGGCCCGTCGGGAGGGTCCTGGGTCGCACCGGTGGTCCGGACGGCCGCCGGAGGGGGAACCTGGGCCGCTGGGGCCGTACTGGTCATGGACACCGCCGAAGAATGAGGAGGAGATTCCAGGTAGCGAACTCACGCAGGCCCGGCACCCGGGTCACCGCGCCGGCCAGGAACGGCCAGTAGCGGGAGCGGGCACAGACCACCGTGACGTCGGTCCTGGCCCGTACCTGGCGCAGGGTGGGACCGATGTGCACGGCGAAGAGGTTCTCGCCGAGGGTGTGCTTGGCGGGACGGCCGGTGCGCCGCTCATGGCGGGCCCGTGCCCTCGCGGCGCCCAGATAGTGCCAGGGCGCCCATTCGTGGCCGCCCCAGGGGGACAGCCAGTTGGTGAAGGAGAGGTAGATCAGCCCGCCGGGGCGGGTCACGCGGACCATCTCGCTGAGGAAGGTCTGCGGATCCCGCACATGCTCCAGGACATTGGAGGAGAAGCAGACGTCGGCCGAACCGTCCGCGAGCGGCAGGAGATAGCCGTCCGCGACGACCGCCCCCTCGGGCGGGTTCGGCCCCAGCTCGTCCGTGTCCGGCTCGAAGAGGAAGCCGTGGGCGCCGCGCCGCCGGAACTCCTCGGTGAAGTACCCGCGCCCGCCGCCGACATCGACGACGATCCGCCCGTCTACGGGCCCTCCGTACGCCTCGACCTGGTCGGCGGCGTCCCGTGCCAGCAGCGTGTAGCAGGTGCCGGGGTCCTCCTGCTCCCGCATGAAGGCGCGGAACAGGGCCAGCGAGCGTCGGAAGGAAGGGTCCTTCGGTGTCGTGCGGCGGCCGGCCGGCCGCGGGGCACCCGGGGTGCCGGCGGCGGCGCGGACTTCCGGGCCAGGGGCTGCCATCGATCCTCACTTTCGCCGGGAGCGCGCCGCGGCCCGCGGCGCGATCCGCGCGGGGCACGGGCTCTGCCCGGGTCCGGTCGAACGGCCCGCCGGCCCGGCGGCAGGAGGCAGCACGGCGGGCGGTGGGAGTACGGCGGGCGGTGGGAGCACGGCGGGCGGGCCACCACGGCTCCGGCCCTGGGCGGCGGCCTCCACGACGACATCGCGGAACGCCCGTACCGTACTGTCCCAGGTGTACCCGGCGGCCAGCTCCCGCGCGGCCCGTCCCATGACCGACCGGCGTTCCGCGTCGAGCGTCAGCGAGCACCAGGCGGCGGCGAACGAACTCTCGCCCCGGGCCAGCACCCCGCTCACCCCGTCGTGGACCGAGTCCCGCAGCCCCGGCACATCGAAGCCGATCGTCGGCGTCGAGCGGATCGCGGCCTCCGTGACCACCAGGCCCCACCCCTCCACGGCCGACGGGTGCAGCAGCAGCCAGGCCCGGCAGAGCAGCCGGTGCTTCTCCGCCTCCGTGACATGGCCCGCGAACTCCACCCCGGGGCCCGCCAGTCTCTCCAGCCGGCCCCGCTCCGGGCCGTCTCCGACGATGACGAGCCGGCCGCCGGTCACCGGCCTGACCCGCTCCCACAGCCGCAGCAGCAGATCGATCCGCTTGTACTCCACGAGCCGGCCCAGCGCCAGGAACAACGGCTCGGGCGACCGCGGGTGGCGGGGCCCGGGCTCCTCGACACCGTTGTGCACCACGCGTATGCGGTCCTGGTCGACGCCGATCCCGCGCAGCGCACCGGCCGTGGACGGGGACACCGCGACCATCAGGTTCCGCCGCTGCGCCTCCTTGAGCGCCCAGTGCTCCAGCCGGCGCCCGAGCCGGCCGGCGGGCGCGAGGGCACGGCCGCCGAAGCGCATGTCCCACAGATCGGTGTGGACGTGGTTGACCAGGCACAGCGTCGGACCGCGATGCCACAGCGGCGCCAGGTACGGCATGCCGTTGCACACCTCGACCAGCAGATCGCAGTCACCGACCCGCCGGTGAAGGGTCCGGCGGGCCCGCAGGAAGTGACCGAGGTCGCCGCCCGCCGACACCACCCGGTAGTCGCGGTCGGCCGCCGGGCCACCGCAGACCAGGGTGACCTGATGACCGAGGCGGGTGAGGCCGCCGGCCAGCCGGTCCACCAGGATCTCGGAACCGCCGGCGGCGGGACTGCCGAGGTCCCGGCGGGAGAGGAACACGATGCGGCGCGGTTCGGCGGGTGGTGCCGCGGGGGGCTGAGCGGGCCGGGGACCGGCCGTGCGCAGCGAAGCGGGCACGTGGGGCATGGGTGCTCCGACTCGTCTCAGGGTGCGGAACCGTGCGGCGGTCGTGGTCGGGGATCACGTCCGGCACGGAAGGGCGTACGGATGAGAGGTGGTTGGGGACACGAGGGGTGGTGATACGGGGTGAAGCACAGTGGTGCCGGGCGGTACGGGGCCGTGCGGGGCAGTACGAGGTGAGGTGGTACCAGGGAGGTACACGGCGGTACGGACGTGGAGCGGGACAGGAGCGGGACAGGGGCGGGGCCGGGTCCGGAACCGCGCCGGGGAGCGGCGACCGCCGCCCGCGGACCGGCGGGGTTCCGGCACCCGGGGTGAGCGGCCCCGGAGGGTGCCGGGGCCGCTCGGATGTGCAGGGATCTCGCACGGATGGCGTGTTCGGGTGGGTGGGATGGACAGTTTTCGCCCAGCGGTTCGCTGCGGCTACTCACCCGGGTGACAAATTCCCCACCGGTTGGCGGCCGTACTTCATCACGTGGCGAAGGATTCCGGCGCCGGGGCCTGCGCCGGGGCCGGCGCGGTGCCCCCGGGGCGCCCCCGGAACACCATGACCGCGCCCGCCACGGCCAGCCCCAGCCCCAGCCCGCCCGCCCCCACGGGCGCCGTCACGCCCACCAGGTCGAGCTTGCGGTTGTCCGCCCTCGCCAGCTCGACCTGCTGCTTCTGCGTCTCCTCGGTGAACGCGATGCGGTCGCTCGCCAGCAGCACCACCTCGTTCTCGGCGGACGTGGCACCGGGCGCCCGCAGCGTCTTCCGCGGCCCGATCGCCGCGAACAGGATCCGCCCGGTCTTCTGGTCCGCGACCAGCTCGATGCCGTCGTTGGCGTACCACTCCTCGGCGAGGACCTGGCCGCGCTCCGGCTGGCCCACGAGCACCCCCGGCACCTGCCGCGTCCCGGTCCGCACCGGGTCGACCGTGCCGGTGAACAGGTATCCCTCATGGCCCTGGATCTTCTTCCTGGACTGGAAAGCGAGTTCCACGGTGGCGCCCAGCGTGCTGTCCCACCAGCGGTACGCCCGCTTCTCCACGTTGAACGGGAACTTCAGATACGCCTCGCCCTCGAATCGCGGGCTCTCCTGGCAGCAGTGCACCGGGGTGTTGGTCCTCCGGTCGGTCACCCAGCGTTCCACCGTCCACTGGAACGAGTCGTGGGGGTCGGACGCCGGCAGGGTGTCGTCGGTGTCGATGCTCGTCGACACGTCCCAGATGGCCCGGCCGCTCTCCTCGCTGTCGGCCACATCACCGCGGACCTTGCGGGTGACGGTCAGCTTCTCCCCCTCGACGGTCTTGACCTTCCTGGAATCGAAATAGCTGCCCTGACCAGTGAAGACCGTGGTCGCATCGGTGTCGATCGGGGTGCGCTGGGCACGCGGCTCGACGTACCAGGCGAGCATCGCGGCCAGCACCAGCAAGAAGGTGCCGATGCCCAGCACAACGAGCGGAACGGGTGAGGTGGTACGTCGCATCCGGGCACTCCAGGAGGGTTCGGGGCGGCTCGACACGGGGTCGGGAGATCGCGGTCACCAGGTGACGGAACGTGTGCGCGCGGCGGGAAAAAGTGCGGGCGCGCCATGGGCCGGGAACCGTAGGCCCACCCTTGACGAGGTGTCAATGCATTGTTGAGACTGACCCCAGCCGGTCGGGGCCGGCGCGCGCCACCACGGGAAGGCAGGACCAGGGACCCGTGATCGCCCACGATCAGGGACTCGTGGGCACTGGCGCGGATCGTGTGGATCATCCAGGGTGGGGACGACCTTTCGACCGGAGAGGCTGGATCCCAGCATGCCCAGACTGCTCGCCGCCGCACTCACCGTCGCGGCCGCCTCGGCCCTCGCCGTCGGCGCCGCCCTCGGTGTCGTGGCCCTGCTCGACGCCACCCCCGAGCAGCCCAACACCCCCCTCGTCACCTACGAGACGGCCCCCAGGGAGCGCTGACCCCCGTGCCCTCCTCCACCCCGGCCCTCGGCACCCCGGGCACCGCCACGGCCTCCGCCGCCCCGGCGGAGCGTACGGCGGTGCCCCTCGGGGCCCGCTCGGCCTGGCACGACGTACCGCGCAGCCAGGTACGCCGGTTCGCGGCCCTCGCCATGGCCGAGGCCCCCGTACTGGCCGAGGAGATCCTGCGGGAGATCCGCCGCGAGTACCCGCACGTCCCGGTCATCCTGGACGACACCGGGGAACCCAAGTCCCTCATCGGCATCCGGCGTGCCATCGAGGTCTTCGTCCTGCATCTGGAGACCGCCGAGGACCGGCCCCGCGTCCACCCCGAGGTCTTCCAGGACTTCGGCCGCGGCGAGGGGATCGGCGGCCGCAGCCTCGACTCCCTCCAGGCCATCTACCGCCTGGGCGTCCGCCTCACCTGGCGGCGCCTCGCGGAGATCGGCCAGCTCGTCGACATCCCGCCACCGGCCATGTACGAACTGGTCGACGCCGGCTACGAGTACCTCGACGGCCTCGTGGACCAGTCGGTGCGCGGCTATGCCGAGGCCGCCGCCCGGCAGGCCGGCGAACGCCTCCGGCTCCAGCGCGAACTCATGGAACTCCTCCTCGCCGAGCACGGCACCCGCCCCGCCGCGGGACCGCACGAGATCGCCGCCACCCTCGCGGAACGCGCCGCCCGGATCGGCTGGCCACTGCCCGCCAAGGTCGCCGCCGGGGTGCTGCTGCGCCCCGCCCGCCAGGCCGTCGCCCCCGCCGTCGGCGAGGGGGTCCTCCTGGACATGGAGGCCGAACGGCCCCGCATGGTCGTGCCCGACCCGGACGCGGCGGGCCGCCCCGAACTGCTGCGGCGCGCCATGACCGGCTGGGTCGGCGCGATCGGGCCACCGGTGCCGCTGGTCGACGCCGCCAAGTCGCTGCGCTGGGCCGAGGCCGCCCTGCGGCTCATGGAACGCGGGCTGCTCCCGGCGGGGGAGGTGCTGCACTGCACCGAGCACACCGAGGCCCTGGTGCTCCTCCAGCCCGAGGAACTGATCGACGACCTGGCCCGCCGCACCCTCGCACCGCTCGCCCACTGCGGCCGGACCCCGGCCCGCCGCCTCGCCGAGACCCTGCTCGCGTGGCTGGAGACCCGGGGCGGCGCCCCCGAGGTCGCGGCGCGCCTCGGCGTCCACCCCCAGACCGTCCGCTACCGGCTCCGCCAGATCCGGGAGCTGTGGGGGGACGAGATCGACGACCCCGATCGGCGCTTCGAACTCGAACTGGTCCTCCGCGCCCAGCGATTGCGCGGGGACCTGGGCAGCTTCACCCCCTGAACCGGCCGGCGGGCATGGCCGATTGATGTGCCGTCCGCTCCTTGCGCGACCGGCTGCGCCCACTAGGATCCCCCTTGTCATTAAAGGACTTAACTGGTTATCCGATCGGAGCCGGGCCGGGAGTGCCTCCTTCCGGCGACGCCCCGACGCCCCGAAGCCTCGACGCCCCGAAGCCCCGACGCCTCGACGCAGCGCGCAACACCGTCGCAGCACCCGCAGAGGGAGAAGACCGTGTCCGCACTCGCGATACCCGGGCCGAACCCGCTCGTTCCCGGCCCCCGCTGGACCTCGCACCGTTTCATCCCCTGCGAGGTCATGGACGACCAGCTCAAACACCAGCTCGGCATGATGGCCTTCGGCATGTCCGATCTCGGCGAGTGCCTGGAGGCCGCCCGCACCATCGCCGCCGACGACGAGGAGAGCTGGGTCTCGGCCTGGGGAGACCGCGCCCGCGTACTCCAGCAGCGCGCCGAATCCGCCGGGAAGCACGGCCGCCGGGTCTCGGCCGCCGACGCCTATCTGCGGGCCGCGACCTACTGGCGTGCCTCGCTGATGCACTTCAGCAGACCGGACGACCCGCGCACCCGGGCCCACGCCATCAGCGCCTACGACTGCTACGACCGCTATCTCGCGCTCTCCGGCTACCCCGGCGAGCCGGTGCGGATCCCGTACGAGGACGGCTTCCTGCCGTCGTACCTCTACCGCAGCCCCGCGGCCGGCCGGAAGGCGCCGCTGCTGATCTTCTTCCAGGGCCGGGACGCCTGGCCGGAGGACAGCCGCTGGCTCTACGACGGCGCCATCCGGCGCGGCTACCACTGCCTCTCCGTCCAGGGCCCCGGCCAGGGGCTCGCCCTGCGGCTCCAGGGACTTCCCTTCCGCCACGACTGGGAGCAGGTGGTCACCCCGGTCGTGGACGTGGCGGTCGCCCTGGAGGGGGTGGACGCGGACCGGATCGGGCTGATGGGGCTGAGCTTCGGCGGCTACCTCGCCCCCCGCGCGGCGGCCTTCGAACAGCGGCTCAAGGTGTGCGTGGCCGACCCGGGCGTCCTGCACTGGGGGGAATCGATCCGCTCCGGGCTCCCCGCGTCCCTCGGTGACGCCCTGGCCGAGGGCCCCGAGGCCTTCAACGCCGCCGCGGCGGCCGTGACGGCGGGCTCGCCCCTGGCCGAGTGGTTCCTGCGGGACGCGGCCTGGAAGCACGGGGTGTCGACCCCGTACGACCTCTTCCAGGAGTTCGACGCCTGCGACCTCACCGGCGTCGCGGGCCGGATCAGCTGCGAGACCCTGGTGATGGACGGTGCGGAGGAACGATTCTCCGCCGGGCAGGCGCGGCAGCTGTACGACGCCCTCGACTGCCCCAAGGAGTTCCTGCTCTTCGACGGGGCGAGCACGGCCCAACTGCACTGCCAGAACGGCGGCACGGCCACCGCCGCCGAGTCCACCTTCGACTGGCTGGACGGCCGGCTCTAGATCCGGGACGTCCGCCGTGCGCGAGGACCACGGGCCCGGGCTGCGGGACACCCTGCGCAGCGGAGGGTGGGCCATCTGTCTGCTCGCCGTTCCCCTGGTGGTGATGGAGCAGCTCGGCCGCGAGGCGACCAGCACCCTCGCCCCCGACATCCAAGCAGCCTTCGGCGTCGGTGACGCCGTGTTCGTCGCCGCCGCCGGATTCACCGGTGTGGCGCTGACGCTCGGCGGGCTGCCGATGGCCTGGCTGGCCGTGCGGGTGAACCGGAAGCACCTGGTCGTCGCGTCGGCGGCGGTCGGGACGCTGTCCCTCGTCGGGGCGGGACTGGCGCAGAACATGGGGCAGCTCTTCGCCGCGTACGCCTGCACCGGCCTCGCCGCGGCCTACTCCAACCCCGTCTTCGGCTCCCTGATCGCCGACGCGTATCCCGCCGGGGGCCGCGGCCGGATCTTCGCCCTGCACGCCACCGCCACACCGATCGGACAGGCCGTCGGGCCCGCGTTCGCCGGGTCGGTCGCGGCCCTCGCGGGCGGCGGGGACGCCTGGCGCTGGGCGTACCTGGCGCTCGCCGTGCCCTACGCGCTGCTGACCGTGGCCGCCGCCGTCCTCCTCAAGGACCCCGGGCGCGGCGCCCCGGACCACCGTCCCGGCGCGGCGCCGGTCGGTGTCGTCCGGGCATTCCGGCTGATGACCCGGGTCCGGACCTTCCTCTTCATGTGCCTGGGCATCGGCGTGCTGGGGCTGGCGCTCTTCACCGTGCCCGTGCAGATGTCCCTGCTGCTGGGCGAGGAGTACGGGTTCGACGCCTTCGAACGCGGCCTGCTCTTCTCGCTCGTCCAGCTGCCCGTGATCGCGGCCATGGTCGCCGGCGGACGGCAGTTCGACCGGTCGTTCCGCTCCCGTCCCGAACGCACGGTCACCGTCGCCGGGGCCGCGATCCTCGGCTTCGGCGCGATCACCGCCGGCGGGATCTGGCTGCGGCCCGCTCCGCTGCTCATCGCCTGCCATCTGCTGGCGTCGGTCTGCGCGGGTCTCGCGCTGGTGTCCGTGAGCCCGCTGGTGGCCGCGGTCACCTCGCCCCGGATGCGGGCCCAGGCCTTCGCGATCCTGCCGGTGTTCACCTTCCTCATGGGAGGGTTCCTCGGGTCCGTGTTCGCCGGATTCCTCTCCGACGCGCACGGGCCCCGGACGGCGATCAGCGCCGCCGTCGCCTTCTCGGCCCTGGTGGGCGGGGTCCTCTTCCTCCGCGCCCGCGGCCATGTGCGCGGCGACGCCGCGGCGGCGGCCGGGGAGCCGCCGGTGCCCGCGCACCCGCCGGGGCCGCTCCGTCACCGGTCGGGACGGTGAGGACGGGCCCCGAAGTCACGGAGCGCCCGGGCGTCGAGCGCGGCCTCGATCTCGTCCACCCGCAGCGCGCTCAGCGCGCGCACCGCGCCGTCGCCCGACTCCCCCAGGACGTCCCTGATCCTCTCCACGAGCAGTCCCTCGGCCCGGCGCAGGGTCTCGACGCCCTGGTCGGTGATGGAGAACACCACACCGCGGCCGTCGTCCGCCGAGCCGCCGCGCTCGATCAGTCCCAGGCGCACCATGCCGCTGGTGAGCGCGGAGATCGCCGGCCGGCTCACGGAGGTGTGGCGGGCCAGCTCGTACGCCCGCTGACCGCCGCGCACCGCGCTGTTCAGCGCCCGGTACTGGGCCAGGGTCAGCCCGGCCTCCTCGCACGCCTGCTGGGCGATGCGCGCGAGCCGGATCACGGCCCGTATCGAATCGAGCAGTTCGGTGTCCGGGCTCGTCTCCATCACCTCTCCAGGCCCCGTGCCCCTGGGGCACGGGTGTCGTCCGGCGGCGCCCGGTCGTGGATGGGGCCACCGTGCACGCGGCGGGTTCCGTGCGCGTCCGCTCACCGAACCCAAGCGCGCAGCCTAGTGCGTACGGAGATCGCCGTATCCACGAACCCCGTTGCAGCCGCGGGGGAGTTCGATCCGGTGAGCCCGACCGGCGGACCCCGACGGCGTCAGGGCCGGCCGGGTCCCGGGCAGGTGGGCCGGTAGGGGATGTCGTTCGTGTACGTGTTCCAGTCGTCACGCGACAGCCCGGTTCCGGCGCGGGCGCACACGCGTTTGATCATGTGCTGGAGGTCGAGGGCGTAGGTCTGCGGCGGTGCGTGGCGGCTCGCGGCGCGGAGGGTCCTGCCGTCCGGGGCGAAGGCGAGGGAGAGGACGCCGCCGCCCGCCGTGGGGAGGGTGCCCAGCAGGCGGTGCGCGGTGGTGTCCCACAGCCGGATCGTGCCGTCGGCGCCCGCCGCCGCCAGGGTGCCGCTGTCGGGTGAGAAGGCCAGGACGGTGGCGGCGTCGGGCCGGTCCCCGGTGGCGGCGGACGGCCCGGCGGCGAGTACGGCCAGGCGACGCCCGCTGTCGGCTCCCCACAGAGTGATCTGTCCGATGCCGTCGGCGGTGGCGAGGTGTCGGCTGTCGGGGCTGAACAGCATGGCGGTGTGGTTGTTCCGTGACTGTGTCACCCGGCCGGACGGAAGCACGGCAACGGCACCGTACTGGGTGGCGAGGGCCTTTCCGTCGGGCCTGACGTCGATTCCGCCGCCCTTCGCGTCCAGGGTGCGCAGGGCGGCGCGGCGCCGCAGGTCCCACTCCTGGACCCGCCCGCTGTCCGCTCCGGTGAGGAAGAGGGAGGCACCGTCCGGGGCGAACGCGAGACCGGTGACCCAGGCCGGATGGCCGTCCTCGTCGCCGGGTATCGCGAGGCTGCTCCCCGTACGGCGGCCGGGGAGGTCCCAGAAGTGCACGGACGTGGACGACCTGACGTTGTCGGCTTCCCGGAAGTCGCTGGAGGCGTAGGCGAGGACGCGGCTGTCACGGCGGAAGGCCATGGTGATGTGGCAGAGCGAGTTGGCGCGGGTGGGGGGAGGGCAGGACTGCGGGAGCACGGCCACCTTCCCCGTGCCGCCGCTGTCGGAGACCCGGAGCCGGGTGCGGCCGTCGGGGTCCTGCCGTGCGACGGCCAGCGCGGCGGCGTCCGGACTGTGGGCCGCCACCGTCGCGGGCCTGCTGTGCCAGCGTGCGGTGAGGACCCCTTCCAGGCTGAGCGAATGGACCCCTTCCGTCGTGGTGAAGCGGAGCCGGCCCTCGCCCAGGTCGAGCCGGAGACGACCGGCCTCCCGCAGGGGCAGGGGATGGCGCAGGACCAGGACGGGAGGGGTGTCGATCCGCCACAGACCGATCCCGCCGTTGTCGACCCCCGCCATGTAGCGGCCGTCCGCGCTGAACTCGACGTCCCAGAAGGCCCCTTCGTGGACCCGGGGAAGCTCCCGGCCGGAGGCGATGTCCCACAGGCGGACACCGTCTCCGGCCGAGTGGACCAGCCTGCGGCCGTCGGGCGTGAACTCGAACACGGACTCCTGTTCGCGGCAGTGCCGCGTGGCGGGAACGCGCGGCGCCCGGGACATCGGGACCCGCCGGTCCCGGGTGACGTCCCAGATCTCCACCTGGCGACCCGGTATGCAGACCGCCAGCAGGCGGCCGTCGGCGCTGAGCCGTGCCACCTCCGCTCCCGTGTCCGGGTACGGCAGCCTCGCCCGCCCCACGAGCCGCCGGGAGGCCGGCTCCCGGACCTGGAAGGCCAGCTTCTCCCGACCGCTCATGGCCTGGGAACGCAGCAGCAGCTGCCCTCCCGGCCCGAACTCCGTGTTCCAGGGCAGGGTCCCGCCCCGGAACCGAGCGGCCCGGATGTCCCACAGCAGCTCATGGCCGTCGTCCTGGTAGATCTGCCAGCGGGTGTCGGGACTGACCAGGCCCGGCGCCTCGAACCTCTTCGACGCCGGACGGGAAGCGGTTCGGCGGTGGGACGTCACATCCCAGAAGGTGACCCGCTGCTGCGTCTGACTGACCAGGGTGCGGCCGTCGGCACCGAGGTCGTGCACCGTCCCGACCGGCCAGGGGAACAGGTCCTGTTCTTTCTGGGTGGCGGCGGTGGTGAGGGCGGCGCGGGTTTCGGGGAGGTCGGCGGTGTGGTGGGCGGCGAGGGCGAGGCGCATGGCGGTGGTGGGGTCGCTCTGGCGGAGGGTGGTGGCGAGGGTGGCGATGC